>NZ_CALXKQ010000001.1 GCF_944388875.1 uncultured Brachyspira sp.
GCTGTGTGCTGTGTGCTGTGTGCTGTGTGCTGTGTGCTGTGTGCTGTGTGCTGTGTGCTGTGTGCTGTGTGCTGTGTGCTGTGTTAATATATTATTCATAATGTAAATATTATACAATATATCAATTTTTATGTCAATATTATGTATAATAAAATCGGTTTAAACCTATTTGCAGATCTAAACCGAAATACTATATTAATTAAAGAGATACAAATGAAAAAAACTTATGCTAATAATTCTCCGTTATAGCCTATACATAAATCTAATGAATTGCTTAATCTTACTCTATAGAAATTTATTCTTTTATTAACTTCAAATACAAATACTTTTTTATCTTTATATTTTTTCATTACAGATTTAACTCTGTCAGCTATATTTTTAGGCAAAGCATTTTCTGATATTGCATCATCGCTGCTTATATAATTCCAATCTCCTCTTTTATCAAAATTAATATAAGTTCCATTGCTTAGTTTTATTTCGTATTCATCTTTAATTTTATCAATATAAACTATTTTTGTTTTGCTGTAATTAGCAGCTATAAATCTTCTAGTATTTTCTGGTAATTGGCTAGGTGTTATTTTTATAAAAAGGTTTAAAGTGTTTGTCATAATGTATCTCCTTATGCGGTGTATTGTAAAATCTCTTTACAATTATTATTATAGCAGATTAGCGATTTTATGCAATATTTTTTTACAATTATTTTACATTATTTTTACAATTATTATAAAAAACTAGATATTTACAATACATATAATACAAAAATTACTTATATTGTAAATTTTATGTAAAGAAAATATTAAAATTCAATTATAACAATATGTAAATTCAAAAAATAAAATATAATTTCATAATAAAAATGGAAAAATTAACTCTATTGCAGTCTTTTACAAAATATGTTATCTTAATTAGAAATTTTTTTAAGAAAACTTTTGATAATAAATAATTAAAAACATGGATATAACGTATGGAAATATTAAATATAAGAGATTCTCTTAACTATATATATTCTTTTATGGGAAAAAAAAACTTGCATAAAGAAGGTTTTGACCATATAAATAACGTAAAAAACATATTAAATATATTAGGCTATAAACAGACATTTAAAGTAATACATATAACAGGAACTAAGGGAAAAGGATCAACTACTTTAGCATTATCTCACATGCTAAAATATTCTGGGTTTAAAACTGGGGCATTCATATCACCCCATATAATAGATGAAAGAGAGCGAATATCAATAAATGATGAATGGATAAGCGAAAAAGACTTCACTTATATAACAAAAAGAATAAAGGATATAGTAGATAATGATAATTATATATACGAAAATATAACCGTATTTGAAATATTTACTATAATAGGATTATATTATTTTTATATGCAGGAAGTAGATTATGCCTGTATAGAAGTAGGAATAGGAGGTAAATTAGACTGCACTAATGTTGTTGCCTCATCTATAAGTATATTAACTTCTATATCCTATGATCATACTCAAATACTTGGCAATACAATAGAAAAAATAACAGAGCAGAAGGCTGGAATAATTAAGCCTAACTCAGCAGTAATATCGGCATATCAGGAAGAGAGTTCTATAAATATAATAAAAAATATATCAGAAAAACAAAACTCTAAATTATATATTTTTAAAAAAGATTTTGATGCTGAAATAATAAAAAATACTAGTGAAAATTTAGAGTTTATATACAAAGAAAAAGGCAAAGAATACATTTTTAATACGTCATTGCTTGGAGAACATCAGGCAGAAAATATTTCATTATCATTCAAAGCATTTAGAATATTAATAGAAAATGTAAAAAATATTAAAAATACTGAAAAAATATATTCAAATGCCATAGAATCATTAAAAACATTTGATATAAAAGCACGCCTTACATTTATGCAGAGAAATCCAGACATAATAGTAGATGGTGCCCATAATGCAAAATCATTAGATAGGGTATTAAAAACTATATATAAATGGTATAAAGATATTATAATATTATTTGCACCTCTGAACGAAAAAGATATTTCAGGAATGTGCGATGTATTAAAACAATATAATTCTATAATAATATTAAGTTCTTCAAATAACATAACTTATAAAGAAACTGATAGTTATAAAGTTTATGAATATTTAAAAGACGGAAGCAATGTAATACATATACCAGACTTTAATGAAGCTGCAGAATGCATGAAAAAACTATCAAAAGAAAAAAATATTCCTGCATTAGTTATAGGTTCATTATATGCAGCAAGCGACTTTATTAATAATTATAAAAAATAGAGGGATACATTATTATATATCCCCCATTTTATAATAAAACTTTCTTCGATATAAGATAATTAAATTTCTATAACTTCTTTTCTTTCAGTATCTCCAAATTTAAACAAGTCTAAATGTATGCCTAATTGAGCTCCTATATCTACAGAGCCTAATTTTCCAGGATACATATATCCATAACCTAAAGAACCCACATTATTTTTTACGCCTATATAAGGTATATCAAAATTAACATATAATGATAAACTAACAAATACTATATTTATTCCTGTATAAAGTCTAACATAAGGTATTAAAACATCATTGAATCTTCCAGAAAGAGCTGATATTTTTCTATCACTATCTCCTTCAGTATATTTACCAGAGAAAGGAATTTTTACACCTCCTCCAATACCCAATTGAAATAATAAAGGACGCCATTCTAAATTAAGTCCTGTCATAACACTGTCAAATTCATGAGTATAATTTCTAGAATCAGCTGTTATAAATTTAAATGTATCCCTATACCATCCTACATCCAAACCTAAAGATATTGTATGAGTTCCATCTCCTATATTAAAATTAACTCTAGGCTGAAATATAACGCCAACTTCAAATGCCGTTTTAGGACTAAATGATACACTTGGATCAACGCTGCTTTCAGGATAAAAACTAGGAATACTTCCGCCTAATGGAATGTACATTCCAAGACCTAGGGAATGAGAATATGCTAATGACGATATCATTAGAAATAAACTAATTAATACAAACTTTTTCATATATTTCTCCTTAATTTTTTAGAAAAAAGATTTATAAAAGAAAATAAAATTATCAGAAAATACTAATCAATAATATTATTATAACATTCATAAACCTCATTAACTAGTATAAGATATTTTCACATAAAAGTCAATAAAAAATATATTTTATAATACTATACCATAGTATGATATTTATATTTTGTACTTAATTAGTTTTAAATGGACATTGATACTATACCTTGATATTTATCTATAATACCTATTGTTCTTTTTGAAGCTCCATTGTTTTGTATTAAAAGATTATATGCTTTTTCAGACAATTCATCTCTAAGTTCTTTATTTTTATATGCTATTTCCAATGTTTCATGCAATTTATTTTTATCTTCGCAAGTAAATACAGCATCTTTCATATACTCATAAATCTCTATAAAATTATACATGTATTTGCCGACTATAACAGGCTTCTTAAAATATATAGCTTCAAGTATATTATGCCCCCCTACATTGCCTATAAAAGTACCGCCCATAATAACCAAATCTGAAAGTTTATACCAATTAAGCAATTCCCCTATAGTATCGATTATTATTCCATCCTCAGAACTATTTTCATAATCAGTATAAAGAGGCAAATCATAACCTAATTTAGAAGCAGTATTTTTTATATCATCTCCTCTGTTAATATCCCTTGGAACTATTACAATATACACTTTATCTTTTATACCAAGCAAATCTATAGCCTTTAATATAATATCCTCTTCATTTGAATGAGTGCTTCCTGCAGTTATAACGAATTTGTTTACAGGTATTCTATTTTCCAAATCATCTATTTTTTTTTCATCGGCATAATAATTAATATCATATTTTAAATTACCCGTAACTGTTATAAGACCTTCAGGCATTCCTATACCAATCATGTTTTCTTTATCTATATTACTTTGAGCTAGGATTTTTGTGTACATGTTAAAATAGGGCTTAAAGAAAAACTTGAAATTTTTATATCCTTTTATTTCCTTCTTTCCAATTCTTCCATTTATAAGATAAAGAGGAATCAATTTCTTATGAAGCAAATATATAAATGTAGGCCATATTTCAATTTCAGCTATCATTACATATTCAGGTGATATTAAATTGATGAGTTTGTTTATCATGTGAGGATAATCTAATGTTAAATAAAATAATTCAACCTTTTCTCCATAATTTTTTTTAGCTATATCATATCCGCCTACTGTAGTAGTAGACAAATAAACACTATATCCCCTATCTATTAAAGTAAGTACTATTTCTTTTACAGCAACTATCTCACCTACACTCACTGCATGTATCCAAACAGCATTTTTACTATTTTCTTTAGGGTATATAAATCCTAATCTTGATAAAGCCCCCTTTCTTATGGGTTTATTAAATATCATCATTATAGAAAAGCATATAAATATTATAGGATAAATCAAATAACCAAATACAGTGTATATAAACATTAAAATTTTCTGCATTTATAAAACCAAACCTAATTTATATTATTATAGATATAATAGTTAATATAATCATAACAGCATATATAAAAAATGAAATAACAGCCTTTACAATGGCATGCTGTTTTCTGGTACCCCATTCACATTTTGAAGCTGCTGCTACAAAAGAAATAAATAAAGCTATTTCTATTATATTTATAATTATAAATACAATACCGTATACTCCGTTTCTAATATTATTATGTTCTATAATATAGTATGCCGCTATTGGAAAAAGCATAATAATTGAAGCGTTAATCAATTTATGTATTAAAAGATACTTATTCATAGAATTAATTATACTTAAATAAATGTATTATGTCAATTGATTAATATAAAATAATAGACTTTCTATTAATTAAAAAATTAATAGAAAGTCCAAGTCCCTACAATTTATATAAAAAATAAAAAGATAGTTACAGCAATTTTTGATCTTTCATAGCAGTATATAAAGAATCATATCCTCTAAGTTCTTTTTCACCTACTACAACCCATTCATTCAATCCTTCCATAGCCATCATTTTTTTAATTATAGGATCATATTTGCTTTGAGAAGTAAGCATTTTCACAAAAGAATCGCCTAGTTCTTTATCAAAATCAGGCATAACTGTGAAATTACAATGACAAAATTCAGGGCTAGTATAGAATGATACCAACTCTCCATCAGGATATAACCCTTCTTCAAGTATGCGTATCCAAGTAGTAGAACCTATACTTCCAGCATCTAATGCACCGCTTTTAATATCATCTAATACATGCCATTCACTTTTTCCAGTATCACCATGTTTTCCCAAATCTGTATTATAGCGAACTATATTAACACAATTAGGATCGCATTCTGCATTAAGTTCTATCTCTTTTATTGATAAACCAGATTCTTTAATGTAATGTATAGGAAGTATAGCAGCTTGTGATGAATCGAAGCTTCCAACTCCAAATTTTTTACCTTTTAAATCAGATAATTCTTTTATTTTACTGTCTTTTCTAACAATAAATTTACTTGTAAAATCTGTGTCAGTATCTCTCATAGCCAAAGCTCTAGCTTTATCATTAGTAGCATGCAAAACTTTAATCCAAGCTACATTTGTATTCCAAGCTATATCTATATGACCTTTTAATAAAGAATCAACTTGTCGCTCATAATTTGAAAATAAAACATAATCAAGTTTCAAACCATGTTCATTACTATAATCTCTTATTATATCCCATACACCAACAACTTTAGGATCATAAGCAACCGCACCAAGTAATAATGTTTTCATTTTATCTCCTTAAAATAACTTTATATATATTATAAAACAATAGCATCACCTAGCCAAGTTTTTAATACATCAATTCCAGGTGCCATAACAGGAGCAGCTAAAGAGTCTCTCATATATCTTTCTAAAGGAAGTCTCTTAGCATAAGCATTACCGCCGCCCAATTTCATAGCTTTTTCACAGCAGTATATAGCAGCTTCAATAGAGTTAATTCTGCATCCGAACACTTTTAAAGTAGCATCAGCTTGTTTGTTTTCAACAGCAGAAGCAGCAGCAAAAGTGAAATCAACAGCTGACTGCATTCTAGTATATATTTCAGCTAAATTTACTCTAACCATTTCTATATCAGACAAAGATCTTCCATCTGTATATTTTCTGTTTTTTGTATAATCCAATATGCAGTTATAAGCCTCTTTCGCAAGTCCGCTGTAAACAGCTCCTAAACCGAATACAAAATATGCAGTAATACTCATAGCCTGATTTCCGCCATCGCCTTCTTTTCCTATTCTATAAAGAGTATCAAGTTCAACATCATTATAGCAAACAGGCATAGAAGCATTACCTCTCATACCTAAACCGTCCCATTTATTTTCTTCATGAACCATGCCTTTTAATTTATGGCTTACTAACCAGTTATTTAGAGTTCCTTTATTTTCACATGAATTAGTAAGAGTTAAATAATAATCAGCGAATAAAGCACTTGTTACAAAACTTTTTCTTCCTTTGAGTATTACTTTATCTCCTGATTTAGTTTCTGTCATATCTGGGCTTCCAAAATGTGTACCGCTTCCGCTTTCACTATATGCTAAAGCTAAAGCTATTTCTCCTTTTGCAATTTTAGGCAAAAACTCTTTTTTCTGCTCATCAGTACCAAAAAATACAATACATAAAGTTGCTACATTATGCATCATATAGCATAAAGCTGTAGTAGCACAATAATTAGCCAAAGCATGAACAACTTCAGCATGTTCTTTAGCTCCGCCGCCCATACCGCCGTACTCTTTAGGAACCATTAGTCCCATATAACCTTGTTTTCTTAATTCTCCATAAGCTTCTTTTGGAAATCTTGCATTTTTGTCCACATCTTCTGTGTAAGGTGCAACATGTTTTTTAGCAAATTCAATTGCATCGTCAAAAACTTTACTCATTTTTTATTCTCCTTTTTTAAATATTTGTAATTGAAATAAAGTATATAAATATCACATAAAATTAGGCGTATGTCTTTTAGATATATCAACAGCCAGCTCTTCATCTATACCGATATCAACAAGCCTTTGAACCCTATTATTATGCATTTTTTCTTTAAGCTCTCCGATAAGCTCCATGCCTTTTCTATATTGATTATAAGATGTTCCTCCGCCTGCAAGAAAAGCCATTGATTCTATTAAAAGTGTGGATTCTCCGTTTAACTCGTCTAAATATTCTTTTCTTTTAAAAACAGCTTCTTTTAAAATATTTACTTTCTTTGGATTATACTTTAATACCTGTTTAACATGATTCATTCCATAAGCAACATGTCTTGATTCGTCTATCCTAACTAATCTTAAAAGTTTTTTAGTAGCTTCATCCTGAGTATATTTTTCTAAAAAACTTAATAAATCCAAAAAAGTTCCTTCACCCATTATATGAAGTAAAAAACTAGATTTTAAGTAATTATTTTCAACATATAAAGTATATAAAGAATTTTGGGTTATTATGGATGAATACTGAACCCCCATACCATTTATATTAGCTCTTCTAATAAAAGCATCTATATGTCTTGCTTCATCATTCATTAATGAAGATAAAAATAAAGGAATTTCATAAAAATAAGGACTTACCTTAGATACAAATTTACTAGGTACATATAAAGCCGAAAATTCATTTTCAGTTAAATAAGTCATAATTTGTGCTATTGCAAATTCCATGTCTTTATCATAATCAGGTATTTCATTCCAATCTATATCAACAGAACTATTCCACTGACTTCTTTTAGTATCTTCATAAAGTTTTGTTATATTATTATTCCATATATCTTCTTTATAATTTAAATCAAATCCATAATCAGGAGAACCATTTTCAGGAACACTGTTTCTTGGAGCAAGACCTATATTTGATGTAGGATAACTGGATAATTCAATCTTATTAGAATCAAATTTAGGAAAACTATTGCCAGACTTTTTCTTGATATAGTAACTGTAAAGTTCTTTATTTTTTTTCTTATCAAAAAAAGTTTCTCCTTTAAACTTACAATAAGATTTTAAATCATACTCTAAATTATCATAAAATGATACTATTTCTATGATATCATCCTTACTTGAAATTAAAAGAGAATTCTCTAATCTAAAGAAAAAAGATTTTCCTATAGGAATATCTCCTAGAAATAAACTTCTACTAACATTAAAATCCATAAAACATCCTTAAAAATTAAGTGTAATATAATAAATATTTTTATTTAAAAAAAGACTTTTGGAATAAACTCACGGTTTATTATAATGACAATATCTCGGGAAAATCAAAATTATTATAGAAATACAATGATATCAAAACATTTGCTGATAAATACATTTTAATCTACCCTAAATAAAATAATTGAAATTATATATTATAATAACATAAAAATATATTAAAGTCAATATGTAATTCATTTTTATAAGTAAATCTATTTATACTTAGATAAATATCAAGTAAAATACATATTTTATCCAAACGTAATTTTTATATATGCTATTTACTATTTTCCTATAATAATATATTATTTATCTACTTGTTATTTTAGTTTTTATTGGTTTTTAATCAAAAGGGGTTTATCTTTATGTTAAAAAATTTGACGAATAAGAAAAATAGTCTAGTATTAAAATTCTTAATACCATATATGACAGCACTATTTATAATATGCACTATCATATATATAATATACCTGCCTCAATACAAAACAAGATTCATAAACTCAAATATATACAATATAAGCGATATATCATCAGCATTAGAAAATAATATTGCCTCAATATACGGAAGAATTAATATATTTTGTTCTTATGTTGAAAAAGAAACAGATAGAAACAAATTATTAGAAGTATTTGCTAATGTATTAAAAAATGAAAAAGATTTGATGAATATATTTTATGCTGATACTATACCATATAAAGACGGAGGAACCGTACTAAATACGCTTGGAGAACTTCCAAGCAATTATGACCAAACTACTAAAGAATGGTATAATAAAGCTTTGAATTCAAGAGAAATAGTAATATCTGAACCTTATATAGATGCTGTAAATGGAAATATAGTAATAACATTTTCAAAAGCTATATATATTGACGGAAAATTATATGGAATAGTTGGAATTGACGTAGATTTTATAAAAACAATTGAAGGTATATTAGAACAAATAAAGAATTATAATTATGATGTAAGCATTATAAATGAATCAGGATTATATTTATTTAATAAGAATGAGAGTTATGTATTAAAACAAAATATATTTAATGATAATAATATATCCTCCCATAAAAATGATATATTAAATAATAATAATTACAGTTGGATAGAAAAAGATTATTCTTACATAACATATAAAATAAAAAATACGGCATGGAACTTAGTTGTAAATATAAACAATAAAGAGTTAAAATCATCATTATTAAAACTTCTTATACTTATTATATCCGTATTTATAGTGTTGTCTGCAATAGAAGCAACATTAGTTCTTTTAATAGCAATTCCTATATCAAGCACATTAGATAATACTATATCTATAATAAATAATATGACTATGGGAAATTTCAATACATCATTCAATGATAAAGAGTTACATAAAAGAGATCAAACAGGAGATGTTATAAGAGCATTAAACAGCATGCAGAAAAAACTTGGTGATATTATATATGAAATGAAAAATGAAATAAACGGCATTAATTCTGCAGTTAACATAATTACAAATGGAAATATAAATTTATCCGACAGAGCAACATCTCAGGCTAGTTCATTAGAAGAATTAACTAGGTCTATAGAATTTGTATTTTCATCCTTAAAAGACACAGCTGAAAATGCAGGAAATGCTAGAAAGATGAGTGAAAATGTTTCTAAATCTACACAAAATGGTGTTAATGCTATAAACTCAACATCATCAAGTATGGCAGAAATATCAGAATCTAGTAAGAAAATATCTGACATAACTAAAATAATAGAATCCATTGCTTTACAAACTAATATACTTGCATTAAATGCATCTGTTGAAGCGGCACGTGCGGGAGAACAGGGGAAAGGTTTTGCTGTTGTAGCTTCTGAGGTTAGAAACCTAGCATTAAATGTAGGAAATGCTGCAAAAGATATAACGAGTATAGCTAATGAAACTATAGAAAAAATACAAAATGGAAGTGCCGCTGTTCAGGCATCATCATATATATTAAATCAAATAGAATCATCTGTTAATGATGTTCTCACTTTATTAACAGAGATATCCGATGCAATTATAGAAGAAGAAAACAGCATATCACAGATAAATACTGCCGTTATAGAAATAAACAGAATAACTCAGGATACATCAAAAATAGCAAATGACGGAGCTAATGCAAGCAAGGATGTATTAGATAAATCTAATAATATAGTTTCTCAGGTTTCTTATTTCAATTTTTAATAAAGAAAATAAAAAGAGGCTTTATTTGTAGCCTCTTTTTTATATCTTTTTTATTAATCTTTCTGCTATTATATCAGAATCCAAATTTTCTATGCATATATGATTATTAGGACAATTTTTTCTCTTATAGCATACTGCACATTCCAAATTTTCAACTCTTATAGTTTCAGAATTTTTAGCTATAGGTCCTACTCTAATTTCACTAGTAGGTCCGAATATAGCTACAAGAGGTTTCTGAAATGCACATCCCGTATGCATTGGAAAAGAATCAACAGTAACCATTCCTTTTGACTTTTTTATTAAATATCCAAGTTCTGATAAATTAAAAAGCCCAGAACTATTTAATACATTATCAAATCCTTTAACTATTTCAGCACATTCTTTGTCATAATCAGATGCAGCAGAAACTATTATTTGTATGTCCATTAATTTATGCAGGCTTTCTATTATCTCTCTGCTTTTATTTACAGACAAATCTTTAGTGTTCCATCTTGAAAATGGAGATAAAACTATATATTCATCTTTTATATTAAAATTACTATCTATATTGTTTTTTATATACTCCAGTTTTTTATTAAAATCTTCTTCTATTGTATTAGGTAAAAAATAATCCAAATCCGTACCATCATCAGGACAGCCGATAAACTTTAAAAATGATATTAATCCCACAATTGCATTTATATCCTTATAATAATTACTTTTAATACCAAACCATTTTCCTTTAGCATATTTTTCTTTTGCATGACATAAATATAAAAAAATTATACTTCTTTCAAGTCCCTGCAAGTCCATGGCTATATCATAATTCTCTTTTCTAACTTCTTTTATATGAGATAAAAACTCTCCTATTGTAGAAAAAAATTTAAATGGTGACTTGAATATATCTCTCTCATATCTATATATATCTAAAACATATAATTTATTAATATAAGGATTATTCTCAAGTATTCCCAAAGCACGTTTATCTGTTACTATATCTATAGTACAATTAGGCTTCCATTTTTTTAATGCTCTTATAACTGGAGTTGCATGAAGTACATCACCTAGAGAAGTTTGTTTTATTAAAAGTATTTTCATTATAAATATAACCTATATCATTATTAATAATGAATAATAATATATATTTTTTAACAATATATCAACAATATATAAAAAATAAAAAATTACTACAAAGGTATTGACAACAATTACTTTATATAGTAATATTACTACATAAAGTAATTAAATATAAACTTTTATTAAAAGGACAAAACAATGAAAAGAAATATTATTATAATATTTGTTATAGTATTGATTACAACTTTCAGTATCATAGGAAAAGCAAGCAATAAAAAAAATAATGATATAATAAAGATAGGAATAAGCCAAATGATAGAACATGAGGCATTAGATCTAATATATAAAGGAATAGAAGATGAGCTTAATGAATATTATAAAAACAGCAATAAAAAAATAGATATAGACTATCAAAATGCACAGGGAGAACAGGCAAACTGCAATACAATAGCTCAAAAGTTTGTTAATGATAAAAAAAATATTATAATAGCTATAGGCACTCCTTCTGCACAATCTGCTGTAAATTTAACTAAAGATATACCAATAATAGTTTCAGGCATAGGAGATCCTATAGGAGCAAAATTGGTTACAAATTTAAATAAGCCTAATGTCAATGTAACAGGCACCATAAATCTTCCTCCTATAGAAAAACAAATTGAACTTATGCATACATTAATGCCTAATGCTAAAAAAATAGGACTATTATACTGTTCAAGCGAAATCAATTCTTCATACCAAATAAAATTAGCAAAAGAAAAATTAGATTCTTTAGGATTGGAATATACTGATTTAACCGTAGCTAATGCAAATGAAATACAGCAAATGATGATAAATGCTGCTAATAAAGTTGATGCGATATTTTCACCTACTGACAATATAATAGCAAACAGTATGGCTAATGTAGCTATGATAGAAGAAAGTGAAAAAATTCCTGTTGTATGTGCCGATGCTTCAATGACAAAAATAGGAGGTACTGTAACTTATTCTGTAGATTATTATGAAATGGGAAAACTCACTGCCAAAAAAACAATAGAAGTGCTAGAAGGTATTAAAGATATAAAAAATATACCGCTTGAAACAGTTGATAAATTCAATTTTATAGTTAATACCAATATGATAACTAAATTAGGATTAAGTATACCTAGCAGTATTTATGAATTAAACCAATAAATAATAATTCCATAATTTAATAATAAAGGGCTTGCAAGTATTATTGCAAACCCTTTTTAAAATTTGTAAATTGCATAAAAAATTATTATCTATTTTCTTTAAAGAAATGCTCCTCCACTCTTATACAAATTTCATGGTATATAGCTTCATGGTATTCCTGTGTTATATGAGTTTCTTTTGCTGGTGCTTTAATTGCAATATCCGCCATCTCTGCAAGTTTTCCTCCATTTTCATTTGTAAGCGATACAACTTTTATACCCATAGCCTTGGCAAGTTTAGCAGCATAAATAATATTCTTTGCATTTCCTGATGTGCTTATAGCAATAAAAATATCTCCCTTATCTCCAAAACCCAATAATTGCTGAGCAAAAACTAAATAAGGTTCTTTATCATTAAGATATGCACTTGAAAGTCCAAGATGAGATGTCAAAGCAACAGCTCTTAAAGGAGATTCTAAATTATCTGCTATATATTCTCCGTCTTCTATTTTCAAAAGCTCTTTTTTTATATCTTCTTTTATAGGACGCTTCTTCAAAAAACTTTTTAAAAGCTCTCCTGCTATATGCTCGCTGTCGCATGCACTTCCGCCGTTTCCAGCTATTAAAACTTTACCGCCATTTTCATAACTTTTTATTATCTCATTTATAGAATCTTCTATTGCTTTTTTCATAGGTTCCAATTTAGGAATTCTTTCAATTAATTGTTCTATCATTTTAATTTCCTTAAATAATATGCATATAAATTATATACAAGTTTTGCATTTTAACAAGTTCTATTTTTTAAAATTATATTTGATATCATCATATATATCATCTCTGCTTAAATTTTTTACATCTTCGTAAAACACAGCCTGCTTCTCTAATGGATTATTTATATATCCGTATCTAATGCTGTAAATAATATATAAAAATAAAAACTTTAAAAATCCTAAATATTCTATTTGATATATATGTACAAGCTCATGCCTGAATAAATTGCTGTTCTCATCAATATTTTCAAAAATATGCTTAGTTTTAACATGTATTCTTTTAGTAAAAGGATTTGTTACAGCTATAAAATTTATATTAGAAATCTTACCAGCAATGATTAGACAAAAACTAAGTAAAGAGCCAAAAACATAAACAACATTATTAACTTTTTTTATTTGTTTTATCCTAGTATAATATACAATAACAATTAAAATAAATACTATGATAATATAAATCACTATTCTAAAGCACCGTAACTATTTAAAAACTCCACCAAACTTTCAGGCTTTTTATAATGTTCTTTAACATAGGCAAGAGCAGTTCTTCCGCTCTTATCTTTAGCATTAACATCAATACCATTATCGCATAATATCTTAGCAACAGGAAGCATATTCTCACTTTTATCAGCAGACATGAAAACCATCATTAAAGCATTGTCCCCGTCATTATTTACAGCATTAACATTAATTTTATAATCTATCAAAGTCTGAACTATATCTCCATACAAATTATATGAGGCAACATGCAAAGATGTTTCTCCGTACATATTATATGAATTCACATCCGCACCATTTTTAAGAAGCATCTTTACAATATCATTGAAGCCGCCTGTAGCAGCCATTATCAAAGCATTATATCCAACCTTATCAGCAATATTAACATTTGCTTTTGAATTCAGTAAAAGTCTAGCCACAGCAGAATGCCCCCTATGAGAAGCAAGCATTAAGCCAGTAACTCCATCTTCTGTTACAGTATCAACATTAACTTTTTTATTGATGAGAGAAACTACTGTATCATACTTTCCTTCTTCACATGCTTTTAAGAATTGCGTTTCATTATCTGTTAAAGGATAAACTATACAAGAAATTAATATTGTAAAAATTAAAACAAAAATTATATTTTTCATAAACAACCCAAATATTATAATATATTATATAAATATGATTAAAAACACTTTTGTAAAAAAAATTCTAAAAATTAATACGATTATATTAATTTTTTTACAAATTATAACATATAAAATAATATAGTAAACATTTTTACATATAGTACTGCTGATTAGATAAAAATAATTTATATATGCTATATCTATAATATATAAAAAAATTTTTTTTTGGCAAATATTTAGGATAGATATTTTTCTTCTAATACTTGAAGATGTTTACTAAGATGTCTGGCTATAAATCCTACACAAACAGCTGCAACTAAAGTACCTTCTCTAACTCCTTCCAAATGTCCTAAACAAACTAAAACAGTAACTATAGATATTAATACTAAAGTAACATCAAAAGCTATTTTTATATTACCAAATTTTACTGGAAATACTTTGCATATAGCAAGTACTAGTCCTTCGCCTGGCGTAGTAACCAATTTAGCCATTACTTCTATACTGATTCCCACTCCAACCAGAATTATTCCTAAAAAACAAATTATCCATTGCTGAAAATAATTTGTATATGAAATATCTCTTATTAAATACTGAGAAAAATCTATCATTACTCCAAAAATAAAGAGTGCTGGAACTTGTAATAATTGAAACCAATCATAATTTTTTCTTAGTATTACAATTTGCATAATTATAAATAATATATTAATAATTATAGTAGTTTCTCCAACCGATAATCCAGAAATGCTGCTTGTAACATAAGGTACGCTGGATATAGGAGAAGTACCTAAAGATGCTTTAATAGATAAAGCTATTCCTAAAGCCATTATATAAAGCCCAACCAATAATAAAATAGATCTCTCTAATAAATGTTTGTTTTTTTTGTTTCTTAGTTCTTTACTCATTTTCTGCTCCGTTTTTATTATTTGACAAAGAATCATATACTTTTAATAATAAATTTTTTAATAAAATAATTTCATCATTTGATAATTTTTGCATAACCTTATTTTCTACATTATCAAAAATTATCTGCATATTATCTGCGGCCTCTATACCTTTATCAGTAAGAGAAACATAAAGAGAACGTCTGTTTCCTTCATGCTGCTTTCTAACTATCAATCCTGCATTTTCCATGCCAAGTAAAATACTTCCTACTGTAGCTTGTTCTATTTCACAGTAATTTGCTATTGTCTTTTGATCTGCCTCTTTAAATTTTGACAGACAGTATAAAATTTTAGGCTGTCCTGATGTAAGTCCTATTTTATTTGCATTAAACATTATATTTTTAGCAAGTATAGAATTGGACTTCATCAATAAATAATGCAAGCTTTCCAAATAATAAGCTCCCTAATAATAAGTATTATTATAATAAGATATCTTATTATAATATAACCTAAAAATATGTCAATAAGTATATACCCTATACCAGTATATAAAAAAAGATAAAAAAGATATTGACTTTTAATAAAGTTAGAGTATACTAATCAAAATATAAATAATAAATGAGGATGAACAAATATGTCAGTATTAGAATTAAAAACAGATAATTTTGATCAGGCTATATCTAATGATAAAGCCATACTAGTGGACTTTTTTGCAGAATGGTGCGGTCCTTGCAAAATGCAAACTCCAGTATTGCATAAAGTAGCAGAAGAATATTCTGATAAAATGGAGTTTGGTGCGGTTAATGTTGATGAATGTGAGGATATAGCAGCAAAATATGGGGTTCAATCTATACCTACTCTACTAATATTCAAAAGCGGAGAACTTCTTAAAAGAGCTGAGGGTATGAAAAATGAAGCTCAATTAAAAGAATGGTTAAAAGAATATTTATAATTTTTTTTAATTTAAAAATAATTTTTTAAGCCTAATTTTATATAAATTAGGCTTTTTTTTATTCTAAATTAATATATAATTGAAATATGTTTTTGAAAATAAATTACAGGTATAAATATGTTTATAACTAATAATAAATTAATAGAAAATATTTCAAATGAATTTAATATAGAAAAAGAAGAAGCTAATAATATAATAAATAATCTATTTGGAAATATAACATTATCCATACTTAATAAAAGAAAATTTTATATGGATAAATTAGGTACTATAAGTATAGATGATAATTTCAATGTAGTACTATCACATGATGATGAGAATTTCGATGACTCATTAGAATCTATAGAGTCAAAAAATAATGATATTAAAAACATATTTTTAGAAAAGTCCATTTACAAAAGCATATTTAAAAACATAAAAGATATTTCAAAAGATGAAGAAGTACATATAGAAAATTTTGGTTACTTTCATAATTCTAATATGGCATTTAAAACAGACCCAGTACTTCAAAATATAATATCAATAAAATTTAATAAAGATAATAATGATAATTCTAATATAAATAATGATGATTTAATAAAAAAATTAGATAATACCTTAGAAGGCATTTACAGCAAAGAAAAAGGTGAAAAAGCATATAATAATAGAATTGAAATAGTTGAAGATATATTAGATGAACTGGATAATAAATCAAATAATATTAAAGATGATAAAGATAATAATGAAGACAATATAATAGAAATAATTGATGATAATAACGATAACTCTAATGAAGAAAATGATGATTCAGATGATTCAATAGATAATAATGTTATAGGAGATATATGGAAAAATAAATCAGATATTAAAAGCGTAGTAAATAATTTAAATGATAGTAATGATGATAATAATGATTACACTATAGACGATATAGTAAACAATCAAAACAATAAGGATGAAAAAAATAATATGATAAACAATAGTAATGATAAAGAACAAAAAAATGATGATGATTATCCTCCTATGAAAGAATATACAAAAGAAGAATTATTAGATATTAATCATTTTGATAGAGCCGATTTAGAAAATAATGATAATGAAGAAAAAAGGACTGAAGAAAATATGAAAGAAAATGATGAAATAAAAATAAATGATAAAACATATTCAAAAGAAGAACTATTAGATATTAATGAAAATGATGATTCATTAGAAAATTCTAAAAAAGAACATTTAGATGTATTAAATAAATACGAAAGTAAAATAAAAAATGTTCAGCAGTCCAATGTCAAAAAAAATGATATTCAAAAAAATTCTTCAAGCCTGTTTGGGGGAATACTAAAAGTTATTTGTATAATAATATTCATATTGGTAATCGGAGTAATTATATCCAGATATTATAATGATATGAGCAGCACTCCAATAAATAACAGCATAGAAAATCAAAAATTATATGATATAGTTAATGCTTATTTTAATGCATCAGATTCTGCAAGTTTATCATATATAACTTCTAAAGATATGTATTACTGGGATGTAGCTAAATCTTTATATGGAGATGCAACTTATTGGCCTCTAATATATCCTTATAATAGCGATAAATACAGAATAAGCAATATTATAAGAAAAGGAAGCAGTATTTCATATAGGAGCATGGCTAATTACTCTTCTCAAAAGGATACAAAACTTTTAAATAACACATTATCAAAATCTTATATATCAATTTATCCAATATTAGTAAATGATAAAAAACTCAATCATGCATTATGGGCTTTAAAATTATCTGCTTATTATGATTTAAATGTATTTAAAAATAATGCTTCTATTATGCCTGAGCAGACATACAATGATATTTTAAAAGAAAACAGCGGTGTAAAAAACATATATAATAATATGTCAAATAATGAAAATATATTTATATCATTTATTGAAAACATCAAACAAAAAATAGGAATAAAAAAATGAAAGTAGTAACAACAGATGATTTAATAAATATAGATAAAAAAACTATTGAAAAGATACCTTCTATACTTCTTATGGAGCATGTTGCAAGCGAAATATTTTATCTTTTATTAAGAAGACATAGACAATTATTGTATTATAAAACTGTATATATATTTTCATCTGTAGGCGGAAACGGAGGGGATGGGCTTGCTATAGCTAGGTATTTAATAAAAAATGGATATAATGTAAGTATTTATATTACTGGAAATCTCGACAGAGTAAATAAAGACACTTATGCTAATTTTAATATATTAAAATCAATTGATACTGACATTACATATTTAGACAGTGAAGAAGCCGTAAGGGAAGCAGTTGAATCTATAGAAAAAAAGTCTATAGTTATTGATTCTTTATTTGGAACAGGAGGAAACAGACCTCTTGAAGGTATACAGAAATTATTAATAGATAAGCTCAATGATCTTGATGTTGTTAGAATAGCTATAGACATGCCTTCAGGTTTAGCATCAAAAATAAATGATAGAGAAAATATCCATACATGTTTTAAAGCAGATGAAACTTATACTGTATGCTTTGCTAAAGATATATTTTTCTTATATATAACTAGAGAATATATAGGAAAATTATTTGTAATAAAATCTGTATTTCCAAATTCTATATTGGACAGTTGGGGTTATAAGGCTAAATTAATAGATTATAATGAAAAAATAAATATAAATAGAAATGCTTTTTTTAGCAAAAGAGAACAGGGAATGCTTGCTATTATAGCAGGAAGCAGTAATTATATAGGGGCTGCAATTTTATCAGCACATGCTGCCTACAGAATGGGGGCTGGATATATAAGATTGTATGTACCTAATGGAATAGTAAAAAGTATAAGAAATGCTGTAATGTCCAAAATGCCTGAAATAGTTATTATAGGCGTAGGAAAAGAAGATCAATTATATTTTACAGAAAATGATATTAATATAGTTAGTGATATAAATAAAAGCGATGCATGTATAATAGGCTCTGGAATAGGAAGAGAAATGCCTACAGAAGTTTTTGTAAATAGTGTTATTAAACAAATAAATATACCTACAGTTATAGATGCTGATGCTCTGTATTTGATGTTTGAAAGCACACTTAATGAACTTAACCATAATTTTATACTTACTCCTCATATATATGAATTTGAAAAATTAACTCATATTAATCATATAGAGGCATTGGAAAATCCTTATGAAGCATTATCAAAATACAGACAAAAAACAAAAGCTGCTGTAATATTAAAAGATGCTGTAAGTTTTTTAATGCATTATGATGATATATATATAAATTATAATCCGAATGTTTCTATGGGAAAAGCAGGTATGGGGGATGTACTTTCAGGATTTATAGGTGCTTTGCTTGCTAGAAGATTAAATGAATTAGATGCATCAAAATTAGCCTTAATTATACAGGCAAAATCTTTTAAAATATTATCTAAAAAAGTTGGAAGCGACTATATTCAGCCTAGTGATTTAGCTGATATATCATATAAAATACTTAAAAGGATATAATAAAATTGCCTAGAGAAGTTTATGACCCTAAAAAGCCAGAATTAGAATTTCATGCTAATAGAAGGACAAAGCCTCCTGCACCTAAAAGAGAGGTAAGTCTATTTGCAAGAAAATGGTTTATGTTTTTATACGGTACTTTTTTAACTGTTGCTGTAGTTGGTATTTTATTATATAAAAGAGGTTTTTTTAATGATTTGCCTATATTTGCTTCATTAAGAGCCAATTCAATAATAGAAGTAAAAATAAACAAAGTAGAATTTTATGATGACGGAGCTATAATAACAACAATAGAAGTAAAAAACAATAATTACACAAACAGCAATAGAATAGGAAATCTGAAAGCGGCTCTTTCACTATATAAAAATAAAAGATTAATATTTTCAGGTAATGATTCATTTTATAATGTTAACTTTCCATTAGGTCAGAGAATAGGGTTTAAAATGCCTTTTGATAAAAGATATTGGCTTGAAGCAAATAATTTAGAAATTGTATTATATATAGATACCAATTTAACGACTACAAACTATATTAATATAAGCAAAATGAAAAAACCTACTTCATAATAATTATGGTTATAATATATCAATGGTAAATATAGAGGCTAACTGAGATAAGTAAAAAAGCTTCTTCTTTGCAAAATTATAGACTCGTTTCAAAACTAATTTTATTTATAAATGCCGCAAAGTTTATTTTGAAACCTACTATATGTACGCTATCTAAGTAATTACCGATTTATAACGAAGTACAGATGCATATTAATAAGTTATACAACATATAAGATATTAGGTTTTAAAATTAAATAATTATACTTATTAAAAATACTTGACAAACAATTTTACGAGTTTGTTATTTTCTTATAAATTAAATAATATTAACTATTATATATGTTGTATAAATTATATATTCAAGCTGCAAAATGCAGTTCTTTCATCAAATGTGTACTGCGTATGGTTCTTTTATAACACACATAGCAAAGGCGAGGACAGCATCTAAAAGAACTTGGGGTTGCAGCAAAACCCTATATGTAAAATTATAAATATTATTTTAAATTATTATATAATAATACAAATATACAAAATTATAATAGGTATATTTTATATGCTGTATAATTTATTTTTTTCTATATAAATATCTAGAGTTGCACTTCAAAAAATACTAAATTAAGACTTATAAGTATCAATGAATTTATTTTTTAAACAAGTGAAACATTTATATATTATTCTAGTTTTCAAATTTAGATCTAAAATTATCACGCCATTTTTTTATAGGTATCCACCAGGCTAATGTGTTAATGATAATATTAGTTTTTCTGTTTAATTTTGCTATTTCATTATTATTTATAATCATTGGTTTAATTTTTGTATACTCTAATATTTTAACATATATGCTTACTAGTTGTTTGTCATAATATTTATTCAAATGATCTAAAATTAAGTTCTGATCATCTTGACTTGGTATATATGACCATGGTAATGTTAAAAGAAAAAATATATCTTCAATATATTCTAAAAAGTTAGAATCTAATTTTACAGCTCCTATATTTGGAAACCCAAATATATAATTATATTCACCATCATTTAAAGGATAGAATTTTTTACCTTTTAGGCATGAAAATAAAGTACCACAAGTTGGACCATATTTAGAACTAATATTATGAAGTTCTATATCATGTATTATAACTACAGCATTTTTTGCTAAAAATGGGGCTATCATAATAAAATCTAAAAACTCACCAGGATTTGAATGGGCTGTATCTAATATACATAATTCTATATCATTTCCTATTTCTTCAATAAATTTGGCAATAACATTTCCTCTATATATTTTCCATTTATTTTTTAAATTATGACATTTTTCATCAACAATAAATCCTGTCAACTTGTCATTATCTCTATCGCAATATTCTGCAAGATCCACAGAATATAGCATAGAATTATCAATATCTTTTATAGCGTTCAATATAATAGCACTATTTACACCGGCAAATACACCTACTTCTAATATCTTTTTCGGCTTTAATTTTCTTACAATGCCATTAATAAATTGTCTTTGATTTTGTGACATTAAGCTAAATTGTAAATGACTTGACAAATTATCCAATATATCTTCTAAATAATTTGATTCAAAATTATCAAAATTTTTAAATTTTCATCCATTTTATAATCCTCATAAATTATTTAAAACACAAAAAAACCAATGCATCAATTTAATTCTAAATTGAAACATTGGTTATAATTTTTAATATATGATGTTTTATTAGATAATGTGTCTTGTCTTGTCTTGTCTTGTCTTGTCTTGTCAGCATTTTATTATCCATTAGTAATATTGTGTTAATATAACATATATTTTAATTAATGCAAGCACAAATATTATTCATTGAACAAAATATATAATTTTTCTACTATTTGCATTAATTACAGTTTCGCATGCCATTGATTATGATATTTTGTAGATAATAGACCTGTTTCAAAATTACTTGACAAACACTTTTATCCTTTCGCTAAAATAATAATTATGTTAATATATTGTTAAAAAAGGATTTTGTAAAATTATTGATTGTCAAAGTATTATTGGCTTAAAAAACATATTTCTTTCTTTTAGAAGAATTAAAAAGTATATAAAGATTGTAATAATTGCATACTAAAAAATATCTTTGGAAACTATGGTTTTTATTACTTTTATACACTTAAAACAATATATCACATTTATACAATTGCCTTTCTATTTTAACGTATCTGCTTCACTATTTCTCTATGTTACGGAAATAAGGATATAAATACATAAACATGTATGAAATATATATTATTCATATAAAAATAAGTGTTATACTATAAAAATTCATATAGCTATTAATTATGACATCAAAAAATTATTAATTTTGTTTTAGGTAAAGGAAATGAACATGACTTTAGCATATATAAAAATACATCTGAAGTTTTGATGAGAAAAGTAAAATATTAGTTGATAAAGGCTATTATAGTATCCATAAAGTTTTAATATCAAAGAAAAATAAAATGCCGTTGAATAGTGATTAATTAAAACAAAATCAGTAAATTAATAAAATTATAATAGAAAATGTTTTCTAGATATTAAAGAGATATAAAATACTTTATACTCGCTACAAAAATCATTTACAAAAATTGGATACTAAATTTTTAATATTAGCTTCAATATATAATTATCAGTTAAAAATGATTTTTAAAACAAGTTTAAAATTATTGACATAATTATTTTTTATTTTATTATATAGGGTATGAAAATTAACACAAAATTATCAGTTGCTACTCATATAGTATTATGTATAGCATTCTTTGAAAATGAAGGTACTACATCCCATTTGCTTGCTAAAAGTGTAAAGACAAACCCCTCTGTAATAAGAAGAATTTTACTCAAATTACAGGATGCTGGAATTGTAGAAACGGATAAAAAGGGAAGCAGATTAATTAAGGATGAAAAGGATATAACTCTTCTTTCTATATATGAGGCAGTATTTACAGAAGAAGAAAGAGGGCTTTTTAATTTCCATGAGCCTAATCATATTTGCCCTGTAGGCTGTGCTATGTTTGATGTTTTGGGAGAAGAGTTCAATAATGTAAGACTTGATTTTGAAAAGTCTATGTCTAAAATAACATTAAAAAAAATAGCTGATGAAGTTAGAAAAAGAAAAAAGCATTTAAATTTTATGAACAAATGATTTTATAATTTCATAATACTTATTCTATTTCCGTCTAATTTTATTATATTTTCCTTAGATAATCTGTTTAATTCCCTTGATAATGCACTTCTGTCTGCCGCTATAAACTCTGCTAATTTATCTCTGTTATATGGTATAACTACATTTGATGATTTTTGTATATTTGATATATATTTTAGATATATAATTATCTTACTTCTTAAACTCTTTTGGCTTAATATATCATTTTTAAATGCTAAAAATTTATTCTTATCTGAAATAACTCTTAATAAATTTTCTATAAATTTATTTTTTGTATCATCATTTTTTGCATTAAATATATTTGATGATTCTATTTCTATTATATCTGATGAATCTAATGAAATAGCCTGTATAGATGATATTTGATTACTTGAAAATGCAAACGCTTCAGCAAATATATCTCCATCCGTTAAAATATTCACTATATTTTTTCTAGCATCTTCGTATTCTTTTGAAATTTCTATTTTTCCTTTAGCTATGATATATATACTATTAACTTTATCTCCAATATCTATTATAGTATTCCCCTTAGAAAAATGTATATTTTTTGCTTTAAAGTCATTTAATATATTTATTATTTCTTTCTTATCTATATTTTTGAATATATTTGATTTTATTACAGCATCCATATATTCTATATTCTAACTATTTTCATTAAAAAATCAATGTATTTTTATAAAATATAAAAATTTTAAATAAAGTTACTTTATTATTATAATATTTTCTATTTTTTGTTGACAATGCAATGTTATTTTACTATACTATAATTGTTCACGTGAACAATATTATTTATAGGAGAACTATATGGCTTGGCATTGGTTTGACTGGGTAGTCATTGGACTATACTTCGTTGTAATGTTTTTAATCGGTATGTTCTTTGCTAGAAGAACAAAATCTACAGATGATTATTTCAAAGCTGGAGGAAGGGTTCCTGCTTTGGTAACAGCTATGAGTATTTACGCTACAGCTTTATCATCTATTTCTTTTATTGCTATACCTGCTTCTGTTTATAATAACAGCTGGCTTCTTGGTATGGCTCCTCTAGGAATTATTTTAATGGTATTATGGGCTGCTTATACTTTTGTACCATTCTTTAGAAGAGTTAATGTTACTACTGCTTATGAATATTTAGGAAGAAGATTTGATAATTCTTTCAGACTTGTTGGTAGTTTAACTTTCATACTTTTCCACATTGTAAGAATGGCTATAGTTATTTTTCTTCCTACATTGGCTATACAGCAGGTTTTGCCTTCACTTAATCCCGTATTAATAACAATTATTGTATCAATATTCTGTGTTGCTTATACATCTATGGGTGGTATAGAGGCAGTATTATGGTCTGATGCTGTACAAACAGTTGTACTTCTTTTAGGTGCTTTCTTAGTAATCATAGTAGGTTTCTCATCTGCTCCTGAAGGAATAGGTCAAGGATTCAAGCTTTTAGCTGATGATGGAAAAATCATAAGCCCTGATTTCTTCTCATTAGATTTAGCTAAATCAAGTATTTGGGTTATGATAATTGGAGGATTTGTTAACTCTATTTATTCTTATGTTGGTAGCCAAGATATAGTTCAAAGATATGCTACAAATAAAGATGAAAACGAATCCAAAAAAAGTTTGTTTATGAACGTTCCTTTACTTTGTACAAGTGTAATAATATTTATAGGTATGGGTTCTGCTTTATATATTTATTTCCATTTCAAAGCTACATTACCAGAAAATGTTAATGGTAATGCTATACTTCCTTATTTCGTTGTAAACGCTTTACCAGTTGGTATATCTGGACTTGTAATTGCTGCTATATTCGCTGCTGCTCAATCTACAGTATCATCTAGTTTGAACTCTGTTTCTACTTGTATGACTGCTGATATATTGGAATATCTTAAACCTGGAATGGAAGATGCTTCTAAATTAAAATTTGCTAGATTATCAAGCTGGATAGTAGGTATATTCAGTACATCATTAGCCATTTATTTTGTATGTAAAGGTGAGCAGGGAGATATGTTTTTATACTTCCAAGCTGTAACAGGTCTTTTAGGAGGTCCTATAGCTGCTGTATTCTTGGTAGGTATATTCTTTGATAAAGTTGAAAGTAAAGCTGTATGGGTTGGATTTATAGTATCTGTAATAGTAGCATTCTATATAAGCGATCCTGCTGGTATGCTTACTAAATTTATACCTGGTTATGCTAAACCAAAAATCTTTGAGTTTATGATTTCATTTATAATTATAGGTGTAGGTGTTTTAGGTTCTTTCTTAGCTTCTTTTGCTTTTGGAAAACCTAGCGAAGAAAAAATAAAAGGTTTGACTTATTCTACTACTATAAAGAATAAAAAATAATAATTAATTTATAGGAAACATATATGAATAAAGTTTTTATAATATTATTATCTGCTATATTTATTATTAGTTGTTCAGATGATACATTATCAAATAGTCCTAATGTGCTTGATTCTAAAGTTGATAAAAAGATACTTTGGGAGGTAGGAGGACGTTTGCCTGCACAAACTGGAATGGATAAAAATATAGGTACGGCTGGACTTCTATACGGTTCTTTGGCAAATAAATATATAGTTGTAGGCGGAGGAGCTAATTTCCCTGAAGAATCTGTACTTAATGGCGGTGCTAAAAAAACATATTCAGATGTTTATATGTTAGAAGACAAAAATGGTGTATTAGAAGTTATAGAGCATATTAACTTAGAAAATGAAATAGGCTATGGAGCTTCTGTTACTACCGAAGATGGTATATATTATATAGGAGGCTCTTCAAACCCTGAAGCTGATGATGATATATTATTTATTACATTAAAAGACAATAAATTAAATGTTGAAAAAATAGGTGATTTGTCTTTTACACTACAAAATGGTGTTGCTGTTTATAAAGATAATAAGCTATACATAATTACTGGTAAACAAGGCGGTAAAGGCAGCAATAAAGTTTATGAATATGATTTAGCTTCTAAAGAATCTAAAGAATTAGCACCTGTACCTAATGAGGAAAGTAGAACACAGGCAGTTGCCCAGCTTTTAAATGGAAATATATATGTATTCAGCGGCGGTGATTCAATAGCATATACTGACGGATATAAATATAATTTTGATAATAATACTTGGGAGCAGGTTTCTGATGTTGAGCTTAATAATGAAGGTATATCTTTGCTTGGAGCTGTATCGGTTAAGCTTAATGAAACTGAAATGCTTGTTATAGGCGGTTTTAATAAAGCCATTTATGATAATGCTGTTTATAATTTGGGTACTCTTCAAGGAACTGCTTTAGCTGGTTTTAGACAAGGATACTTTGGAGCTGATCCTTATGAATTTAATTGGAACAGCAATATATTAATTTATAACTCAGAATCAGATACTTGGAAAACAATAGGTGAAGTTCCTTTTGATGCTCCTTGCGGTGAAGGTTTAATATTAATAGGAAATAAAATATATTCTATTAACGGCGAGATTAAACCTGGCATTAGAACTGATAAGATGTATATTGGTACTATTATTGCTAAATAATAAAGACATATCCAACTAAAAAGTTTTCCATAAATAAGGGCCTATCTTTTTTGAAGATAAGCCTTTATTATTTTTTATTAATGTTTTTTAATTATTCATATCTTTTATAACAACAATTAAACCAGCAGCTTCCAACAATGAAACTATATTTTCTCTATTGTTATCCTCTATATCTATAGCCATATTACATACTCCAAATACAGGTTCAGGAGCAGGACGCACAACAACTTCTATTCCTGCATCTAATAATATTTTTTCTGCTTTAATTAAATCTCTAGGTGTTTGCAAATAACAAAAAGTCTTTACCATAATTTATTTCCTAATGTATTTTTTAAATATTCTAAATCTTTTTTTGTAGTATACGGCGAGAATGAAAACCTTATAGCACCATTTTCATTTTTATAAAAGTTATGAGCTAAAAAAGCACAATGAAAACCATATCTGCATTCTATATTGTAATCCTCATATAGTTTATGAGCTAAATCTGACATACTTATAGAATTTCCTTCTGTCGTTATAGAAAATACAAATCCTTGAGTATCCTTATTTTTAGACCATATAACTTTATATTTATTCATATTTTCTATATATTTTATGGTATCAATTATATCATTTATAGCTATATTCCAAACAGGTCTATTTTTTAATGCTGCCAAAAGCCCTATAATACCAACAGTATTTGGTGTTCCAGCTTCATATATTTCGGGTACACTGAAAGGGGTTTCATATCCATCTCCAAATCCTCCTCCGAAATATCCTGGATTTAGATTTTCTGGTTTCTTCACATAAAAACCTCCTGTACCAGTTGGTCCAAGAAGTCCTTTATGACCAGTAAAAGCTATAAAATCTACATTCCACTCATCAGCTTTTATTCCATGTACTCCTACTGCCTGTGTTGCATCTATCAGCAAAGGTATATCTCCTATAGTTTCTTTTATCTTTTTTATAGGCTGTATAACACCGCTTATATTACTTTCCATATTTATAATAATCAATGATATTTTATCTTTTTTTATAATATTAGAAAGTGCATCGGTATCTACTATTCCTCCATCTAAAGAAGGTATAATCTCATATTCTACATTTCTATTTTTACTTAGTTTATAAACAGGTCTTAATACAGCATTATGCTCTAATGTTGATATAAGAATTTTGCAGTCATGTAAATTAAGCCCATTAAGTATATCATTTACAGATCTAGTCGCACCGGGTGTGAATATAACATTAGCATCGTTTTTTGTACCAATAAATTTATTAGCCAATATTTCTCTGCATTCTTCTATTTTTTGTGTTGTTTCTTTTCCTCTTTTAGTATTAACTCTGCCGTATGTTCCTCCAATATTAATTAGAAAATCATGCATGGCATCTGCTACCTCTTTAGGTTTAGGAAAGCTAGTTGTAGAATTGTCAAAATAATAATCTTTATGTTCCATAATTATAATAATAAAGCATTACCATAATAAAATAAACTAAGTATTATGCTCTTATAACAGCAGAAGCATTTGACATAGCCTCTATAATACCAAGCATATTTGTTTGCTCTTCTACTTTTATTCCTTGTAATTCATAGAATTTAACACAAGTTCCGCAGAAAAATATTTTTATTCCAGCATCTCTTAATTCTTGTAATAATTTTTTATAAGGCTCTTCTATTCCTAAATAAACACCGCCGTTATAACAATATAATGCCTCAGGTTTTGGAGTAGAATCTTTCAATGCTCCCAAAAATGATTTTAACAATAATTCTCCAAGTTCATCATTGCCTTGTCCCATTACTTTTTTGTCAACAACTGCTATTACAGGTCCTGATGATTTGCTTTTTTCTTCATGCAAAGATAATTCTTTATTTTTTGTAATCTTAAAGTTTTTACCTTCGTTAGTATAAGTTATACCATTATTTTTTAAGAAATCAGTTATATTATGGAATGCTACATCATCATCCAATAATACTTCTATTTCTTCATTTAATGCTGCATTTGTTATTGCAGTTTTAGTTAGAATTAATGGTTTTGGGCAAGGTATACCTCTTGCATCTACTGTTTTCATAGTTACTTCCTTAAATTAAATTTGCTATAATATAATATAATAAAATTACTTTATTGTCAATTAAAAATATGCTATTAAACTATAATTACTTTTGCTAAAAATATTATATATATACGTTGCTATTTTGGATTGATTTATTATATCATTATACTGAGTATCTAATGACTTCATTAAAGAAACTATTATTGCTATAATGAGGCATGATATAAATAATACTACTAAAGCACCTAATAGTCTGTCTACCCAATCTAAGAATATTGCTTTTAGTACTTTTTTAAAATTTATTTCTATTTTAGATAGAATTATCCTTATAATGGAATAGCTGGCTATAAGTGATATTATTTTTAGTATAAAAGAATGATCAAAATATTTAGACATATAATTATATATTAATGGTGCTGCTATAAGAGTTATAATTATTGCTATTATTGGTATAGTCATAGATATAAACCCTTTAAAGAAACCATATATAAAGAGTACGGATAATATTATAATCAATACAGTATCTACTGTTGTAAACATCATGACTTCTTTAATAGAGCAATTATAGGGGCAAAAGTAAAACTGCTTTTCTTTCTATGCGTATTAATAATATTTGATAATGCCTCTATATCAGTATGAGAGAATGATGAATAATTTCCTATTCTCTTAGTTATTTCATTTAACTCATTTTTAGCTTTTATCATATTATTAAAGTTGTTAAATATCTTAGATATATCCTGATTTTGGTATTCTATTTTAGAGTTCAAATTATTCTGTACTTCAAGCATACCAGCTATATTCTCTTTTATTGATAATACTATCAAATTTTGATTTACCAATATATTTGACATAGTTTCATTGTATTGATCCAATGATTTAAAATGACTTATTTTTTTGGAGTCAGTATTTATATTGTTATCTATTTCATTTATATATTTATCAATATCTTTTATCATTTTATTGACTTCTCTTTCTATTATTTTGCATCTGTCTTTTATATAGAAAGAAGAGTTTTCTATAACTACTAATCCAGCAAATATATCTGTAAGCATTTTTTCTATTGATTCCGTACCTTTAGAAATTTCAAATGATAAAGTACCTATTTCTTTAGCTACAACTGAAAAACTTTTACCGTAAAATCCAGCCTTAGATGCCTGAATTCCTGCATTTATTGATAAAAGATTTGTTTTATTAGTTATTGCTTTAATATATTCTATAGTATCATATATAGAATCTGTTATATTATTTACATCTTTAAATTGATTAGCCGATTCTATTATATTACTTAAAAACTTATCAGAAGTTTCTTTTAATCCCATTTTAATATTTTTTAGATCATTATTTAGTGATATAATCTGTTCATTAGAGAAATCAGATTCTTTCATATTTGAAATAGTTTGATTCAATATTCTAAAATGATCCTGCATTTGGTTTTTATATTTATCAAAAAACGTGAATATTGTATTTGTATATTTTAATCCGTCTTTTATTATATTTTTTTTAGTATTTTTAGCTTCTATTAAATTATCATTTGCTTCTAAAATAGCATCTATTTTCTGATTAATTATATTATAAGCATCTTTACTTTCTTTATCTATTTCAAATACAAACATAGAAGTATCCATAAGATTTTTATCTATATTATTTAATGCTTCAGATATTCTGTCTATATTATTTAATGTTTTTAAATTTAAATGCAATCTGTTATTTAATAGACTTTCTTTCTTTATAGAATCAAGTGCATTTTTAGTAAATGAAGCAAATATGGCTATAGATCTGAAAGAAGAAGATATTATTATTGCAAGACCAATTCTATCAAAATCTAATCCATCCAATGTTTGATCTACATATAGATATCTTATTATTAATACCAATGCTAATACATTTGAAATAACCATAAGAATATTATTTTTATAGTTATAATTTACAATCATATCTGATATTATAGATATAAATGTTAGAAAAAATACAAATAATATTATGTATGTTTTATACAGATAAAAATTACCAGTTGGTCTTAAAAAATACGAAATACTAGTTGAATCATAGTAATTTACTGTACTTGCAAAAAAACGGTTAGAATATACTATACTTAAAACAATTAATACAACTGATGAAATTACGCTTATTATAAAGATCGCTGTATTAATATTTTTTAATGCTTTTATATTACCTATAAAACTTATAGAATTAATAGGCATTAATATTACAGCAATGAGTATTATAATATTATTGGCTATAAACAATATAGAACAAAGCTCTTTATTCATACCATATAATTCTAAAAATATTATAATGAGCGATATAATATTATATATTAAAATTAATATGAGTGTAATAGAAATCGTTATATATATTGCTTTTCTAGTTTTTATTGCTAATAATAAATATAACATGATAAATATTGCCATCACAGAAATACCAATTACAGGAACCAGCAATTTTGATATTGTTATATTATATCCAGATATTAAATTTGATAATATACTCATATTATTCCTCTTTATATAACTTTAGAATATTCATCAACTTTAGATTCTAAATCATCAGTATATTCTAAGAATTTCATAATCTCTTCATTAAGTTTATTTGTTACAGATTCTAAATCATCAGAAGTTGCTAATAATTTATTCATATCTCTCATTAAATTTTTTACTTCTGAATTTTGCATATAAGCCTTTTCTGATATGTTTTGTATATAATTATTAATTTCTTCTATCTTGTTCTTTATATTAACAAAATCATTTTCTTCATTAATGATTATATTAGTCATATTGGATATGGAGCTGTACATTTTATCTGTACTTTTTATAATGTTCATATTATAATCATTTTGTTTTTCCATACCTTTGTTAAATTTATTCAATTTATCATAATATCCTGATATTTCTTCTATTAAACCATACACATTATTATTTATACTGTTTCTTGAATAGTTAAATTTTTTGAATATATCTTCTATCTTAAATAATAAATTCTGCATTCTGTTTGTAGCCTGAGCTGTTTCTGTTACCAATTCAGATACCTCTTTTGATACAACAGAAAAGTTATTGTACCATTCCCCAGATTTTGATGCTTGTATACTTGAATTTATAGCTAGAGTTTTTGTTTTATCGGACATATTAGTCATAAATGATATAATTCTATTAATTTGGAAACTTAGCTGATTAAAAGATTCTGATTTTCCAAGCTCTTTGGAGAAATTTAATTTTTCGGCATCTAATTTACTTTGAAAATCTTCAAATAAGTCAATTATTATCTTACTTTGCGACTGCAGAGAATATATTTTTTCTATGGATTCCTGAAGTTTTGCATTTGATTCTTCTAATGTCTTTTTTTGCAATTCTACTGACATTTGCAAATTAGGATATGTATTTATAAGCTCATCTATTTTTTCCAAATTTGTATTGCCATCATTTATTTGGAAACTTTCTATAGTTATAAACTCATTTGTATAATCTATAATTTTATTTATATCATTTTTAAAGTTATTTATAGTTGAATATGTATTTTCTACTTTAGATACTAAACTATTTACAGATTCTCTAAAACTTGATTTTAATTCTGATAATTTTTCAGAAGTATTTATGGCAGTATTTATTATAATAGAATCCTGTGCTTTTATACTTTCTAAATCATAGTATTGTGTGCTTTTTTTATGTATTGCTGATATAAATCTGCTTACAGATGAATATATCATAACTATATTAAATACAGCATAAACTAATGTTATTCTTGAAAAAGTCCAATTAGGAAAAGTCAAAAAATTGCTTGAATATTGAGAATATACTGATATTCCATTAAAATCATCAACAAATGCTATAAATATTAATGATATAAGTACTAAACCAGATATATTTCCTTTGATTAATTTATTCACGCTCATCTCATATATGAAAGAACATATTATAATAAAGCAGTATACTGTAAATACAAAATCCCTAAATATATATGCTGCTCCCAATTCTCCTCGGCTTTTTATACTTTGACGCATTGTTTCATTTAGAGTGGTCATTGGATCTTTTGTAGATATGAATAATTGAGGATATAATAAGGCAACTGCTGATATTAAAATCAATAAAAATACAGCTGCTATGTATAATTTTTCAAGTACAGAATGATAATATTCTGTTAGTTTTAATTTATTTTTTATATATATTAACCATGGTATTATTGTAATTGACAGAGCTATTTGTTCAAATTTGTATAAATTAAGAGAAATTTCCGAATTGGGATTAGACAATGATATAATTATATTTGCTGCTTCCAATGCAGAAAATATAAAAGATAGAAAACCTATAGATAATATTATAGCCTGAGTTTCTTCATATAGCTGAAAATATATATATGCATATAATATTATACCAACTAATGCTATAATAGTTGCTATAACAGGAATTCCTAATTCTAATGTTATTATAGTAAAGTTATAATTCATAAGTCCTCTAAAATATAAATATATTTAGGATATTATAAGCTAATTTTAATAATTATAAAGTATAAAAAAAATAAAATTAACCAAAAAATAAAATATCGTTTATATATTCGGAATTACTTTATTAACTATTTACTTATAACATAATTTTTTATATAGTATTTTTATTCAGTGAGTTTTTTTACCCATCTTTCTTTTCTAAGCATTATAATACCAATAGTAATTTTCACAAAATCTGTTAATTTTGCTATACCAAACATAGCAACAGGACCTACAGATGTAAATTTAGCCAGTATTAATGCTATAGGAGCAAATAATAATAAAGATACTGGAACATCAACAGCTACACCGAATATAGTATCTCCTCCTGCTCTGGAAACAGCAAATTGCGAATTAATATAAGTCCATACAGGCATATAGCATGATACCAATATAACTAAATTTCTAGTAATAGCCTGAGCATCTAATGTTAATTTTGAAAATATAATAGGTATTAAAAATATTGATGACATTTCTATTAAGCCTATTATAATACCAGCCGCTATAGCACCGCTTCGTATCCATTTTGCTTTTTTTCTGGCATCATCAAGCTCTCCTCGTCCTAATGTTCCGCCTACTACAACCATGGTAGAAACGAATATTCCTTGAAATACCAAAAAGAAAATATTTGCTATTGTGAAGCCTGATGCCATTCCTGCAACAGTTTCAGCACCTCCTCTGCTGTTATAAAGTGCCGTCATAAACATTTCACTAATACCCCAGCTTATTTCACTTAAAAATATTAAACTTGATTTGCTCAGCATAGAATAAAATATATTTAATTTTACTTTTAATATTTCTCTTGTTCTAACATAAAACTTTTCTTTATGAAGTTTTATATATACTATAAATAAAATCATTTCTATTATTCTAGCTATTAATGTTGCAATTGCAGCTCCTTTTTCTTCAAGTCTTGGAGCACCAAAATTGCCGTATATTAATATATAGTTTCCGAATGTATTGCAGAAAATTGCTATAACAGATATTACAAGAGGTATATGAGGTTTTCCTATTTCTCTGTATGAAGTTCCTATAGCACCAGAAATTGATATTGGTATAAAAGTAAATGCTATTATACTCATATATTTTGTACTGGATGCAAGTATTGCCTCCTGAGAAGCATTACCTTTTATCATCAACCTCATAAATATTTCTGGATTTACAAGCATTAGTATCATGTAGGCAGATGAAATAACGAGAGGCAGTATAACTTTGAATCTGAATGCCTGCTGCATGCCTTCTTTATTATCAGCCCCATTATTCTGAGCCATATATATTCCGCCTGCACCATAACATGTATTTAGTATAACAAGATATATAAAGTTTAATTGATTAGACACATTTACAGCAGCCATTTTTATATCACCAAGTTCAGCAACCATAAAATTATCTATTAATGACACCATTCCCATAATAAGCTGCTGAAGCATTACAGGCACAGCAATAGAAATGCATAGTTTATAAAAATCAAAATTACCAAACATAGTTATTTTATTATTGGTTTTTATAGAATTGCTATTCATGATATATCTCTTAAAAGTATATTTTCAGTCTAATAAATAAAAACGAGATGTAATATATAGCTATTTTTATATTTGTCAATATATATTTTGTGATTTTTTGTTTATAAGTGTAGTTTTTTGGAGTTTTTTTTAAATAAAAAATCAGTACCCTTTTTATAATATTTTTTTACTAGAAAACAAATAAAATGATATTACTATATATAAAAATTATACTTCCAAATTTATTTATAGTTCAAAAATTATTCTATATATGATATTACATAAAATAAAGCAGAACATCTATAGTTACATGACATTACAATTATATTAATTGATATAACTAAAATAACACCTAACATAATAAAATATAATATCATATATATTTCATAATATTTATAAATTTATAGAGATATTATGAAATATGAAATAATTATTTTATTTTAAACTAGGATCAAAAACGCTGTCTTCTGTTAATAAATATTTGTATTGAGTTAGATAATATGCCGTAAGCTCATCTAATTCTCTTGCATATTTATCTTTCAAATCTCCGTATAATATTCTTTCTATAAGTTTTTGAACAACATCCTGAAGCCCATAAGGTACATTATTATTTTTATTAATATCTGTATGAGTAAATCCAATATTATGCATGTGTTCATGGAACATCAAACCAGAAAAACTAGCATATCCGTATAAACTATTTCCAGACCATTTTATCCAGTTATCATTTTCAAAACCAACCCAATCTGCTGTAGGTATTTTATCAGGATTTTGTCCTCCGCAGTATCTTGCATATCTTGAAGCACCAACAGTACCTAAACCTGCTCCGCCTGTTTTTAGCTTTTCATAGGTAAAATTATGTTTTACTGTTCGTACTACATCTGTTAATTTATCAGGGTCATAATTTTCACCAGCTTTAATACTAAAATTTCCATAAGAATAATCCTGAGCAGCCGCCAAATTTCCTTTAGCTTTTACTTGAGAAGGAAATTCACTTGAGTTTAAAGCTGTTCTAATAAGTGCCATACATCTTAATATAAAACGCTTTTCTTCTACTGTTATTATGGAGTATGATGTTAAAGTATTAGCTATCTGAAAATTTGAAACTCCTACCTGCCAATAAGGGTATTTTTTATCAATAGTTTCTTTGCTGTAATCATCAGGCTTTAATACATTATTATTACAGCTTATAATAGTCAAAAAATATAATATAAATAAAGCAAATATAAAACTCTTTTTAATCATAAAAATCTCCGATTATTTCATATCAGGATCAAATATTGTATCTTCAGTTAATAAATCTTTATATTCTGTAAGATAATAAGCTATAAGTTCATCAAGCTGTTTTGAATATTTATTTTTTAAACTTGGCTTAGTCCCGTATATTTCATCTTTCCATAGCATTTTATTTAAAATATCAGTTACTACACCTTGAAGAGTATAAGGAACTTGATATTGTCCTACATGATGAAAGCCTATATTATGCATATGCTCATGAAACATTAAACCTGCTGTATTAGCATATGCCTGACTTTGCATATAAGTATAATAGTCACCAAACATAACATCTTCCATACTGCCCCATTTACCGCTGCTGAATCCTACCCATTTTCCTGTAGGTATTTGACTTTCTGCCTGAAGTCCATGACGCAAATATCTTGATTTTCCCATCTCGCCTGTACCAACACCCGCTGCAGTATTCATTTTTCTATATACAAAATCATATTTAAGAGAACGAACGCAGTCTATAACTTTTTGAGCATCGTATTTATCGCCTACTTTAAGCACCTGACCATTATAGCTGTCATTTACAGAAGAACCTAATTGAGAATCTGCTGCTTTTATACGTTCTGCAAACTCATCAGTATTAACTGCAAGCCTAATAAGTGCCATACATACTAACATATATTTTTTTCATCTACTGTAATAGTAGTGTACTTTGTCAATCTGCTGTCTATTTCAAAACGTTCTATACCTACCTGCCAGTAAGGATATTTTTTATTTATTTCCTCTTCACTAAAATCATTTGGTTTTAGTACACTGTTGCTGCAGCTTAAAACAGATAAGATGACTAAAGTTAATATTAATAGTTTTTTTATCATATTAAATCCTCTAAAATCAATTATTAGGCAATATTTTCATACCTACTTGAAACCCTATATCAAAACTAGAGATAGTTTGCTTTGACATTTTTGCAATTGTTTGATTGTTAATTAATGGATTTTTTAATGACATTCCAAAATCATAACCTATATAGCCTCCTAATACTAATGCAAATTTTTTATCAGTATAAATAGAATAGTCTACTGAAAATTTAAGATAAGGTATTATAATTGGATCATTAAACACATTTTTTAATTGAGATACATTATAATGTTCTATATTCCTATTTATAGTTTCTTTAGAATAGTCTGTATATGATGACATTATTCTGGCATATAAAGGCACTTTTATACCGACATTAATACCAAATGAAAATTTTTTCCAATTAAGTTTCGGATAAATACCGAACCCCATACTTTCAAACATATATTTAAAATCATTTTTATAGTTTTTATCGCTGCTTTTTCTATAAAATGCAAACTCATCATGGTAATAGCTTATTTCACCAAGAAGGCTGAAGCTAAAGTCTTTATTTATATCGAATTTATATCCTATATGAAATAAAACTCCTGAATCAAATCCTGCTCCTGAACGTCTGTCAGACTGCTTAACTTCCGCATCAAAATTATTCTGCTGCTGTATAGTAGGGCTTTTATTGGTTAATATGTATTTATTTATTCCAACGCCCATTCCTAATGGAACGAATATTCCTATTTCAAGTCCGCTTTTAGCAAATAACTTGAGGATGATAATAATACTATTATAAATATATTCAATAATTTTTTCATAATTTTCTCTGTCTTTATTTAATATTTTTAATTCATTGGTATTATTTTAGTGCCTATCTGCAAGCCTATATCAACACTAGAAATATTTTCAATGGGGTTATTAACAAGGTTATTACCTTTACTTTTATCATTGTATTTTAAAGCAAAATCATAAGAAAGATAAGCACCTACAACAAAATCAAATTTTCTTGATGTATATACCGAATAGTCAAGTGTAATTTTTAAATATGGTATTATGTTGTTTGAAAAATAGTCTTTATAATTTTTTGTGTTAATCATTTTTAAGGTTTCGGTAGAATATCCTCATAATTCATTATATGCTGAATTATTTATTGTACCTGCTAATATTATTTTTATTCCTGCACCTATACCTATAGAAAATCTTTTATAATTAAATTTAGGAAGTACTCCTATAACAAGGCTGTCAAATGAATAATATCTATAATTTTTCATTTTCAAAGCTAAAGAGTTTGTATTGCTGTCCTTAAGTCTGTAATTAAATATATCTCTTTTATATCCTAATTCTCCCATAAAACTGAAACTTATATCTCTGTTAAGCTCAAGTCTATATCCTGCCTGAAATAATACTCCTCCTTCAAAACCGACATCCGAAGTTCTAGTATTATTGCTTATATAAGTATTATAATTATTACTCTGCTGTTTATTAAAGCCTGATGGAGTTTTATCATAATAATGAATTCCTACTCCTATTCCAAGAGGAACAAAAAGTCCTAATTCTAATCCGCTTTTTGCAAATGATACTGAACTGAAAACTAATAATATAAACAGTATTTTTATTATTTTCATTTTAATCCTTGTATTAATTTTTTAATATAATAGCATAAGTTAACATATTAAACAATAATAAAAAAAATCATACTTTTATAAATATAATAATTTTTATAAAAAATATAATTAAAATTATATTGTGAAAAATCAATTATACTATATAATCTTCAAAATATATTATTTATATGGACAAATATATGAAAAATATTACATTTAAATTTAAAAATAATAGTTTTTATATAATATCTTTCTTTTTAATATTATTTTTATATTATTCGGTAACTCAGATAATATTCCCACTATTTTCTGTAAATAAAATGAATTTTAGCATAATAGATATACTTTATGCTTATATATTTTCAGCAATATCATATATACTTTCTAATAAAAATAAAATAACATCATATATTTTTATAATAGTTGTTGTGTTTTCATTTTTTACAATAGAGCCTTTATGTATAACTATAGATGCTAAGCCTTTATTCTTTACAGATATGCCTGATTTATATCCTTCTTTAATAGAAGTACTGCCTTTATATATGCAGATAATTACAATATCAGCTACAGCACTTTATTTCGGACTTTTATTAGCCTATGCCTTATATTTTTTATATGGGCTTTATAAAATATATAAGATAAATGTAAATAAGGGTTTTATAATGACTTTAATAGTTGCATCTGTAACATATATATCATTTTTCAGACCAGTAGCTATAAAATCAATATATGCTGATTATACGGATATAGCAAATAAATACGGAATTATAAATACTATAAGCTATAGAATATCTTATGATAAATCAATAAAAATAACTGCAGATAAAGAAAATGTAGAGAAGGCATTTAATCTGCTTAAAGAAGCTGAAGCTCAAAGAGATATATCAAATTTGATAGTACCTTATAATGATAATATAAAAAGAGATGTATTCGTTATATTTATGGAATCTTTTTATGATTATGAACATTTTTTGCCTCTTATGGATAAAGACCCTTTTCCTAGCGAATATAGAGAATGGGCTAGCAATTCTACAAAAGTAGGACCTAATGACAGCTATGGAAGTTTGTTTGCTAGAACATCAGGTTTAATAGCATCATCTCCTTTGTTTCCTAAAAAGCAGAAAACTCCTATATATTCAACTTTGCCTTATTTGATGAAGGAAAACGGATATCATACTATAGCATTGGAAGAATCTGGGGTAACATATTATCTTGATTCATTGCTTCCTAATATTGGAATGGAAGAAGTTGTGTTTAATTTGGGGCTTACAAACATTAAAAATTATATAAAAACTAATTACAGCGATAAGCCTATATTTTTGGCAGGATTTACATTCATGGGGCATGCAGGAAGTCATGTTGAAAATGATTTAAATGTATATGAAAACAATAAAAGATTTATGAACAGCATAAATAAAAGAGATATACCTGTTCTTGTAGAAACTATGGAAAACTCTGCATTATCTGCTAAAGATATTATAGATACAAGAAATGTAATATTAGATAAATATCCTGATGCTCTTATAATATTTAAACATGATCATTTATATCCGTATTTAAAAAATATAATTTATAATTCCAATATAGATGAAAATATAAAAAGCAATTTCTTTAATGCATACACTGTTTCTCCTATATTAATATGGAATGGAACAAATGGTGCTTATAAATTTAGCGAAGATGGCTTTCCTCCTGAAAATATTCCTATGTTTGTTGCAGCAAATACAAAAATAAATTATACAAATTCTATAATATCATTGCTATATAAGGATAAAACGGATAATATTATAAGATTTTATAATTCATTTTATTCTAATGATAATGGAAAAATAATAAAGATTGAAGCTGACAAAAACAGTTTATCATATAGACAAAATGAAGCCCAAAGAATATTATCTGAAGATATATTAAGAGGAAAAAAATATTTTCATGCTTTAATAAATAAATAGTTAATATTTTTTATTTATTATTATCAGCATATAATATCATAGTAATAATACCTACTACGCTTCCAGTTATTAGCGATAGTATAAATACAGGCACTATTAAAAATCTAATATCAGGCAGATTAAATAAATATTTTGATAAAAATGCCTGAGATAAATTACTTATTAAAGAGCCTGCTAAACTTATGCCGAAAATTGAGAATGTATTTTTTAAATAACTCATAAACTTCATAATTATTACGGACATTATACCTCCGCATAGACCTAAATAGAATGGCGGGGTGAGTATATAGGCAAAAACTATCGCAACTGATACATTTTTTATTAATATAAGAAGCAGAAGTTCTCTAAATTTGAATACATCTATAACCATTAATACTACTATAAATGAAAAACCTATTCTAAAGTAAGGTATAGGTCTTGGAAACATATTTTCAACTGCCGCAATAAATGATGATATAAAAGCAAAAAATATTATATCATAAATCCTGCGTTTTCCTGTATGTAATTTAATACTTTCTAAAAATACCATATTATATTCCTATTGAACTATAGAATCTATCTCTAAATTATTCTCAGAATTTTTTTCAAAATGAATAATTACGCCATTGGGCATGCATATTAATGGAGCATTTTTTAATACTCCAGCTTTAACACATAATTTATCCCTGCATGGAGAATCAGCAAACATAATCTGATTATTGCTTATAATAATTGTTGTTTCTCCCAATAAGCCATTAACTTTTATTTCTCTGTCAGTATTTAAATCATATCTGAAAGATTTTTCATAAGTATCTATAATTATTTTATTGCTTTTATTAGTTATTAATTTCTTGGCATAAAAAAAAGAAAATACTATTATAAATATAAATATTATTATATCTCCGTATCTTAATTTTTTCATTAATTATTGATTTACCTGCTTATTATTATTTACAATATTACTGTTGTCTTTAGCTGATATTTCTACATCAAAATATGAAGGCTCTATCTGAACTAATTTTGTATGCATAGGTATATTAGCTTCAACTGATATATTAGAATGCACTCCAATATTTGTTACATCTTTTAAATCTAAAGATAATAATATGTCATTAGCAGATATATTAGTAAGCAGACTTTTATTTGCTTCTAATACAACTCTCTTTACTATAAAGCCTTCATCAGAGTTTACATTAAATCTGCTGTCTAAATTATCCAAACTTACAACAATATCATTAAATTCAACCCTTTCTACATTTTTATTAAATATAATGCTTACATTAACTCTTGATACATCCGATTTTATATTCTTAGGTAAATTTATTCTTGATATTGCAGAATAATCCAAATATTTATCTGTTAGGTCTATATTATATGTTTTTATTTCATCTATAGCGGATATTAAAGTTTTAGGTCCTGATATAATAGTATTTGAAGGATTAACTATAATATCATCAACACTTAATCCTAATGAAGCTACTCCTATTGTAGATGCTTCTATGGGAACGGTTTTATATGCCAATTCATCCAAAACTATTGGTATTTTATTCGGATTTACTGTAATATTCATTTTTGTATAATCTATATCTCCTGCTAAATAAACCTCATACATATTGCTTCCTATAGATGCATTTGTAAGATCTATGTAGGTACTGAATTCAGTAGGAAGTTCGTATACATTATCTTTAAATCCTTTTAATGTAATAGTAACATTTTCCTGAACATTATTAGCTATTAATAATCTTGAAGGTATATTTCTAATTTCAATTTTAGTAACATAATCTTTGGCGTATTCTTTTTGATATCTTACAAACAAAAATAATAAAAATGACATTGCAAGACATAATAATTTAACCCAAAATCTATTCGTTATATAGTTTAACGCTTTTTTATAATTAAATTTTTTAATAGTTAGTTTTTTTTTATTACTCATTTTATTTCTAAAAGCTCTCCAAGTCTTCTATCTAATTCTTCTCTGCTTAAATTATATTCTAATATTCCATTATGTACTATAGATACGCATTGAGTTTCTTCAGAAACAACAACTACAACAGCATCAGTTTGCTCAGAAACACCAAGTGCTGCCCTATGTCTAGTACCAAGCCTTCTATTTTTTATTTTAGGTTCTATTTCTGTAAGAGGCAGATATGCACTTGCAGCAGCTATTCTATTTTCCATAATAATAGCTGCTCCGTCATGTATTGGGTTATTCTTAAAAAATATTGACTCTATAAGTTCTATAGATATATCAGCATTAAGTTTAACCGCTCTATCAACCAAAGAATGTAATGATATATTTCTTTGAAAAACTATTAAAGCACCATATCCTTTATATGATAAATTAAATGTTGCACTAAGTATTTTTTGTATCTGATCTTCATCATATCTGAAAGATTTTTTTAAGAAAGCTCTTCCGCCTAATATTCTAAGTCCATGTTTTATTTCTGCTTGGAAAAGTACTACTATAGCAATAAGTCCAACTTGAAAGAATTTATCGAATATCCATGATAATGTAGTAAGTCCGAATACTTTAGCTATTAAAGTTATGAAAAATAATATTATAAAACCTACAGCTATGCTATATGCTCTAGTATTGTACATTAGCATATATATTATATAAAATAATATAGCAACTAATATTATGTCAAGACCATAAGAGAGATATCGCCAATTTGAAGTTGATATAAAATTATTAATATTGTAAAGCATATACTTGGATATTATACCATATTTGCTTGTATTTGTAAATATATTTTATTTATTAAAACTTAAACTAACATTATTGAACCTAGTATTCATTTTACCTTTTGAATAAAGTGTTTTTCCTTCTTTAATTGTTTCCATAACTTCAATATTTTTTATATCCATAGGATCGCATTTTATTGGATTATCGCTAAGTATTACTAAATCTGCCAATTTGCCCTCTTCTATAGTACCTTTTAAATTTTCTTCCTTATTTTGATATGCTGCATTTACTGTAATAGCTTTCAAAGCATTATATGGAGTAACCTTCTGATTTTCACCTAGTAATATGCCATCTCTTGTAATTCTATTAACTGCACACCATACTGTTTCAATCATATTAGGTTTTATAACAGGCGTATCCTGATGATAAGTGAATGCTAAATTATTATTTAATGCCGTTTTTGATGCACTTATTTGAGAAGCTCTATCCATACCTAGATTTGCTATATGAGTATCACCCCAATAGTATACATGTGCTACGAATATTGAAGGTATGATATTGAGATTTGACATAGATGTATATTGCTCTTCGCGTATTATTTGACTATGTACCAATACAGCTCTATAATTATTTGTAGTGTTTCTTCTGTTCATAACATTGCTGAATGCATTAATATATTGATCTGCCGCTGCATCACCATTGCAATGTGCCTGAAGCTGCATTTTTTCATCCAATGATTTTTCAACATATTTTTCTACAGCGGCATCATCATATATCCCGTATCCTCTGTATCTTGCAGGTCCGCTTATATACGGCTGCTCCAGCCATGCTGTTTTTGCCTGAGGAGAACCGTCTAGGAATATTTTGTATCCACCTATTTTAAATCTATTGCTGTATTTTCCTATCATTTCAGCATTAGTTTCTGTTAATGAAGCTGAGTTCTTCAAATCTATAAAGCCAATTATATCTATATTAAATCTGTTATTTGTTATCATATTATTTATAAGAGGAAATTCTGCTGTTGAAATCAAAGCATCCTGTGCTGTTGTAATACCATATCCTAAATATACATTTTCTGCCTGATTAATAAAATTCATCAAATCTTCATCTGTAAACGAAAATTTAATACTTTGTGCATAATGCATAAATGCTGTTTCTTCCATATATCCAGTAGGCTTTCTGCTGTTAGGATATCTTTCTATAACTCCGCCTTCTATATCAGGAGTGTTTTCATTTACTCCGAATTCCTCCAATGCTTTTGAGTTCATAGCACCAACATGCCCTGATGCATGCGTTATAAATATTGGATGAGTAGTTGAAATTTTATCTAAATCATCCCTATTAGGATTTTTTTTACCAGGAAGCAAATTATTATCATACCCAAATCCCACAACCCAAGCATCATCTTTCAATTTATTTACTTGTATATAATTTGTAATCTTTTCAGCAATTTCTAATAAATTAGTTGATCCCGTTAAATCTACAGTTGTAAGCGACTGAGCAAATCTTATTATATGGCTGTGTGCATCTATAAAAGAAGGCATTAAAGTTTTTCCTTTTAAATCTATAACTTCAGCATAGGCATTATTTATTAAACTTTTTTCATCTTCATCAGTATATACTACTTTCATTATGGTATTATCTCTTACTTCAATGGCTTTTGCATATATTGGTTCATCGCCTTTCATTGTTAGTATATCGCCGTTATGATAAACTCTTATTTTATGTGTTATCTTATCATGGCATGAATTTAATGATATGCCGATTATTAAACAAATAAGCATGAAATATATTTTTTTCATTTTAAGTCCCTCTTTTATATTGTTATTTTATTATTTTTATTATTCAGTTAATTCTTATATAGATATTATTATAACATTAATAATAAAAATATATATCAATTTTTTTATATTAGTAAGATTACTTTTTCAGATATTTCTGCTAATATATTATATATATGTTCTAATTAAGGAATATATAATTATTTTTTATTTTAAAAATGTACAAAAACTCATACTAATAAACTTTATAATTAAAACTTGACTTAATACTTTTTTATAGTTAAAATATGATAAATATAGTGTAATTTTTGTTTTAAAATAATTAAAGTAGTAATTAATGAATAATATAAATAAAGATAAAATAAGAATCATACCTCTTGGCGGAGTTCAGGAAATTGGTATGAATATGACTGTAATAGAATATGGAAACGAAGTATTAATTGTTGATTGCGGTTTTATGTTCCCAAGATATCACATGCTTGGTATAGATTATGTTATACCTGATACTTCGTATTTAGAAGATAAAAATGTTATAGGTTTAATTCTGACACATGGGCATGAAGATCATATAGGTGCGATACCGCATTTTTCAAAAAAATTTCCGAATATTCCAATATACGGTACAAGATTAACTGTAGCATTTCTAAAAGCCAAATTTAATGATTATAAAAATGAATATAAAGATATAAAGATATACGAGATTGAACCTAGAAATAAAATACAATTAGGAATGAACTTTGATATAGAGTTTATAAGGGTTAATCACAGTATACCTGACGGTGTAGGTATTGCTATAACTACACCGCTTGGAGTTATAATACATACGGGAGATTTTAAAATAGATTTAAACCCTACTACTGACAGATTTATAGATTTATATAAATTTGCTGAATATGGAGAAAACGGAGTACTTCTAATGCTTGCTGATTCTACTAACTGTCAGAAAGATGGTTTTTCTATGAGCGAAAGTGTAGTTCAAAATAATATGACTCCATTATTTGCATATAAAGACGGCATGATTATAGTTGCAGTATTTGCAAGCAGCATAGAAAGAATACAGGATTTAGTAACTGCTGCTAAAGTTAATAATAAATATGTAGCTTTTTCTGGAAGAAGTTTAATCAAATATACAAAAATAGCTGAAGATATGGGATATTTAAATCTATATGATATAGTAATACCAATAGATAAAATAAACAGATACCCTAGAGAAAAAATAGTATGCATTACCACAGGAACTCAGGGTGAACCTTACTCATCATTATCTCTTATAGCAGCAGAAGCTCATAAACATATAAAAGTTGAAGACGGTGATATGATAATATTTTCATCAAGCGTTATACCGGGAAATGAGATGGCTGTTACAAGAATGATAAATAATCTATTCGATCTTGGTGCTAAAATGGTTGGAGAAGATAAAAAACTTCTTCATGTATCGGGACATGCATCAAGTGAAGATTTAAAATTAATGTACAGATTGGTAAAACCTAAATATTTCGTACCTATTCATGGAGAAAAAAGACATTTAATAACGCATATAAAATTAGTTGAAAACTTAAATGGATTAGATTCTAAAGGTTTTTTATTATATAACGGTGATGTATTAGAAATAGATGAAACCCTTGAAGCACAATTAGCAGAGCCTATAGAGATAAGAAATATATATGTTGATGGCAAAGGTGTAGGAGATTTAGAAGAGAGCATATTCTATGACAGAGAGCAATTATCTCTAAATGGTGTTGTAGTTGCAAATGTAGTTGCTAAGAAAAATAAAACTGGAAATTATGATATAAAAATAGACTTGGAAAGTAAAGGCTTTACATATAATGGAGGAGAAAAAGAAGGCTTAATAACAAAAAATGAACAGCTTATAGAAGAAGGCACAAAGTATGCTATAGAGGCTGTTAGGAAACTTCTTGACAGAAACAAAAGAACTCCTTCTACAATTAAATATGAAGTGAGAGAGGCTTTAAGAAAAAAGTTTATACAGATTATAGGAAGAGAGCCTGTAATATTTGTATGCCTATATATAGATAATGTTTATGTAGAAACAATAGATAATAATAAGCAGGAAAACAAAAAAATAGAAGTATTAGATAATATAGATAATTCAAATATATCAAGCATAATAACGGAGGAAAAAAATCAATGTCATACGAAGAAGAAAAAGAAAATAATCAAGAAGAAAGCAATGAAGAAAATATCATCAGCAAAGAGAGTAAAACAAAAAAAGAAAAAAGTAAAAGAGAGTTAATATTTTTTACGCTTATTATTATATCAATAATAACTGGAATACTAAGTATATTCTTAAAACCTGAAAATAAAACAGTATCAATATCTTACGGATCATTACCAAGTAAAACATCTATAAAAGATGGTATAGCTGTAATTGATTTAACAGGCGTAATAACCCATGTAAGAAGAAAGACAAATTTAGGTATAGAATTTCCATCTGTAACAGAAGAGTTAATGGATGATTTTGATTATTATATGAAAAATGACAAAGTAAAAGCTATAGTTCTTCAAGTGGATAGTCCAGGAGGATCATTAACTTCATGCGAAGAGGCATTGAAATACTTACAGAATCTAAAAGAAAAATATCCTAAACCAATAGTAGCATCATTCAGAAGCATGGCAGCAAGCGGCGGATATTATATATCTATGATAGCAGATAAAATATATGCAAATGAATCTACTTTAACTGGAAGTATCGGTGTTATATCTCAGTTTTTTAATGTTTCAGGGTTAATGGATAAATACGGAATAAAAATGTATACAATAAAAAGCGGAAGAAATAAGGATTCACTATCACCTTTTAGAGAGCCTAGAGAGGATGAATTAGAATATTGGCAGTCAATGACAGAAGAGTTTGTTGCCCAGTTTACTAATGTTATAGAACAATCAAGAGGCGATAGAATAAAAGGGGATAGAAATAATATATTTGACGGAAGAGTATTCAGCGGTAAAAAAGCATTAGAAATTGGATTAATAGATTCAATAGGTACATTGCAGGATGCAGTTAAAGATGCTGCAGAAATGGGCGGTATAAAAGATGAAGAGCCTTATATCATAAAAAAACCTGAAACAAAAAACAATGTATTAAATTTACTGCTTGCCAATGTTTCTGATATGATAAAACCTAAATCTTCAATTCCTATACCTTATGAAGAAATAATGAATACTAAATATATAGGAGTGCCTATGTATATTTATATTCCGAACTATATTGGAGAAAATTAATGAAAATATATGAAGCTATGTATTATTATTTATTAAAGCCCAAAGAAGCTATAAAAAAATCTATTAATTTTGAATATTCAATATTAATATATTTATTGGCATCTTTAAGCATATCTATATCAGCAATATATTCAATTAATAATAGATCGAATATACTAAATCTATTTATACTCACTTTTGGAATAGCTGCTTATATAGCAATATCAAATATAATAAAAATATCTATTATTAATCTTACAGTATCAATATTTTTAAAAAATAAAAATAACATTAATATAAAAACATTTATAAATAACTGTTTCGGAATATACGGCATATTCATATTTGTACTGCCTATAACTTTATTATTCGGCAGATTTTCTTCTCTTTACTTTATACAATTTATAATGTTTTTTATATTAGGATTATATTATATTGTGCTTATGTTTAATAATATAAAATATTCATTTAATATAGACAGTTCATTTAAAGCATTTTTAGTTTTAATTACTCCTATAATATGTGATTATTTAACTTATATATCATTAGCAATATTAATATTTGGTACTATCATTAGTTATATATAAACATGAAAAAAATTAATAAATACGTAATTAAAGAAACTATAGGACCTTTCTTAGCTGGTATATTATTTTTTACATTTATATTTGTAATACAGCTTCTGCCTGAATTAATAAGACTTATTATGAATAATGGGGCTCCTTTATTTATGTCATTGGAAGTATTTGTATATATGCTTCCGTTTAATATAGCTATAACTATACCTATGTCAATATTAATGGCGAGTATTATAAGCTATGGAAGATTATCATCAGACAATGAAATAATAGTAATGCGTGCTTTAGGTTTTCCTCATATGAGAATATATGTTCCTATTATGATACTTGGAGTTATTACATTTATTTTTTCACTATTTTTTAACAATGTTATTATGAGTGAAGCTAATTATAGATACAGAGCATTAATCTCATACATGGTTAATATAAGTCCTTCTATTGCTGTAGGTAAATTGGAGTTTTCAGAAATAAGCGACATGAATTTATCAATAGGTGCTAAGTATGCTGATGATAAAAGTATATCAAATGTAGTTATATATGACGGTTCTTCTGATGATAAAAGAGTTATAACAGCTAAATATGGATTATGGAAAAATAATGAAGCCAATTCAAGAGTTGTTACTTTAACATTGTATGACGGCATAGTACAGGAAATGCCTAATTACGGATATGTTACCAATGATTATACAGTATTTGACTCTATGGACATTAATATTATTAGAGATGTAAGCAAATTAACTTCTCATGAAAGAGGATTAAGAGAAATGCCTTCATGGGAAATAAGTAAAAAAATAAAAAATGCTAAAATTGAAGCTAATAAATCGGTGGATGAGCAGATAAAAGGAACAATTAACAATGCGTATAGAAATACAGACACGAATAATATTTCTCTTGCATCTTTTTCCAATGAATATGTAAAAACCAATAACATGGAAATAAAATCTATAAGAGAAAAAGCAATTGAAGAGGCTGTACCTTATTTTTACTATATAGAATTTCATAAATTTTTATCAATACCTGCGGCATGCCTTTTTATGGTTATTATAGGTGCACCTTTGGGAATTGTAGGTAAAAGAAGCGGAAAGGGATTTGGATTCGGATTATCAGTTATAGTAGTAGTTATATACTATTTACTTATAACAGCTGCAGAAATAATAGCTGGAGGAAAAACTATACCGCCGTTAATAGCAATGTGGTTTCCAAATATTATATTGGCGGCAATGGGGGCTTTCCTTATGATAAGATCATTTTTCAGCAGAGGAAAATAAATTAAGAATTAGCTAAATCCTCCCCTATTTTTTTAAGCTGACTTAATATATCATCATTTGGCTTATCCTTAGCTATAACAGGTTCTCTAAATAGTTTAATACCATTATTTAAAGCATCAACTTCCCAATCTCTCATCCATTTTCCATCACCCCATCCGTAAGAGCCGAATATAAATACTTTTTTATCTTTCAAATATGGCTTAACCATTTCATACATAGGCAGGAATTCTGTATCTTCTAAAATTTCTGCCCCCATAGCAGGGCATCCTAAAGCTATACAATCATAATTTTTGGCAGCATCAATATCAAAGTTATAAGCCTTAAAAGTTTCAACCTCAGCACCATTAGCCTCAGCACCATCTTTTATAGCCTTACCCATTAATCTGGTATTTCCTGTTTTACTCCATACAACTAAAGCAATTTTTTTTGACATAATTTTATATTAATAATCTCCAAAATTATTATTCTTTTACCGCATCAGATATTTCTTCTTTAGCCTTATCAATAGCATTTCCAGCATCTTTCATGCCGTCTTCTATTGATTTGGCAGCATTATCTAAAATATCTTCCGTACTTTCGCCTGCTTTTTTAACACCATCCTTTGCTGCTTTTGAAGCGTCATCTATTTTTTCATTAATTTTGTCAGTTAATTTATCTATAGCCTTTTTATCCTTTTCACATGAAACTGCAAATATTGATAAAATTAAACAAAAAGTAAAAATAATTTTTTTCATGGTACAATCCTAATGTATTTTTTTTAATTATAATTATTAATAATCATTTGTCAAGATATTGGAGAATTTGAAATATATACATTTATCTTATATTTGTTTTTAATATTTTTAGAATTATATATACTTGTAGCCTTAGCAAGCCTGTCATTAAATTTTTCTACCAAAAAGTCAGCATCCTCAACTTTAGGAGCTAAAATAACTTCTTTTAATGATTTATTATCAAATATGTAAAGATAATTTTTATATGAACGCTTCATTTCATTATCAATATGAAGAGGATTGCTTCCATATTCAATTAACTGTATAATACGCATTTCCTGCTCCTCTACAAAAGAAGAATCCTTTATTAAATATTGTATATTCATAAGTAATTGATAGGATAATGATATCTCTTCTGCATTAAAAGTTTTTATTGTATTGAATATAGAATCAAATACATAGCCTATATTGTTTTTTAATTTATCATAAAATCTATCACCGTAATTCCATAAATCATAATCTTTATTTAAATCTATAATCAAATTATCATAATCCGATTCGCATGGATTAAATACTATTTCATTTCTTTTTATATTATAATATAAAACAAAATATAAAGGCAATGTTTGTTCTTCATAAAACTCTATATTAGAATAATTGTTTTTATCATAAGAGAATGAAAATAGTATGCTTGATCCTCTATTATTAAAAGAAGTATCAAAAAAAGATTTATCAAATACTAAACAGCATCCTGTTCCCTCTTTATTGTCAGATTTACCATATAGTCTGTACATTGTCAAAGAATCCTTGCATCTGCTGAAGGAAGTTTGCAATGCTATAAAATTATTAATGCTTGCATATTTAGAGTTTACATTATTATTTCTAAGCAGCTGCATTAATATCTTACCCTCTTTAGGATCATTGGCATTTTTAACGCTGGTCATTCTAAGTTTATTTTTTTTAAGCATTATATTATTATCGCGTTTGCACATATTCTGTACTTTATCGTATCTTCTATCGAATGCCATTTCATTAAATACTTCTATACTTGTATAATGAGATATTTCATTAACTTTATCATAATCTTTTACAGATATTAAATATAAAAATACATACTGCAGTATCCATAATTTTTTTAATTTTGCCCTATTATTTTCTTCAATATCTCTGACTATAAAATTAAAATACTCCTCTTTTTCTTCAACCCAAAAACTATCCTCTTTCAATATTATGTTAATAAGTTTTTCTATGCTTATATACTCTATAAATCTTGATATAATATAAAATATATTAACAGAATTTGATTCTTTTATATTCAAAAGCAAAGTTAGAGCATAATCATACTGAGATAAATTTATCAATGCAGCAGATTTTAAAAAATATATTCTATCATATATGGTGTCATTTTCCATTATACCAATTCCCATATATTCTATAGGCTCTTTATTTTTAATTATTGTATCACCTCTGGAGTTATTATCATCCAATATAGCAAGTGCTTTATCAAGATATTTTATAGCCTCCTGATATTTTCCAATATTAACGAGCAAACCAGCCTTATTCAAATAAATTACCTCTAATGATTTATTGGTATCTATAGCCTTATTATAAACTTCAAAGGCTTCATCTATTTTACCAAGTTTCTCCAAAATAATGGCAACATTTAAATAAGCATAATCATATCCTAATTCAGCAGCTTTATTAAAAAAATATAAAGCATCCTCATACCTCTCAAGTTTTGAATATATTATGCCTATATTAAAATATGATATCTCAGATTTTTCATTAATTTCTATTGCTATATTAAATGCCTCTAATGCCTCATCAAATACCATTAATTTTGCTAATATAATGCCTTTATTAATAAAAGCCTTTTCATATACTGGATTAATACCTATAGCTTTATTATAATACTCTATAGATTCTTCATATCTATTCAAATAATATAATGTCAAAGCTTTTTTATAATATACTCGGGCAAAATACCTATCTCTGTAGCTGCTGTCTAACACCTTCTCATAATTTTTAAAATAATTGATTATTTTAGAATAAATCCTCAAAGCAGATGAATATTTCTCTAAATTAAAATAAAATCTCGCCTGAACAAACATACTGTCTATTCTATCTTTTATCATTAATCATAACTCCATATATATTAACTTTATTATAAACTATTTCTTAATAATATAAAATAAAAATATGAAAAATATCATTGACAATTTTAAAGTGCATGGTAAAATTACTTTTTACAGTAATTTAAAAATATAATATTTTTTATAAGGATTTATGAATATGAAAAACAGCGACAAGGGATTCTTCGGTAAATTTGGAGGAAGGTTTGTACCAGAAGAATTAGAAAAATTATTAATCGAATTAGAAAATGCATTCTCTCACTATATCAACGATAAAGAGTTTTTAGAAGAACTTGCTGAATTAAGAGAAGACTTTTTAGGCAGACCTACACCTCTAATGTATGCCAAAAACCTATCTGAAAAAATAGGCGGTGCTAAAATATATGTAAAATTGGAAGGACTTGCACATACAGGAGCACATAAGATTAACAATTCTATAGGACAGGCATTGTTAGCAAAAAAAATGGGAAAGAAAAAAATTATTGCAGAAACAGGGGCAGGTCAGCATGGACTTGCAACAGCAGCAGCATGTGCCAAATTAGGACTTGAATGTTCTATTTATATGGGAGAGATAGATGTTAAAAGACAGCAGCCTAATGTTGCTTCTATGGAATTATATGGGGCTAATGTTATATCTGTAAAAAAAGGAGGAAGAGGACTTAAAGATGCAGTTGATGCTGCTTTAGAAGATTGGGTAAAAGATTTGAAAGAAACTCATTATCTTCTTGGAAGTGCTGTAGGACCTAGTCCTTATCCTGATATCGTAAGAACTTTTCAATCTGTAATAGGAAAAGAATTAGAAAAACAGATAGAAGAAAAAAAATTAAATGTAAAAGCATTAATAGCATGTGTGGGAGGCGGTTCCAATGCTATAGGTTTTTTTGAGCCATTCATAGAAAAAGAAAGTCCTAAATTAATCGCTGTTGAGGCTGGAGGAATAAGCATGAATCTTGGAGAGAATGCCGTAAGAATGAATAATCCTTATGCTAAAGATGTTGCTGCTCAAGGGTATATGAGTAAATTTATTTTAAAAGAAAATGGAGAAATATCTGAAACTATGTCCATATCTGCAGGATTGGACTATCCTGGTGTTGGTCCTCAGCTTGCATATTTGGGAGAATCTGGAAGAATAGAGTTTACCTATGCAACTGACAAAGAAGCAATTAATGCTGTTAAAGAGTTTGCTAGAAATGAAGGAGTCATATTTGCATTAGAAAGTGCTCATGCTGGAGCTAAAGCAATTGAATATGCTAAAAATTATACCAAAGATGATGTAATTATTGTTAATATGTCAGGAAGAGGGGACAAAGATATATTTATAACCTCTCCTATATTCAGACCAGAAAAATGGAAAGAGTTTTTAAAAGATGAATTAGAGAGATTAGAGAAAAATGTAGACATACATAAATTTTAGCCTCCGATATATATAATTAAGAAAAGATTTCTAATTATTAATAAATAATGATTAGAAATCTTTTTTTTAATTATTATTTATAAGTATTTTTATATGAATTAAGAAATTAATTATTAAATAAAATATATATGCTAAACTTGTTTCAAAAGTACTATTGAATAATTGACAAAATATTTTTGCTATAATAAAATAATATAAATATATAAAAAAGCAGTAATAATTATGAAAGAGTTTAATAATAAAGAATTAGAAATAGTAAAATATATAAAAGAATATTTACCGTTTAGAGAAAAACATATACTTTCAACTAGAGAACTTTCTGTAGAATTAGCTTATAAATACAATACAGACCCAGAAAAAACTTCAATAGCTGCATTATGTCATGATTTAGGAAAAAGATATAAAGATGATGAAATGCGTAAAATAATATTTGAAAACGATAATATAGAATATCCAAGCTATATAACAGGAGCATTGCTTCATGCTAGAGTAAGTTCTATAATATCAGAAAAAGAGTTCAATATAAAAGATAAAGAAATTTTAAATGCTATAGAAAGCCACACAGTAGGACATGGTAATATGACTATGATTGAAAAAATAATATATGCCGCCGATTATCTTGAACCTACACGTAAACTTGAAACAGCAGATAGAATAAGAGAAAAAATTTTTATAGATTTTGATGCCGCCTTTTTAGAAGTGGTTATGCAGTCCATAAGTTTTGTACTTAGTAAAAAGCAATATTTATCAGACAAAACAATAGAACTTTACAACTCATTAGTTATTAGGTAATAAATATTTATGGATATAAAAAATAATAATACTAAAAGAGCATATATAATATTCGTATCAGACAGCAAACAGTATAGAAACAGCAAAATAAATATAGATAATATACTAAGTGAACTTTCAATGCTTTGCGATACTGCTGGATATGAAGTGATTGAAAAATATTCTTTCATTCAGCAGAAAATAACAGCAGGCACATATATAGGAACTGGTAAATTAGAAAGTTTAAAAGAAAGTGCTTTAATTGACAATGTAGAATATTTTATATTTGATAATGAATTAAGCGGTTCTCAGGTTAATGCTATAGAAGAAAATTCTAATATAACAGCTCTCACAAGAACAGAGATAATATTAGAAATATTTGCTATGCGTGCTAAAACAATGACTGCCAAAATGCAAGTTGAATTAGCTTTTTTAGAATTTGAATATCCAAGACTTAAAGGTAAAAGAACTAATTTGAGCCAAATAAAAGGAGGCATTGGTTTAAGAGGAGGTGCTGGAGAGAAACAGCTAGAATATGATAGAAGACGTGCAAGAGAGAGAATACATAAATTAAAATCTCAATTAAGCAAAGTAGAAAAATCAGCAGGCACAGGAAGAAAAGGAAGGGGAAATGCATTTAGAATAGCAATAGTAGGATACACAAATGCAGGGAAAAGCACATTATTTAACTTATTATGCAAAGAAAGTGTTTATGTTGAGGATAAATTGTTTGCCACTTTAGATACGCATACAAGAAAGTTATATATAAGCGATGATACACCTGTTGAAGTTATAATAAGTGATACAGTTGGTTTTATAGACAGACTTCCTCATACTTTGGTAGCTTCATTTAAATCTACTCTTTCTGAAGTTATAGAGGCTGATTTGCTGCTTCATTTATCTGATGCATGTGATGAAAATATAGATGAAAAATTAATTCATGTTGAAAGCATAATAAAAGAAATAGATGCCTCTCATATAAAAAGAATAGTTGTTTTCAATAAATCTGACAGTATAGACGAAATACAAAAAAACAAAATATCTATTTCTTATAATGACGCTATATTTATAAGTGCTAAAAATAATATTAATATAGATGTTTTAAAAAAGAAAATACTTGATATTATAATGGAATTAAATTAATTTAATTCTGCCTTCTTAATTGCACAAATATAACAACCCAGAAATCTTCTCCGTTAACTGCATAATGGGATATTCCAATATGAGTAAATTTTTCACTTAATATATTTAATTTATACTGATCAGAATTCATCCAATAACTTACAACAGTTTCTGCATTTTTAAATCTATATGCAATATTTTCATCAGAAGAAAATACCCTTATTCTATTTTGATAAAGCAATTCATCATATTTTGTATTATTAGGTCTAATATGAGAGAAATTAATAGAAAGCTCCTTTGCCCTAATATCTGCTATATTATTTAGACTCTCATCATTTTCAAATAAGAATAAACTTTCCTTTTCTCTTATATTATTTATAACTTTCAATGTTTCCTGTACATCATTAGTAATTATACCATTATTCATTTGAGAATATAATAATGATGTGAAACTCAAAATAAATATAAATAATGCATTAATTATTATTCTAAACATAGATAAAATATAATATTTTTTTGCTATTTTTCAAGCCTAATCAATAATTTATTTTTGTTAAAATCGGAAATATTAGAATGCGTAATATTATAAATTATTCTATTTCTTATCTTATTAATAACGCAAATATCTTTATAGTCATAATAGGATATAATATCTAAAATCTCATTAGTAATATCTATTATATATTCGCTTGATTTTTTGGAACATAATCTGCTGTAAACTTTTAATATATAATCTCCGAAATATTTTATAAGTTTTACATTATTAGATATAACAGCACTTTTAAAATGAGATGAATATATTTTTAACGCTTCTATATTATCCTCTCTTATATATTTATCCAAAAACAATGAAAACATATTTATATACTCCAAACTCTTATTTTGAAGTTTATTACATATTTCATCTTTATTTATAACATGAGTCGAATATTCTAATTGGAATATTATATTTCCTTCTTTGTTTGGAAAAACAATATTATCAATATTGCAGTCAAATGGATTTTCTAATTTTAATCTAATATTTTCTATATATTTTAAATTTTTATTTAATTTACTACCGCGTATTTTATGTTTTTGCGTATCAACAAGAAATAAATATTCAACATTTTTTGTTTTATTAACTATAGACCTTTTAGCTCCTCTGTATTTAGTATATTCTGAAGTTACAATATTTAATTCGCCCTTGTTCTCAAGTATTGATATTAAATCATCGTATTCTATTATTCCATCGGTAGAATAGCTCATCACTATATGTCCTGCATCTATATTATCAAGTAAATTTATTAAAGCATCTTTTGCCGTTTTCTTATAACAGTATAAGGATTTTGTTTTTACCCAATCCTTTCTTATTCCGCTCTTATCTGTCTTTTTGCCGTTTATGTATATATCCTTATTAATAGGAGGCTTATCCCATAAAGCTATAGTATTTAATAAATGATAATTGCTTCCATACTGATGCTGATTATAAGGAGGATCCAAATATACCAAATCGAAATGCTTATTTTTATTTTTTAATACAAACTCATTAGCATCAAGCATACTGACATGACATTCTTTTCCTGAATATAATGGTATTTTATTTAAAGATATTTCAGCCATTATTCTATTCAAAGCATCTTTATTTCTTCCGCCAAACCCTGCATGAAAAGCCTTGAATACACCAGAAGTATTTGTATGCGTTGCCGCCTCATATATTATAGATGCTATGAGATAATAATATTCCTTTTTATTTATAGCATTATTTTTATAAAGCTCTTCTATATTATGCCTTATTATATCTATTCTCAATGCATTATACTGCGTGTAAAAAAGTCTTTCATTTAATAAATCAGGATTATTATCATCAGAAGGAGCATAATATTTTGATATATATCTGCTATCATCATTAATATTAGTAATACTGTTAATCATGCGTATTGTATTATCTAATCCTCCTGTATGAATGAACATATTATCTGCTTCTTTAATATCAATTTCTAAATGAGCATAGTTTAGTATGTATGAATAATATTCCCAATCATTTGAATATACTTCTAAGTTTAAAGTTTTTAAAAGTCTTGATACGCTTCCGCTTCCTGCAAATAAATCTAAAGCGGTTTTTATATTTTTATCCTCGTATAAAATATTTAAAATGGTATTTTCTATAAAAGGCAGAAGTCGCCTTTTATTTCCAATATATGCTATTAAATTTTCCTTTAGATATTTTTCTTTAATATTAGTTATCATAATCTTATTATCATAATATAGTTTACATAATAATATTAACATAATATCAAGAAAATATCAATAATTATAAAAATTATTATTAATTTAAATTTTTGAATATATCTTTCAAACTTGTTTTTTGAAGCTCTTTTTCCATAGCATTCTGAACATTATCTAATTTCGGCTGAAGTATTTCATTAATTTTACTTCCAACTGGACATTTTTTATTAGGATTTTCATGGAAGCTGAAAAGTGTATTATCATCTAAACTCTCTACAGCATTAAATATATCTAACAATGTAATATTATCAGGTTTTCTATTTAAAGATATTCCTCCTGTACCCCTTTTTACTGTTATGATATCTGCCTTTTGTAATTGGAGAAGTATATTTCTTATTATAACTGGATTAACATTAACGCTTCCTGATATAAAATTTGATGTTACTTTTTCACTTTTGAACTCTAATATGCAAAGCAATGTATGAACAGCTATTGTAAATCTCGAACTAATTTTCATTTAATTATCCTAAATAAATATTTTTAAATTATAATGTATTTGCTCTCTTAATGCAAATATAAAACACTATGGTTGTAATACTTGACATTACAATTATAGTATAGTATCATTGTAATAATTATAGTTACAATAAGGATAAAATATGAATAAATTATTATTTTTAATAGATTACCTTATTAAAGAAGGCAATTATGAATATAATAAAGAATTAGAAAATGCATTAAAAGAAAATAATGAAGAAGTATTGTATAACTATTTCAGATATTTAATGAATATAAGACTTCCTAACAATATAAGCGAAGAATATCTTAAAATAGAAGATGAATATTTGCAGGATAGATTAAAAAGTAAAACAATAACGGATATAGAAAATATAAAATCTATAAGAGATAATTTATATTTATGGCAGGGTGATATAACAGCATTAAATATAGACGCTGTAGTTAATGCCGCTAATTCTGCTATGCTTGGATGTTTTATACCGCTTCATAAATGCATAGATAATGCAATACACAGTGCTTCAGGAACTAGATTAAGACTTTACTGCAATGATATTATGAAAGGAAAATTTGAAGATACAGGAAAATGCATAATAACTCCAGCATTCAATTTACCAAGCAAATATATACTTCACACAGTAGGACCTATAATACAGAACAATGTTTACAAAAAAGATGAAGAGCTTTTATATAGCTGCTATAAATCATGCTTACAAACAGCAAAAGAAAATAATATAAAAAGCATAGCATTTTGCTGTATATCTACAGGGGAGTTTAAGTTTCCAAATGAGGAGGCTTCCAAAATAGCAGTGAATGCTGTAAAAGATTTTTTAAATGATAGCAAATATGATATAAAGATAGTATTTAACGTATTTAAAGATTTTGATTATCAGCTTTATTATGATATTTTAAAATAATTAGGAGAATTATAAATGAATGATAAATTAGAATTAATAAAAAAATTAAAATCAAGCATAGAAAAATCAGATTATATATTGATAGGGGCAGGAGCAGGACTTTCTATCTCTGCAGGATTTTCTTATGACGGGGAGAGATTTGATAAATATTTTAGTGAATATAAAGATAAATACGGTTTAACTGATATGTATAATGCTGGATTTTATAATTATCCTACTTTGGAAGATTTTTGGGGATATTTTTCGCTTCTTGTATACGTTAATAGATATGATATACCAGCAGATGAAACTCATTTAAACCTATTAGAAATAGTAAAAAATAAAAACTATTTTATCATAACAACAAATGTAGATGGAAGATTTGATGAAGCAAATTTTGATAAGGATAAACTTTTTAAAGTTCAGGGGGACTATTCCCTTTTTCAATGTTCTGTTCCATGCCGACAAGAAACTTTTTATAATGAAAAACAAATAAGAGAAATGGTCAAGTCAAGAAAAGATTTAAAAATACCAAAAGAACTTATACCAAAATGTCCTAATTGCGGTAAAAATATGACAATGAACTTAAGATGCGATAATACTTTTGTTCAAGATGATAATTGGTATCATTCTATGGATAGATATAAAAAGTTCTTAAATAAAGCAAAAAATAACAATATATTATTTTTAGAATTAGGGGTTGGGTTTAATACACCTGCTATAATAAAATATTCTTTTTGGGATATGGCTTTAAAAAATGAAAACTCTATTTATGCATCTGTAAATTTGAATGATTCATATGCACCTGATAATTTGAAAGAACGCTCTATATGTATAAATGATGATATACACAAACTATTAGAATATATAAAAAGTTAAAAATTTTAGTTGTAATACTTGACATTACAACTAAAATATATTATTATTGTAATAATAGCTGTTACAACTCTTTAATTAAAGAAAAATATTTTACATAAAAAGGAGAATTAAAATGAAAATTGCAATAATAGCAGCAAATGGAAAAGCTGGAAAATTGATTATGAATGAGGCATTAGAAAGAGGATTAGATGTTACAGCAATAGTAAGGGATAAAACAAAAATAAATAATTCAAAAGTAAAAGTTATAGAAAAAGATTTATTTAATTTGACAAAAGATGATTTGAAAGAATTTGATACCATTGTAAATGCCTTTGGCGTATGGGAAGAAAAAGAACTCGATAAGCATTTATCTGCAATGGAGCATTTATGTAATATACTTGCAAATACAAACATAAGACTTATGGCAGTTGGAGGAGCTGGAAGTTTATATATAGATAGCGGCAAAAAATTAATGGATAGTGAAACTTTTCCTGATATATTCAAACCTCTTGCAAAAAGTATGTCAAAATCATTTGATATATTAAAAAATAAAAAAGATGTTTTATGGACTTATGTATCTCCTTCTGCTGATTTTCAATCTGATGGAGTAACAACAGGAGAATATAATATAGGTAATAATGAATTACTTTTCAATTCTAAAGGTGAAAGTTCTATCAGTTATGCTGATTATGCTATAGCTTTTGTTGATGAAATACAAAATAAAAAATATTTAAATCAGCAAATAACATTCTGTTCAAAATAATAATTATTAAAAAATATAGAAGTTAATAGAATATTATTTTTATCTATTAACTTCTATTAATTATAGATATTTTTATATTATTTAATATTTTTCATATTAGCATTATCTATCACTTTTTTATACGGCATTAAAATATATTCATTCATTTTATTTTTAATCTTTTTTTGCATTGAAGGAATCGATATCAAAGCACCTACTAATTTCATCTGAAGCATTTTCATTCTCTGTTTCTGAGGAAAATCATATATATTATGTTTTTTATAATATTTATGATCTTCCTTCATAAGACCCTGCATTATATATATCAAATCCCTGAATATTTTCATGCCACCAACACCATAAAAGTTTTTAGGACGAGTGCATTTATTATCAATAGCATATTTCATTATAGAAGATAATTTTGAAAGTTCATTATATATATCATTATAATCATAAGCAATATGAGTGAGAAAATTTCCGCCTACTTCAGAACGTGCTTCTATAAGCGTATGTAAATTATATTCTCTCTCATAATCTCCGCTTATTATATATCCTATAGGCATGCCCTCTGTAACAGTTCTATGCCCATTGCAAAATTGCCTGTCATCATATATCTTAAAACTTGAATGCGTATAATGATTTTCTATAGTAAATGCATATATAATTGAATCGGCTGTTTGTATTTCATTACGTAAAAAATCATCAAATCCATCCTTATAAACACATTTTCCAGTAATTGCACATCCAAAGCATCCTAAACATCCTCCATGGAAATTATATTCTCTTATATTTATTTCTCTAGTTTTATAAGGAAATACTGATTTAAAATCTTCAATCATGTTCCTCAAACTTTCATCATCATTAGAACAGTTAGTAAGTATTAAAACATCTTTTGAAGTATCTTTTTCTTTTGAATTGTTAGCATATTTTCTTTTGTATATAGTATTTTCTTTTATATTTGAATTATATCTGTATTTAATATTCAAATTATTCTCTACACAAAAAATTAAATAATTAAAAAAGTTTACTGCATCTTCCTGCCCTTTTTTTTTCATCAAATCTTCCATATCAGCAGAAAGCCCTCTTATATATTTTAATCCTAAGTCTAAACAATTTTCTTCTATAAACTTATGTGCTGTAATATCATAAAAATGCTTTGAAGTAGAAAACTGCGTTGCAAATTTACTTTTTATATTAATATCATTTTCTTTTAATAATTCTATAAATCTATGCAGCTGATATGGTACTAAAAAAGTGTATACTGGATAAGAAAAAATAATTACATCTGTTTTTTCAAGTTCTTCTTTTATCTCGTTAAAGTTCTTTTCATAATATTTTATTTTTTGTCCAACGTTTAAAAATGAAAATTTATGCTCTATAAATAATTTTTCTAAAAATAATAAAGTTTGCAATGTTATGCTGTTATTACCTTTAGGACTTCCATTTATTACTAAAATATTCATTGTAAATCCTTAGTATTATTAATTGACTAGAATATATTATATTTTATAGCGGTAAAATGACAATATGAATTTAAAATAGAACCTATTTGAATTTTATTTAAAATATTTTTTATTTGTCTTTTTTATTATTTTCAGATTTTTCTCTTAAAATATCGTTTATTTGATCCAGCATATCACCTATGAAATCCAATTTATTATCCTCTAATTTTTTAAGTTTCTGAGATATAGCAAATATTTTATCATCGCTGCTTTTTAATTCATAAGTTTTCACATTTAAAAGTATTTCAGGAGAAGTATCCAATGCTTTAGATATTCTATTTAAATTTTTTATTGATATGTTTCTGTTTCCAACTTCAACACCTTGCAGATATTTACCAGAGATAAAAGACTTTTCTGCAAGCTGATCTATAGTTAGCTTTTTATTTTTTCTCAAGGCTCTAATGTTTTTACCTAAATTTCTTAGCATATCATCATCTGTTTTAATCATTATCATAAACTCCATGCATTGAACTCTCAAATAACATGATATACGATAATTTTATTAAAAAAACAATTTATAATATGACTATATCAGAAAAAAGTATACTTTATATAACCTATAGTTCTTATATAAAAGACTACCCATAGAGGGTAGCCTTATAAGTTTTTAAAAATTCTTAATTATGCATAAACATTTAAGTTTTGACCAACACCAGGTCTTACAGGTGCTGATACTGCCTGAGGCTGAACACTAGACATGATTTTATCAACTGCCTGAGCCTGCATATCAGATGTTTTTCTTATCATGCTTATAGAAATATCTTGTTCAAGCATGTTTGATGAATAACTGTTATAAGCTGAAATATCCATAATATTACTCCTTCGTTTTTTAATATAATATATAAAACAATTATAACTCTTAATTGTAAATTATACAATTAATTCAACGATATAATTTTATTATAAAATATAAAAATAAAGTATTTTATGGATATAGGTTTACATAATATTATTATTTGATAATAAAAAAGACCAATTACATATAATTTTACATAATTGGTCATAGAAAATAATTAAGCATATACATCCAACGTATTTCCCATATTGATATTTATAGGTGCAGATGAACCCTGAGGAGTTACAACACTTGCAGCTTTACCAGCAGATTGAGCTGAACCATAAACTGAAGAATTATAAACATTTAACCCAGCAGAAGTCATATGCCTAGTCAATGGAAACATATCAGATGAATAAATAGAATAAACTCCCATTTTTTAACCTCCACAGACTTATTTATTTTATAATATCGGAATATATATGAAAATTATTAGGAAATTTAATATTTTTTACATTTATTTATAATAAATTTACTTTTTGATATATTTGTTTTAAATTATGTATATAACTTGTAAAAATTATAAATTATGTACAATTATTTTATATAATAGTATTGACTTATATTGCAATATACATATACTAGGTATATATAGATTATATTTCGGAGTTTTAAATTATGAAAAAAATATTAATAGTAGGAGGTGTAGCAGGAGGAGCTTCCGCTGCTGCCAGACTTAGAAGACTAAATGAAGAAGATAAAATTATATTATTTGAAAAAGGACCTCATGTATCTTTTTCAAACTGTTCATTGCCTTATTATATTGGAGGACTAATACCTTCTGAAGATACTTTACTTTTAATGAATCCAGAAAAGTTTATGAAACAGTTTAATGTTGATGCTAGAGTTAACAGCGAAGTTACAGCAATAGATAGAAATAAAAAAGAGATAACTGTTGTATGTGAAGGCAAAGAGTATAAAGAAAGTTATGATAAACTTATACTTTCTATGGGAGCAAAACCTATAGTACCTCCTATTAAGGGAATAGAAAAAGTTAATGTATTTACTGTAAGAAATGTTGTTGATATTAGTAAAATACATAATTTTCTTAAAGGAAAAAAAGATGCTAAAGTGGCTGTTATAGGCGGAGGATTTATCGGTATTGAGATGGCAGAAAATTTAAAGCATGCAGGATACAATGTAACAATAGTAGAAGCATTGCCTCAGATAATGAAACCTTTTGATTATGATATGGTTCAAATATTACATAGAGAATTAATAGATAATGGGGTTAACTTAATAGTTAATGATAAGGTTGATAGTTTTGACACCAATACAGTTATTTTAGGTTCTGGTAAAAAAGTAGAAGCTGATGCTGTTGTACTTGCTATAGGGGTTGCTCCTGAAACTGATATAGCAGTAAAAGCAGGAATAGAACTTGGAAAAACTAAGGCTATTAAAGTTGATGCTAATTACCGCACTAATGATAAAGATATTTATGCTGTGGGAGATGCTATAGAAGTGTACGGTGCTTTATTTAATGATTATTTTAAATTGGCATTGGCAGGACCTGCTCAGAAACAGGCAAGAGCTGCTGCAGATCATATAAACGGAAGAACTGTAGATAACAGAGGATTTATAGGTTCATCTGTTATAAAAGTATTCGGATATAATGGGGCTTCTACAGGACTTTCTGAAGGCTTTATAAAAGCTATGAACTTAAATATAGATTATGATACAGTAGAAATTATTCCTTTTGACGGTGTATCAATAATGCCTTCTGCAAGACTAATGCATTTCAAACTTATATATGAAGTTCCTACAGGAAAAGTATTAGGTGCTCAGGCAATAGGAAAAGGAAATGTTGATAAAAGAATAGATGTTATAGCTACTTTAATAAAATTCGGAGGAACTATAGATGATTTGAAAGATTTAGAATTATGCTATGCTCCTTCATTTGGTACAGCTAAAGATGTTGTAAATTTTGCTGGTTATGTTGCTTCTAATTTAAAAAACGGAGATTTCAAACAGGTTCATTATAGTCAGGTAAGAGAATTGGTGGAAAAAGATGCTTATTTCTTGGATGTAAGAATGCCTGAAGATTTTGCTGTAGGACATTTAGAGAAAGCTGTTAATATACCTCTTGGAGCATTAAGAGCTAGAGCAAATGAAGTTCCTAAAGACAGACCAGTATATATTACATGCAAAACAGGATTAACAAGCTATACTGCATGCAAAATATTGCAGAACATGGGATTTGATAATGTTATAAATGTATCAGGCGGTTTTATAGGTTTATCACAATACGAATACTACAATGATAAAGCTACAGGAAGAAAACCTATATTAAGCGGATATTTTGGTTAAAATTAATTAAAAAAGTATTTTATTAAAATCTATTTTTATTATATAATATATAATAAGGATAGATTTTAATAAGGATTTAATTATGGTAATAGAAAATGAATTAAAAATAGTATCTCCTTCGGAGGCGAATGAAATCATTAATAAAACTAATAATATAGTTATTCTTGATGTAAGAACCGAGATGGAGCATAATTATGAAGGTATGATTGAAAATTCTATTTCTATGGATTTCCTTAAGCCAAGAGTCTTTAAAAGAGAAATATCAAAACTAGATAAAAATACCCCGTATCTTTTATATTGCTCAATAGGTAAATTAAGCGTCAAGGCGGGCGAATATATGAAAGAAGAAGGATTCAAAGAGATTTATGTATTAGACGGAGGGTTAAAAGCTTGGAATAAAAATTTCGGAGACAGCAATAAAGTATCTAAGTTTGACAGAGAAGAGGCTTTAGAAAGGCGTAAAAGGCTTATTATTAGATTAAATAGGATAGAAGGACAAATTAAGGGTATGAAGAAAATGCTTGCTAAAGGGGAATATTGCGGAGATATATTGAATCAATCTCTTGCTGTTAAAGCTGCTATGGGAAGCGTAAATCAGGAAATTATGGAAGTATTTTTGAATACTTGTATGATATCTCCTAAAGAAAAAGAAGATTTCTTTAGGTATATGAGAAAACTTATAAAGTAATTTTTTATTTTGTTTATTGTTATTGTATTTTTATATTTTCTTTAATTATAAGAAATGGCTTTTAATATATTATATCAAAAGCCATTTACTATTATATAATTACTTTCCCCATTCATCTGGATTTTTATTCCATTCTAATGCCTTTTTCAATTCATCATCTGTTATATAATTTTCATCTTTTGCAATTTCCATAAGAGATGAAAAATTAGAAAGAGATGAAAATTCAATACCTGCATCTGCAAAATTTTTATATGCTTTTTCAAATTCATAAGAAAATATAGCTATAATTTCAAGCCCAATAGCCCCCTCACTCTTAGCAGCCTCAAATGCTTTAATAGAACTTCCCCCAGTTGATATTAAATCTTCTATTAATATTAATCTTTTTCCATTACATTCAGCACCCTCTATCTGCTTGCCTCTTCCATGTTCTTTTTTCTCCGCTCTAATGTAGCAAAGAGGCTTATTAAGTTCATAAGCTATGAAAGATGCCCAAGGAATACCCGCAGTAGCAGTACCAGCTATAACATCAAAATCCTTATCTTTTAAAACATTTATAAAAGCATCAACTATAACCTTCCTTGATTTAGGAAAACCTATAACATATCTGTTGTCGCAGTATATGGGACTCTTTATTCCAGACACAAAAGTAAATGGCTCTTTAACATTCAGCTTAACAGCCTGAGTTTCTAATAATGCCCCTGCTATTAATCTAGCCTTTAATTTTTTATTGCTTTCTATTCCTTCAGCAATTTCCTCTACAACCATTTTGCATGCTTTTACTCTGTCCTCACTCCTAGTAATAGGTCTTCCAACAACTAAATAATCGCATCCATTTTCTATAGCTTCTTTAGGAGTCATTATTCTCTCCTGATCATCTACACTAGCCCATTTAGGTCTAACTCCAGGACATACTGTTCTAAAATTTTCACCGCATTCTTTTTTTATAATGCTAGCCTCTCTAGGAGAACATACAACCCCATCAAGTCCAGATTCTTTACCCAATTTAGCCCAATTAACAGCCAAATCAGTAAGTGCCAAATTAGAACTGAACATATTTTTTACATCATTTTCTGAAAGACTTGTAAGTATAGTTACACCTATTATAAGATTGTCTTTATTTAATTTTTTTATCTCCTGAACAGTTTTTTCCATCATCTTTTTTCCGCCGCTGGTATGAACATTAAACATAAATATATTCTGCTTAGCTGCGAAGAGAGAAGCCATAGCCGTAGTATTTGGTATATCATGGAATTTCAAATCAAGAAATACCTTCTTATTTTTTCCTGCTAAATACTCTATTATCTCACCCTTAGTGTATAAAAAAAGCTCTAACCCAACCTTATAAAATACAGCCTCATCGCCTAATTCATCTATAAGTTTTGTAGCTTCTCCCATAGAATTAAAATCTAATGCTATAATTAATCTCTCTTTTGGATTATCAGTTAATTTTATCATAATCTGTCCTTATAGTTTTATTTTACAAATGTGCTATGCCTATTAAATCTTTTATAGTTTTTATATTATTATTTTTAATATAATCCTCAATGCCGTTAATAACCTCTATAGGCAGTATAGGATTAGAAAATATTCCAGAACCTATAGAAACCAATGAAGCACCAGCCATTATAAACTCCAAAGCATCCTCATAACTGCATATACCCCCCATTCCAATAATAGGTATTTTTACAGCTTTATATACTTGATAAACCATTCTAACAGCAATAGGTCTTATACAAGCTCCTGATAAACCTCCGAATATATTTCCAAGCAAAGGCTTTTTTGTTTTTATATCTATCTTCATAGCCAAAAATGTATTAACAAGAGATACGCTGTCGGCACCTGCATTTTCAACAGCCTTAGCTATACTTGAAATATCAGTAACATTCGGAGAAAGCTTCACTATTAAAGGTTTTTTACTTAAAACTTTTTTTACTGCCTTAGTTGTAGCCTCTGCACTTTCACAGCTTGCCCCAAAAGCCATGCCACCATTTTTTACATTAGGACATGATATATTAAGTTCTACAAAATCTACCCTTTCTATCTCATTTGCTATTTCTGCTACCTTTACATATTCATCTAATGTAGCTCCGTTTATATTCAAAATTATCGGAGTCGTATATTTTATATTTTTAACTATATTATCTCTAAAATATTCTATACCAGGATTTTCAAGTCCTATACAGTTTATCATTCCAGATGAAGTTTCAGCTAATCTAGTACCTTTATTTCCGTCTTTTTTATTTAATGTTATACCTTTCAAATTCACAGCACCAAGTTCATTAATATCAAAATAACTGCTGTATTCTTCTCCAAAGCATCCTGAAGAAGTTATAACATTATTCTTTAATTGCTTGCCAAGAAAGTTTATATTTAATACACTCATAATATTATCCGTAAAAATTATATATTTAATAATTTAGCATCAAAAACAGGACCGTCATGGCATACTTTCTTTAATATATAGCCATTAGTATTATCTTTTATCTCTATATTACATCCTAAACATGCATTAACACCGCATGCCATTCTCTCCTCAAGAGATGCATAACATATAATATCTTTTTCATTAGCTATTTTTATTAAAGCACTCATCATAACAGCAGGTCCGCATGTATATATAATATCAAATTTTTTTTCTTTTAATAATTCTTTCGTTTTATCTACAGCATTGCATTTATCCCCTACTGAACCGTCATCTGTTGTAATATATAAATCAATATTGCTGGTATCAAATCTCTTTATTATTTTTAAAGCACTTTCATTAGCACCGCCCATTATCATAGCTATAGAATTATTTGAATCATTATTAAATAATTTTTCTATTAATAATTTCATAGGTGCTATACCCATTCCGCCTGCTGTTATTAATATTTTTTTATTCTTTACATCATCTATAGGAAATCCATTGCCTAGAGGACCTTGTATATTAAGAATATCATCTTTTTTTAATTTTGATAAATATTCCGTGCCTTTGCCTTTTACCTGATAATAAAATTCAAGAATATCATTATCTATATAGTGCAGACTTATAGGGCGTCTTAAAAATGTATTGCTTTTAAGCATAAAAAACTGACCTGCTTTTGAATGCTTATAACTCTCTTTAGATTTTAATCTTAAAAGATATTTATCATCGCATATTCGTATATTATCTGATATAATACAATCTTCTAAAAACATTTTATAAACCTTTTATTTAATCAAAAACTGCATATTTATATATAAAAAAAAGAATGCCTAATCCCAGTAAAGAGATGGCATTCTTTGAATATTCTTAAAGCTAATTATAAATAATATGTTCTTCATGAAATCATAATATACCATATTCCTATAAAAATTCAAGTATTAAAAAAAAATTATTATTTTAAAATTTTCTCTTCAAGATTATAGCCTTATGAGGACATAATTCCTGACAGCAGTAACAGGATATACAATGCTTATAATAATATTCAGGAGGATAATCTTTTCCTTTTTTTTCAAAATTAAGTGCTAATGGAGTTACAGGACAAACTTTAACACATACACCGCATTTTACGCATTTATTCTTTTCTATAACAGGCTTAGGTATAATAGTGGCAAATAATCTTTTTATTATAGGAAATTTGCTTAATTTCATCAAACTTCTTCCAATACCTACACCTTTATGAGGTTTCTTAAAATCAGTAACTTTTACGCTATCTATTCCATCGCCTAAAACTTCTATATCATCCTTATCGCAAAAACCATGCTTAAAACCCATTTTTAAAGTTGGTATTGTGTTATAATCAAATGATATTATTTGAGAAGCAACATAATCCAAAGCTACAGCATTATCAGATACTATAATTGCATTGATTTTTCTAGGACTTCCGTTTCTAGGTCCGTTTCCCTCCATAGCTAGTATGCCGTCCATTATATAAAGTTTAGGGCTTACTAACTTATTCAAATCAAGAAGCATAGTTGAAAAATCTTCAAAATCAGGAAGTTTTAAATGATATTCAGCCTTTCTAAATCCAGGAATACATCCGAATTGATTTTTTACAGCTCCTGTCATTGTAGTTAAAGCATGGGATTTTAATTTAGGCAAACTTATTATAGTATCAGCTTCCTGAATAGGCTTAGCTATAGTAAAACTTTTCTCCTGTACGCCGTCTTCATAAGAAACTCCCACAGGCTCTTCAAAATCAGCATATTGAACATTTAATCTATTGGCAGCTTCATCAATTCCAGCCTTTAATGCTACACTATTTCCTTTTCCAATACCTGGTGAATCTCCGTAAGAAATACTATTAACATTTTTTTCTCTGAGTATAGAAACTACTGCTTCAAATACTATAGGATGAGTTGTTACAGAGCTATCTGCAGTTTCAGCAGCTAATAAATTGGGTTTTAAAAGTACTTTATCATTTTCCTTTACAAATAAATCTATTGTGCCTATTAAATCTATGGCTCTCTTAATAGATTTTTTTACTTCTTCTAAATCATAATTTTCACATTTTATTACAGCAACTTTACTCATAATATTAACCTTATATATTAATACTGTTTAATTAATTATATAGGAATTAAACTAATTGTAAAGCTAAAAATTATAATTAATTAGAAGTGCCTATATTATTAGTAGGCATATTATTAGATTCTAATGTCTGAGTATTAGCAGCTGGTGCTTGCTGAGTAGCGGCAGGAGTATCATCAGCTGTAACATTTTCAAAAGCCGTTTTCTGACTGCTTATAGCAACAGATATCAATAAAGCTCCTACTATAAATATAGTAGAGAGAAAAGTAGTAGCCTTTGTTAAAGCATTTCCTCTTTGGCTTCCTAAAACATTAGCCTGAGCACTTGAGAATAAACCTTCTGCTTTACCGCCTTGTATAATGATAATCAATATTAATAATACACAGATTATAGAATAAACTACTATTCCAAGAGTTAGTAAAGCATTCATAAAAATATATTCCTCAATTTTAATTAATTTTCTTTATTTTAATTGTATAATTATATCATTTATAAAATTTTTTTCAAGTATTAACTGATATTAATTCTTCTATTTAGGTCGAAATCACCACGCATGCCTGTAAGAATATACCCTATATCTGCCATATTCTTTCTAAGACTCTCTACTCCCTCTGCCGATTCAGTACCTGTAGCTATTTTATCATTGTATAATAAATATTTTTTTCTTACGTCCATAGGTGATAAATTAGGCATAACAACATTAGAACCATGAAGTATTCCCATTTCTCTTCCGCCTTCTCTTATAGTACCTAGTGCTGTTGTAGCAGGAATCAATGCTAAAGGAAAAATTAAACGAAGTATGCTTATAAGTATTAAAGTAAGTTCCAACTCACCTTTTTTTTCATTAGCAAAAGGAGTATCTTTATGAGGTAAAAATGGTCCTATTCCTATCATCTCTGGCTTTATTTCCTGCATAAATACAAAATCATTAGCTATATTTTCTAAAGTTTGATAAGGACTTCCAACCATAATTCCGGTACCTGTTTGATATCCTAACTTTTTTAAATTTCTTAAGCATTCCTTTCTATTATCCAAACTCATATCTTTTGGGTGAAGTTTTGAATAGTGAATATTATCAGCCGTTTCATGCCTTAATAAAAATCTATTAGCTTCCTTTTCTTTTAATACTTTATAATAATCTTCTTCCTTCTCCCCTATTGATAATGTTAAGGCACAATCTGGAAATTTAGTTTTGATAGCTTCTACTATATCAGACATTATATTTATATTGTAATAAGGGTCTTCTCCTCCTTGCAAAACAAAAGTCCTAAATCCTATCTCATAACCAAGCTCGCAGCATGATAAAATATCTTCTTTATTTAATCTGTAGCGTTCGGCATTTTTATTGCTCTTTCTTATTCCGCAGTATATACAGTCATTCTTGCAGTAATTAGTAAACTCTATAAGCCCCCGCATAAAAACGTATTTACCAAATATTTTATCAGCTTTTTCCCTAGCCTTTACTCTAAGATATTCTTTTAAATCTTTTATGCTCTCTTCTTCCTCTTGAGTTAATTGTTTTTTATTAATATTATTATCATATTCAAAAGATGATAATAAAACTAAAGCATCATCATAAGATATACTCTCTTCTTTATCTATTTTGTTAATAATTTCTTTTGACTTGTTTATATCAATCAATTTTGTATTCCTTTAAATATACATATTAATATATTATAATTCTTCTATTTCATTTACACTAAGTCCTGTAATATCACTTATCAATGATATATCTATATTTTTATTTTTCATATTTTTTGCAGTTAATATTTGGTTTTCTTTTATACCTTTTTCTATACCTTTTTTAAAACCTTCTTCAATGCCTAATCTTCGTTCTTCTTCCAACATTATCTGATTACCGTATAGATAAGCTTCTCTTTTATCATATTCATTCATCATGAGTCTGTCTTTTATAAAATTATTATATCTTCTCTGTACATCTTCCATTATAGGTTTTTCTTTAACTAATTCAGACATAATTACCTCCCTACGAGCTGTAGCACCAACCCGCACCGTATTTCAAAATATTATACAAAATCTTCTATAGGTGCGGCCGAATACCTTTTATTATACCATAAATTATATTTTATCATTAATAAAAAATTAAATTTCTATTATAACAACTGTTCCATTTTATGTAATGCATTTTACATCTACAATTGTTTCCTTATAATTAAGGCGACTGCGATATCTGTCCACCTTGCGTGCTGCCTTCGGCGACAGAGTAAGTATTTCCACACTTCTAAAAGTTTTCATATTGGCATCAAGCATTGTTGAATTGATAAAATCAAGTAATATCAAATTGCTGTCTTTAGATGAGAATAAATATCTCACAAAATAATCATTTAAAACATTAATATCTCTTCTCATAATATAATTATACTAAAAATAAATATAAATGTAAAGTTATAAATAAAAAGTTAATCAAAATTTAAAAATACATTATTATATAGTAAATATTTCTTTTACTCATTTTATATTATTCGATTTAAATTAAATATATTTCACACCATTAATTTTTGCTATAGTCATGCCGTAATTAGTTATAGGCACATTCTGCTCTTCGCATATTCTTATTCTATTTAAAATATGCTTTCTAGTACCCATACACCCACCACAATGTATTACCAAATCATATTTAGACAAATCATCTGGAAAATCATTACCTGCTACATAATCAATGGCAAAATCACAACCAAATTTCTTTTTTAAAAGATTAGGTATTTTAACCCTTCCAATATCACCCTCCAAAGGAACATGGGTACAGCTTTCTGCTATTAATAATTTACTTTCCTTTGTAAGTTTATCTATGAAGTCAGCACCTCTTTTATATACTTCTTCATTTCCTTTGTATCTTGCAAAAAGCACAGAAAATGAAGTTAAAAGACTTTCTTTAGGTTTTAATTTTTCTACTTCTTTGAATACTTGAGAATCTGTTATTATAACTTTAGGAGGCTTGCTTAATGCTTTAATGGCATTTTCAAACTTATCAAAAGTAGAAGCCATAATCACAGCCTTATTGTCTAAAATATCTCTTATAGTCTGTACTTGAGGAAGTATAAGACGCCCTTTTGGTGCTTGAATATCCTGAGGCATAACAAGCATTACAACATCATCTTCTTTAATTATATGTCCTGTTATACTAATCTCTTCTATCTTAGGTATAGATGATTTTATAGCTTCTATTAGATTATCAATATTAACTCTATTTTTTGAACTGATTGAAACAACTTCTAAATCAAACATTTCTTTTATATTTTGCTCTATATTTTTATAATTATCATTTAAATCTATTTTATTTAATACAGCTATAACAGGTATCTCTAAAGCAGCAAGCTCATTTTTCCATTTTAACTCAAGTAAATAATCATTATTAATAAAAGAAGCATCAAATACAAGCAATGCAATGTCAGCAGATTCCATTATTTTTCTAGTTCTATGTATTCTTAAAGCACCAAGCTCTCCTTCATCATCAAAACCAGCAGTATCAACTATGGCACATGCTCCTATGCCGTTTATCTCTATAGCCTTTTTAACAGGGTCTGTAGTAGTTCCTGCAGTATCAGAAACTATCGCTACGTCCTGATTGGCAATTGCATTGATAATGCTGGATTTACCTGCATTTCTTCTTCCGAATATTGCAATATGTGTTCTATTTGAATTTGGTGTAGTATTCATATTTTATTCCATTTATTTATATTAAAATTAATAATATTCAAAAAAATTTATTTGATTCTTATTTCTAAATATAACAAATAAAATACACCGAGCAAATAAAAATCATATTTTTCTGCTCGGTGAAATAAATAACCCATAAAATAAAATCAATAATTTATACCCAATATATAAAATTAATTAAAATTTAAAATCTCTTTTTCCTTCATCTATGCCTTTTAAAGCATCAACTAATCTTGTTTTTACTTTTTCATTAGGTACTCTTTCTATCTCATTTATCATAACTTTATCTATAGATTTTCTCGTTTCTTCTTTAGCATAATCATTTTCATATTCTTTTAAAGTTATTATAGCATTAGCCTGACAGAAATTCTTTATTTGTCCGCTCTTAGCAAAAGCCATAAACCTGTCGCCTGTTCTTCCTTCCCTATAACAAGCAGTACAGAAACTAGGTAAATAATCTATATCAGCAAGCCATTTAATTATATCATCAAGAGAACGGTTATCAGATATTTCAAACTGTTTTGAGTTCTCCTCTTCCTCTTCAACATATCCTCCAACACTTGTTCTTGAGCCTCCGCTTATTTGAGAAACGCCTACTTCTAATGCTTCCTCTCTTGATTTTTGACTCTCTCTTGTAGAAACTATTATCCCAGTATAAGGAACAGCAATTCTTAAAACAGCTACTATTTTTTTGAATAAACTATCAACAATAGCATTAGGAAAACTTTTAACATCAACATCATCAGCAGGTCTTATTCTAGGAACGCTTATAGTATGAGGTCCGCATCCGAAAGTATCTTCTAAATGCTTAGCATGATAAAGCATGGCAGTGAAATCATATTTATAATCATAAAGCCCAAACAATACGCCTATACCAACATCATCAATACCGCCTTCCATAGCTCTGTCCATTGCCTCAGTATGATATTCATAATTACTTTTAGGGCCGCTTGGATGAACCTTCTCATAAGTAGGTTTATGATAAGTTTCTTGAAATAATACATAAGTACCTATTCCTGCATCTTTTAACTTTCTATAATTTTCAACTGTAGTAGCAGCAATATTTACATTAACTCTTCTAATAGCACCATTTTTATGCTTAATGCTGTATATTGTTTTTATGGATTCAAGCAAATATTCCATACTAGCATAGTCTGGATCTTCTCCTGTTTCTAAAGCAAGCCTTTTATGTCCCATATCCTGCAATGCTATAACTTCAGCTCTAATTTCATCTTGAGTTAATTGCTTTCTTGCTATATGAGTATTTTTAGCATGATAAGGACAATAAACACATCCATTTATACAATAATTAGATAAATAAAGAGGAGCAAATAAAACTATTCTTTTACCATATATTTCTAATTTTATTTTCTTTGCTATTTCAAACATTTCATTTTCTACATCTTTATCATTGCAAAGAAGTAATGCCAATGCTTCTTTAGGCTCAAGTCCTTTCATCTGATTTGCTTTGTCTAATATCTCTCTTATATTGTAATCGCCGTTTTCTACTTGAGATATAGTTTTTAGAATTTCCTCATCATTAATAAACTCATTAGCGTTTTTAGATTTTGAATCATACTTAAATAAAGTTGCTTGGGACATAAAACATACTCCTATAAAATAATTAAACTGTTTAGGTATTACTTTTTGTTTGCATAAAGTGCTTTAGCAGAAACATTTTCAAGCATACCAAGTTTACCAGTTAAACTATTAATTTTATCATTAGGAGCATTTAAGACTATACTGATTATATTTATATTCTCTTCTCTATATGGAATACCCATTCTTCCTATAATAAAATCGCTGTAATCATGCAAAATATCATTCACCTCTGCAGCAGCATTGGTGTCTTCTATAATAATACCTATAACAGCAATCCTATTATTACCCATAAATCATACAAATACGAATTATAAAAAATATTCCTTTATGATAAACATCAATAGTTATTCACTTAGGCTAATAATATTATAGTAATTATAATATATTTTGTAAATAGTTTTTATCAATTTTTTATTTATCTATACTAAAAATACATCACTTTATTAATAAAATATTATTTTTCTATCTTAAAAAAGCTCATAGCTGCCTGAAGTTCTCTAGCCTCATTATACAATGATATAGAAGAAGCCGTAGACTCTTCAACCAAAGCAGCATTTTCCTGAGTTATAGTATCCATTTCCATAACTGCTTTATTAACTTGAGATACTCCAGACTGCTGCTCTACAGCTGCAGAACTTATATCCATTATTATATTAGCAGTTTCCTCTATTTGTTCTTTTATACCTACAAACAACTGCTCTTGGCTTTCTACTATATTATTGGCTTTATTAATTTTTTCATATACCTGATTTATTAATTCTGTTATATCTTTAGCCGAATCCTGACTATTTTGTGCCAAACTTCTAACCTCGCTTGCTACAACAGCAAAACCTTTACCCTGATCGCCAGCACGTGCCGCCTCTACTGCAGCATTAAGTGCCAATATATTAGTTTGAAAAGCAATACCTTCTATAACCTTTATAATATCCTTAATCTTTTCACTATCAGAATTAACTTCATGCATACTTCTAACAGTTTCAGATACAACAGAAGATGCATTTTCTATTGCTGTTCTGCAGTCTTTCATCATATTATTGCCTTTAACAGAATTATTAGTTGCCAATGTAATAGCAGAAGCAATTTCTTCCATAGAAGAAGCTGTTTCTTCAAGATTAGCTGCAGTATTTTCTGCTTTATGAGCTAAATCCTTATTACCAGCAGCAAGATTATTAGCGGCTTCAGCCATCCTGTTTGATCCTTCAATAGTCTTTTCTATTACCTCTATAAGTTTGTATTTCATATTATGAAAAGAATGAGATAATTCTCCAAGTTCATCCTTTCTATTCATCTTTCTTTTATGCATAATAAGTTTTCCGCTTTCTATTTCTTTAGCTTCTTCAACTATAATATTAAGCGGTTTAATAATACTTCTAGTAAATAAGAATACAACCAATGTCATAATAACCATAGATATTATTCCTATAACTACACTTGTAAAAATTATAGATTTGTTAATCTCATAAATTTCTTCTTCATCCATAGCATAAGCAACTATCCAAGGCTGAACTGCCATCTTTTTATAAAATCCCTCTCTAATATTATTATTAAGACCATATTTTAGTTTTCCTGAAACAGATTTATTTTGTATAATATTATTATATTCACTTGGGGCTTCTTTATTTATCTCAGCTGGATCTGTATCCATTAAAACTATAGATTTATCATTAACTATTACTATTCTTCCAGTTCTTCCCAATTGCACATTACTAAAATACGCATCATATATAGACATTATTTGTATAATAGAAACTAAATAACCTATTAATTTATTCTCATAATCAAGGATTCTCACACCTAAAGATATTGTAAGCTCTCCTGTAGCAGCTGATTTAGAAATATCTCCAAAAGCCACTTCTTCTCCAGCTAATAATTTATTCATCATAGTAGGTCTTAAATCCATAAAATTTCTTCCTATTAGCTGAGAATTTCTATCCAAAACTATTTTACCGCTGGTATCCATTATAGAAATATTTTCTATAAAATTATTATTTTCTATAAATGAACCTATATCTAAAAAAACATTATTACTGTAAGCTGTCATATTTGAAAAGAAATTCTTAATATTAGCACCGCTCGTATATGATTTATTAACCATAATCTGAGCATCCAATATAGAATCAAATAGGTTAGCATACCCCTCAACAGTATTTATAAACCCCGTATTCGTACTCTGGGTTATACCCTTATTAGAAAAATATACTGATGTAACAATTAAAAAAGCAAACATCAATATAGACATTAAGCTAATTATTACTGGTAATCTAAAGGATAGACTATTAAGTTTTTTCATAAAAGACTCCTAATTATTTATGATAAATAATCAAATTGGTAAAAACCGACAAAACCCTAATTATGTATATAAGTATAGTCAAAAAAATATAATTGTCAATAGTATTTTACAATAGAATAAATTTTATTATAAAATATTTATTTTATTAAAGTATTTACATAACAGTTTTTCATTTAGAATTACATAATAAAATTACCTTAATCTGTAGAAAAAAGTATATTAAAGTATATTATATATAAATTATAATACTTATTAAGAATAGATTTGTTCAAAAACTCAATTATAAAATATTATTTTATATCTTGCATAAACAATTATTTTAATATATAAACATGCTTTAACTGTGCCTGCCAACAGCAAATATGTAGCACGAATTGTGGTACCAACTATAATTAATATAAAATTAAAAAGCTATAAATATTAATAAATTGTGTTTTTAAACAAGTCTAACAATAAATATTATATTTTACAAGTTTATCATATATTTGACTATTTATAATTTTACTATAAAATTGTCTAATGGAAAAGATTATTAGAAGAACTGCATTAGCTATAATATATACTATAATATCTTCTTTAGTAGTACTCTCAATTATATTTATACCAAAAGGCTATAACTTATATAAACATTGTAAGGAATATATAAACAAGCCATTCTCAAAAGATGAATTAAATATTAATGAAGAGCGTGCTTTAAAAATATATGACAGAAACTCAATACTAATATCAACCATATTTCCAAAGCATGGCGGTTTTTTTGAAGAGGTAAAATACGAAGACTTATCAACAAATTTGATTAATGCAGTAGTAAGTGCAGAGGATAAAAATTTTTTTAATCATAATGGAATAGATTATAAGGCTATAATAAGAGCATTTTTATCAAACTTAATAAGCGGAAAAGTGGTTTCAGGAGGAAGTACAATTACTCAGCAGCTGGCTAAAAGTATAATACCGCGTGAGAGAACATATATTAATAAATTCTATGAAGCACTTGATGCCTTAAGATTAGAAAAAAATCTCACAAAAAAAGAAATACTCACTGAATATTTAAATAGAGTATTTTTTGGAAACAACTGCTATGGTGTGGGGGCAGCAAGTGATTTATATTTTCATAAAAAAGTTAATGATTTAAATAATAATGAATCTGCAATGCTTGCTTCTATAATAAAATCTGGTACAAAGTTCAATCCTTATAAATATGAAGAGAGATTAAAATCAAGAAGAATATATGTATTGGGTGAAATGAAAAATAATAATTTCATCACAGAAGAAGATTATAATAAAAGTATTAATGAAAAATTAAATATATATAATGATAAAGATAAATATACTTTTAAAGCTCCTCATTTTACAATGTACGCAAAAGAATCACTTGAACAGCTAAAATATACAGGCGTAACAGAATTAAGAACTACATTAGATTATAATATGCAGAAAGAGGCAGTTTTGGTTATAAGCAATTCAAGTCAGTCGCTTCATACATTTAATGTTCGTAATATTTCATGCGTGATACTTAATGCCAAAACAGGAGAAGTGCTTTCAATGATAGGCTCTATGGACTATTTTGATGCTGAAACTCACGGAGCAGTAAACGGAGCAACAGCATTAAGACAGGCTGGAAGTACATTAAAGCCTTTTATGTATGCATATATATTCGATAAAGGAGAATCACCTGCTTCCGTTATAGCCGATATTAAAACTTATATTAATTCCCCTGGCGGAGATTATATACCAGAAAACTTTGATCATAAATACAGAGGTCCAGTTACTATAAGAGATGCATTAGCCAATTCTCTTAATATACCAGCTGTTAAATGGCTTGCAAGATACAGTATAAGAGATTTTCAGAATATACTTTTAAAAGCAGGATTAAGCTCTATAGATAAAAATCCAGACTATTATGGATATTCTTTAGTTCTTGGAAGTGCTGAAGTGCGTTTAATAGATTTAGCTTCAGCATATACGATATTTCCAAACTCTGGAACATTTATAAATCATTACTCAATCACTTCATTAAAAAAAGCAAATGGAGAAATTATAACACTTCCCAAAAAAGCAACTAGAAAAGTAATATCAGAAGAAAGTGCATATTTGATAACAAGCATACTTTCTGACAGAAATGCAAGAATGGGTTCTTTCAGAAGTTATAAAGGAATAGTGTATCCATTTTCCATAGCAATAAAAACAGGCACATCAAAAGGCTCAAGGGATGCATGGGCTATAGGTTACACTAGAGATTATATAGTAGGTATTTGGCTTGGAGATTTTGCAGGAAGCGAGATGATTAATATAACTGGAGGTAATGGTGCTGTACCTATACTTTATGATATATTTACTATGCTTAATAAAAGTCAGAAAGAAACTAAATGGGACAGACCAGATACTATAATAAAAAGGGAAATATGTCTTATAAGCGGAAAACTTAGAGGAGATTTTTGTAAAGAAACAAGAGTTGAAGAGTTCTCTCATATAAATGTACCTAAAGAAGAATGCGATGTTCATAACTTATATATAAAAACAAACTCTGATGGCTCTGTTACAGAAAAAGTTTTTGTAAATCTTCCCAATGAATATAATGGCTGGATAAAAGAGCAGCAGATAGAACGCCCTACTTCAGAATGGATAAAAGTTAATAATATTTATGCATATAATAACAGAATTAAAAATAATATTTATAATCAAAACAGATATTTGGAAAGTATAAATCAAGAAAATAGTTTTGATTTAAATTCTGTAAATACACCTTCAGAAGCATTTAATAGAAATATTAATATAAAAGAAAGGCTTTCAATAAAAGAACCTACTGATAATTCAGTATATAAAATAGACTCAACACTTCCAATAGAATATCAAAATATATTCATATCATCATATATACCAAAAAATATTATAACTGCTGAGTTATACTGCAACAAGGAAGTAATAGCAAATATTGATGATTTAAAAAAAGATTATATAAAATGGAATTTAAAACAAGGCGATTATACTTTTTATATAGAAGCAAAAACTGATGATGGAAATACTATAAAAAGCTCAGCTGTAAAAATATACGTACAATAATAAAAAATAGTATTGCTAAAATTATTTATTCCGATATTATTAATAATATGTATTTTTGATGGAGTTTATTTATGAATAAAAAGATTCTTTCTATATTATTAATACTTTCTATAGCTTTGACTTTACAGTCAGCTTATAAAACAAATCAATATATGAAAGTCGTTGAAGTTAAAGGCAGAGTAAAAATATCTTCTCAAAAAGCGATAGTAAAACCTGCTCAAAATGGAGATTTATTATTCTCTAAAGACAATATCTCCACTGAACAGAATTCTTCTCTAACTTCATATTTAGAAAGCAATAATATATTTAAAGTAAAAGAAAGCTCATCATTAAATATAGATGAATCTTATGATAAAACAGGAAATACTAAATTAAGCCTAGATAACGGAAATTTTATAATAGCATCATCATCAAATGCTAAACCTAACAGCATAACAGTATCTACTTCTAATGCTAATATTACTGTTAATGGAGCTGCTGTAATATCTTATTCCAATGGAAATACTAAAGCACAGTTCTTATATGGAAGCGGAAATGTTAATGGAACTAATATTAATCAATTTACTGAAGTAAATATAGATAATTCAAATAAACTGACTTTAAAAAATATAGAAATGAATACTGAATTAACTAATACTATAAGTGAAATAGTATCTATGCCTTATATAGAAACAATAGTGCCTGATATTTCAAATATAAGCAGCTATTATAATAATTATAATACCGTATCAGAAGAAACTAACCAATCTGGAGAAATTGATATAGATTATGTTGGAAATACCAATGAAACTATAAATACTAATGAGAATAGAACTACTTTAATTATAACTAATCAAACTAAATAAAAATTATTTTTCTAAGTCATTTATATAACTTTGACAAATAAAAAATAGAATATATAATTATATTTAAATACATATTTAAAGGTTAATAAATGACTGCTCGCGAACAAATAGTAAAGGCTGGTAAGGAACTGTTTAAAAGGTACGGATTTAAAAAAGCATCAATGAGTGATATAGCTTTAATGGTTCATAAATCTAAAAGCAGCATATATCATTATTTTAAAAGCAAAGAAGAAATATTTTTTGCCATAGCTGAAAATGAAGCTAATGATCTAAAAAGAGATTTATATGAGGCTATAAAAAAAGAAGATACAGCAGAAGCAAAATTAAGGGCATATATAGTAACAAGACAAAAAGGATATATAAAGCTTGCAAATCTATATGAGGCACTGCATAGCGAAATATTTGAAGATTTTACCCTTATAGAGCATATGAGATCCCAGTATCATAAAGAAGAATATAATACTATTAAAATGATATTAAGAAGCGGAATGAAAAAAGGATTATTCAATATAGATTTAAGGCTAGCAACCGAATCAATTTTAGCTATAATAAAAGGCTTTGAAGTTGAATGGGCTAAAAATAAAAATATAGAAAACTATGAAAAAGATTTGGACACTATAATAAATATTATTTTCTATGGTATAGTTAAAAGGGATTAATAAATTGTATAATGAAAAAACTTTTTATACACCCAATTACATATACATTTTATATCACTATATTTTTTGCTGCAGGAATATCATTAGCATTTCTAATAAAGAATTTTATATTTATATATATTTCATCAATAACAGCATTTATATTTATAGTACTTTCTATCGTATTAACATTGAATAACAAAAATAACATATCAATTATAATATTAATATTATCAAGCATGTTCATCGGATACAGCTATACTATGATTAGATATTATGATATATTTAAAAACACTCTTGATAATTTCAATAAAGAAATAAAAGCATACAATGCTAAAATACTGCAGTATGAAGGTGTTATAGGATTTAGAGATAGATATATTGCTTATATAGATAAGGTTTATGACGGAACTAATTGGTATAATTATTCAGGCAATATAAGGCTTTATAACAGCTCATTAAAACCAATATATATAAATGATATAATAACAGTATCTTCAAAACTAAATCTATATAAAAATATATTAACTAATAATAATTCAGAACTCATAATAGAAATACTTGCTGACAGAATGCTTTACGGAGCAGCCAGTATATATCAGTATAATAATTTTGTTATTCAAAAAGAAGGTTTTTCTATAATTAATTATATAAATAACTATGCTCTAAAAATTAGAAGAGAAGCAAAAGAATCATTAGGTGCAAATATGGAGGCAATACCATATACAATAGCTCAGGCAATATTAATAGGCGATAAAAATTTAATACCATATCATATAAGAGAGTATTTTATAGATTCTGGAATATCTCATATACTTTCAATATCAGGACTTCATATTTCTATGATACTTTCTATTTTATTTTTAATATTATCATTTTTTCCAATGAATTTTTATAAAAGAATATTAATATCAACTATAACAACTGTTATAATATATCCTCCTATTACGCTGTTTTCTATTTCTATAGTTAGAGCCAGTATAATGGCAGTTTGTTTAGCCATATCATATTATTTTGATAGAAACAGAAACCCAATTAATGCATTATTTTTATCAGGATTAATAATTTTAATAATGAATCCTAATTCAATAAAAGATATCAGCTTCCAATTTTCATTTTTAGCTACACTTGGTATAATACTTTACTATCCAATATTCAATTTATACATCATAAAAAATATAAAAGAATTGAAAACTAATAATAAAATTATCTATATAATAAAAAATTTAATCATAAAATTGCTTGCATTCTTTTCTATAAATATATTCGCTCTAATAATAGTACTTCCTCTAAGCATGCATCATTTTTCTATATTAAATATTAGTTCAATAATAACAAATATATTTGCAGTGCCTTTATCATTTATAATATTATCATCATCATTAATAACTATAATAACATATAAAATATATATTCCATTATCAATTTATCCGTCATTATCAGCGGAATTTTTTACTAATATTTTAATATACTTGGCAAAAAGATTCAGCAGCATAAACTTTCTCAAATATGAAATATCATGCAGTTTATATACAGCAATATTAATTACATCTATTTTAATATTTATAGGAATCATTATAAGAATAAAAATTAATAATAAAAAAAATAATTTGTAAATAAAAAAAGCGTATCTGAAATCAGATACGCTCATAATACCCTAAATTCAATTATTTAGCAGGAGTCAATTTAGTTAAAGCATCTTCAACTAATGCAACCCAAGTAGCACCGCTAACGCCATCAACATAAATATTGTTAGCTTTGATCATTTTGTCATAAGCAGCTTTTCCTCTAGCAGGTCCTGAACTATGTGCACATTTTGTTAATACAACTTTTGTTAACTTACCGCCTGCAACAGTAACTTTAGCTTGATAGTCACCTTGTCTTGTTTTGTAAGTAGCTTTGTAATTTCCTAAATATGTGCCGTCTGGTACTTTAGTTAAATCAACTTTACCTTGAGCAAATAGGAACATGCTTGCTGAAAATACAACAGCAAGAACCAATATCATTATTTTTTTAAGGCTCATACGATTTTCTCCCTTTTTAATATATTTGTATATAAAAACATAAATACTATAAAAAGTAAAATAATTGTAAAAAATTTAATTTAATATTTTTTTGATATTGCCTTCTCTTAGCAGTGAAAGTAAATTATTATATTCTACCGTTGTTTTCATTTGATAATATCTGTCATCTATAAAATATGAATATTCAATTTTTATATATTTATCCACTATATTTTTTAATTCTTTCATATCTTCATTTTTATTAGGCATCTCTTTGGCAAAAGCATTTTCTATTTTTACTTTAGATAAAGCCAATGCCGCCTTAAAAGCACTGTCTTTTGCATCATCTTTATTAGCACTATAGCCATTAGGATATCCTATAGAAACAGCTGCAAATTTATTTTCATTAACCCACCCTTCATTAAAATTAATATCAGATGATGTTTGTACATTATTTTCAGCAGATTTACATGATATAAATAAAAACAGCATCATAACAATATAAAAATATCTCATATTTACTCCTATATTATAAATCTAAGGATAATGTTAAAATATTCGTCAAATTTTAATTTTTTTTAACTATATAATTTTACATAATTATTAATTTTAGAGTATAATTGTTCCGAATATATTAAAAAAATATATAAATATAAATTTATTGGGAATTATTATGAAAAGATTATACATTATATCTATTATCTTTCTTTCATTATACGTAAGAGCATTCAGCCAAATATACACATTGCAAAATGGTGAAAAATTAACTAATTCATATATTTTATCAGAAACAAACTATGCTATAGTTTTGGAAAAGAATACTGCTAATGAAGGTAAAACTTATGATATACTATATGGAAATGTTAGATTAAGCGGCTATAAAGATGCAGGTATAATAAGAATTCTGCCTAACGGTACACTGGTTGCTACAATGCTTAAAAACTCTCTTGCTAAAGATATGTGGGTTATAATATACGGCAATGTTGAGCAGGAATTCGATTCTATAGAAAGAGAAATATTTTCAGGAAATAACTCAATAATATTTGCAAGATTAATGGATTACGGCGTTGCTGTTATAAACGGACAGGCACAAATACAATATTCCGAATTATTCGACAGTGTTATAAATGATAATAACTATGCATTTTCATATTCAAGGGACGGTCAATACTTTGTAAATATTAACGGCGAAGAAAAGCAGGTAATTGCCAAAGTAGATAAATTGAAATTTTCAAATGACGGAAAAAATATAGTATATGTCATAGATGCAGAAGAAAATGCTGTTATATTCACTGGAAATGAGGACAGCGAAAGTTTTAAATTAGTTGATGATTTAGCTTCATACAATAATAACAGTATAGCTTATGCTGTAAAAATGCTTCCTCAGGCTGATACAAATATGATAGATACTAATAATATTACCAATAATGTTACTAATACAGTAAATACTAATGAAATGCAAAACGATGTTGTAACAAATGTTTCTACAATAACAAATTACAACTTATCAAATGTAAGCATATATACAAATGAAAAAGGCATTACTGTTAAAGGACAATCAAATACTATAGCTCTTATGATGGTAACTAATGTTATAACAAATATAATATCCAATGAGTTGGCATCTTTACCTCCTGCTGCTGATAATACAAATTTAATAATAACCAATGAATTTATAATGACAAGTGTTATTGCTAACGGCAGAAACTACGGTGAGTTTAATATGGTAACTAATATGTCTTTCTCTCCAGACGGAAAAACTTTAGTATTTATAAATGTTAATACAAATAATACGATGCAGTTATATGTAGGCGGAAATATGACTACTAATTATGATGTAATTCATAATTATAAATATTCAGATGACAGTAAATTCTTAGTATACGGAGCTCAAACAAACGGAGTATCATTTGTTATGCTTAATGGAAGAAGACTTCCTAGAAATTATGAAAAAATAAATGATTTCTATTTCTCAACAAATAATAGTTTAGTTTATAATGCTTCCAAAAACGGCAGAGAATATATAATAGGAAATGATTTTGAAAGTCCTTCATATAATAGAATCATATCATTTAAATTTTTAGGAGAATCATTCGCATTTACTGCTGAAAGACTTGGAAAATATTATTATTTTATATTAAATAAAAATGCATCATTAAGAAGAGAATTAGGAGGATATGATTATATTTCAGCAATGGATAATAATCAGAATTCGGCTATATCAATAGTGTCTGACAGTAAAAATATATATATTATCAAAGACGGCGTAATTATGACTAATCAATAAAACTCCATTCTATATAATGCGTAAATCTTTTTGATTTACGCATTTTTTATATTTAAATAATAGACTTGTTTCAAAACTAAATTTATTTATTAACTGCGGGGACTAGCACTACTTTTGAAACAAGCTAATGATAATTAAAAAGGCAGTACAAATTAATGCACTGCCTCTTTTCATATAAAAAATTCTACAAATTAATCATCAAATTTTTGTCCCATTAGCTGTCCGTTTCCTGATACAATAACTTCCATCATATTATTTAATTTTAATTTATAATTACCCCACTCTTTTTCAGCATCTATAACAGCAGCCTGAGGATGAGCATTTCTTACAGCTTGAATTACAGCAGCAGGAAAAGCACTGTCAGGTATAGGAGTATATTCGCTGTCTATATTAACCCACTCTCCATTAGTTAAAAAGTCTATTGATACCCCATTTGATAACTGAACATCAAACTTTCTTCCATCTCTTTCAACTTTCCATATCTGAGCACTAGGAAATGTTCTCTGTATAAAAGCCCTTGCATTTTGAGGCAAAGCTGATACTGGAACAACAAAGTCATCAGCAAATAAACTGGCAGCTGATAAAACCATTAATGATATGAATAAAACAAATAATTTTCTCATGATTACTCTCCTTAATTTTTTATTATCCATATTTATAATTATAGCAATTTCTATATATTTATCAAGTTATTTTACAAATATTTTACATATTTTTTACAAAATTATACTATAGTTTATTACATGTATGTAAAAAATAATATTAATTATCAAGTTTTAACCTCATTATTTTCAAAATAAGTTTTCTAATATCTTTAGGCAATGGTGCTTTTACTTTTATATTTTCATTTGTAATAGGATGAGGAAATTCCATCTCATAAGCATGCAAAGCCTGTCTTTGAAAGAAACCATCTGGTATAATATTTTTTTCTATAAAATCATCAAAAACTTTAGGACCATACTTTCCGTAAATCTTATCACCTACCATAAAAAGTCCCTTAGAATAAAGATGAACTCTAATCTGATGCATTCTTCCTGTATACAGCCTAGCCATAACTACAGCATAATCTCCAATTCTTTTTATAGTTTTAAATGATGTTTTTGAATATTTAGAGCCTTCTAATCTTTCTTTATGTAATGTTTGAAAACGCCTATAATATTTATGTCCGCTTTCAAGCATATATCCTTCAACAGTAAATTTATCTTCAATATTCATGGCATTTTCAACTACAGCAATATAAGTTTTTTTTATATGTTTTATTTTATTATCATTTCCTACTTTTCTTCCCGCAATCATAGCACAGAATTTTGAAGCTGCCTCAGAACTTCTAGAAAGAACAACACATCCGCTGGTTTCTCTGTCTATTCTATTAAGCATATTTATATTACATCCAAGCATTTCTTTTACAATGGTGTGAAGTGTATTATGATAGTATTTGCCAGAAGGTATAACAGGCAAATTAGCAGGCTTATTAGCAATTATTAAATCTCCGTCATCATATATTATAGCAACATCTCTATCAACATCAGGCTCTTTCATTCCTATAATATGATATGCTATTTCATCACCTTTTTTAACGGCTCTAGTATATTTTATTCTCTCTCCATTAAGTAAAACTAAACCCTGACCTATCAAATTCTGCCACTTATTTCTTGAATAGTAGGAAAATCTATCTCCCATATATTTATCAAGCCTAATATTATTAATATCTTCTTCTATACGGCACTTTCTTATAACAGATTTCAGGTACATCTCTTCAATATTTGAATGCAGTTTATTTTTAGATTTCTTCATAATAAGACTATTATACTGATATAATAAAAATTGTCAAAATAATTATGGGCAGAAGAAATTAATCCCGCTGCCCACAAAACAAACAAACTTACCAACAAATTAATTAGATTATAGTCCCACTTTTAACTATTGTATTTTTAGGAAGTATTACTATACCGTCCCTAATACAATAAAATTCGGTATCCTGATGCTGTATTTTTTTCTTATTTGTGATAACAACATCATTTCCTATCCTAACATTTTTATCTATTATAACATTTTTTAGCGTACATTTCTTACCAATACCAATTTTAGGTAAATGTTTAACATTAAGTCTTTCAATATCATTACTGTCTTCATAATAATCACTTCCCATCATAATAACTCTTTCTAAAGTAGATCCGCTTTGAACAACAGAACGTACTCCTATAACACATTCTTTTATGGTAGCATTTTCAATCCTGCATCCGTCAGCTATTATACTTGAAGTTACTGAAGCCTTTTCAACTTTGGAAGGCGACAAGTAGCGTACATGCGTATATATAGGAGCATTTTCATCATAAAAATCAAAAGGAGGATTTTTACTTCCAAAAGATATATTAGCCTCAAAATATGCTTTAATAGTTCCTACATCCTCCCAATATCCCTGAAAAGCATAACTGAATACTTTATATTTCTTTATAGCCTCTGGTATGATATCTTTACCAAAATCTATCATAGAACCGTCAGCCAAAATATCTTTAAGTACATTGCGTCTGAATACATAAATACCCATAGAAGCCAAATATTCTTTTTTAGGGTCTTCTATATTAAACATTTTCTTTTGATCTTCTGTCAATTTCAAAGAGTTTAGAACTTCATCTTCTTTAGGCTTCTCATGGAAATTAGTAATTTGACCTCTTTTATTTACAAGCATTACACCAAATCCTTTAGCATCCTCCCTTACAACTGGAACTGTTCCTACAATTATATCAGCACCTGTTTCAAGCATGTGCTGAAGCATAACATTATAATTCATACGATAAACTTGGTCGCCTGAAAGTATTACTACATTATTAACAAATTCATTATCAAAATGAGGAAGATTCTTTCTAACCGCATCAGCAGTGCCTTGATACCAATCTATATTAGTATCAGTCTGCTCTGCTGCAAGTATGCTGACATGTCCGCCTGAGAAGTTATCAAATCTATAAGCATTATATATATGATTATTTAAAGAAGCACTGTTAAATTGTGTAATAACATATATATTCCTGAATCCGCTGTTAATACAATTAGATACAGGTATGTCTATCATTCTATATTGACCGCCCAAAGATACAGCAGGCTTGGAACGTGCTTTTACTAAAGGATAAAGTCTTGTACCCCTGCCACCGCCTAGTATCAAAGCAACAGTATTAAATGATCTCATAAAAAACTCCAATATTTTTTTTCTATAACTAAATAAACTTAAATGATTATAGTATTAAGTATAGTAAAAAAATATGTCTTTTTCAAGAATTAAATAACTGATTATATTATACTAAAATGTTTTAAAGCATTATATATACCATTATTATCAACATCATCTGTTATATAATCTGCAACTTCCTTAACTCCTTCATTAGCATTACCCATAGCCACACCTATTGCGGCATGCTCTATCATAGTTATATCATTTCCTCCATCTCCAAAAGCCATAGTTTCTGATATATTTATACCATAATATTCTATAATTTTATCCATACCTATATGTTTGCCGCCGCCTTTAGTATTAACATCTGTAAATAAAGGATGCCATCTGCTGGATTCGCAGTTTTTGAATATTTTTTTCATCAATTCTTTTTCTTTTGCTTCATCAACAAATAAATTAATTTGCAAAATATTATCAATATTTTTTTCTAAAAACTCATAATAATTATCTACTGCTGGTATCGGAAGATTAATTGATTTTGAAACTGCTTCAACCTCTTTTGTAACATAATTTATAAATATACCGCTGTTCATCATAACGGAACATGGAAATTTCTCTTTATTTTTAAGATAATCAATGAGTGAATATATCTCTTCTCTTTCAATGCCTTTTTTATATATCTCTTTATCCCCTATAAAACAATTAAAGCCATTAGCTGTTATATACCCATCAAACTCTAAATTATCTAAATTATTTATATGATTTTTTATTCTTCCTGTTGCTATAAAAACTTTAATTCCTTTTTCTTTTAAAATTCTTATAGCCTCTTTTGAAGAATCAGAAACTTTATGAGTATTAAAACTAACTAAAGTTCCGTCTATATCAAAAAATGCTGCTTTTATCATAATCAAAAAACCTTAAATCAATTCACTAAATCAAAATGTTTTAATGCCTTATAAATTCCATCATCATCAACGCTATCCGTTATATAATCTGATATCTCTTTTACATCATCATTAGCATTTCCCATAGCTACCCCAATACCAGCATGCTTAATCATACCTATATCATTTCCTCCATCTCCAAAGGCAATGGTTTCTGATATATCTATTGAATAATATTCTATAACCTTATCTATACCTACATTTTTACCGCTGCATTTTGGATTAACATCAGCAAATGAAAAATGCCATCTGCTTGATATTGAATTTTTAAGTACATTATTCATTATGTATTTTTCTCTATTATCATCTACAAAAATATTAAGCTGCAATATATCTTTATAATTATTAGTTATATAATCATTGAAATCTATTACTGCAGGGAGTTTAACATTTGCCATACCGTAAAGTATATTGATAATCTCATCTATATAGTTTATAAATACAGAATCACTTGTTATTAATGAACATGGAAATTTATTATTTTTATCATCAAGATAATTCATCAAAGAAAATAAATCTTCTTTATCCAAAGATACCCTAAAAATCTCTTTAAAATTTTCATTATCCTTAACGAAACAGCATCCTCCATTAACTGTTACATATCCATCTAATTCAATATCTTTCAAATTGTCTATTTGAAATAATGCTCTTCCGCTTGCTGCAAATACTTTTATACCTTTTTCTCTAAGCTGTTTTATGGATTCTTTAGCAGATTCAGAAATTTTATGCGTATTAAAACTAACTAAAGTTCCGTCTATATCAAAAAATGCTGCTTTTATCATTGTTACCGCTCTCATTATATTTTATTTTTTAATGTATAGATTATATATCTAAAAATATTATTTTCAATTATTATAATCATAAAAAAAGATACCCTAAATCAATTAGGATATCTTTTCATATTATTTATATAATTTCACACTTTATTTCGTGCTAGGTCCGAATTTAAATCCTAACTGCAAACCAATATCAAAACTTGAATATGAAACCTCATCAACAAGTAATCTATTATTATTTATTGCATTATTTAAACGGTATAAATCAGGCTCTACACCGAAATCATATCCAAGATATAAACCTATATTAAATGCCATTTTCTCTGTGAAAAATATTGAATAATCAAAAGTCAGTTTTAAATATGGTATTACTGCTGATTTTAAATTTCTTTTCATATAATCAGAATCTATCTTAGTATCTGTTGTAATTGATGCTGCTTTGTAACGGTAATTTCCAGACATAGGAATTTTAGCACCAAATCCAATACCTACAGCAAAATTATAAAAATTAAACTTTGGGAGCAAACCCAACTGTATACTGTCAAATGAATATGTTTCAGATATATTTTCACTGAGTTTACTAATGTATGAATAAGTATCATGGCTGTATCCTATTTCTCCAAGAACACTTAATCCAAGATTACCTGTAAATTTAAACATGTAGCCTATCTGTGCTGTTACTCCTATATCAAAACCTACACCGCCATCTCTTCCAACCGTATTGCGTACAGAACCATCCGTCATTGCATCTAAGTCTTCAGCATATTTAGTTAAACTATAATCGTAAACACCTACACTCAAACCAATAGGAACATTTAGTATAAACTCAAATCCGCCGTCAATAGCAAATGATGTGGCTGCGGCAGAAACAAACATAAAAACAAAAATGATTAACTTTTTCATATTTATTAAACTCCAATATCATATTTTTATATTGTAATATAACTTTAACATGTAAAATATAATTTACAACATCAAATTTATGATAAATAATTTTAATATGACAAGTAATTGAGTGCTGCAAATATAAAAAATAATACTTACAGCACAAAGAAATACTGATTTTTATTAAAAGACTATAGTTAAAATTCTATATTTAGCTGATGCATATATAAAAAAATTATATACCTTATGCATAACTCCTATACTATTATAACTATAACAGTAATTATTATATAATAAATATTTATAAATGTCAATAAAATATATTATAAAAAACAAATTTAGTTAATTATATTTTGTACTTAATTATAAGAAGAAAATTTTATAAAAAATTTATAACAAACATAATTATTGACAATTTATTATTTTATAGTATAAAGATTGACATGATAAAACTAAAGGAAAACTATAAATGAAAAAAGGAAAAAAGTCCGAGATAAAAAAGCTGAGGGTAAAAACACATAAAAATCTTTTATTGGTAAAAGGCAGCAGCGAAGAAGATAATAAAAAATTAGAGATAATAAGGGATATATTAATAAATGATGAAAACAAAGATAAAGCAGACTTGCATAATTATTTTTTAGAAAATAAAGGCGAAGCTATTTTTAAACATCTTCCTTTTTTCGATATATATGAAAGGCATTTCTCAAAATATAGAGGTAAAGATATAAATTTTCTTGAAGTAGGCGTAGGAAGCGGAGGGGCTGTAAAAATGTGGAAATACTATTTTTCTAAAAATAATCCTGATGCAAAAGTAAATATATACGCTATAGATAAAAATATTAAATGCAAACAGTTTGAACAGGATAATATAAAAATATTCATAGGCTCTCAGGATGACAGAGAATTTTTAAAAGAATTAAAAAAACAAATTCCTAAATTGGATATATTGATAGATGACGGCGGACACAGAATGAATCAGCAGATAATAACATTTGAAGAGATGTATGAACATATAAAAGATGATGGGCTTTATTTATGCGAAGATGTTTATACTTCATACTGGCCTAATTTCGGAGGAGGATATAAAAACCCTAATTCATATATAGAATACACAAAAAATTTAATAGACTGCTTAAATGCATATTGGGCTACCGAAGAAGATAATTTAACGGCAAATAGTTTTACAGACAGCACTTACGCCATTCACTATTATGATGCGGTAGTAGTAATAGAAAAGAAAAAAAGGGATAAAAGATATAATGATATATGTCAGCAGGCTATTATAGGAAAAACAAAAGAGTAAAATTTGTATATGCTAAAATAATATATCTATTTTTTTAAATGCATCAATACAGATTTTAATAATATTATAATTATAAAAGTTATTACACTTATTAAAACTATAGCAGCACCAGGTTTAAGTCCATTGTAATAAGAAATAAATATTCCAAGTACTGTAAAAAATAAATTAAACAGCACAGCATATATGATAGTCTTTTTATAACTCCCTGCAACCTGCATAGAACATGCAGCAGGAACTACCATCATTGAAGATACTATCAAAGCACCTACTGCCCTTGCAGATATTGATACTGTAACAGCTGTAAGTATAGTAAAAATGAAGTTTATTCTATTTACAGGAACTCCTGAAAGTTTAGCAAGTCTTTCATTAAATGTTATATAAAAAATCTCTTTATATAAAAATATAAAAATAAGTATCGATATTAAACTTATAAATACAACAAGTCTAAGTTCAAAATCACTTACAGCAACTATGCTTCCGAATAAAAAACTATTAAAATTGGAATTATTAGAAACAAAACCAGAAAGAAGCCCTGCAAGTCCTATAGATAAAGACATTATAATAGATATAGACATTTCTCCATATTTTGAAATTTTTTTTCTTATAAACTCTATAGAAAGTGCAGCTAATATACAGAAGACAACTGAAGCTGCTATAGGATTTATATTAAATACAAGTCCGAAAGTAACCCCCGCAAGTGAAGTATGAGATATAGCATCCCCTATCATAGAAAGTCTTTTTAATACAACAACAACGCCTATACAAGGTATGATTACAGCAAGCATAATACCTACTATAAAAGCCTTACGCATAAAATCATACTGAAATATTTCCATTATATATTATTCACCCCATTCCCATTATTATAAATACAGCAAGAGCATACATTGTTATCATGCGGATGTTTATGCTTATGAGAAAGTTCTATATATATTTGTTTTTTATCAAGTTCTACTAAAGTACCGTCTTCAAAACAGAATATTCTATTTGATATTTTAGATACTCTTTCAACATCATGCGTAACCATTACTATAGATACTTTTTCATCTCTATTTAAATCCTGCAGAATATTATATATTAAATCTACAGTTTCTTCATCCACTCCGTTTGTAGGTTCATCAAGCACAATCAAATTAGGATCAGATATTAAAGTTCTAGCTAGAAAAACTCTCTGTATCTGACCGCCTGAAAGTTTGGATATCATTCTATCTTTATATTTATGCATACCCAGTAACTCCAGTACTTTCATAACTTTATCTTTATGCTTTTTATTAGGAAATTTAAATAATCCTATATCAGCAAAATTATTAGACATTACTATTTCATAAACTGTTGCAGGAAAGTTTACAATTTTAGAATATGCATTCTGCTCTAAATAACCTATTCTGTTCCAATTCTTAAATTTGCTTATATCTTCTTCATATAATTTTATGCTTCCCATATATTGATGAAGCTCTCCTAAAATGAGTTTTAATATAGTGCTTTTTCCTGCCCCATTTGAACCTATTATTGATACGAAATCTCCGCTGTTAATATCAAAACTTACGCATTTAAGTATATCATCAGATGTATATCTAAAATGTACATTTTTAAATTCTATAACTTTACTCATACACTTATTTAAGCCCATTAGTCAAAGCTTCAAAATTTTTTTCCATTACAGAAAAATAATCCTCTCCAGAATTAATATATTCTTCGCTTAAAGACTCTATCGGATTTAATGTATATATTTTAACTCCTGTTTCCTTAGCAATAGAATCTACCAATTTAGAACTTGAAAAATCCTCATAAAATATAGCCTCAATATTATTATTTTTTATAAAAGTGATTGTTTCTGACATAGCTTTAGGATCAGCTTCATCTCTTGCAATAGCAACCTGATTTAAAGAATATTCTTTGCAGAAATGTCCGAATGCAGGATGAGTTACAACCAAATTAGTATTTTTAATATTTGATAAATAATTTCTAAAAATATTATCCAAATCATCCAAATGTGCGGCATATACATTATAATTAGAATTATAATAATTGGCATTATTAGAATCTATTTCTATAAAAGCATTTTTAATATTTTCCATCTCTTTTTTAGCCTTAATTGGAGAAAGCCAAAAATGAGGATCTAATTCATCATTAGGTATCCCTAAAGAAGCCTCTATATATTTAATATCTTTTATGCTGTCTTTAACAGTATCAACCCAATGCTCCATTCCTCCGCCATTATATATAAAAAGATTAGCCTTAGTTAAATTTGCCATATCTTTTGATGTTATTTCAAAATCATGAGGCTCTGAACCAGCAGAAGTCATATTATAAATATCAGCTTTATCCCCAGCTATCTTTTTAGCAAAATCATAAATAGGATATATACTGGCATATACTTGAAGTTTAGTATTAGAAGTATCAGATGCATTTTCATTTGAAGATTTATTACTGCATCCAATAATAAATAATAATATTGTAAAAATGATTGTTGCAATTTTTTTCATATTATATAGAATCCTTTAATAAAGTAATATAATTATACTATTATAATACTTTAATCATCAAATTTCAATATGTTTTACTGTACTAACATTTTGGTAATATATAAAAATACATTATTAAATATAAAAACTTTTTACCGAAAATATTAATAGTATTATATTATTAGGATAATTATGAAATATATTGTAGGATTTTTAACTATAGCATTGTTTATAATTTCTTGCTCAACAACTAAAATATCCCATAATGAAAAAGTGTCTGACAATAATCTTGAAGGCAGGAAGTTTAAACTTATAAGCATGTACCCAGACATGAATATTACTATAGAATTCTCTTCAGACAGCATTTCAGGATTTTCTGCTGTAAATAATTATTCATCATCATATATGATTGACGGAGATATTTTTAGTGTATTGTCCATAACAGCAACAAAAAAATTTGGCTCCAAAGAAGAAAACACTGCTGAAAATGAATATCTAAATATGCTAAAGTCTGCAACTTCATATAAGATTACAGGTAAAAATTTAATAATATATACATTACTATCAGATAAAAATTTAATTTTTGAAGAGATTTAGGGTATTTTAATGATAAAAAAAGTTACAGCTTTAGCACTTATTATTGTATTTATTTTAATTTCATGTGCTTCATCAGGCAAGTCTATAGCCATATCAACAAGCACGCTTAATGGAAAAACATTTCAGCTTGTTAATATGTTTGAAGGAAGAGGAATAACTATATCATTTTACAATGACGAATTTTACGGATACAGCGGATTCAATACATACTTAGGCAAATATGAAATGAGAAGGGGAAATATAATAGTGTTTAAGGATATGGCTGTAACAAAAATGGGAGGAGAATTAGAAGCCGTTGAAATAGAAAAGCAGTATATAGAATTATTAGGCAAAGCCTCTTCAATAGAAATGACAAGTACTACCCTTACGATAATAACTTTAGATAATGAAAGGCTAGAGTTTAAAAGAATAAAATAATGAAATACAAAAGAGTCATATATTTTATAATAGGCATAATAATATTTATAGCCTTATGGTCTTTTATTTCTAAAAAAATTAATTCTGAAATAATATTCCCTAATATAAAAAGCATAATAAATAAATTATTAGAAATAGTGTCAGAAAAATCATTTTATAAAGATTTGCTTTCAAGTATGATAAGAGTATTAATCACATTTGCATTATCATTTTTGGCGGCATTGATTTTTGGAATAATATCAGGAATATTTAATGGTTTTAGATATATATTAATGCCTATGATAAATTTCATACGTACTATACCAACTATACCATTAATACTAGTTGCTGTAATATGGTTCGATAATAATACAGTGCCTATATTTGTATCAATGCTTGTAATATTTCCTATATTGTATGACTCTGTATGCAATGGAATAATAAATGTTGATAAAAATTTAATAGATATATCATTATCCTACAATGTATCTTTAAAAACACAGATAATAAATCTTTATATACCATCTATAAAGCCGTACATATTAACAGGAGTATCACAATCTATGGGTATAACTTGGAAAAGTATATTGGCAGCGGAAATATTGGCTATGCCTAGTTTGGGAATAGGTACAAAATTATATGAATCTCATTTATATTTAGACACTATAGGATTATTTGCTTATTGTCTGATTGCTGTTATATTTAATGGAATATTTGAAATTATTATAAGGCTTAATAATGAAAGATAAAAATATATTCAAGCTAGAAAATATAAATCTCTCATATAATGATTTAACAATATTTAAAAACTTCAATATAGAATTTCATTTAAACAAAATAAATATAATATTAGGCTCTTCAGGATGCGGAAAAACTACACTTTTAAATATTATATCATCAAAAATAAATAAAGAAGACAAGGCATTTGTATATCAGGAACCTAGATTATTAAATTTTTTTAATGCATATAAAAATATAGAATATATTTTAAAAGACAAAATAAAAGATAAAAAAGAAAGAGAGAATAAAATAATATCATCATTAGAAATGACAGGACTTGAAAGAAATATATATTCAAAACCTAATGAATTAAGCGGAGGAATGAAGCAAAGACTGTCATTAGCAAGAGCTTTAGCTTATGATTCAAATTTTATACTTATGGATGAACCTCTTCAAGGTCAGGATATAAAAAGAAAAAAGGAGCTGCTTGATATAATAAAAGAAATACAATTAAATACAAATAAAACATTTTTCTATGTTACTCATGATGTATCGGAAGCTGTTATGCTTGGAGGTTACATATACATATTATCAAATAAAGATAATTATACAAAATTAATATTTCATACCAATATAAAAGATAATGAACTAAATAATGAGTCAGAACTTATAAAAATATTAATAGAAAATTAAATTATTTTATTGTTTAGCTTACATACCCCGCCCTATAAATTTAATACTTAAGCTGAATTTATAATATTTATTAAGTTAATAGCAGACAAATAAAAAGCACTGCCCACCCAAGCTTTATTAAATTATAAAAATTCCGCTGCCGCACGTTAAATAAAATTAGAAATATAGTTTAATTTATATTCAAATTTCATTATATATAAAAATTCATTAAACGTGCGTTAAATAGAATTTTAAATATAATGCACGCTTGGGCGGGTACTATATTTTTGAATCAGATAGAAAATATTAATTTAGCAGCAAATTAATACAAATCAACAAAATAAAAGGGCGGGCTTTTATAAAAACATTATATAAAAAATCTATTAATATAGTCTATAATGAAAATAGCTAATACTATAAAAGGCAAAATACAAGTTACATAAAACCTAGCCCATTTAGGAAATTTAATTCCTTTTCCAGTATCAGCTTCTTTTATAAAATTATCCCAACCCCATCCGAATTCTCTGGTACAAAATATTAATATTATTATTCCGCCTATAGGAAGGAAATTATTACTTACTAAGAAATCAAGCCCGTCAGCTATGGTACTTCCTTCTCCAAGAGGTTTAATAAATGATAAAATATTGAAACCCAAAGCAGTAGGAAGACTTAATATGAATATACTTACAGCTACAATTATAGTAGTTTTCTTACGAGGCATCTTAGTTTCAGACATAGTAAATGCTATTATATTTTCAAATACAGCTATTATAGTTGTTAAAGCAGCCATTGATAAGAATAAGAAAAATAAAGCCCCCCAAAGCCTTCCTAAAACCATAGAATGAAAAATATTAGGCAATGTTACAAATGCTAAACCAGCCCCTTCTCCAGGGTTAATTCCGAAAGCAAATGTAGTAGGAAATATAACAAGCCCTGAAAGAAAAGCTATTAAAGTATCAAGCCCTACAACCATAATGGATTCTCCAGTAAGAGAATAGTCTTTTTCTATATAACTTCCGAATATAGTCATAGCTCCAATACCCAAACTAAGAGTAAAAAATGACTGACCTATAGCCGCATAAGCAACCGAGAAAAATCCTTTAATTCCTCCGCTGAACATTTTATCCAAATCAGGAAGCAGATAAAATTTTAAGCCTTCTTTGGCATTAGGCAATGTTACAGCCCTAATTATAAGGACAAAAAGAACCAAAAGAAGCAATGTCATCATAACTTTAGTTACCTTTTCAACACCATTTTCAAGCCCCATCATACAAACAGCTGTAGCTATTATTACGGATATAGTCATCCAGAATATTAATGTAGAAGGAGAAGCAAGAACAGTATTAAAGAACTCGCCAACCTGCTGAGGATTAAGTCCTTCCAACTTCCCCATAGCCATAAAATAACAGTATGATAAACACCATCCAGCTATAGTAGTATAAAACATCATAAGAAGCACGCATCCGAATAATTGTATATAGCCTATTATATGCCATTTATAGCCTTTTTTCTGAAGAACCCTATAAGAGCCAGCTAAATCTCTTTTACCAGCCCTACCCACAGAAAACTCCATTATAAGTATCGGAAGTCCTAAAATTACCAATGATATTAGATAAAGTACAACAAAAGCAGCCCCGCCATACTTACCTGTAATATAAGGGAATCTCCATACATTCCCTAACCCTATAGCACATCCTGCTGAAACTAATAAAAATCCTAATCTGCTTGAAAGTTTTTCTCTGTCATTATTATGCATATCATTATACCTATAACTTATTTTGAGTGATAATTTAATATATAAAAAGTTTAATTATTAGACATTCTTAAATTATTTATATAATTAGTATATATATTCATATCATTGCTATTTTCTATTAAAATAAAATCTACTCTTCTGTTTTCTTCGTCATTTGTATATATATTTAATAAATCCTGAAGAGCATAATTTGTGAACTTATATAAATCAGTAGTTTTCATATTCAAATATACACTTTCGCATCTCTTATATGATAAGTCTTCTGCTTCTTTTCTATTATAGAGAATTAATATATCATCTTTTCCGTACTCTAAAGAAGCATTTTCATTAGAAGATATATGTCCTTCTATAATAATATTCATAATATTAGTATTATGAGATAAACTGCTTACATAACTTATAGTATTATTATATTTATTTAAATCCAAATAACTGCTGTTTGATCCAAATAAAATAGTACTTGGAACTGTCAATAATTTACCTCTGTCAGTTAAGGTATACTGATATTCAGCTTTATTAGTAGGAAGTTCTTTTGGAGCTTTTGGTTTTTTTGCTGTTGATATAACTATTGCCCCATAAGAATTAAAAACTATTATTAATAATACAGCCAATATGGTCATATATAATTTATATTTATTAGACATAGAAAAAACCTCTTATCTAAGATTATACAATATATTAAAAAAATTTAAATATAGTTTCAATATCGCATTAATGAGTGAAATTAATTAGCTGGAAAAGTAAATAAAAAATTATTATATAAAAAAAAATTTATGTATTTTACTGCTATAAAATTGACAATAAGAAAAATAGTATTATACTATATAGAGTAGTACGTTTTTATTTTATGTAAATATTTTATTATAACAGGAGAGTTTATTATGGCATCAAAAAAGATGGTTTACTTCTTTGGTAATGGTAAATCTGAAGGTGCAAAAGAAACTAAAGCACTTTTAGGCGGTAAAGGCTTGGGACTTGCCCAAATGACAGAAAGTAAAGTTCCTGTACCTGCAGGCTTTACAATTACTACAGAAGTATGTGATTATTACTCAAAAAACAAATCATATCCTAAAGGATTAGACAAGCTAGTTGATGAAAATATTAAGAAACTAGAAAAAGCAATGGGTATGCAGTTTGGAAATCCAGAAAAACCATTACTTGTATCTGTTCGTTCTGGAGCTGCTATATCTATGCCGGGAATGATGGATACGATACTGAACTTGGGTATAAATGAAAAAGTGGTAGAAGGACTTATCGCTAAAACTAAGAATCCTAGATTTGCTTGGGATGCTTATAGAAGATTTATACAAATGTTCGGCGATGTTGCTATGGGCGTTGATCATGACAAATTTGAAGAAATACTTGATGATAGAAAAAAAGCTATAGCACCTAGAGTTGGAAAAGCAGAAAAAGATGTTAAAGACACTGATTTAGATGTTGAAGATTTAAAAATAGTAGTAAAAGAATATAAGGCTATGTATAAAGAAGAAATGGGAGAAGAATTCCCAGAAGAGCCTAAAGTACAATTATGGCATGCTATTAATGCAGTATTTAGAAGTTGGAATAACCCTAGAGCTGAAGCATACAGAAAATTAAATGACATAAGAGGTCTTTTAGGTACAGCTGTTAACGTACAGGCTATGGTATTCGGAAATATGGGAGATACTTCTGCTACTGGAGTATGTTTCTCACGCAACCCTGCTACTGGTGAAAATAAATTCTACGGAGAGTTCTTAATCAATGCACAAGGTGAAGACGTTGTTGCAGGTATCAGAACTCCTCAGGAAATTACATTAGAAGGCAGTAAAGAATGGGCTGAAAATAACGGTATAAGCGAAGAAGAAAGAAAATCTAAATATCCTTCTCTTGAAGAGGTTATGCCTGATGTATATAAACAGTTAGTAAGCTATAAAAATCAATTAGAAAAATACTACAGCGATATGCAGGATATGGAATTTACTATTCAGGAAAGCAAACTTTATATGCTTCAAACACGTAATGGTAAAAGAACTGCCGCTGCTGCTGTAAGAATAGCTGTTGAACTTGCTGAAGCTAAAATAATTTCTAAAGATGAAGCTTTAATGAGAGTTAATCCTTCTGATTTGGATCAATTACTTCACCCAACATTTGATCCTTCTGCTAAAAAATCAGCTAAAGTACTTGCTAAGGGATTAAATGCTTCTCCAGGAGCTGCAGTTGGTAAAGTTGTATTTGCTGCTGACAGAGCTGAGGCTATGAAAGAAGCAGGAGAACAGGTTGTACTTGTACGTATAGAAACTAGTCCTGAAGACATTAAGGGAATGAATGCTGCTGAAGGTATATTGACTGCAAGAGGCGGTTCTACTTCTCATGCTGCCGTTGTTGCACGCGGTATGGGTAAATGCTGTGTAGCAGGCTGCAGTGCTTTGGAAATTGATTATTCAAATAAATGCATGAAAGTTGGCGATGAAACTGTAAAAGAAGGCGAATATATATCTATAGACGGTTCTACTGGCGAAGTTATGCTTGGAAAAGTAGATACTAAAGAAGCTGAAATGTCAGAAGATTTCAAAAAACTTATGCAATGGGCTGATGAAATAAGAATAAAAAATAAATTTGAAGTTCATACTAATGCTGATACTCCTCATGATGCCGAAATTGCTAGAAAATTTGGTGCTGAAGGTATAGGTTTATGCCGTACTGAACACATGTTCTTCAATGCTGACAGAATTAAAAGCGTAAGACAGCTTATACTTGTTGCTGAAGAGGTAAAACAATTAAAAGAAAAATTGGAAGCAGCTGAAAAAATAGGCGATAAAAAAGCTATAGAAGAGCTTGAACCTTTATATAAAGAACCTAGAAAACTCTATGATGATGCTTTAGCAAATATTCTTCCTATGCAAAGAGAAGACTTTATCGGAATATTTACAGCTATGAATGGATATCCTGTAACTGTAAGACTTTTAGATCCGCCTTTGCATGAGTTCATCCCTCATGAAGATTCTCAATTACAAGAGCTTTCAAGAGAAATGAATGTTTCTTTTGATAAACTTAAAGCTATAAGAGATTCTTTGCATGAGTTTAACCCTATGCTTGGACATAGAGGCTGCCGTCTTGGTATTACTTACCCTGAAATATACGATATGCAGGCTAGAGCTATAATTGAAGCTGCTGTTAAAGTTAAGAAAAATGGAGTAGATGTTCATCCTGAAATAATGATTCCTCTTGTAGGTACTTTAAAAGAGCTAAAAATGATAAAAGACAGAATTATCAAAATAGCTGATGAAGTATTTGAAAAAGAAGGTTCCAAAGTTTCTTATAAAGTAGGTACTATGATAGAAGTTCCTAGAGCTGCTTTAGTTGCTGATAAGATTGCTACTGAAGCTGAGTTCTTCTCATTCGGTACTAATGACTTAACTCAAATGGGAGGCGGTTTCTCTAGAGATGATGCTGGTAAATTCTTAAAAGATTATGTTGATAAAGAAATATATGAAAAAGACCCTTTCCAATCATTAGATCAGGAAGGTATAGGAGAGCTTTTAAGAATAGGTGTTACAAAAGGAAGAGCTGCTAATAAAAAACTTATTGTAGGTATATGCGGTGAGCATGGAGGTGATCCTGCTACTGTTATGTTCTGCTATAATATAGGACTTAATTATGTAAGCTGTTCTCCTTACAGAGTACCTATAGCAAGATTAGCTGCTGCTCAAGGAATAATCAGCTCTAAACTAGCTAATAAAAAAGCTCCTGCTAAAAAAACTCCTGCTAAATCAGCAAAACCAGCTAGTGCTAAGAAAACTGCTGCTAAAGTAGAAGCTAAATCTTCTTCTAAAAAAGCAACCGTTAAAAAAGCTCCTGCTAAAAAAACTACAAGTAAGAAAAAATAATAAAATATTTATATAAAAATGATATTAGGGCTTGTATAAATATGCAAGCCCTATTTTTTTATTTAAAACTATAATATAATATTTACAAAAAATTAAGAGGCTTAAATGAAATATATATCTAATCTGCATACTCACACTGTATACTGTGATGGAAAAAATACTATAGAAGAAAATATAATATGTGCTATAGATAAAAAATTAATAAGTTTAGGATTTTCAGGACATTCTCATTTTTATGAGGACTGCTGTTCTATGTCTGAAGAAAATACAATTAAATACTTAGAAGATTTAAAAAAATACAAGGATATATATAAAGATAAAATTCAAGTTTATATTGGAATTGAGGGCGATTATTATTCCAATTTAAATAAATACACTGATGAAGAAATGGGACTTGATTATAGAATAGGCTCTGTACACTATATTAATGATAATGATAATAATTATTTTCCGATAGATATGTCCAGAGATACATTTAATGAAGCAGTAAAACATTTTGGAAGTTTGAAAGAAGTTATTTGCAGATATTATGATAATGTAATAAAAATGATAGAAAATCAAAAACCCGATATTATAGGTCATTTAGATTTGATTAGAAAATACAATTTAAATAAAGAATATTTTACAGAAGAAGAAGATTGGTATATTAAAAAGGTGGATGAGGTAATAGATGTAATTTCAAGAAATGGAAACATTGTTGAAGTAAATACAAAACTTATGAATAAAAATAATTTGGATGCTCATTACCCTAATAAAAATACTATAAAAAAACTATTAGAAAAAAATATACCTCTTACTATAAACTCAGATGCTCATAATGCAGATAACATAGATCATTTTTATATTGAAGCTGCTGATGAATTAAAAAAATTGGGAGCAAAGTCTATAAAAATGCTTATAGATAATAAATTTCAAGATGTTGATATAAATAGTTAAAATAAAAAGCATAGGATATATTTTTTATACCCTATGCTTATTTACTTTAAATAAATAAATTATTTAGTTTCAGTCAAAGTACCAGTAATTTTAATTATATTATTTTCATAAGTAGTTTGTAAATCACCTTTCCAATAAGGTACTCCTTCTTTAGCTTTATCTACTATTAAAGCAGATCCGTCTGTATTAAAATCAAAATCATTTGTAACAACAGCTTCGCTTCTTTTGAAGTTTTCTGTACCAGCACCTACTTGAAGAATTCCATTAGCATCAGTTTTCATTTCAAAAATATAAGGTTCAACTGTTTTACCGCCTGCATGAACGAATCTGATAGTAATAACTCCGTCATCACCTTTTGTTATTCCAGTTCCTGTTACTTTAGGACCTGTAGTGCCTTCTACTGTTCTTTGAGCAATACCTGAACCTGACATACCGTCATCTATATATCTTGAAGAATTAGCTGTAGCAAATAACAAAAACTGACCTAAACCAACTTCCATTTTATTATTGAAAACATTATTATCTGTAGATCTGTATTTGTTTAATAAATCTGGTGTTCTTGTAGGCATAGAAGCACCTGTAGCAGCATCTATTTTACCGTCTATATCACCATAAGAACCAGTAATCTTTAAATAAGAATTACTGCTGATTACAGCATTATTAGTGTCGCCAACTATAGCTTGGAAATCAATTGTTAATGTTCCAGCTGCTGTATCATTAGTGTTAGCAGTAGTTGTTGTTTCTGTTTTTTGACCGCCGCATGCAATTGCTAAAACAGAAATAGTCAAAATAATAAATATTTTTTTCATGTTTTTCCCCTTTTTTTATTAACGTATATAAATATTAATATATTATTAACTTTATGTCAAAAACAATTTTACATTTATTTTAATATATTTACTATATATTTATACTAGAATATAATTATATAATTAAAAAAAATATTAATTAATATATAATAAATTTATCCAATATCATTAGGAGAATATATGCAGTATCTAAAAGACACAGTATTTTGGAATAATAGTTTGCTTCAATACATAATATTTGCAATTGTATTAACTGTAAGCTTTACTGTAATGAATGTAATTTTACTAATTTTATTAAAAATATTACTTAAAGTAAATACTAAATTTCAGAATCTTTTTGTTACAAACCTTATAAAAAGCATAAAGAAAAGAACAAGGCCTATTATATTTATAATATCATTAGCAATATCAAGGTTTAGTTTGCATTTGCCTAAGGAACTAAGCGGATATTGGGGAAAAATAGTTATAGTTTTCATTATTATATTTTTGATAATGTTTGTATGCGACTTTATCAGCAATTTTACAGAGAACTATTTATCAAAAAAAAGAGAGGTTGTTATATCTGACGGTATTATTACCATATTAAAAGCATTGGTATGGATAATAGGATTTTTAACTATACTTTCAAATTTGGGTGTTAATGTAAATACTTTTATTACTGGGCTTGGTATAGGAGGTGTTGCTGTAGCATTTGCAGCTCAAAGTATAATAGCTGATTTATTCAATTATTTTGTTATAGTATTTGATAAGCCTTTCTTAAAAGGAGATTATATTCAGATAGATCAGGACTTGGGAACTGTAGAATATATTGGAGTAAAATCTACAAGAATTAGAAGAAATACAGGAGAACAGCTTTTAATATCAAATACAAATTTACTTGCCTCAAGAATACAGAATTATAGAGTTTTGGAAAGAAGAAGGAAATATATGCTAATTGGTGTTGAATACTCTACTCCATTAGAAAAATTAAAGGTAATACCTGATATTATAAAACAAATTATAGAAAGCACTGACTATGCTGATTTTTACAGTGCAAGATTTATAGAATTTGCAGACTCATCACTTAATTTTGAAGTTATATATTATGTAAACATATCAGATTATGTTCAGTACGTAACTATAGTTGAAGATGTAAATTATAGAATAATAGATGAATTCAATAAATTAGGTGTAGGATTTGCTTTCCCATCAAGAACTTTATATATAAATAATAATGAAAACTAAACTTATAAAGGAATATATTATGAGTAGCTATTATAAACTAAAATCATCAAATTTAATGCCTAAATTTGGCATTGGTACTTGGGGCATGGGAGAAAAGGAAAAAATAAGAGAAAAAGAAATAGAATCAATAATTTTATCATTACAAAATGGAGTAAGATTAATCGATACTGCTGAAATGTATGGAAATGGAGAAACTGAAAAACTTATTGGAGAGGCATTAACTAGATTTGAATATAAAAGAGAAGAATTATACGTAATATCAAAAGTTTATCCTCATAATGCAGGTAAAGATAAAATATTTAATAGTTTAGAATCATCATTAAAACGATTAGGATTAAATTACTTAGATATGTATTTGCTTCATTGGAGAGGAAGAGTACCTTTAAGTGAAACTGTAGAATGCATGGAAAAAGCAAAAAAAGAAGGACTCATAAAAGACTGGGGAGTTTCTAATTTTGATATAGATGATATGAAGGAGCTTGAAGCTGTAAAAGATGGAGATAAATGCTGTGCAAATCAGGTATTATATCATTTGGGATCAAGAGGTGCAGATTTTGATTTAGAACCATATATGAAAGAAAAAAATATTGCATTGATTGCATATTGTCCCTTAGCTAAAGCTGGCGAATTAGGTAAAAATATTCTAAAAAATAAGGTGTTAACGGATATAGCAGGAAAATATAATGCATCACCTGCCCAGATAGCACTTGCATTTATTATGAGTTTTGAAAACAAAATACCTATACCTAAAAGCTCAAATAACAAACATGCAATAGAAAATATAAAATCTCAGAATATTATACTAAAAAAAGAAGATATAGAACTTATAAATAAAGAGTTTCCTGCTCCAAATAAAAAAATGCCTTTGGATATAGTTTAATTTATTTGTTTTTTACTGAAATAGTATAATATATATTATATAATTTAATAATATTCAAAATATTTTTAGGAAAAATTAATGAATAAAGCCGTACTTATAATAGTTTTTAATAGACCTGATAAATTTAGAAAAGTTTTAGAACCTCTTAAAATTGTCAAACCTCCAAGATTATATATTGCTGCTGACGGTCCAAGAAAGAATAATAAGAATGATAAAATAAAATGTAAAGAAACTAGAGATATTGTAAAAGAAATAGATTGGGAATGTGATATAAAAACATTATTTAGAGATAATAATATAGGCTGTGAGAAGTCCATTTCGTCTTCTGTAAGCTGGTTCTTTGAAAATGAAGAAGATGGTATTATACTTGAAGATGATATTGTAGGAGATATAACATTTTTTTCTTATTGCGAAAAACTTTTAGACTATTATAAAAATGATGAAAGAGTAATGCATATTGGCAATAATAATGTCCATGATAATAATTCTTTAGATAGTTATTATTTTTGTTCAATAGGAAATCCTTGGGGATGGGCTAGTTGGAAGCGTGCTTGGAAATATTTTGATTTGGGATTATCTAAATATAGTTATGATGAAATTAAAAATTCCATAAATAATATATTTGATGATGAAATATTTAGAAGATTTTGGATAGATTGCGGATTTTATATGAAAACTAATACTGAAAAAGCTGTTTGGGATATGTCTTGGATTATTTGTATGATGATTAATAATGGTTTATCTGTATATCCAAATCAAAATTTAATAACAAATATAGGTTTTGATGATAGTGCGACTCATTGTATTAGTTCTGATAATAGATATTCAAATCTGCAAACTCAGCAGTTAAAAGAATTAAAATATTTAAATGAAGTTGGCAGAAATAAATATATGGATAGCAAGATAATGGTAGAGTTTTACGGACAAAAACCGCTGAATATAAAAGAGATTTTAAATGATTTAGACAGATTAAACTTTATAATAAATGAAACTATAAATAAAATAGTTTGGCTCATACCTATAAAAAGCATAAGAAATAATGTTAGAAACCATATAAAAAACAAATTAAAATCTATAAAACCTAATAATTATCCAGTTGATTTATAATTAACATTTTTATTAAAAAATGCTGATACTTTACATAATCATTTTATATTTTTAAATTATAAATGTTTTATGTATTGTTTATTATTAAAAAAAGTATATAATTAAACCAAGAAAATATAGATGACTTAAGGAGAATTTAATATGGCAGAATTACGCTACAATCCATTATTAGGGGATTATGTTATGATAGCAAGTCATAGGCAGGCACGTCCTCAAATGCCTAAAAACTACTGTCCATTTTGTCCTGGCAGCGGTAAAGTTCCTGATAATTATGATGTTCATAAATATGATAATGATTTCCCTGCTTTATCTTTCGAGCCTCCTTACCCAGATGCAGTTGATAATGGAAAATTATTTAAAACAGCACCTGCAATTGGAAAATGCGAGGTTATATTATATTCTCCAGATCACACTACAACATTACCTGAGCTTCCTGTTGAACATATTGCTAAACTTGTAGCTTTATGGCAGGAAAGAATGAAAGCTATAGCTGAAAATAAAAAAATAAAATATATTATGCCTTTTGAAAATAAGGGAGAGGTTGTAGGTGTTACAATGCCTCATCCTCATGGTCAAATATACGGCTACAGCTGGATACCATTAAGAGTAAAAAGAAAAATAGAAATGGCTGCTAGTTATTATAATGTTAATTGCAGAAATTTATTTATGGATATGATTGAGCAGGAGATTGAAGCTAAAGTAAGAGTTGTTTTTGAAAATGAACATTTTATATGCTTCCTTCCTTTTGCATCAGAATATCCTTATGGTATAATGATAATGCCTAAAAAACAAACGATTTCTATAACAGATTTTAGTAAAGAAGAAAGTACTTCGCTTGCTGATGCCTTAAAAAAGGCTACTTCAACATTAGATTTATTATTTGATATGAAATTCCCTTACATGATGTGTATGTATAGTGCCCCAGTAAATGACGGCTTTAATTATAATGATATATGGAATTATCATATAGAATTCTTCCCTCCTATGAGAACTAAAGAGAAGCAAAAATTTAATGCCTCCTCAGAAACAGGTGCTTGGGCTCCATGCAATCCTACAAGCCCTGAAGAAATGGCAGCTCAGTTAAGAACTGCTTATATTAGACTTATGGGAATGTAAGTGTCATTAAAATTTACAATTATCATCCCGCATAGAATTGGTGAGAATATAGAACATACATTAGAAGGGGTATACCTGTCTAATTACCCCATAGAAAATATAGAAATTTTCCAAGCAGAAGGTACTCATCCTACAGTTCAAAGAAATGAATGCATCAAGCAGTCTTCTGGGGATATAATTTATTTTATAGATAATGATTCTATTATAAGCCATGATAATATAAAAAAGGCATCAGAAATATTTGAAAGCGATGAAAATATTGCCATAGTAGGAGGTCCTGCTATACATAAAGTTAGCTCTGTTACAGAAATGTATATTGATAAATGTATGCGATCATATTATGCAGTAGGACCTATAGCTAATAGATACAGCATTGATAAATCAGACTCTAAAGAAGGAACTGATATGGATGTTATACTTTGCAATCTCTTCATAAGACGTAAGGTATTAATTGAAGCTGGACTTTTTAATGAAAGTTTGTATCCGAATGAAGAAAATGCCCTTATAGATAAAATACTTTCTCTAGGGTATAAACTAATATATGATCCTAGTATAATAGTTCAAAGGCCTCCAAGAGAAAATTTGAAATCATATATAAAAATGCTTCTCAATTACGGCAGAGGAAGATTTGAACAATTATTCAGAGATTTTAATAAAAAAAATTTAATATTCACATTACCTGCATTTTTTTCTACATACATATTATTAACCCCATTTGTATTTCTTTTATATCTGCATACAAATAATATTATTACAGCATCATATTTTATACCATTAATTATTTATTTTCTTATTACTTTGTTAGCGGGAATAATAACATCATTAAAGGATAATGGGCTAAAAAATAAAATAATTGGTTTATTTATATACCCATTTATGTTTTTTATCACTCATTTCTTCTATGGATTAGGCTTTTTTTACTGCTTAATTAGAATTATTACAGGATTTCAGAGAGTTGCTAAATTTTCCATAAAAAAACATAAATCTTTCGAATAATTTTATCATATTTAAAATATCATAATTACATATTGAAATTAAAAGAAAATTATATACCATTTTAATACTGATTTTTATTTTAAGGACTATATTTATAAATAATGAAGTACTATATTAAATATATTCTATGCATTTTAGGAATTTTTACATGTAATTTATATTCTATGTATAATTTCAATGTTAATGAATCTTTTTATTTAAAAAATAATTCTAATGGTTCTGAAGTAGATATAAACGATATCAAATTTGAGGATTATTCTAGTAATTTAAATATTTTAGATTTTCCTATGATGAGTACTTTTTTAATTGCACAAAGCAAACTTCCGATTTTATCTATATTTTATGAGCTGTACAATTTTATGGGATATAGTAAAGATGTAAGGACATACATAAGTTATTGGAATTTTTTTAGAACCTTAAAAACTGTAGAATGGCTTTTTATAGGAGATAATAAAAACATATCTGCATCTTTTACTTATTCAAGCAGCATGAATGTTGATTATAATTCTATGATAAGAGATTTATCAGCTTCCTGCAGCAGATTTAGAATGGATACAAATATTTTATTATCAATACATTTTTATTTATAGAATAGATTATTTATTAGTAAAAATATCTAATTTTTTTAATAAAGTTTGTATTTATTAAAATAAAAATTTGCAAATTATAATTATTTATGATATATTGTATAGAAAATTATATTAACTAAAAAAGGTTATAGGTGTCTAATTCTAGTAAATACGAAATAATAACGCTTGACGGTCCTTCTGGAGCTGGTAAAAGCACAATAGCTAAATTAGTAGCAAAAAGATTATCTTTCAAATATTTAGACACTGGTGCCATGTATAGGGCTGTAACCTTATATATGATTAAACATGATATAAATATAGATGACAAAGTTGAAATCATATCTGCTCTTAATAATTTAAATATAAATTTTGACAATGATGGTAGAATATACTTAGATACAGAAGATGTATCTGAAGCTATAAGAAGCATTGAAGTTGTAAATTTAGTATCAAAGGTATCATCTATTACTGAAGTAAGACAAAATATGGTGTCATTACAAAGAAAAATAGCTGAAGATGGAAATTATGTTATAGACGGAAGAGATATAGGAAGTGTTGTATTTCCAAATGCTAAATACAAATTTTATATGGATGCTTCTTTGGATGAAAGAGCTAAACGAAGACATAATGAGGAGTTGTCTAAGGGTAAAAACCTTACCTATGAAGAAGTTAAAGAAAGTATTAGAAAAAGAGATGAATTTGATTCTAATAGAAAAGATAGTCCTCTTGTAGTACCTGAAAATGCATATATTATAGATACTACTAGTATGACTATTGATGATGTTGTTAAAAAAATCACAGATGTGGTTTTAAATATAAAGTCTAATTCATAAATTAGATATTTTAACCTGTGAAAGTACAGGAGGGAGAAGGAAAAATGGAAGATAATAAGTTATCAAATGAACGCGAACAATTTCTTAAGGCTTTGGAGGAGGATAACAGCACATCTTTTAAAGCTGGAGATATAATAAAAGGTAAAATTATACAATTCGATGATACGGATGTATTTGTTGACTTTGATTACAAATCAGAAGGCAAATTAAAAAGAAGTGAATTTGATAAAGAACCTGTAAAAGGTGAAGAAATAGAAGCTCTTATTAAAGGCATAGATAAGGGATATATAATTTTATCAAAAGCAGAAGTAGATAAGAGAAAAGCTCAGGAAATAATAGACAATGCCGTTAACAATGATACAACAGTTAAGGGAGTGGTTAAAGAAGTTACTAAAGGCGGATTCAGAGTTTCTATAAGCGGTTTTTTGGCTTTTTGTCCTTTTTCATTAATAGATATATCTAAAGAAACTAAAGATACAGATCATATTGGAAAAGAATATGAATTTAAAATAATAAAGAAAGATAAAAAAGATGTTGTAGTATCAAGGAAAGCTTTGCTTGAAGAAAGTCAAAATAAAAATATAGAATCTTTCCTAAATAATTTAAAAGAAAATGACATTATAAGCGGTAAAGTAAAAAATATAAAAAATTTTGGTACTTTTGTTGAAATTGCACCTGGATTTGACGGATTTCTTGCAATACCTAATATGTCTTGGGATAAAATGATAAATCCTAAATCTATAATATCAAAAGGTGAAGAGAGAATGTTCAAAGTTCTTCATATTGATAAAGAAAACCGTAAAGTTGATTTAGGAATCAAACAGTTAGATGAAGATCCTTGGAGCAAATTTGTTGAACAGTATCATGTAAATGATATTATTCAAGGTGAGGTTACAAATGTTAAAAAATTCGGTGCTTTCGTTAAAGTGGCTGAAGGTATAGAAGGGCTTGTACATATATATGATTTAAGCTGGAATTCACATGTTAATAGTCCTAATGATTTTGTTAAAAAAGGTGATTTCCTTGAATGCAAAATACTAGACATGAATGTTCCTGAAAGAAAATTAACACTTGGATTGAAGCAAGTTAAAGAAAATCCTTGGGATACAGTTGAAAAAGATTTCCCAGCAAAATCAAGCGTAAAATGTAAAGTTAAAAGAATTATTAAAGGCTTTACAGTATTTGAACTTCCTAATGGTTTGGAAGGCACATGTGATATGAGTGATTTTGATTGGAAAAATAATGTTGTAAATATGAAAGACTATGTTAAAGAAGGCGAAGAAGTTAATATGGTTATCATGTCTATAGACAGAGATAAGCAAAAAATAAAATTAAGCTATAAACATACTAAGGAAAGTCCTTGGAGGCTATTTGAAAAAGCTCATCCTCAGGGTTCTATAGTTGATGGAGTAGTAAAAGCCATTGTTGATTCAGGTGCTGTAATTTCTTTGGAAAATGATTTGGAAGGCTATATGCATGTTTCTCAGGTTGAAATACCTAAAGGAAGTACTTTAGAAGAAGTTGTTAAAGTAGGAGAAACTTATCCTTTCGTTGTAAGAGAAGTTAATCAAAGCAAAAGAAGAATATCTCTATCAAGAAGAGAATATTTAGAAGCTCAAAACAAAAAAGAAACTCAAAGCTATATTTCTAAAGCTGAACCTACTTCTTTAACTTATAATCCTTTCGATAATATTAAAAATTAATACCATATAATTTTATAAAATATAAATCCCAATGCTAATATTATAGTATTGGGATTTTTTAATATACACACTTCTTGACAACTATATTTTTTTATATATAATCATTCAATATAACGATTAGAGGTAAAGTAAATGAAAAAGATATTAATAATATATTCTGAATATACAGGTCATGGACATAAAAGTGCTAATGAAGCTTTGGTTAATGCATTCAATAAAATATATGGTGATAATATTACATGCAAATCAGTGAATGGCTTTAAATTAGGAAGTCCGCATTTTAGGGTTACTGAAAAACTTTATAACAGCTGTGTAAAATATTTGCCTGATATATGGGGAAAATTTTTCTTATTATCAAATACTAATCCTGCAACTCTTAATAAAATTATATCTATAGACATAGAGAGAAAATTTTTAAAATTAATAGAAAAATATCAGCCTGATTTAATACTTAGCGTACATCCGTTGTTTAATGGAAGTATATTAAATATTTTAGAAAAAAACAAATTAAATATAAAAATGTATAGTCTATTAACTGATTTAGTAAGCGTAACAAATATTTGGCTTGACAATAGAGCTGATAGGATAATAAGCCCTTCTAATGAAGCAACAGAATTCATTATAGAAAATAATATAGATAAAGATAAGATAGCAACTTTCGGAATACCTGTGAGAGATCATTTTAAATCTCCTTTTGATAACTTAGAAGATATAAGAAAAAATACTAATATAAATGGAAAATTGAGAGTTCTTATATTAAACAACACAGAAAAATCTAAAAGAATATTTTATATGATAAAAAAACTGCATGAAAAATATGACTGCGATGTTACTGTTGTATGCGGAAGAAATAAAAATAATTATAAAAAATTAAAATCAAGATTAAAACATTATCAAAGAGAAGTTAATGTTATAGGATATACTAAAGAATTATTTAAATTATTCTATGACAATGACATATTAATAACTAGATGCGGTTCTTTATCTATAGTAGAAGCTATTAACTGCATTATACCTATAATTTCTATGGGAGCATTGCCAGGTCAGGAAGAGGGAACTCCTATGTATTTAGAGAAAAATGGAATGGGGTACAGTACCAGCTCTACAGATGATATATTTAATAAAATAGATCTATTAATAGCCAATAACAGAGAAGGTTTAGTGAAAATGAGAGAAGCACAATTTAATTATTATGGAAGAAATGTTACTGATAAAATAGTAAAATATATAGCTGATGATATACTTGGAAATGAGGTTAAAAATTGATAAGTAATATAAAAATGAAGGAACTTCTTTTGGATATAGATTTTTCATCAATAGAGCCTAAAAATTACTATTCTATATCCCAAAAAGAAAACTCTAATAATGAGAAATATTGGACTATAAATAAAGAAATTGACTGCACCGCATGCAAAACATCTGCAAGCGGATTAGAATTAAGTCATTATGAGTATGATGAAAATGAAATATATATATCAAACAGCCAAAATCTCAAAGATGTTTTAAATCTTTCATTAAAAATTTTTGTATCTATAAAAAAAATACTTCAGGAAAATTACAGCGACACTGTATTTGATATTATATTTTCTATAAATGAAGAACAGACATATTCCATAATTAGATTCTATGCTATTAGAGATAATTTTAGAATAACAGATATAAAAGATATTGAAAACTACAAATTAGAAGCTATATTAGTAGATACTGTTAATAATTAAAATAAATCTATGAAAAATGCCAGAAAAATAATTATACTTTTAATATTAGCATTTATTTCTATTACTATTTCTATAAGTGTAGGAAGCGTATTTATTTCGCCTAAAGAAATAACAGCAGCGTTTTTATATAAAATATTTAATACAGAAATAATAAAAAATTTAAATAAAATAAATACTGATATCATATTTAATATAAGATTATCTCACACAATATTAGCTTTTTTTGCTGGTGCCTCTCTGTCAGTAACAGGAACTATAATACAATCCGTTTTAAGAAATCCATTAGCATCAGCTTATAATCTAGGAGTATCTTCAGGTGCTGGTCTTGGAGTATCTATATTAATAGTTTTGGGTATAAATTATTCTCAAGTTTTATACATGTTATCTGGAATTGCATTTGCATTTATTACAATTATAATTATTTTAATCATATCAAATACAATAGATAAATATATGAATAATAATTCTATAATACTTGCTGGTATAATAATATCTTTATTTGTTAATTCAATAATGAGTTTTTTAACTTATTTATTTCCTAAATATTCTAATAAAATAATTTTGTGGCAGCTTGGAAGTTTATCTTTAAAAAATTGGAATTTTATATTTATTATTATTTTAACAACTATAATATTTTTAATCATCTCGATGCATTACTCCAATGTTTTAGATATTATGACATTTGGAGATAATACTGCCTATTCAATAGGAATAGATATTAAATACATGAAAATATTTTTTATAATGATATCATCATTAACTGCTTCTATATTGGTATCATTTATAGGTATAATAGGATTTATTGATTTGGCAGCACCGCATATTGCAAGAAAACTATTTTCTGCAAAACATATATTAGTAATTCCAATGTCGGCATTAATAGGAGGCATACTGCTTGTAATATCAGATATTATATCCAGAATAATAATTCAAGGTTCAAATATACCTATAGGAATTATAACTGCAGTAATAGGGGCTCCATTTTTCTTTTATGTGTTTATAAAAAAATAGGAATAAAATAAAATGCTTGAAGTTAATAATTTATCATTTTCTTATAACAAAAAACGCAATATACTTCATGATATATCTTTTAATATTAAAGCAAAAGAAGTTTTATGCATATTAGGACCTAATGGATGCGGAAAAACTACTTTATTAAAATCATTATGTAAAATAGTAGATTTTGATGGCGAAGTATTAATAGATAAAGAAAATATAAAAAATAAAAACAGAGTATATTTAGCAAAAAAAATAGCGTTTATGAGTCAAATGTCTGATATATATTTTGACTATAATGTTTATGATACTATAATGCTTGGACGGTATTCTAATTTTAATGATAAATTATTTTCTATACCTAAAGAAGAAGATAAAAAAATTGTTGAAAATTATATTAACAAATTGAGTTTAAATCATTTAAAAAATAAATCGATAAAAGAAATTTCAGGAGGCGAACTTCAAAGAGTATTTATAGCAATGATTTTCAGTCAGGAGCCTAATATTATATTATTGGATGAGCCTACAAATCATTTGGACATAAACAGCCAAATAGAACTTATTAATAATTTAAGAAAATGGGTAAAAAATAATGATAACAAAGCTGTAATAGCCGTTTTGCATGATATAAATACTGCATTAAACTTTGCTGATAAAATATTAATTTTAAAAGAGGGAAAACAAAAATATTTCGGAGATATAAAAAATTTTAATACTGATATGCTTAATGAAATATACAATATAAACTTAAAAGAATATATGAAATCTTTATTAGAGATATGGAATTGATAAATTTATACTTGATATTTATTTTTAGAATGTTATAATATTCTAACAATGAAGGTTTATAAAATAGATTATTTATATTTTCTATTTTATATAAATTATTAAATTAAATATATAAAAGGAGAATCGAGAATGGCTGATGATAAGACATTATGTTTTTGTATGGCTGTAACAGAAAAACAAGTTAGGGATGCTATTGTTTCAAAGAAATTAAAAACAGTAGAAGAAGTGTCTAAAGAAACTAAAGCAGGAACTGGATGCGGAGGATGTAAAGACGCTATTCAAAAGATTTTAAACGAAGTCAACAAATAAAAATTTTAATACTATTTTTATATTCCAATATAAATTAATATATAAATTCATTGTATATTAATCTAATTAACTTAGATGGAGGTAAGAACATGTGGGAATATACTGATAAAGTAAAGGATCATTTTATAAATCCTAGAAACGTAGGGGAAATACAAAATCCTGATGCTGAATCTATGACAGGAAGTATTGTATGCGGCGACGCCCTCAAATTAACATTAAAGATCAATAAGGATACTGAAGTTATAGAAGATGCAAAGTTCCAAACATTCGGATGTGCATCAGCAATAGCAAGCAGCAGTATACTTACAGAAATGATTAAGGGTAAAACCCTTGATGAAGCCAAAAATATAACAAATAAAGACATAGCTATGGAGTTAGGCGGACTTCCTGAAGAGAAGATGCACTGTTCTGTTATGGGAATGGAAACTTTAGAAAAAGCTATTAATAATTACAGAGGCATAACTACTGATGAAGACGAACATGATGAAGGAGCTATTATTTGTAAATGCTTTGGCATAACAGATACTAAAATAAAAAGAGCTATAAGGGAAAATAAATTAAAAACTGTAGAAGAGATAACATTCTACACTAAAGCAGGTGGCGGATGCGGAGCTTGTAAAGTTAAACTTGAAGATATCTTAAACGAAGAATTGGCAGATATGGAAAGAGAGGCTAAAAATGCTCCTATGACTACTGTTCAAAAAGTAAAAAAGATAGAAGAGGCTTTAGAAAAAGTTATTAACCCTATGCTAAAAATGGATGGAGGAAGCTGCCGACTCGTAGATGTTGATGGAAATAAAGTTATGATAGAGTTTAAAGGAGCTTGTTCTTCATGTGCTTCTTCAAAAAATACTCTGAAAGGTTTTGTTGAGCCTAAAATAAAAGAGTTGGTTCATAAAGATTTAGAAGTTGTAGGAGTTTGATATGTCAGAAAATAAAAAAATAATATATTTAGACAATAATGCTACTACAAGAGTATATGAAGAAGTATTAGAGGTTATGCTTCCGTATTTTAAAGATCAATATTTTAATCCCTCAAGTATGTACAGTCCTGCTGGTGCTGTTCATAAGGAAATGGAAAAAGGAAGAGAACAGGTAGCAGATTTTCTAGGATGCGAGCCTATTGAGGTATGTTTTGTATCATGCGGAAGCGAAGGCGATAATATGGCTATAAGGGGTACAATAGAAGCCTACCCTACTAAAAATCATATTATAACAACAAAAGTTGAGCATCCTGCTGTAATAGAAACTTGTAAAGATTTGGAAAGGCATGGATATAGAGTAACTTATCTTCCTGTTGATAATGACGGCAATATAGATTTAGATGAATTGAAAAGTGCAGTAAACGAAAATACTGCTATAGTTTCTATAATGTATGCCAACAATGAAACAGGAGTAATTTTTCCTATTAAAGAAATAGGAGAGATAGTAAAAAGTGCAGGTGCGGTATTTCATGTTGATGCTGTTCAGTCTGCAGGTAAATTGCCTTTAAATATGAAAAATGAGCCTTATATTGATATGCTTACAATAGCAGGTCATAAAATACATGCCCCTAAAGGTATAGGTGCTTTATATATTAAAAATGGAACTAAATTAAGAACTGTACAAACAGGAGGGCATCAGGAGAGAGGACGCCGTGCTGGTACTGAGAATGTTCCTTATATTATTGGTTTGGGCAAAGCAGCCTCTATGGTTAAAGCAGAACTTCCTAAATTTGTTGAACATACGGCAAAATTAAGAGATACTCTAGAATCAGAAGTTATTAAGAGAATAACTGATATAAAAATAAACGGCAAAGGTGCTAATAGAGTAAGCAATACTACAAATATAAGTTTCAAAAATATAGAAGGAGAAGCTGTATTATTATTGCTTGACGGATATGGTATATGCTGTTCAAGCGGAAGTGCATGTTCTTCTGGTACATTAGAACCTTCCCCTGTACTTCAGGCTATGGGAGTGCCTTTTGAATATGCTCACAGCTCTACAAGATTTTCTATGTCATTAGACAACACTATGGAAGATATAATGTATACAGCTGATGCTATAGAAAAAATCGTTGCAAGATTAAGAGATATCTCGCCATACAGAAATTAAAAAATTAATGCAGAAATATAAAGCTCATCATAAAATAATTATGATGGGCTTTTTTATTAAACAAATCAATCATCAATACATCTTATAGTTCTTATTTTAAATCATTTATTATATAAAGTCATCTTTTAAAATGTTGTATATGAAAAATAATTGTATATAATACCATTAATATAATTATGAAAAAATTATTTTATCTTTTATCTTTAATTGTTATCATATCATGTAAAACTGCTGAAGTTTATAATATAAAAAATGACAACGATAAGAGCCATTTTGTAAAAATAAACAGAGTAGAATATCTAAAACCTAATATAACCTACAATATAAACGGTACGCAATACAGTACAGATTATTTATCACGTATATATAAAGTAACAAGGAAAGATAGTTTGATATTATCAAATGCAGGCAGAAATAATTATGCACAGAAAAAAATAGTAGAATTATACGGCATAAAAGGCAATGATCATGGAGGGCATATAATAGGCAGACAGTTCGGAGGTTCTCCTAATATTGATAATCTAATACCTATAAGCAGAGAATTAAATATTGGTAAAATGAAAGAAATGGAAAATGAATAGCGTAATATTATAGAAGACGGCGATGAAGTAAAAGATATTACGATTAAAATATACTATATATACACCAATATGAGACCTAATATCATAAATATCAGTTATGTAGTAGAGAGAGAATATACGAATTATAAAGTTATAGAAATATTCACAAATATATCAGGAAGAACGCCTCAAAATTAACATCTGAAATTAATTCTGAAGCGTTTAAAATATTTATAGGAGTATGTTAACTAACTTTTAGATAATTCCTTATCTTCAGCTTTCACTGCTTTAGTATAAGAAAATATCAAAGAGCCATCATTAGCATCAACATCAATAATATCACCATCCTCTATATTACCAAACAATATTTCCGTACTTATATAATCTTCTATTTCCTTCTGTATAGCTCTTCTTAAACTTCTAGCACCATACTTCTTATCGAATCCTTTATCTATTATATAAAGTTTAGCATCTTCTGTTAAATTAATAACTATATTTCTGTCTTTAATAGCATCATTCAATTCTTTAAGCATTATATTGATAATGTCTTTAAGATTATCTTTAGTGAGAGTGTGGAATACAATAATATCATCTATTCTATTCAAAAATTCAGGATTAAAGTTTTGTTTTAACTCTTCTAAAGCAAAGTTTTTTATATCATTAACATCTTTTTCACTTCCAATAGCATTGAACCCTAAAGAACTTCCTTTAACTATATCTCTTGCCCCTAAATTACTTGTTATAATTATAATGGTATTTGAAAAATCAACTTTTCTTCCGAAGTTATCAGTAAGCTGTCCCTCTTCAAGTACCTGTAAAAGTATATTAGTAACATCAGGATGTGCCTTTTCTATTTCATCGAATAAAATAAGCGAATAAGGTTTTCTTCTTACTTTCTCAGTAAGTCCGCCTCCTTCTTCATAACCAACGTATCCAGGAGGAGCTCCTATAAGTCTGCTTACGGCAAATTTTTCCATAAACTCGCTCATATCTATTCTGATTAATGCATCGCTGTCGCCGAACATAAACTCAGATAATACTTTAGCCAAAGCAGTTTTTCCAACACCAGTAGGTCCTAAGAATATAAAACTTCCAAGAGGTTTTTTAGAAGTTTTAAGCCCTGCTCTGCTTCTTCTTATTGCTTTGGATATGGAAGCTATAGCCTCTTCCTGACCTATAACTTTTTGATGAAGTTCATCCTCCATACCTATAAGCCTTTTACTCTCTGAATTTAATAATCTTTTTATAGGTATATTAGTTATTTCTGATATAACATGTCTTATATCATCTTCTTCAATAAAAGTTTCTATTTTATCGCGTTCTTCACGCCATTTCTCTTCTCTTTTTGAAAGCTCTTCCTGTAAAGCTGTTATCTCATCTCTTATTTTGGCAGCCTCTTCAAAATTCTGATTATCAACCATATCTTTTTTCTGATTGTTAAGCTCTTCAACTCTTTTCTCTATATCTTTAAACTCTTTAGGTCTAGTCATATTTATAAGTCTAGCCCTTGAACCTGCCTCATCTATCAAATCTATAGCTTTGTCAGGTAAATATCTCTCAAATATATATCTTTTACTTAATACAGCAGCTGCGGATATAGCATCATCAGTATATTTAACTTTATGATGCTCTTCATATTTAGGCTTTATTCCATTTAAAATTTCTATAGTATCTTCTATGCTAGGCTCTTCAACGCTTATAGGCTGAAATCTCCTAACTAAAGCACCGTCTTTTTCTATATATTTTTTATATTCATTAATAGTAGTAGCACCTATACATTGAATCTCTCCGCGTGAAAGTGCCGGCTTCAACATATTAGCAGCATCTAAAGCACCTTCTGCACCGCCTGCTCCTATTAATGTATGAAGCTCATCTATAAATATAATAATATTGTTAGCTTTTTTAATCTCTAAAACTATATTTTTTATTCTCTCTTCAAATTCACCTCTATATTTAGTACCAGCTACTACAGATGATAAATCCAAAGTTAAAACGCGTTTTTTAAGAAGTATATCAGGAACATCAGCAGCCACTATCTTTTCAGCCAATCCTTCAACTATTGCAGTCTTTCCGACACCAGGCTCTCCTAGAAGTATAGGATTATTCTTTTTCCTCCTTGAAAGTATCTGTACAACTCTCATAACCTCATTTTCTCTGCCTATAACTTTGTCTAAAGATTTTTCTCTAGCCATTTTAGTTAAATCGCGGGCAAATTGATCTAATGTAGGAGTTTTTACTTTTTTTCCAGTATCTTCCTGATGCTGCACCTGTTCTGATGCTGCCATATTACTATCAACAACACCAAGCATCTTTAATATTTCCTGTCTTAAAACTGTTAATTCAAGTCCTAAACTAGTAAGAACATTATAAGCTGTTCCGCTCTCCTCCCTTAATAAACCAAGAAGCAAATGCTCTGTACCTATATAATTATGTCCGAAAGCTCTAGCTTCTTCAGCTGATTTACTTATAAGTTTCTGCACCCTAGGAGCAGTAGGTATTTTACCAAACAGCTTTGTAGGAGAAGACTTTACCATAGAAGATTCCAATTCTATCTTAATCTTATCTAAATCAATTTTTAATCTTGTCAAAACACGTGTTGCTAAAGCTTCAGGCTCACGCAATAAACCTAGCAGCACATGCTCAGGAGTTATCATATCATGATTTAATCTCTTTGCCTCTTCTTCAGCATATAATTCTATAACTCTTTTGGCTTTGCTAGTTAAATGAAATTGAAACATACTCTAATCCTACAAATTATTTTTAATTATGTAAAACATAATTAATATTTCTTCAAAATAAATCTAATTTTTATGATATTATCGGATATTAAGATATAATTATACCATAAAACAAAATAGATTAAAATCTTAATCAAATAAAATTACTGTTAGCAACATTAACAATATCTACATTACTCCTACTAGTTGATGCAGTATTAGTTCTAGTATTATTAGATTCACTATTATTAGGATTACTATACAATAATGAAATTACTAATGCTAAAACTATTGCCGTAGATAAAGCAAAAGAAAGCCTAGCAGAACACATAAAGGCATATAATGGATTTATATCGCTTTTCCTCATGCTTTCCATCTTCGCCCTTTGAAGCATATACTGCCATTCTCTATCCGGCAAATTAGGCAAATTGAAATTATCTCTTTTTCTTTCAATTTTGCTTTTAAATTGCATCATCTCATGTAGTTTCATAAAAGAGTCCTTTCTTTTTCTAATAGCGACTTCATTTTTTTAAGGGCATAAGAATAATTGCTCTTAGCTGAATCGCTTGATATGTTTAATATATCTGCTATTTCTTTATATGAGTAATTCTCATAATACCTCAATATAAAGACATCTCTCTGTTTTCCCTTTAACCTTTTAGAAGCATTATAAATTTTCTCTTGAAGATAGATTCTTTCATATTCTTTCTCTGTATTATACCTTTTATCATCAACTACCTCTAATTTTTCTAAATAAGGTGATTCTCTCCTATACGCCTTAGAATACATATTGATAGCTGTATTACTTATTATACGGTATAACCAACCTTTGAAATAATTTCTTTCTTCATATCTGTCTATGGCTTTATAAACACGTATTAAAACGTCCTGAGTTAAATCCATAGCATCTTCATAATTATGCATAAAGCGGTATGAAAGATTAAATATATAATTTTTATATCTTGTAAGTAATATATCCAATGCTTCGCTGTCGCCTTTTTTATGTGCCTCTATAAGTTCATAATCTTTTAATAATTCTTTATCTTTAGTTACTATCATTCCACAAACTCCAATTTATCTCTTCTTAAATAATATACATACATTAATTATAACAAATGTAATGTATTTTAAGTAAAATCAAGCCATGTAGCTTTGCTCATCTTTGGAGAAATTTTTATTAGAATTATCTAACTTTTTCTCCTCATTGCCTGAATTTACTGCCTCCTTTTCACTAAACACTTTCTCTAAATCATATTTAGTAAGTGTTAAAGTATTGCCTTTTATCCCGTCCAAATTAAAAAGTATATTAACCATTGCAGTTTCAACTATACTTTTTAATGATCTAGCCCCCATATTCATACTAGAGGCCTTATCAACTATATAGTTTACAGCATCTGCAGTAATTGTCAACTTCTTTCCTATACTTTTAAAAAAGCTAGTATATTTAATAATAGGAGATTCTGTAGTTTTTGTCAAGATATCTCTTAAATTATCTTTAGTAAGTTCATTTAATGTTACAATTATCGGTATTCTGCCTATAAATTCAGGTATCATACCGTATTTTTCTATATCTTTTACATCAACCTGACTTAATATCCTATTTTTCTGAAGTTTATTAATTACAGCATTAGAGCCGAAACCTAAACTGCTCTCCCCCTTTAAACGCATTTTAATAATATCATCAAGACCTACAAATGCACCTCCGAATATAAAAAGTATATTTTTAGTATTCATAATTATTCCATCGCTGGAATGCATCATACGTCTGTCCCCAAATTCAGGAACCCTTATATCCTCACCATTCATCATAGAAAGTAATGCCTCCTGAACAGCCTTATCTGATGGATTACCTGTAGTAGACTGATGAGCATCTGCCTTAGCTATCTTATCAACCTCATCCAAAAAAACTATACCATGCTGAGCTTTTTCCAAATCTCCATTAGCTTTTCTGTATAAATTATACAAAACAACCTCTACATCATCGCCTACATAACCAGTTTCTGTAAGCGTTGTAACATCAGCACGTGCAAAAGGCAGCCCCAAAATATCCGCCAAAGTTTTAACCAAATAAGTTTTACCTACTCCTGTAGGACCTATCATTAATATATTAGACCTAAAAGGAATCTCTTTATTTCCATTTATTCTTAAACAATGCAAATAGGCATGAACAGCCAATACTTTTTTAGCATCATCCTGTCCTATAACTGTTTTATCAAGTTCTGCTACTATCTCTTTAGGAGTTAAAACATCAGATGCTGATGATTTCCTTTTACCGCTGGAAGTATTATCCGATGAATATTTCCTTACAATCTCTTCGCTATTTATAACATTCTCTATAACGCTGTAATCATCCTTTTCTAAAAAAGCAAATATAACTTTAGAATTAACAAATGTTATCAGCGTATTTGATATTTCTAATATGCCGCCGCTTGGGTATGGTTCATGCGATAATGCAAATATACCGCTTGACATTAATTTACTTTTAGGGTCAAAATAGTGGTATTTGTTTATATAAATATCAGAGTTTAAAGTAATAAGTTCTAATATTCTTCTAATAGATATGGCAGACATTGAATCGCCGTAAATAGTGTATGTTAAAAGAGAATATAATATAAATCTTTCATCTAAATTTAATTCTCTTTCAAATATAAATCTCTCTATATTAAAATTATATTTTTTGAAATTAGATATTTTTCTAACATCGCTTCTTAAAGAATTAATAAGCAATTCAACTTCATTAGCACTATTAGCAGTCTTTTCATTATTAGTAACTATCTCATCATCATAACCCAAAGCCCTGTCAATATTATTCGACAATCTCCTAGTCATATCATTTCTATCTGAAATCAAATTAAGTGTATAAACAATTTTAGTAACTATTTCAAAATAAGCTCTGAATGCTTCTTCTCTATTCTCCTCTTTACTATTAACTTTATCATCACTATTATTAATATTTTTACTAGACTTTTTTTTCATATTTAGATACTCCTTAAATACAAAACATTAAACACCTGCTATTCTCATAATTTTATCTTTCCAGTTTTTAGCTTCCTTATTAGAAGGATCAATTTTCAAAGCCTCATTAAAACAAGAACTAGCTTCTTTAAAATTATTAATTTTATAAAAATGAATACCATCTGATATAAATTTAGAAACATTCTTATATATTTTTACGACATTTTCTTTTTCCATATTAACTATATGAGATTTCATATCTTTATAATTAAATTTTGATATAAAATCTCTATATACATGATTTTTATTATTAATGGAAATTATAGAATTTAATTCTTTATTTAAAACATCTATATATAAATTTGTATCTTCACAAAGTTTAATAAAATTTGCTAATTTATTAAAATAATCTATTGCACCATTAATAGTTTCTGAAGCAGAAATTTGAGAATCTTTATTTAAATTCTCAATTTCAGAACTTACAAAATAGGCTATTTCTGATTTTGCCGTATATATCATTTTCAATATATATTCTCTTATATATTTTTCTATATTATCTTCCATAAAATATTACCTCTAAAGCATAACTAAATTACCAATTAAATCATATTCAGTATTATGGGTTATGTTAACTTTAACTATATCTCCTATATTTACATCATAATTATTTTCATTATAAACTTCTACATAACCATCAACTTCAGGAGCATCATAAATACTTCTTCCTATAAATTTATTATCTTCTTTCTTTTCTATTAGTACATCTATAGTACTGCCTATAAGCCTCTCTAATCTTTTTTCGGATACTTCTATAGCAGCTCTCATAAGTTTTTCTCTAAGAAGCATTTTTTTTCTTTTACTCATTCTTGGTTTGTCTATATTCAATGCTTTTGTATTTTCTTCTTCTGAATATGTAAATACTCCTACCCTATCTAATTTGGCATTTCTTACAAATTTTATTAATTTATTAAAAGATTCCTTTGTTTCTCCCGGAAAACCTACTATTAAAGATGTTCTTATAACCGCATTTTCATCATAGCTTCTAATTTTATTAATCATTTCCCTATAAAATTTATATCCTCTTGTACCTCTATTCATATCTTTTAATATTTCTTTATCAACATGCTGCAAAGGTATATCAAAATAAGGAAGAACTTTATCTATATTAAAAAATGCTTCTATTATTTCATCATTTAAAACTACTGGATTTTGATATAAAACCCTTATCCATTTTATGCCTTCAATTTTTGAAAGAGCTTTAAGTAAATCAGGCAAAGCTAACTTTTCATATATATCATATCCGTAGAAAGTTGTTTCCTGAGCTATTAAATTGATTTCTTTAGCTCCGTTTTTAGCGTAATACTCAGCTTCTTTTACTATATCCTCTATCTTCCTGCTTCTATGAGTTCCTCTAATACTAGGTATGGCACAGAAACTGCAGTTAGCATGACATCCGTCGCTTATTCTTATATAAACACTATATTTAGAACCAGTATTAACTCTATGCGTATATTCTCTATATTCAGTATTCTCTTCTGCATCATGGAAGCCGTCTTTTTCTACAGCTGTTAATATCTTCTCTAAATCATGTATCCCAATAGCAGAATCAACTTCTTTGAACATATCAAGAAAATTATCTTTATACCTTTCGCTCATACACCCTGATACTATAAGCCTTTTACATTTTCCATATTTTTTATATATTGAATGATCAAATATAGCATCAATAGATTCTTTTTTTGAATCTTCTATAAAAGCACATGTATTTATAACTATAATATCAGCGTCTTCAGGGTTATTAGTTATATTAAAACCTTTTTTCTCTAATATGGCTAATATATGTTCTCCATCAACTGTATTCTTCTCGCATCCTAAACTATGTAAATATATATTTTGCAATCAATTATCCTTAAATTTTTAACTTATTATTTAGTATCAGACATAATCAAATTATATCTAGTAGAATCATTCAAATTCTTAACCCATTTAACAGTCTTATTAACTGTTTCTCCAGAAGCTCCTACATTAATAGTTTTTCCATTAACTTTTACAACAACCTCTCCAGCATTACCAATAGTAAGCATGACAACATCTTTAGCCTCTAAATATAAAGTTTTACCGCTTAAAAGGTTTGTAGTAGCAGGTCTGTTTGAATCTATAAAATATCTAACATATACAAAATGCTTAGCTGTTATCTCTATTCTAATATCAACCTTTTCTGTATCCTGTTCTATATATGTTTCTCCATTAATCACAAGAAGATTTGTAGAAATTGTATTAGTATTATATAATTCATTATTTATATCTGGTGTTTGAATTTCATTACTGTATCCCGTATTAACCATTTGATTTTCTTCTAATTTTTCCATTTCAACTGTAGCTAAATCATCATAAACTTCAATTACACTGATTCTAAAATCATTTATTCCGTTTCCATTTAAATCTAATATTATAGGACTGCTTTTTGAAAAAGATAAATCCTGACCATTAATATTAATATGAAGAACATTTCCTATAGTATTGAATTTAATAGTAGCAGATATTCCAAGTGGCTTGAAATATATAATATCCCCTACTTTTACATTCTGTTTAGCCTTGCTATCAACTATATTCCTTGCTATTTCAACATCATTTCTATTTTGTCTTTTATTTCTTGAAAATAAACCTAATATATTATTCCTGTTTACAACTATAACGGCTATAACAACAATAACAGCCAAAACAACAATGATATTAGGCATTATAGATCTATTATTATTTCTCCTTAATTTATTCAAATCTCTTTTAGCCATGAATAATAAATCTGTTTCAGCATTATTATTTAAATTAATATTTCTATTTTTTTTGTTAGTTTCTTTTATAGTTTTTTCTTCATTATTTTTTACTGCTTTTTCATTGGAAATATTTTTAATATTATCCTTATCAACAGCAGCTTCTTTATTTGCAGTATTTTCTTTTATTTCTTCTTTATTAGAAACTACAGGTTCTTTTACTTTTTTTTGATTTTTTTGATTCTTAAGTAAATTTTGCTCTGAATTTGCCCCATTCTTTTGAAGATTATACCTCTCCAAAACCATCTCAGCATCTAATGAAAGTTTATCGCTTAAATTTTTAATAAAACCTTTTACATATATTTCACCCGGAAGCACATCAAATTCTTCATTTTCTAATGCTTTTATAAATCTAGCAACTATATGAGTACTAGCTTCAAGTTCTTCTATGCTCAGTCCCTTTTTCTCTCTGGCATTCTTTAATATTTGACCTATAGTTTCCATATAAATCCTTAATAAATATATATTAATTAGCAGGTGATAAACCGTCTTTTAATACCTGCATTTCTTCTGGTATTTCAGGTTCAAAATCTTTATTTCCGTCTTCATATTTTGGATTATATATTATATCTGTAAATAAATACTCTACAGGAACATTAGTTGTTGATATGCCCAAAATTCTTATAATCATACCATCTTTATCTACCCATAAATGTATCTTTGTAAAACCTGTTCTATCAACACTGGCTTGCTTTGATGTTAAAAGCATGTGATAAGCTTTTCTAGAATCATTGCCTGCATAAGACGAACTGTCATATTTTGCAATACCCAAATCAGAATCTTTAAAACTATTAACAGATGTTAAATCTCTTTCATTATAAAAATCTATATTAAATTTGCTCGTTAATCTTGATATTCCTGCAGCTGTATAAATAGCTCCTACATCCCCATAGCTTAGTTTCTGCTCTGCCACTACATTATTTCTTGGAAATATTATCCATAATGTTTCGCCATTGCAGTATATTGACTGACCATTTCCCCCTCTAGTATAAGACATTCTAAATAGATTAGGATTTTTAGTTAAAACATTACCGTATGATATACTGCTTCCGTTACGCTCAACAAAATTAGCATAAAAACCTTTAATATTTGAAAATCTATTGGATATCATGCTGACAACTTTTTCAGGAGTCATTATTTGGCTGTATGCTTGTGATGATAAAAATATAAAACTTATAAATAATACAATTTTCTTCATAATAGTTAATTTCTCTTCCCTAGTATAAAATACAAAAAATAAGATAATAATATTAAAATAATTTTCTACTAATTTTATATAATATAATAAAAAATTATAAAAAACAAGTATTTTATTTTTTATTTGATAATTATACATTAAAAATAAAAAAATAAAAACTCATACTCATTTTTTTAAGAAAACGAGTATAAAACTCATTTTTTTATACTTTATATATACTATTGAAGCATTATAGGAACTATATATTGTTTCATATTAATGAAAAATTTAAAATATAAGTTATATTTTAAATGCAAAAATTATTATTAATTATAAGCATGTAATTATGATATTTTAAGGAGAAATTAAATGAAAATGAAAAAAATAAACAATACATACTATGATCTATCAAAATCAAAAACTTTATACAGTAATAGAAGTGCTGTAATACAAAATGATGAAGAAATAGTACTTCTGTTAGGCAATGAAATGCGTAAAGAAAATGTTGTAGATGTAGAGGCTGCTGTATATCTATCTTTACCTAGTTTTCTTAGATTATATGATACATTAAAAGAAAAACTAGATAAATTCAAGAATGAAGGACATCTGTTATAAAATGGGGGTTAAAATTTATGAATAATAAAGATTATAAATATATAAAAGAATATAAACTCAATTCAAATAAAGATGCAATACTTGTTATATACAAAGATATTAATATAACAATGTACAATAGTTTATATAATATACTAAATAAATTATTAGAAAATGATATAAAAAACATAATAATATATTTCAAGAATATAAGATACATCATCTCAAATGCAATATACCTAATGCTTGAAGTTCAAAATGTGCTGGAGTTTAGAAAAGGAAAAATTATACTAACTGGATTAAATGAATATACAAAATGGTCTATAAAATCATGCGAAGCTCATAAAAAAATATACATATCGGATGATATATACAATGCTATAAAAGAACTTACAGCATAGCAATAAAAAATTAAAAAAGCAAGAGGGAATTCAAAAACCCACTTGCTTTTATAAATAAACTTTTTCTATTATATAAAATATATAAGATTAATATTGTTCATTAGTTAATACGGCATTGACAAAATCTGAATAATTTACATTAGCTAAATTATATACATGTAAAAAACCATTTGTAGCCATTATACTTGATGCTATTAAAGACCTGTTGCCGCTTCTGCAATAAACTATATACTCCTTATTCTTATCCAAGATATTTATTTTTGTTTTAAAATCTGTATCCATAACATCAATATTAATAGAATTAGGTAAACTTCCAGACATATATTCTTCTGCTGTCCTTACATCCAATAAAACTAAATTTGTAGACTTAGTCATAATATCCAATGCTTTTTTAAGATTAATATTATTATAAGCCTTTTTAGAGCATGAAAGCACCATTAATAAAAATATCATAATAATACTAAAATACAATAAACACTTTTTCATATATAAATATTCCTTAAATATATTATGTTAATTAATAATATTATATTTCTATATTTTGTCAAATAATTTTAATAATAAAATTATTAATTTTATATTTTTTATACTATTATGTTTTATATAATAAAGCGATAATAATATATATAAAAAGGAAATATATAAAGGTAAATATATATGTTTAAGAATATATTTTGTTTATTAATTATAATAATGATGTTATTATCATGTTCGGATAAGGACAGCGGAAAAATAGAAAATAGGAATAATATCAATATTATAGAAGATGATGAATACATAAAAAACATAGTAAAGGATTCATCTAAATAAATATATAAAAATACGGCATGATTAAAAATATTTATATTCACTATTTTATTATTTAAGCTTTATCTATATTTAATTTTATTTAAAACTTATAATATCAGAAAACAATATATTTAATAAAAAAATAAATTGTTAATCCTTAGATTTATTACTGCTTTTTTTAGATTTTTTATTTTCTTTATACTCATTTTTAAAATAGTCGCAGTACTGTGATACGGTGCATTTATTACATAATGGAGATATCGGCTTGCATAAATTCTGACCATATACAACTAAAGTATCATTATAAACTCTCCAATATTCTTTAGGAAGTTTATCTCTTAAAGCAAACTCTGTTTCTTCAGGTGTTTTAGTATGAACATATCCGAATCTGTTTGATATTCTATGAACATGCGTATCAACACATATTCCATCCTTATCAAATGCTTCTGTAACAACTAAATTGGCTACTTTTCTTCCAACACCTTTAAGTTTCAAAAGTTCATCAATCTCATCAGGAACATTTCCATTAAAATCATCAATTATCATTTGAGAAACTTCCAATATATTTTTTGCTTTTACTTTGTAAAAACCAACAGGATATATTAATTTAGATATTTCTTCCTCAGATAACTTAAGCATATCTTTAGGATTTCCAGCCTTTTCAAATAATCTCATAGATGCATCTCTAGTAGTAGGGTCTTTAGTTCTTAGAGAAAGCATTGTGGATATTAAAATTTTATAAGCATCCCTATTAGTAAGTATCTTTATTTCAGTAACTACAGGCATAGGCATTTCTTTTGTAACTTTAGTAAGTTCTTTCATTATAGGGTGTATATCATTATCATTCATAAAAAATCCTAAAAATATTATTTTTCAAATAGATACCAAAATACAGAATCCTTTTTTATAAAAGGTTTTAATTCTAAATATGTAAAATCAGCCTCAATAATACCCTGAGCATATCCTGCTATTTTATAAACAGGCCATATAAATTTAATACCAGTAGGTGTTATATCAAAAGTGTCGCTTAGTTCTATAGAATAAAAATCAAAAAAATCCTTCTCATTAAAATTCCTAAGCAGCTTGCTTCTCATCAAATTAATTAAATCTCTGTCATTCTTATTTTCTATCAATTCAGATATATTCCTGCCTACCCTCTCACCAGTAGAAATTAAATATATAGATGGTATAGAATTATATATTCCATGCATACCGCCTGTATAAGAATAATTATATATAGAAAAAGATATTATCTTATCATCCAAAAAAGAAACTTCTATTTCTCTTTTAATATAAAAATCCATATTATCATTTAATTCTTCTTTCCAGCTTCCATACTCATCCATAATAGCACTATTAAGAAGAAAATGTATTCTATTCTCATTTAATGATTTTATACCATCTACATCTAAAGATATTTTGTCTATTGGATTTGAATTTTTATCATTTTTTATAATAATAGCATCTTTAACAGATTCAAAATATCTGTTTCCTTCTTCATCAGCTTTTAAGGCAGAAGTTATAATGTCTATACTATTTATAGGATAAGAAGACTTTTTTGAAAAATTAAAATCATATTTATTATTTCCGTCATACGATGACCATTCTCCAGAAAATACAGAATTATCAGATATAGTCCCGCTGAAATATCCTGTTATGCGGTTGTTTACAGTTTCTTTTATATTAAAAGTATTACCAGATACTGTGCCTTCTAAGTTAATAAATTGCTTTATAGTATCATAATAATATTTACCCGTTATATTTTTATCATCTAAATATATATAAACATATACTTTTATCTCTCCTATACTGCCCTCGCAAAAAAAGAAATTACGCTTCAATATCTCAGGTGTCTGACTAAATAAAATCCCAGTAAAGAAGATGAATATTAATATAATTTTTATAAATAATCTATTCAATATATAATTTCCCTTCATTAATTTTTTATTATTATATATTTTAAAAAAAATAAAACAAGATATATTTTTCTTACATAAAACACTATTATAAATAAAAATGAGTATACCACTATAAAATGGTATACTCATAAAATATATAAAGTTAATAAATTATTTAGCAATATAATTAACTATTCTAGCAAACTTATCTGCAACCAATGAAGCACCTCCTACCAAAGCACCATCAATATTAGGCATATTAAGTAAATCATCAGCATTTTTTTCATTAACGCTTCCGCCGTAAAGTATAATCATTCCATCAGAAACAGAATCATTATAAAGAGATTTTAAAGTTTCTCTGATAGTTTTATGCACATCGTCAGCATCCTGAGGAGTAGCAGTTTTTCCAGTACCTATAGCCCAAACAGGTTCATAAGCTATAACTACCTTTTTAGCCTCAGCCTCACTTAATCCTTTAAATGCTGCTTTAGTCTGACCGCTTACTATATCAGAAGTTACTCCTTTTTCTCTCTCTTCCAAATGTTCACCCACACATAAAACAGGTATAAGATTTTTATCTAAAGCTCTTTTTACCTTCTTATTAATAAGTTCATCTTTCTCTCCAAAAATATCTCTGCATTCAGAGTGCCCTATAATAACATACTCACAACCTACAGCTAAAAGCATATCAGCAGAAATTTGTCCAGTAAAAGCACCTTTCTCCTCAAAATACAAATTCTGAGCACCCAATTTTATATTAGTTCCTTTAATAGCATTATGAACATCGCTCAAACAAGTAAAAGTAGGGGCTATCATTATATCTCTGTCTTTTACATCTTTAACTAAATCTTTTAATTGATTAACTAATTCCAACGCCTCTTTATTAGAATTATTCATTTTCCAGTTACCAGCTATAAGCTTTCTTCTAGCCATATTAATCTCCTTAATTTTTTATTTTATTAATTTACTCAATTCTTTGAAATTTTCAGTTTTAGAACCCTCTATATGCCAGAAAAGCACCATTTCAGTATTAATAATATTTGCTCCAATTTTTCTCATTTGTTCTAATGCTATTTTCTTATTTTCTTCTTTTCTTGAAGATACAGCATCAGCAACAACGCATACATTATATCCATTTTCAATTAAATGAAGTACACTATAATAAACGCATACATGAGTTTCTATACCAAATAAAATAATATTCTTCTTATCAAGAGAATTAAATTCTTTAACAAAGTCTTCTGTGCCAAAAACACTGAAATAATCTTTTGCAAATAATTTATAATTCTTAGGAAGCTCTATCCTTTCATCAGTTCCTCCAAGTCCCTTAGGATATTGCTCTGTTATCAAAACAGGTATATTATATATATCAGCTGTTTTTAATAAAATATTTGTATTTTTTATTAGTTCGTCTACACCATGTATAGTAGGCATTAATTTACCCTGCAAATCTATACATATATACAAAGAATCCTCTTTATCTAATATAGGCTTATTCATTACTTTCATAATAACTCCTTAAGTTTTTTATAAATTATAACAATAATTAAAAAAAAATCTACAAATAAAAAAGGGGAAACAATAAATTTTGTTTCCCCTTGAAATTCTAAATCAATTTTTTATACTAAAACAAATTATTACTGAGCTTGTTCTTGAGCAGCACCTGTATCAGCAGCAGCAGTATCAGTAGTAGCAGCACCACCTTCTTGAGTAGCAGTACCATCACCTATACGTCTTTGTTCAAGATCTCTTAATTCAGCTTGTTCACGTATTCTAGCAGCTTCGATAGCTTGTTTTCTATCGTTTTCTGTTTTTAATAACTGCCAAGTAGCTTCATCATCGATATCTTCTTCTAAGTCAACAACTACTACATCGTACTCAACTGTTACATCTTTAACATAAGTGATGAAATCTCCGCCTTTAGTATCTTTAGTTCTGTAGAAGCCTAAAGAATCTAATTTAATAGAAGGGATCATTCTAGGATAAAGAGGTTCTCTTACTAAGATTCTGTCGCGAACGTCAGGTAAATATTCTCTATTTTCCCATCTTACTTGTCTCCAACCATTAAAGTATATATGACCCATTGGATAAGATTTTAATTCACCAAATTCATTTTGTAAGTTTACAAAGTAGCTAATTAAATAGTTACGACCATAAACCCATGAACTGATAGATTTAATTTCACCAACATTATGTATAACACCTTTGCCTTCTGTATATTTAGTACCATCAGCACCGCCATACATTTCAAGTTCGTATACTGGTTTTACTAAAGCATAGCTGTTCCAACCTGGTAATGGGAAATGTACTCTTATACCAAGAACTTTACCAGCTTCCCAAGCACCGTTGTTACCTTTGCTGTCTACGTTAGTAACGTAAGAATTTCTGCGGTTTTCTGTTAATCTAGCAGATTCATTCAACCATACAACCCAGTTATCATTATAAAGATTTTCTGCAACTGGAACTAATTCATTTGTATCACCTTCTCCAGCTTGTAAGTTATCAGCATTACCTGTTAAAGCAAAATCAATCAAAGTTGAGTTTGTTAAACCGTAAGCAGATGCAGCGATAAAAATGGAAGTTAATACTACGAATAACTTTTTCATAATTTATTGCACTCCTTGTACTAATTAATAAGCATAATAATATAACTTTTATACACTAAATTCTCTAATTTGTCAAGCAAATTTGAGTAAAAAAATAATTCATTATTTGATATTATCTATTATTAATGTATAATCTATATCAAAAATGTAATTATGTAAATTAAATGATATAAAAAGGTATGAATTATGGCTTCAAAAAAAACTCCAAATAAAACAAAAACTATAAAACCGCCTATTTTATTTTCAAAAACTCAGGAGCTTATAAGTAAAATTACTAAGCAATTAGATGCTCCGCTGCTCGCTTATTGGAACTCTAATGGAGGAAGCGTATGCCAAAATGATGTTATTGTACTTTCAGATATACTTAAATATATAAATAAATGTGATAAAATATATTTCTTTATAAAAAGTTCTGGCGGAAGCGGACAGGCTTCTTTGAGAATAGTACATCTTTTAAGACAGTCATTTAAAAATGTTATAGCATTGCTTCCTTTAGAAGCTGCAAGTGCCGCTACAATGCTATGTTTAGGTGCTGATGAAATACAAATGGGACCTTTAGCATATATTACAGCTGTAGATACTTCATTACAGCATGAACTCTCGCCTGTAAATAAAAATAATACTATGGTTTATGTAAGTCAGGATGAGCTGTCAAGAGTAATAAAGTTATGGAGAGAACAGGCTGGAGAAAATGATAATAACCCTTATGAACATATATACAAATACATACATCCTTTAGTTTTGGGAGCAGTTGACAGAGCATCAAGTTTATCTGTTAAACTATGTAAAGATATTCTGTCATATCACATGAAGGATCAAAAATTAATAGACAGCATATCAAATTCTCTTAATTCAGAATATCCATCACATAGCTACCCTATAACTATTAAAGAGGCTAAAAAATTAGGGCTAAATGTAAAAGATATGGATAATAAACTAAATGATTCTTTAATGTCATTAAATGAATATTATTCAGAAATGGGACAGAAATCATGCACAGACTATGATGAGCTTAATTACCATGATAATGAAATATTAAATATTCATGAAGGTACTGGAATACAGATATACTATCAGGAAGATAAAGATTGGTATTATAGAGCAGAAGAAAGAAGATGGATATCTATGAATGATAACAGTTCTTGGATAAAAAATATTATTACAAAAGGAAAACAAAAGAAAAGTATATTTCATATTAGGTGATAGCTATGATTTATTTTACTTCAGATACTCATTTTAATTCATACAGCATAGTAAATAAAAAAAAATGTTTTAAAAACTTAGAAGAAATGCATGAAAAATTAATTAATAATTGGAATAATATAGTTTCAAATGAAGATGAAATTTATATATTGGGAGATTTCTCAAATGAAAAAGGATATTTAAAAACAGAAAATGTAATATCTAAACTTAATGGCAAAAAATATTTAATAGCTGGAAATAATGATAATTTCTTAAAAGATAAAAATTTTAATAGAGATTTATTTATTTTTATAAAAGATTATCATTTTCTTTCACTAAATATGAAAGATAAAAATGATAAAAGAATAAATATAGTTTTGTTCCATTATCCAATATATGAGTGGGAAGGTATGTATAAAGGCACTATTCATATACATGGACATATACATAGAAATGTTTTTTATAATAAAAAAGCATTTAATGTATCAAGTAATATACATAATTTCTATCCTGTTTCACTAGAAAAAATATTAAAAGAACTAAAGTTAATATAAAATCATATTATTTTTTTGAATTAATAATATTTTCAAATTTATTTATAACTTCTTCAGGCTTTATAACTTCTCTGCACTCAAATGTATTAATTTCACATTTTTTACCGCCGCATATACAGGCTGGATTATTCGGCTTTTTTTCTATTACATGGCTATTAATACCTATAGGATAATTTTGATAGGCAGGAGTTGCAAAATATAATGCTAAAGTAGGAATGCCGACTATTGAGGCAACATGCATAGCTCCTGAATCATTTCCGATAAATCCATCGCATAAACTCAAAATAGCTGCTATCATATCAAGAGGCATATACGGTATTACAGGATCATTATAAAGCATAGCAGATATTTTATCAGAAATCTCTTTCTCATTAGGCGTAGTTATAAATAATGTTAAAGCATCGTATTTATTTGATAAGTAATTTGCAGTTTCTGCAAAATATTCCTCTTTCCAAATCTTGCCGATACTATTGGTAGCACCTATTCCATAAGCAAATACAATTTTATTATCAGGATTTATCTCTTTCATGTATTCTTTGGCTTTATTTAATATTTCATCTCTTATATTTAATTTTATAGGAGGTCTTTTTTTATCTATACCTATAGCTTTAAGTAAATTAACATAATAATCTGATGTATTTATCCATCTTACATTTTTTCTATCAACGGCATCAGTTAACATAAAATTTCTTCCATCCGACTTGTATCCTACTCTCTTTTTTATTCCATGCCCAAAAACTCTAAATGCACTCTCAAATGAATTTGGAAAAAGCAAAGCAGCATCAAAATGATATTTTCTTAAATGAGGAAATCTTTTTAATTCCAAACATTCATCTATTAAACCGCTTACAGTAAATATGCCAAACATGGATTTTTTACTCATAACAGTTATTTTTATATCAGAATATTTTTCTCTTATTAAATAAATAGCAGGGATAGACATAACAATATCTCCAAGCCAATTAGGAGAATGTATAAGCAAATTTCGTATATTATTCATAAGTCAAATCATATAAAAATATAATAATTATAAGTCATCTAAATCTATAAAATCATTCATAAATTTTTCATAACCATTTATTATATTTTCGCAAGCACTTCCTTCTATCATTAAATTATTGGACTTTCTAACATTAATAAAATATTCATAAAGCATAGAAAAGTCATTTCTAAAGGTGTTTTTCCATGAATCTTTAGCATCGTCCATAACATCTACACTGCCGCAATTAAATATCATATATCTTAATAATTTATTTTGGCTGCTTTGAGTTGATATAACCATTTCTATATATTTCTCGTTAACAAAAGTTAATTGATCCTGAATATATACAGAATTAATTATACTTTCATCAGTGGGTATTAATTTTTCATTTTCATCTATATAATTATTTGAATAATAATTTACATTATTAAATATTATATTAATATAAAAAGCAGGTAATTTTACATCCATAGATTTCATTTTAACTAACGTATTGGCTAAACTACTCAAAGCCATATCCAATAATTTAATTTTAACCTGATTATTTGATATGCTTACCTCTTTTATTATAGAACTATGCATCTGACTAAGTCCTATATAATCAATGCTTCTGCCGAGTCTTAAAGAATTAGAAAATAAGAAATTTTTATATACATTATCTGATACGTAGCATCTTTCAAATGTTTCATCATCTAATATAATAGCATCTTTATCTGAGCGTCCCTGATACTGACTATAAAATATAGTTTCATATACACTAGGCGACAGCATAGAGGCTATCTCATATAATTTAACATCATTATAATCCATAAATAAAACTATATAACATTTCCTATACTTTTTATATCATAATCCATTATAAACAGCCTATATTTACTATTCACTCCATTATTTTTATTATAAAAATCCCTGCTTACACAAGTAAATTTAACAGGAATATTTTTCTCTCTTGAAATTTCAGAAGCTATATATTCGCCTCTATTTATATCATCTATAGAAGTATCATACATTAAATGAGTATTATTAACTATACCAGTTACTTTTAATCCAATAGCAGCCTCTATAGATATTAAATGTCCTAAAGCATAATCAACTGTAGAATTTTCTTCTCTATTAGCATTTAACACAAATAACACATCTGTTTCACTAATATCAACTTTCTCTCTAAAAGTGGCAAATGATAAACTTCCTGCAGAATTTCCTCCCATATCTATTATTCCAATAATATCCTTTCTATTAAATATTGAATACACCTCAGCAGATACTGCAGGCAAATCAGAACCAGACTGAGGCAAATAGCTTCCTATAACTTTTATATTACTGCTCTCTAAATATTTAGCATGCTCCCTTGATCTAAAATATGGATTAACAACATCTAAATCTGCTATATAAATAGGTTCTTTGGCAAGACTTCTAATATAAAGACTATAATTAATAGAAAAAGAAGTTTTACCTGCCCCATAATGTCCGCATATAATTGTTACTCTATTATAATCCATAAAAAAACTATCCTAAATTTCACACTATATATTAAATAAATATAATATATTTTACACTTTTTTCAATTTTTTTACTTAAATTAATTTTAGAATTATAAATATTATTTTTTATAATGTCAAATTTAATATATCAAATAACACAAAAAATATTTTTTTATACTTGAAAATAAAAATATAGTCGATATTATATAATAAGATTGTATTTAAAAAACTAAAAAATAGAATAATTATTTTAGGAATAAAAAATGAAAAAATATATATTTATTTTGATGCTTTTATATGCCTGCTGTTTATTTCCTCAATATGCAACTAATGATGCATATATTCCTCCAAATAATAACAACAATAACAATAATAATACAACAGCTCCAGCAGCAGAAAATAATCAAAATAATAATGAATATATAACTAATGATGCTATAATGGGAAGAAAACCTGCTGTAATAACTACACCTATAACAGGTTTTAAAAATATAACTTTAGGTGCCACAAGAGAAGATACAATAAATGCTATATTAAGCGACAATACAATGACTTTGCCTAAACAATATATGACTGGAACCGTAGATTTATCTACTGAAGAAAGTGCTACATTCCTTGCTTTAGAAGAAAATAAATTTTATAAAAGCGGATATTTTATATTTAAAAACGATTCCCTATATTCAATAACAATAAATTTCCAGCCTAATCAGGTTGATTTTTTGGAGCTATTATCAGCTTTAAATGCTAAATATACAAAAGGGGCCTTCTTAGATGCCAATACTGTAGCTTGGCAGAATGGGGACATAAGAATAATATTAGAAAGACCAAGTGTTGTTAAATATATAAATATGAATGATGTAACAACAACTTCAGATACCAGAATAAGAGAAAAAGAAGAAGCTCCGCCTCAAAATACTAGAAAATCAATACTAGAAGGACTATAATTATAATGTTGTTCAAATATACATTATTAATATCATTATTAATTTTATCATTTATATCATGCAGCGGTAATGACAAAGAAAAAAATACGAAAAGAGTAGAAATAATTTTAAAAGACGACATAGAAGATGACAAAGAAAATATTGAAATTAAAGACTATAATGAAGATAATTTAAAAAAATTAGCTTTATCATCTTTAAAAGAATTCTATGCTTTGCCTTATGATGCAGAAGGTGTGCGTATTGCTTATGAAAAATTCTATTCTACGAATTATAAAGAAATTCTCAGGAAAACTAGAAATATAAAGAATGCAGAAGAATATGTTCAAAGCGATCCTTCACTTGACTTTGAATTTGAAACTAAAATAGACAAAGTTTATGATATAAAATTGGATGGAAAAAAAGCATATATAGACGTTGATTCTTCAGTATATGACAGAGTAGAAGATACTACATCAAAGGCAAGACAAACTTTTGTAATGTCTTACGAAGATAATAAATGGGTTGTTTTGTAATATAATAATCAAGTTTTACAATGCCAATAATGAAAAATAAATAATATTAATAATACTTTATTTTTTTCCGAGAATATTAACATAATAATATCATTATTATTTAGGAGTTTATCTTGAAAGAGCCAATTATCGCTGGATTAGATGCAGGAAGTGCATCAGTAAAAACTATCATTGCCCGTGTTAATGATGATAAATTAGATGTTATAGGAATAGGAGAAAGTGAAAGCGAAGGCATAAAAAAAGGTGTTATTATTAATATTGATGCCGCTGCCAATGCTATAGAAAAATCTATAAATGAAGCTGAACACATGGCTGGATTGCAGGCTCCTGATATAATTGCTGCAATAGGCGGAGATCATATAAAAGGAATGAACAGTAAAGGCGTAATTGGAGTTAATACAAAAGATAAAGAAGTTACTTCTGCTGAAGTTGATAGAGTATTGGAAAGTGCAAAAAACATATTAATACCTGCTGACAGAGAAATTATAGAAGCTATAGAACAGGAATATTCTTTAGACGGACAGGATGAAATAAAAAATCCAGTAGGAATGTCTGGAACAAGACTAGAAACTAAAGTACATATTATAACTGGACTTAAACATGTAAGCGAGCATTTAAGAAAAACTTTAAATAAAATGCGTTTTTCTGGAAGAGATTTTATAGTTAATATACGGGGAAGTGCTGAAGCATGTCTTACTGAAGATGAAAAGGAACTTGGCGTTGTTGTATTTGATATAGGACATTCTACTACTTCTATGATGGTATATTTAGAAGGCTCTGTATGGCATACTGCTGTTATACCTGTAGGAAGCCAGCATATAACTAATGATATAGCTGAAGGACTTAGAATAACTATACCTTCTGCAGAGAAATTAAAAAGAGATCATGGATTTGCTTTTATAGATATGGTTGGAGAAAAAGAAATAATTGAAGTTCCAACTGCAAGCGGACAAATGAAAACTTTGCCTAAAAGAGTATTAACTGAAATAATACAGCCTAGAGTAGAAGAAATTTTCAGTTTATGCGGTAAGGAATTAAGCAAAATGAAATATATTGATTCTCTTTCTGCTGGCATGGTATTTACAGGAGGTGGGGCTTTGCTTCCTGGACTTGTAGAGCTTGCTAAGGCTTATCAGACTGCTGTTAAAGGGGCTGCTCCAATTACTGCAAGAATAGGGGTTCCTGATAAAATAGAAGGCATAAGAGATATAGCAAATAATCCTGCTTATTCTGCTGTTGTTGGCATACTTATGATGAGTTTGGATGAAGCTACGCAGGTAAATATACCTTCTCATAAAAAGACATCTGAAAAGGGTAAATTTAAATTCAATTTTAAAAATCCTTTCTCTGAATTCTTTAAATAATATAAATATTATAAAGCAATGGAATTAATAAGCCATTGCTTTTTTATAAATTAATAATTAAAGAAACATTTAATTTTTATTATATAATAAATGGGTTTTCAAAATATGAATCAAGAACCAGATAATGACGATATACTTGCTATAACTATACAGCTTATATTAGCAAGGATAATTATGATTAGCAATTTAGTTGCTTCAATTACTTTAATTATCACAAATGAAGGTATTAAAAGATATTATTTTATTGCATCTTTAATTTTTGCTCTATTCTTAATATTATATTTTCTTAAATCTATAAAAATAAAAATGTCTTTAATATACAGTATTATTCTAGCTATAATAATATTTGCCGCTAATTATTTTTTATAAAAATTTCATACTAAAATAAAAAATTAACTATAACTGTAAATTTTGACAAATACATTCTTTATTAGTATAATATGTATATGGGTAAAAAATTAAATACTGCAAAAATAAAACATTTTAATCCTTTGAATGATTATTTTATGCGTTACATGTTTGCTAAAAAAGGGCATGAAAATATATTAAAAGATCTCATAAATTCTGTGAGAATAGACTCTAATCAAGAAACTTTTGAAGATATAGAAGTACTCAATACTTTTAATCTAAAAGAAAATGTTCTTGATAAAGAAAGTATAGCTGATGTTAAAGCAAAAACCAAATCAGGCGAAACTATTATTATAGAAATACAAAGAATAGGCAATCAGTCATTTATATATAGGAGTTTATATTATTGGGCTAAAACCTACTTTACAAATTTAAAATCTAAAGATATATATTCAGATTTAACACCCGTAATAAGTATTAATATTTTGGATTTTAATTTGATAAAAGGTATAGAAAAGCCGCATAGCTGTTATTTCATTAAAGAGTCAGAAACTAATCATATATTGACCAACCATTTAGAGATTCATTTTTTAGAACTTAGAAAATTTAATAATAATAACAATTTATATGATGGATTATCAGATTGGTTTACATTTTTAAATTCAAAAGATAAATTGGAGGATACTATGGAAATATTAGTTAAGAAAAATCCCATAATGAAAGAGGTTTATGAAGAGTATAACAAATTTGTTAATAGTAATGATTTATATAACGGCTATAGTAATTATGAAAGAGATTATTTTAATGTTCTAATGCTTAATGAAGAGCGTATAAAGGGTATAAAACAAGGCGAAATAAATAAAGCAAAAGACATAGCACTAAATTTAAAAAATATGAATATGATGAGTAATGAAGATATAAGCAGAATAACAGGTTTAAGTATAGATGAAATAAAAAAATTATAATAAAAAAATACTTGGGAGTTATTTATGTATAAATACGAAGATTTTAAAATATCAATATATGGACAAGAAGAAAGTATTATAAATATAATTTCATATTTATATAATAATCAAATTTACAATAATAATACATCTGGATATTTAAATATAGATATATATTGTCCCCATCCAATTGCTTGCTGTTCTAATATTTATAATGTAGTAATTTCTACTAGAAATATAAATGAAATTTATGAATCTTCTATTAGAAAAAAATTTAATGGTGGTATTTATTATGATAAATACGGATTTGATAAAGAAAAATCATATTCACAAAACTCTAATAAATATAAAAGTATAATTCAGTTTACTGAAGAATTTGTTAAGATTAATGAAAAACATTTTAATTTGCTTAAACTATCTTTAAAAAATTTCTTAAAAATTAATAATATACCAATTATAAAAGATAAAGAATGTAAGTCTAAATATGGTCGTACTCATTATAATTCGGAATTCTTTCGTTATAGCTATAGAAATAATAATGATGGATATTTTACTTATATTGATGAAGGCATAAAAATTCTTTTAGTTTCATTAGCTGTATATATTGAAAACAAGTTATATTACAGTACTAATATTAATGATTATAAATGCGATGAAGTTTTTACATTAGATGATGAAAATAATGAAATTCCAGAATCAGATGACAACAAAACGAATAACGAGATAAATACTGAAACTATTAATGATTATAAAGAGGAGACACCATCTTCTAACGATACAGATAAAAATATTTTGGACAATGATATAGTAAAAAAACTGTTTATTAAATATATTGATAATGCTAAAAAAGGAGTATTGGAATTTGAAAACTCTTTTAAAAAGAATGAAAATATAAAAGATGCTGATAAAAAAGAAGCTGAAGAAAAGATAAAAGCTGCTAATTTCTTTATTTTATCTGCTGAGTATAATATAGAAAAAGAAAATGATGCAACGAAATTTATAAATAGTTATAATAAAACTATAGAACAAATTAACAGCGATTTTAATAATATTATGAATAGGTATAGAAAAATATCTACTCTGGTATATGTAATGGATGTTGATATGGAAGATTTTAATGATGTATATATACCTAAATTCGATATTAATAACATATTGAAAGATTTACTTAATTAATTTTTGAATTATATATTTTAAACAAATACGTTCCATCAATATTAAACTTTATAGAAATATTATCAGCTTTTTTGCCGCACAAAAAAGCTGCAAAAAACGCACATACTACAGTTTAATACCTTAAATTTTAATAAACAATGCAGTCCTTTTGCTTCTCGCCTGCCAAAGGCGGGCTTCTCCTTATACCAATACTTGACAGTACTTCCTTCAGTCGTAAAAGGACTGAAGTACAGACCATGTGCTTCGCCACAATTAATAAATAAAATTAGTTTTGAAACAAGTCTAATATATAGTAATTATTTTTTATAAAATTTTCTACTGTAATATAGCTTAAATCAAAAATAATTATATATTTTTTTAATATCTGAGATCCAACATTCGTGTAATGATTTATACATTAAGATAAAAAATACACAACATATAAAAATTATTATTATAATTTTTGAATTATAATAATTTTATCAAATGATTTTGAAGCAAGCCTATTTTGACAAACTAAATCATTTTTAGTATAATTAAATAATGAAAGAGATTAACAGACTTAATGATTTATTTGTACGATATCTAATTGGTATAGAAGGTGATGAGGATATATTAGAAAATATTGTTAATGCCGTTTTAAATGATGCAGGCTTTGAATCTGTTGGAAACCTTGAAATTCTTAATCCTTATAATCTGCCTGAAAATGAAAATTTAAAAGAATCAATAGCACCGAAGGTGGGCAGACGCCTTGATGTTAAAGCAAAAACTAAAGACGGTAAGAAAGTGCTTGTTGAAATACAATTAGTAGGCAACAATAATTTTATAAAAAGGATATTATACTACATAGCTAAAAATATAGCTTCTGAGTTAAAAGAAAGTGATTTATACATTAATATAAGCCAGATGATTAGTATTAGTTTTATAAATTTTAATTTAGATATTGGAAGTGAAACTGATATGAAAAGAGAGCATAAATGTTTAACATTTGCTGATATTAACAATCCCAGCCTTAGACTAGACGATTTTCAGATACATTTTATAGAGATTAAAAGATTTGAAGAAATATTAAAAAATGCTAGTACTAATGACTATCTCAAAAATAAGATTTTATCTTGGATTGATTTTTTTACAACAAAAGATTTAGAAAAAGATATTAATAAACTTGTAGGAGGAAATACAATTATGAGTAAGGTAATAGATAAATATAAAAGATTTGTAGCCGATGAAAAGGAAATGTCAGCTTATAATGAAAGAGATACTTTTCTTTACGGACAGGCTGCGATGCTCCAGTATGAAAGAGAAGCGGGAAAAAAAGAAGGTATGGAGATAGGATTTCAGCAGGGTATAGAGAAAGGTATAGAACGTGGAGAAATAAACAAAGCCAAAGACATAGCACTAAATTTAAAAAACATGAATATGAGTAATGAAAATATAAGCAGAATAACAGGTTTAAGTATAGATGAAATAAAAAAATTATGAGCATCTAATAAGCTTACTTATCAGATATTTTCAACGAATAATTTTTTATGTATAAATAAAGAAATAAAAGAACTACATTAAAATAGCATTCATTATTAATAAATAACACTTTAATTTTACAAAATAATTATTGAAGAGTTTTCAATAGAAAATTAATTATACGGAGTTCTAATTATGGGATGTTTGGGAGTATTATTTGCTTTAAGCGATAAGGATTTAAATAAATTATTAAAAACTTCAAGACTTGAAAGACCTGATTTTGCTTCTGAATATTTAGAAGAAATTTACTTTGAAAAACATAGAAAATATATTTATGAACTTGATAAATCTTGGGACGCCATGCATAGATGTCTTTCTAATGATGGGCTTTTAGTATTCGGCGATGATAATTATCCTTTCGGCTCTGTCATAATGGGAGGAGATGTTTTATACGGAAACGGTGATGATGAAGAAGATTTTATAATAACATTAAAAAAATCAAATATTGTTAAAGACATAGCTCAAAAAATAGAAACTATCACAAAAGAAAAGTTCAAAGAAAGATATTTTAAAATAGATGAAAAAAATTATGAGTATCCATTAAGTGATGAAGATTTTGAATACACTTGGGATTATTTTTACAGAAGTATAGAGTTTTGGAAAAATGCTTCCGAATCAAACAGGGCTGTAATATTCACAGTTGACCAGTAATTTTTAATAATGAATAAATATTTTATTTTTTTATTTTTTATTCTCTATATAAATGTTTTTTCAGTCATGCCTGATGATATTTATAAATTAAGCAATTTAAAATATAAAGGCTATGATATATACAGAGAAAAATCAAATATAATAGGATTTCATAAAGATGAATATAATTATAATTTATTTTTAGAAGATAATAATTTTGACACTAACAATTTATATATAGAAACATTAGATAAAGATTCAGATATTGAATTAAAAATAAATAAAAAACAAAATCAAAAATATAGTATAGAAATATTAGAAATAAATATAATTAAATTAGGGCGTATATTAAACACATATAAAATAAATATATACCCTACTCTATTTAATATAGAAGTAACAGACGGATACAATAATTATAAAGCTGTAAAAGAAAGTAAATCATTCATAATAAAAATACCAAAAAATATTTATGACAGTATAAATGAAAAAAATATTAACTCATTTCTGAAAATAGATTTCTTTTTAAATGGCAGCAAGAAAATCAAACATTATAAAGAAAATAATAATTATAAAACTTTTGATGTTGAGCTTTTCAGCAGATATCCGTATTATTTTAATGTTTATAATATAAAAATAATTTATGAATAAATAAATTTCATCTATTATCAGGATCAAATCTTTGCAAAAGTCTTATAAGAAAATAAGCTGCTAAAAACATTATAGGACATAATGCCCACTCTATGCCTTTGGGAAGCCCGGGAAAAACTTGTATAATAGAACCCAATACAAAACCAGATATTATTAAATAAGAAGATTTAACATAATGCTCCATCCAATATTCTAAAATTTTAGTAGTAAGTACAACTCCCAAAACAGAACCTGCAGCTAAAGGAATTAAATATGGAAAATATAAATTATGTACAGCATCAATAGTTTCTTTATATATACCCAAAAGCAAAAACATATATGACACACTTATACCGGGGAGTATCATTGCAATAGCAACAATTAATCCTGCTATTATAAGTATAAAGTACATAAACATTTCGCTTCTATTTCCTGAACTGCTGAAGAAGCCTTCTGGTATTATAGATATTAAATATACTATGCCAGCTCCTAAGAGAATATATATAATACTTAAAAAATCAAATTTATAAGATTTTGTTTTGTTATATACGGTATTAAATCCTCCTAATGCTGCCCCCATAAAAAAGAATGATGAAACTGTATAATATTTTTCTATTATGCTTGATAAAGGCTTTGAAACTATAACCATTCCTAAAACAGAGCCTATACAAAAAAATATCAAAAAGAAAAAGTTAATCTTATTTTTAATAAAATAATTCTCATTCTTTGAAAAACTTAAAATAGAGCTTAAAGAAGATATCAATTTATCATATATACCAAGTATCATAGCCATAGTACCTCCGCTGAAACCTGGTACAAGCATTGAAGCTCCTATAATAAAACCTTTAATAGAAGTATATATATAATTCATCATTGAAGTAAAATTCATAAAATATCAAAATCCTATTATTTATTAATTTGCGAAAAAAAGAATATATTATATACAAATTTAAAGCAAGTATTTTTTACAATATTTTACAATTTATTTACTTTATAAAATTATGAAAACAGTATTTGGTATTGATGCTTATAATAATTAAGCTATTATTTTATACTTTACAATTTGCAGTTATAAGTTATAATCAATTTTCAAAATACATATACGGGGTTATTATAAATGTCAGAAAATAAGTTAATAAATTCGAGCAGCAAAAAAATAATATATTTTATATTAGTATTTGTATTAATGGTAATTTCTTCTATTCCTGCTAATATATATGTATTATTGTTTGATACTGAATATGATTCTGAAAGATTAATTTACAATATGATTTTTAATAGTTTTTATTTTCAACTTTTTTGTTTTTTTTGTTATTCATTTTTATTTAATCTAAACAGTAATTTTGAAAATATTAATAAAAAGGCAATACTTATAACATTTTTATCATTTTTACTTTTATTTTTGCTCGGCATATTTACTTCGGCTCCTTTAAAAGATGCAATACCTGATATGCTTGAGTTTTTTAAATCTAATATAATGATTAATAAAAGTATATTAGCTTATATAATATTTTTTATTATAATACTTTTAGCTGATAATAATTTTAATATAAAAAATAGTACATATAATAGTTTTACTAAGCTAGGAGATATAATTTTCTTTTCTATAATAGCTGCAATTATTGCATTTGTATTTTGGGTATTTATTGTTTTTTTATATAATAAATTTATTTTTAGAACTAATATAGCATCTGATTTTGAATCGTTAATTGAAAAACTTCTTTTTATGTCTATTGTATTTGTTTTTTCTATAATACCTTTTATATTTTTCTTTGTGCAAAAGAAATTTAAAACTGTTTTATCAATATATATTTCTCGAGGATTATTATTTTTATATTCATTTTTAATATTCGCTTTATTTTTTGCTTTACTATATGAACCAATAAGACCTTTTGATAACACTAAGTCTTTTATAATTTATAATGCATTATTAGTTTTATCCATTTTTACTTTATACTTTATAAGAGCTGACTATAAAGCTGGAGTAATAACAAAAGCAATGTATATAATATTTCCAATACTAGCATTATTATTTAATATATTGGTATTAGGGACAAGCATATACAGAGTAATTATTTCAGAAAATAGAATAAATGAAATTTCTATTGCAGTTCTTAATATAATAATAGCTGTTAATTTAATATATATTATAATACAAAATATAAAGTCTATAATAAATATATTTAAAAATAATATTAATATAAATGAGGTAGTAATTGGAAATAATAAAATATATAGCTTCATTTATATTTATGGTATTTACTCATTTATTTTTTCTTTTATAGCTCCTATTGTAATGGTATTTTTAAAAAATAAATAAAAGTTCGAGAGATTTATGAACTATATTAGTAAAAAAAGATTATATCATATATTAGTATTTGTATTAATGATAATTTCTTCTCTTCCTATAAGTATACAAATATTATTATATGATATTGATCATAATGCTGACAATTTAATTATTATTAATAGTTTTTATTATCAAGTATTTTACTTTTTTTGTTATTCATTTTTATTTATTATAGATAGTAATTTAGAAAATATTAATAAAAGAACAATACTAATAATATTTTTGTCATTTTTACTTTTATTTTTGCTTGGCATATTTACTTCAGCACCATTAAAAGATGAAATACCTGATATGCTTGAATTTTTTAAATCTAATATAATGATTAATAAAAGTATATTATCTTCTATAATCTTTTTTATTATAATAGTTTTATCTGATAACAATTTTAATATAAAGAATAATACATATAATAGTTTTACTAAATTAGGAGATATAATACTGTTTTCTGTAGCATCAGAAATTTTATTAGCAACAATATTATTCTTAATTATTAAATTGGTAGAATTGGTAGAATTGCTAGAATTTTTGGTATTTATGGTATTATTATTTTTTGGTTTAATGTTATCTGTTTTTTCTGAAGAACATGGAAATACCTTAGCCTTAAAACTGATTTTGATTTTTATTGTATATTTATCTACTTTAATACCGTTTATATTTTTCTTTGTGCAAAAGAGATTCAAAACTGTTTTATCAATATATATTTCTCGAGGATTATTATTTTTATATTCATTTTTAATATTTGTTTCATTTTTTGCCTTACTATATGAACCTATAAGACCTTTTGACAATACTAAGTCTTTTATAATTTATAATGCATTATTAATTTTATCTATTATTACTTTATACTTTATAAGAGCTGACTATAAAGCTGGTGTGATAACAAAAGCAATGTATATAATATTTCCAGTACTAGCATTTTTATTTAATATATTAGTATTAGGAGCAAGCATATACAGAGTAATTATTTCAGAAGTAAAAATAAATGAAATTTCTATTACAGTTCTTAATGCTGTAATAGCTATTAATTTAATATATGTAATAGTACAAAATATAAAGTCTATATTCAAAATATTAAAGAACAATATCAATATAAATGAGGCAGTGATTGGAAATAATAAAATATACAGCTTCATTTATATTTATGGTATCTACTCATTTATTTTTTCTTTTATAGCTCCTATTATAATGGTATTTTTAAAAGATAAATAAAAGCTTAATAATTTAAAGAGGTTTATGAATTATGAAAAAACTAATATTTATTTTATTTTTATTTAGTATGTACTTATACAGTCAAACGGATAATAAAACTAAAGCTTATGAAAAATTAAGAGAATATGTGAATGAAGGCAATGTTAAAGAAGCTGAGAATATTCTTAAGAAATATAATGTCAATATAAATGATCTTGATTATGAAGATTTTACATTATTATCACATGCAGTTATGGATAATAATATAGAAATGGCTAAACTTCTTCTAAAATATAAAGCGGATGTTAATACTGTATTAAATGATGGAGATAGTGCATTGATACTTGCAGTTGATAATAATAATATGGAAATGGTTAAACTGCTTTTAAGTCATGGTGCTGATATTGATTATCAGGGATTTAGAGGAAGAACTGCATTATTTTGTGCTTTAGAATATAATAGAAAAGAAAATATTGAAATGGTAAAACTCTTAATCAAAAATAAAGCTGATGTTAATATAGCTTATGATGGAGATTATGGAAATGAAGATACTCCTTTAATGTATGCTCTTATGAAAGGCTATAAAGAAACGGTAAAAATTTTGATTGCAAATAAAGCTGATATAAATAAGAGAAATAGAAATAATGCAAATGCTTTGATTTATGCTTATATGTTCGGCCATGAGGATATAGCAGATATTTTACTTCAAAATGGTTCTGATTCTTTGTATAAAAGTTTGAAAGTTTGTCATCTTAATCAATCAACTTTGCTTAATCTTAATGTTCCATTGATAAATGCTGCACACTATTCTACCAATGAAGTTTTTTTACAAAAGCTGATTGATAGTGGTGCATATAAAGATTATGATTATGATACTGCATTGAGAGAAGCCGCTTCTTATAATAATATTAATGCTGTAAAAGTGCTTATTAAAAATAATGCAGATGTTAATGTTCAAAATAGAGGCGGTATGACAGCATTGATGTGGGCTTGCCGTAACGGAAATTTAGAGATGACAAAAATGCTTTTAGATGCTGGTGCTGATAAAAGTATAAAAAGAGGTGACTATGATGCATTGTATTATGCTAGAGAATACGGAAAAAATGAAGAGATAATAAAATTACTCACAAAATAGTTATAATATGAATTCTAAATTATTATAAATATTATTGAATAATTACTTATGAGTTATATATAAACAAAAAATGATTTAATATTATAAAATAATAGTATAATTACCTATTGAAAAATTAATAAAAATATAGTTTAATTAAGTTAAAACTAGCATTAAAAATTCATATTATGAGAAAAATTATAATTTTTTTATTTATTTTTTACTGTTTTCTATTTTTTACCCCATTATTCATAGAAGAAACTCCTATAAAAAATTATGTAAAAAAGAAAATTTTAGATGAAGCTGAAAAAAGAGGAGATATTAAAACAATATATGAATTAACAAATGAAAACATTATAATAATAACAAATGATAATGATTTATTGACAAATAATAATATATTATTAATAACTAATAAAGCAATATTATCAACTAATAATAACATTCTTATAATAACTAATGATATAGATTTTTCTAAATATAAAGAAAGAGGATATGATATAACAATGGATTTACTTCCTAGATATTATACTGTAAGGAAAGGAGATACATTATTAAAAATATCATCTTATCCGTTTATATATGGTGAGAGAAATTTCTGGAATATTATATACAATGCCAATAAAAATATCATAAACAATACAAAATCATTGCCTATAGGATTGAAGCTCTTTATACCAAGTATAAGAGGAGAAACAAGATATTGGAATTATGAACCAAAATTGGAATATATACCATTCAAGAAAAAAATGGATCTAACTACAAATATGTATAATGATTATCCGTTTATGGTAAAGACTAAAGATTATTAAAAAAGGGCTTTTACTTTAAAGTAAAAACCCTCTCTATTAGTTATTCTTTTATATTAACCCCATATTATGAGTTTCATATCAAATTTATAACTTAAATCTTTATGATATGGATACATTCTTATAGCATAACCGCTTTGACCACTGTTAGTACATTCTAAAGTACCTGAGAATGAATGTCTTCCATTACCAAGATCAGCAGAATGTTTCATTTCAACTATAACAGGATCTATAATGTCCTCCTTCATACTTAATTTACCATTATAAATTTCAACTCTAACAGAATCAGGTGCTATATCTCCCAAATTAACTATAGTTTTTACTTCAAACTTGCTTCCAACTTTTAAATTTCTTGAAGGCATTTCTGAAATAGTATTTTCAAATGATACTTTAGACCATTTAGAGAAAATATCCTGTTTCCATGACTTTAATACTTTGGCTCTTTCAAACTCATTTTCAGTCATATTGATATATCTCTTACTTGCATTATTATAGAATTTATTAAAGTAATCAGCAACCATTCTGTTAGTAGAAAATACAGGACAAACAGTCTGCATACTCCACTTCATAGCAGCAACCCATTGTCTAGGTATATCATCTCTTCCTCTTTCATAGAATAGAGGTATAATCTCATTTTCTAATACATTATAAAGAGCCTTGCTTTCTACTTCATCCTGATATTCTAAATCAGTATACTCTTCTCTGTTTCCTATAGCCCATCCGTTCTGACCATCATAAGCCTCATCCCACCATCCGTCTAATACGCTGAAGTTCAAACCTCCGTTAGGCGGAACTTTCATACCGCTTGTACCGCTTGCTTCTAAAGGTCTTCTAGGATTATTAAGCCATACATCTACACCCTGAACCATATATCTTGCAACATTTATGTCATAATCTTCAATAAATACTATATGATCTCTAAAATCTTCCCTACGGCAAATTTCAGCAATATTTCTTATTAATTCCTTACCGCCGTTATCATGAGGATGTGCTTTACCAGCAAAAATAATTTGTACAGGTCTTTCAGAATTATTTATAATATTTTTTAATCTATCTAAATCTCTGAATAATAAAGTACCTCTTTTATAAGTAGCAAATCTTCTAGCAAAACCTATTGTTAAAGCATCAGGAGAAAGTATTTGTTCTGCATGCTCTATTTCATTTTTAGTGAATCCTCTGTTTGTAATTTGTGCTTTTAATCTTTCACGGCAGAAGTCAATAAGTCTTTCTTTTCTTCTTTCATGTGTTCTCCAAAGCTCAGCATCAGGTATTTTCTGTACTCTTTCCCAAATTTCATACTCTAAAGGCTTAGTTCTCCAGCGAGGACCTAAATATCTGTCAAGTAAGTTCTGCATATCAAAAGATATCCAGCTTAAAGTATGAATACCATTAGTAATAGAATCTATAGGAAGTTCATTAACTGGAACGCCTTTCCATATATCTTTCCACATAGCTCTTGATACATGTCCGTGAAGCTCGCTTACCCCATTATTTTCAGCTGATAAATTAAGAGCAAGAACAGTCATACAGAAACTTTCTTTTTGATCATCAGGATTAATTCTTCCAAGTCTTATAAACTCATCCATAGTCATATCTATATGTCTTACATAATCGCTGAAGTATTTTTGAACCATATCTATAGGGAATATATCATTACCCGCAGGTACTGGAGTATGAGTTGTAAATATGTTTGAACTATACACTACCTCTCTTGCCGTATTCTTATCCAAATTATTATTTTCCATTAGCTGTCTTATTCTCTCTAGAGAAAGAAAAGCACTATGTCCCTCATTCATATGATAAATAGTAGGTTTAATTCCTAATTTATCCAATGCTTTAACACCGCCTATACCAAGCAATATTTCCTGCTGTATTCTAGTTTCTAAATTACCCCCATAAAGCTGAGCTGTAATATCTCTATCTTCGATTCTGTTTTCTTCGATATTAGCATCTAAATAGTAAAGTTCTATTCTTCCTACATTTGCTTTCCAAATTTGAGCATAAACTTTTCTTCCTGGAAGATCTACATCTACTTTTAAAGTTTCACCATTTTTATCTAAAACTTTTTCTAAAGCTAAGTTAAAGAAATCATTTTCTATATCATATTCCTGCTGCCATCCGTCAGCATTTAAATACTGCCTGAAATATCCTTTTCTATATAAAAGTCCAACAGCTACTAAAGGCAAACCTAAATCACTTGCAGATTTTAAATGGTCCCCTGATAATATACCAAGACCGCCTGAATAGTTAGGCAAAGATTCATGAAGTCCGTATTCAAAAGAAAAATATGCTATTTTTTCATTTTTAGCTTTTATAGAATCATCTAAACTATTATACCAAGTTTCCTGCTTCATATAAGTTTTAAACTCATCATAAACTTCACCTAAATTCATCATAGCAGCATCGTCTTGAAGCATAGCATCAAAACGTTCCTGAAGAGATTCGCCTAAAACTCTTATAGGATTATGATCTCTTTTATCCCAGTTATCAATATCAATAGTTCTTAACAATGTAACTGCTTTCTGGTTCCAGCACCACCAAAAGTTTTTAGTAATTTCTATAAGTGGCTCCAATTCTTTCGGCACAGATGGCGAAACCATATATTTGTTTAATTTCATAAAATTACCGCCTTAAAAATTATTTTAGATATTTATTTTTTTATTCTATAATAAATATACAATAAAATCAATGAATTTATTTATATTTATAGTATTATATGTGTAATATAATTATAAAAATATATAGAGAATTTATATTATTTTTTATAAAAATATAATATTTTCAATTGACTTTTATTTATATTTCTATATAATATATTACTATGAAAGATAAAATTTTTATAAACCCTATTTACAGCAATAACTATTTTTGCTTTCAATTTTTCTTTAGTTTTTTTGGCGTTTAAAACGCCAGTATATTCTATAATTCCACAAACAAATACAAATATATAAAATTGAATTTTTTAATTATAACTAATATATAAACATTATTAATTAACATAATATTTTAAAATTAAGGAGATTAACAACTATGATTATTGTAATGAAACCAAATGCTAAAGAAGAATATATAAATAATATAACTGACAGACTTGTACAGGCAGGATTAGTAACAAATAAAATAGTAGGTGTAGACTGCACTGTTATAGGTATAGTAGGAGATACTTCTAAGGTTGACAGAGAATTAATGGCTACTTTACCAGGTGTTGCAAGAGTATTAAAGGTTCAGGAGCCATTCAAAAGAGCTAATAGAGCATTCAAAAAAGAAGATACTATTGTTGATGTAAGCGGAGTAAAAATAGGTGCTGGAAGACCTGTTATAATAGCTGGACCTTGTTCTGTTGAAAGTGAAGAGCAGGTTATTAATATTGCTAAAAGCGTAAAAGCTGCTGGAGCTTCAATACTCAGAGGAGGAGCATTCAAACCTAGAACTTCCCCTTATGCATTCCAAGGTTTAGCACTTGACGGACTTAAAATATTAAAACTAGCTAAAGAAGAGGTAGGTATTCCTATAGTAAGCGAAATAGTTTCAATAAGGCATTTAGAAGATTTTGAAAACACTGTAGATATGATTCAAATAGGTGCTAGAAACATGCAGAACTTTGAACTTTTAAAAGAGGTTGGAAAATTGAAAAAGCCTATACTTTTAAAAAGAGGACTTGCTAATACCATGGAAGAATGGCTTATGAGTGCTGAATATATACTTGATAAAGGAAACAGCGATGTAGTATTATGTGAAAGAGGAATAAGAACTTTTGAAACATATACTAGAAATACTTTCGATGTTTCTGCTATACCTGTTATAAAGAGAATGAGCCATTTACCTGTAATAGGAGATCCTTCTCATGCAAGCGGCAAGTCTTGGATGGCACTACCTTTAACTCTTGCTGCTCTTGCTGCTGGTGCTGATGGAATGATTATAGAAGTTCATAATGATCCTGAACATGCTTTATGCGACGGAGCACAGTCTATTAAACCTGATGTTTTCCAAGATATTATGGAGTCTGTTAATATGATGGCTGATACTGTTAGCAAAATAAAAGAAAGACATAATGGAAAAATTTATACTAAATAATTAAATTTCTTATAAAAGGCGTATTTTATATACGCCTTTTATATACAATAATTATAAATGGATTATTTTATGAATAAAGTTGAAGTAAGAATAAACAATATCTCGAATATTCAAATAAATTATGATATTTTAGTTCAAAAGGGATTAATAAAAGAAACAGGAAAATTAGTAAAAAATATACTAAGAGGAAAAAGGGCTTTAATAGTTACAGATGATATAGTAGATAAACTTTATACTGACATTGTAAAAGAAAGTTTGGAAAAAGAGAATATTATAACTTCTGTATGCGTCATTACTCATGGAGAATCAAATAAAAATATAGAAAGCATAATTGATATTTTTTCTTCACTTGCTAAAAATGAATTAAGCCGTAAGGATATGATAATAGCATTAGGAGGCGGTGTTGTAGGAGATATGGCTGGATATGCTGCTGCTTCTTGGATGAGAGGAATTGATTTTGTGCAGATTCCTACTACTTTGCTTGCATGTGTGGATTCTTCTGTAGGCGGAAAAACTGGTATTAATATAAGAGAAGGAAAAAATCTAGTAGGAGCTTTTCACAGCCCTAAACTCGTTATAATAGACAGCAATACTTTATTAAGCCTTCCTAAAAGAGAATATAATGAAGGAATGGCTGAAGTTATAAAGCATGCATTTTTATTTGATGAAAAACTTTTAAAACTTATAGAGGAGCATTGTTACAATAATACTGAATTGGATATTGATTATATACTTAAAAGAAACTGTGAATTAAAAGCTCATATTGTAGAGATAGACTATAAAGAGCAGAAAGAGAGAATGTTTTTGAACTTTGGGCATACTATAGGACATAGTGTAGAGAATGCTGCAGGCTATGGTGTATTGCTTCATGGTGAAGCTGTTGCTATAGGTATGATTTTTGCTATAGAGTATGGTATTAAAAAAGGCATAACTAAAGATAAAAATATATTAGAGAGAGCTAAAAATATATTGTCTGCATTTTCTCTGCCTACAGCTATACCCAATAATATAGATTTGAAGGAGGCTATTAAACTCGATAAAAAAAGAAGTGATGATAAAATCAATTTCGTATTTTTAGAATCTATTGGAAAACCTTGTGTTGAAAAAGTGAGTATTGAGGATATTTTTAATTAATAAATTTACTTTGGAACTTATTATTTTATTGTTTGATTAATTAAGAGGCATTAACTTTTTATAAGCTAATGCCTCTTTTTTGTTTTAGGATTTATTTTTATTTATGCTTTCATCAGTGCTTCGCCCAAATTCACACATTCACTTACAGCATTATCATCTGGAGTAAGATTTGCTGTTAAACCATCTTTAACTAAAGAAGCACCTGCAGAACTTACATCATCCTGCCAATTTCTCATCCATTCTCCGTCGCCCCAGTCATAAGAACCGAATAAAGCGACTTTTTTACCTGATAAACTTCCTCTTACAGAATCATAAAAAGGCTGAAATTCTGATTCTTCTAAAACTTCAGAACCCATAGCAGGACAGCCTAATGCTATTTTTGAATAGTTGTTTATATTTCCAGCATCGAAACTTGATACACTAAAAATATCAGCCTCTCCTCCCGCATTTTCTATGCCTTTTTTTACATTTTGAGCCATTAACTCAGTATTGCCTGTACCGCTCCAATATATTACTGCTATTTTATTACTCATATTATTACCTCCTTATGTAATAAATAATAATTAAATACTATAAAGCCAAATATAAAAATTGTGAGCATATAGCAAATTCATTTGCTATATATTTTTAGCGAACAATTTTTATTATTATAAAGAATGAAGTTTGTAATCGTCCATTATCTCCAAAATGCCCTTTCCTCTTAAAAATGTATTTATATAAAAATTTCTGCATCTATTATAATCATCAAAAATTTTTATAGCCTCATTTTTATTATGATATACCTTCCAATACCCAGTATATAAACTATTTTTCCCATAGTTATTTATAAAGCCGTTTATATCTATAAGAGGATATCCCAAAAATATACCTATTTCATGAGGAAATGTTTTAGAATACTGCATTCTTCTTTTCAAAACCTCTATGCATTCATATATATTTTTTGACTTATATCCGTAATTTTTCAAAAACTTGAAAATATTATCATCTGATAAATAATTTTCTAACTCTTTTTTGTTATATACATAAACTACAGCCTTATTATTATAATATTTTATTACAGCTACATTTATGCCTCTTTTGTTTAGAATATTATTGTATAAAGAAACTTTTTTATTAAGTTTTTCTTTAGATAGATATTCACAAGTAAATATATTAGCTATTTTTATACCTGATAAAGCAGGTGCACAATGGTCAATAATTAATTTATCAAACATTCAATCTCCTATTGTTAGAGTATTCTAACATATACATAAAAAATGTCAACAGAATTTGTTATAATACTCTAACTTTTTTAAAAAAATTTAATATTTTGTATGTTTGATATTAGATTATCTTATAGAAGTTTTAAACTCAGCAACAAATGTAGAGTCTTGATTATCTTTTACAGTAGCTTTAGCATCATAAATTCCTGAAGGAAGATATCTGCCGTTCTTATCTAAACCAGACCATATACACTGTGCTGAAGAACCATTCACAGTAAAATCTTTTTCTTCAATTAGATCACCTGATTGCGAGTATATTTGAAGTTTAGCACTATATATTGTTCCATTTTTTATAGATACTTTATATGTAGTACTCTCTCCGCTGGAAGGACTAAACGGATTAGGGTAATTATAGAACTCTGAAATAAGAGAGCTAGGTTTATTAGGCGAGCATGAAATATAAAGGAAAGCTAAAAGAAACAGTATAAATATATTTCTCTTAGCTGACCTTATATTAGATAAAATACTTATCATTAAAATAACTTATAATTAATCAGTAGTAAATAATATTCTTCCGCAATGGAAACACATTATAATCTGATTTTGTCTTCTAACTTCATTAACAGTCATTTTAGGTATAGCAACATTACAAGCACTGCATTTATAATTTTCTATTTTAGCTAGAGCCTCGCCTTTATTTTCTTTGATTCTCTTATAGTTTTCTAATACTGCAACATCAATTTTACTTAATATAGTGTCTTTGTATTTTTTGTACTCTTCTAAAACAACATCAGATTTTTGCTGAGAGTGAGTAGAACTATAAAGCTCATAAGCTTTTATTTGTATTTCAGCTCTTTCAAGCTCTATTAAGAATTTAATCTGTTTTTCAGCCTCAAATTTTTCATCTAATTTCTTGAATGATTCTAAAACACTTGAAAGCTCATCATAGCTTTTAGTAGCCATAACTTTCTCTAATATTTCTTTTTGATTTACTAAGAAGAAAATCTGAGAAAGATTTAAAAGATAGTCCTGAGGATTATCAAGATCAGAAAGTATAGCAAATACAAGTTTTACTGGGCTTTTTTCATCAGAATCTGAATCGTAGTTAATCTCATCTTTTAAGAAACCAACAAATATGTCTGTTTTACCATAATTCTGAATTCTTCCATGCGGAACAGCAACTCCATTACCTATATTAGTTGTGTATTCATCTTCACGTTTTTTGAATGCATCGAATATAGCATCGGCTGATGCAGAAGCAATTGGTGCAATTTTTTCACTTAACGCTCTAAAAAGTGATTCTTTATCCTTTGATTCCAAGTTCTCAAATACATGTTCTTTTGTGATTTTGTCAATTATTTTGAGCATACAATCTCCTAATTTTATACATATTAAATTATTATATTATAGTATATAAAAAATATCAACTTTATTTTTTATATACAATCCAAATTTCATTCTCCGCTGCCAAGCAATGCTTTTCTTTCCTCTATAACCTTATCAGCTAAAGGACCTGTAAGCTCTTGATAATGAGAATGCTCCATCTCAAAAGTTCCTCTTCCTGAAGTAGATGCTTTCATTTCTATAGAATAAGTAAGCATTTCAGAAAGCGGTACTTCTGCTTTAATCATTTGTACTGTATTAGATGCCGCCTCCATACCTAAAATTTTACCTCTTTTTCCAGTAAGTTCATTCATTATAGCACCTGTGAACTCTTCTGGTACATATACGGTAACTTTCATAACTGGTTCTAATAATACAGGGTTTGCATTTTTAAACGCTTCTTTGGCAGCCATAGAACCTGCTATCCTAAATGATAATTCATTGGAATCCACATCATGGTATTTACCGTCATAAAGCCTTACTTTTATATCAACCATAGGATATTTTCCTAAAGGACCCTGTGCCATAGCATCCTGTATACCTTTTTCCACACCAGGTATATACTGTTTAGGAATAGCTCCGCCAAATATATCATTTACAAATTCGTATCCGCCATCTCTTGGAAGAGGCTCTACCTCTAAATGAACTTCTCCGAACTGACCGCTTCCTCCAGACTGTTTTTTATGCCTGTACTGTGCCTGTGCTTTCTTTCTGATAGTTTCTCTGTAGGCTACCCTAGGAACACTTTGTTCTATTTCTGCTTTTGTAAGAGATACTACCCTATCCAATGCCAATTTTACCTGCAAATCTCCCATAGCCTTTATGATTGTTTCTTTAGTTTCGCTGTCAAATTCTACATTAAATGTTAAATCCTCCTGAGATATAGTATCCAACACCTCTAATGCTTTTACATCATTTTTTAGTATTTTTATAGCTGTAAAATATATAGGCTGAGGTATTTTCAATGGAGCAAATTGGAATGGAGAACTAGGAGCACTTATTGTATCAGCTGTTCTGCAGTCTGAAAGTTTTGCTAATACTCCTATATCGCCTGCTGTAATTGTATCAGCTTCAATTTGTTTTTTTCCTCTAGCCATATATATATGTGAAACTTTTTCTTTTTTTCCTGTTCTTGAATTATAAATCTCATCTCCGCTCTTTATAGTACCAGAACGCACTTTAAAAAATGATATTCTTCCAGCATACTGATCTATTGTAGTTTTAAATACAAATGCTGCAAAAGGATCATCTCCAAGTATAGTTCTTTCTGCCTCTTCTCCTGTTATAGGATTTTTACCATTTGTTGCAGGAACATAGGAAGGAGAAGGCATATATCTGATTATAGTATCAAGTACAGCTCCCATACCTATATCTTTTAATGATGTACCGAAAAGAATAGGAACAACCTTATATTGAAGTATAGACTTTGTTAATGCTTCTATATATTCTTCATCTGTAAACTTTCCGCCCTCTAAAAACCTTTCTGTAAGCGTATCATCAACTTCGCATACTAATTCTTTTAATCTATCGCGTGTAGCTCTGTATTCATCATAGTATTCTTCAGGTATTTCTGCTTCTATAATTTTTCCATTCTCATCTCTGAAAAAAGCTTTATGATAAATAACATCTATTATACCTTTAAAATCTTTACCATTACCCATAGGAATTTGTATAGGTACTACAGGAGGCTCTTTAAAGTTATTTTCTATTTTTTCTAATAAAGCTTTATGATCAACCATCTCTTTATCTATTTTATTAACGAATACTATTCTAGGTCTTTTAAAACTATTAGCCATCTGCCAATGTTTTTCAGTTTCTATTTGTATTCCGAACTCTGCATCTATTACAACAATACATGATTCTGCTACTCTCAAAGCTGGGTTAATCTCTCCGCTGAAATCACCCGACCCAGGAATATCCAGTAAATTAATCTTATGATCTTTCCATTCAATAAAGCTCAAAGAAGTACGTATAGACATTTTTTGTTTGATTTCTTCGTCTGTATAATCGCTGACTGTAGTACCTCTCTCAATTTCGCCTTTTTTATCTATAGACTTGGATCTAAAAAGTAAGGCTTCATTCAATGTGGTTTTGCCGCTTCCAACGTGTCCTAATATGGCAACGTTACGGATACTTTCTGGGTTATAAATTTTTCCCATAGACATTCCTCCTTTGATAACAGGTAATTATTTTGATATAATAGGTTATTTATTATATTATTGGATTTGTTTCTAAAGAAGCTTAAAGAATAAGCTGTTTCATAGAAAACTAAGTAATGCATGATAATTCAAGTATAGTAAAAAAAATATCAAAAATCAAATTTTATGCATAATTTTTACTACAAATAATAATTTAATATTAATACTTATAAAATTATCAAATCTACAATAGATAGTGTTTTAATTTTTATACATAATAAAATGATGATTAAAAAATTAAATAATTACAAAAAATTTAATAATAATAATTTTCTATTTTATAATATACATTATGAAAACGTATAGAATATATGCATTTAAAATGTTAATAATAGTACAGCAAATTTATTTTAAAATTTTTATTCTTTATGACAGTTTTTGTCATAAAAATTACTTATACTATAATTAAGAGGATACTATTATGTATAAAGATTTTGAAAAAAAGAAAAATGAATATTTAATAAAAAGCGGATTTTTTAATGGAGATAAAGGAAACGGAACATTTAAAGGAAAAAAATATCCTTATGTATTAGAATATTATGAAAAATAATTTCTACATGCCAATATACAATAAAGTTATAGATTATTTTAGTAAAAATAGTATTTCTTGGTGGGGTGAAAATAAAAGCAAACCTAGCTGTCATACTTTATCATCTCAAATATCATGTTTAAATCATTTATTTTATATTAGAAAAAATAGATTTTTATGCTTGCAGGTGCTTAATTTTATAACAAATAGAAATTTTATAGATGTGATTTCATTTGAAAATGATATTAATGATAATGGATATATAGACTTTGAAATTTCTAATTATAGAGAACCTTATGTATCAGTAAATGCTTTATTTTTAGCAAAAGATAAAGAGAATAAGAAACATATTATAATGATGGAATGGAAATATATAGAAGAACATTCATATGAAGATTTTTCTATTAATAAAGATGAAAAAATACTTAATGAATATTCTTCTTTTATAAATAACTCTAAACAATTAAAGATTAAGTATTTTAATTATAAATCAAGCATATATTTTCAAGGTGAACTTTATAAACTTACAAGACAGACTTTATGGGCTGAACAGATAATAGAAAATAAATATAGTGAAAAAATAGGAGCTGATGATTTTTTGCATATAGTTGTTATACCAAATAAAAATAAATCTTTACTTTCATCTGTTTATAAATTATCAAATATGAATTTAGAAAATACTTGGAGAAATATTTTGAATGATAATTCTAAATTTATGATAATAGATAACAAAAAAATTATTGAGGCATTAGAATATATTATAAAATTAATAGAGTATAGACTTATAGATTCAAGTTTAATAGTATCTCAGAAAAATATTAATGTAATGTCAGATAGTGATAAATTATCTAATAAAAAAAATAATTCTGGTGAAAGCCATATAAGTTCAGAAGATATAGTTGTTTCAGAAGAAGATATATACAATTTAGAAGATTTTGTAAAATATTTAAAAATAAGATATCAATAATTTTTAAGGAAGTCTATATGAATATATACAGAGAATTAGAAATTAAAAAAAATGAAAAGTTAATCAAGGACGGATTTTTTTGAAACGGAATATTTAGAGGTACAAAATATCCTTATGTATTAGGAGATTATAAAAATAATTTCTATCCGCCTATAATTGAAGAGGTTTTAGAATATTTTGAAAAGAATGAAATTAAATGGTGGAATAAAGATATTAATATAAATCATCCTGCCGCAAACACTTTATCATCTCAGATAGCATGCTTAAATCATTTATTTTTTATTAGAAGAAGTAAGTTTTTAAGTTTGTATATACTTAATTTTATAACAAATAGAAAGTTTATAGATTTATTTACTTTAGATAATGATAAATATAATAAGGCTTATATATCTTTTGAAGTTTCAAGCGATAAAGATCATTTAAATGAAATAAGTACAAATAGAGGAGAGTTAAATACTTCAATAGATGCTGTATTTTTAGCAGAAGATGAAAATCATAAAAAATGTATGGTGATTATAGAATGGAAATACACAGAAAAATATTCTAATGAAGATGAATCTATAAAGATAGAAAATGGCATACATAAAAAAGGCGAAGAGAGATTAAACAGATATACTTCACTAATTACTAATTCAAAACAGTTAAAATATAAACATTCAAATTATAAATCATCAGTATATTTTTACGGAGAGCTTTATCAGCTTACAAGACAAACTTTATGGGCAGAACAAATGATAGAAAATAAAGATGATGAAAGTATAAAGGCTGATGATTTTCTTCATTTAGCTGTAATTTCTAACAAAAATAAATCTATGCTTTCAAGTGTATACAAAATATCAAATATGAATTTAGAAGATACATGGAGAAATGTTTTAAATGATAATTCTAAATTTATGATAATAGATAATAAAAAAATTATTGAAGCATTAGAAACATTATTACAATCAATAGAATGCGATGATATAAATTATAAAGATGTAGTATTTGATATAGAAAATCCAAAACCACATTCAAGTGTTTTAGTGCATATATTAAGACATGCTGAAAAAAGTAAAACTAACATAATTAATGAACTTACTGATTTTTTAACTTATTTGAAAACTAGATATTAATAAAAGCATACTAATATGCATTATAAATATTAGTATGTTTTTTATAATTTAGAAATTTTTTATTTTCAAACTTCTGCAGAAGTCATTAAATTGATACAAGTCTAATACAAATTGATTGAATAATGCATATCCCATAAATGAAGATACTGCAAATTTTATTTCTATATTTTTTAATTGAGATTGTGTTTTTATAGCTTCTCCATATATTCTATAAGTAAGCTCGCTTTTAGGATTCATATCTGCAAATAAAATAATACATTCTGCTTTATCATCTAATTCTTTAATATCATCTGCATTTTTATCTGCTCCGCTGCTTAAATTTATTAATCCCAATTCTCTTAATTGTCTAAATTGAATTAGAGTTTGTTCTTTTAAATCCTCAAGATGAGAATGTACGTCTAAATATAAGATATCACTAAAATGTTTAGTCATATTATCAAAAGCATCTTTACCATATTTCATTTCTACTATACTCAATTGACATTTATTTATATTTTTTTTATTAGTCCATTTAAAACCAACTATATCAAATCGGCATTTTTTCATATTAGTATCTATACTTTCAATATCAACAAAATAATAATCTGACTCCAATGCCAATTTAGAACTTGTATTTGTTCTAACTGCCAATTGCTGAAATTCTTTCTCTGTTTGGAATTTACTTATTTTTGTATCAACTAAATTTTTTAATGTTCCAATATTTTTAATCCATTCATCTATACTAGATATATTTAATAAAGAATTTTCAAGATATCCCTTGTTGTAATTTGACTGATCTACTCCAATTCCATCTTCAAATTTTAAAATACTTACTCCTCTATAATAAATATTAATATAATCTTTTCTTATACAAAATAACAAAGTATCATATTTTTTTACTATATCAACTACTTTTATCAAATCAGTATCTTTCATAAAACCGTTTCTTAATTTTCTCATAATGATATCCTAAAAATATTTATAATATAAAGGGCTTGCTAATATTTCTTTATTAACAAGCCCTGAATGTTTAAAACTTTTATTTATATTCAAAAATTAATTATTTAGCATTAGAAAACAAATGTTTTATATCTGTTTTTTCCCAAGTAAACTCTGGAAGCTCTCTTCCGAAGTGTCCATAAGCTGTAGTTTTTTCGTATATAGGTCTTCTTAAATCAAGAGCTTTGATTATACCAGCTGGAGTTAAATCAATTTGTTTAGTAATAATAGCAGCTAATACCTCATCATGAACCTTGCAAGTACCGAAAGTATTAACATATACTGATAAAGGCTCTGGAACACCTATAGCATAAGCAAACTGCACTAAAGCTCTGTCAGCTATTCCAGAAGCAACTATATTTTTAGCTACATATCTAGCCATATAACATGCACTTCTGTCTACTTTTGTAGGGTCTTTACCAGAGAAAGCTCCGCCGCCATGTGCACCATGTCCGCCGTAGCTGTCTACAATAATTTTTCTTCCTGTTAATCCGCAGTCGCCCATAGGTCCGCCTACTACAAATGAACCAGTTGGATTAATATAGTATTTAGTATTTTCATCAAGCATATTAGCAGGACAGATTTCATTAATAACATGTTTTTTAATATCTGCTTCTATCTGCTTGTGTTCAACACCTGCAGCATGCTGAGTAGAAATAACAACAGCTTCTATTCTAGCAGCTTTACCGTCTTTGTATTCAACAGTAACCTGACTTTTGCCGTCTGGTCTTAAATAGTCAACTATTTTATCTTTTCTAACCTTAGCCAAACGCTCAGCTAATCTATGAGCTAAATGTATAGTTAAAGGCATAAATGTTTCAGTTTCATTTATAGCATAACCGAACATTATACCTTGGTCGCCTGCACCTTCAGAAACATTTGATGCTTCAGAATTAAATAATCCTTTACCAGCACTAACACCCATATCTATATCTGGAGATTGTTCCGCAATAGCTTCCATAACTGCACAAGTATCAGCGTCAAATCCCATTTCACTGCTTGTATAACCTATTCGCCTTACGGTATCTCTAGCGATTTTTTGATAATCCAATTTAGCTTTTGTAGTGATCTCTCCAGCAATAAATATCATTCCTGTTTTTGCTAAAGTTTCACAAGCTACTCTTGAATTAGGGTCTTGTTTTAAACATTCGTCTAAGACTGCATCGCTTACAGCATCGCAAATCTTATCAGGATGGCCTTCCGTTACCGACTCAGAAGAGAAATAATAATTTTTTATCTCAGCCATAGTTTTACCTCTTTTTAAAAATATAATTAAGCAATTCTATATTAATTAATATAAATAGTCAAGAAAATATTTAATAATTATTACAATTTGGTATAAATAACTATAAAATATATTGTATGAATATGTAAATAACATTAAGGTATTATCAAAAACCTAGTAGTAGAGAGTATAATACTAAGACAAAGGCAAATAAATGCTAATATTATAAATGGCTTGTATAACTCATCATATTGAATCAAATCATCATCTAATATTGGTTTTTTCTCTATTCTGTCTATTGTGTTATAAACATTATCCAAAGCAGAACTAGTTTTAGCATTAAAATATTTTCCGCCAGTTATGGATGCTATTTCTATTAAGCCTTTTTCATTTAATGTGAAATCTGCTCTTATTCTTCTTCGTCCGTAATTAGGATCATCATAAGTAACCCAAGCATGACTGCCGTTAGCATCTCCTATACCTATAGTATATACTTTAATATTAAAATTTGATGCTATTTCTGATGCAAGCTTAGGGTCTATTTCTCCTGAGTTATTCTCTCCGTCTGTAAGAAGTATAATAATTTTTTCATTATCATCTTTAACGCTTCTAAGCATATCAACTGCTGTAGCTATTCCAAGTCCTATTGAAGTTGATCCTTCTTCATCTATTTTTATTTTGTTTATCTCCTCTTCCAAAGAAGTATAATCAAATGTGGCAGGAGAAAGCACAGAGGCACGCAATGCAAATGATACTAAGCTAATCTTATCAAAATTTCTCTTTTTTATAAAATCTATCATAGTTTTTTTTGAAGCCTCAAGTCTGGTAGGCGTCATATCCTCAGCCATCATAGAAGGCGAAACATCAACTACAAGAGAAATATAAATACCTTCTCCATTAATATCAGATAAATGAGAAATCCTTGCAGGACGTGCCAAACCTATTATAGATAAAAATAAAGCTAAAATTATAAGAGCAAATGGTATATCTTTTACATAGTATCTTGATTTTAATGTCTTTGACATACTCACTCTTGGATGTTTTACGGAATATGAATGATTCTTTCTAGTCTGTATATATAAAAATATTATAATAGGCAAAGCAAACAGCAAGAATAAAAATTTTGGAGATACAAAAGTCATTTAAATATTTCCCTAATAATAAATTTATTATTAAAACACAAAAAACAATATAAAGTAATATTTAATGAAACATTATACTAAAATACAAATAAAAGTAAAGTAGCAAATTATTAACTTTATTAATTTCATAATATTTATTCAAATAAAGCATCTATTATAGAAACAGCCTTTTTAAATCTTGACTGATAATCTCCATTTATTGAATGATATTTAATATTTAAGCTATTAAGTATATCTTTTATTTGACTGCTGTATTTTTCTCTGTCATTTTTTATTACTTCGCTTCTATCTCCATCCTGAATAAAATCAACATCAGGTTCTAAAAATAATACTAAATCATATCTATTTATATATATAATTGCTTTAGCAAGCCTTTCATTATTAATTATATTCTCATCTTTCAAAAAATGCATATAAAAATTTGTAATTACTGCATCAGTATCAATAAATAAGACTTTATTGCTGTGTTCTAATGCCTTTATCTCATTTAATTTATGAGTTAAAAGTATTTCTGTAAAATCTTCTGAAAGCATAAGTAAATCAGTGCCAGACTTTTCTGATAATTCTCTTCCTGCTTCTTCTATATAGTTGGTATTATAATAATTAGCCAAATTAATAGTAAGAGTTGACTTTCCCGTACTTTCGCTTCCCAAAAGTAAAACTTTTTTTGTATAAGAAGGCTTTACTATATTAGGAATATAATCCCAATATTTATAAACATTTTCTCTAATCTTTGTAGAGCTTATTTCATCTCTTTCTATAAATATTAATTCTGCCTCTTTATAATATCTGCTATAAAAAGAATCCTTATCCTTATAATCATCTCCGCAGAAAACAGCATCAATTTTTTCTCCTATAGCATTTTTTATTTTTATAGAATCCTCCTCCCATAAATCTTCTGTATAATCTTCTTTTGTTTTTGCATCATCTTCTATAAAGATAATTTTTACATTTCCAATATGCTTTGTTAATTGATAAATCCATCTGTATCTTATCTTTTTATCGATTTCATTTCTATTATTTCCAATGCACAAAATTATATAAAGTTTTTTGCATTGATTGGCTGCTTCTATTATGCATCTCACATGTCCAAGATGAAGCGGATTAAAAGAGCCTGCGTACATTCCAACATTATACATAAAACCTCCGAATAATATATTTTATTATTTTTATTAAATATTCACTTTATCAATTTTTTAACTGTTTGCCTCTTTGTACCATTTTATAAGCATAAATATAGCATTAACTAAATAAACACTCCACATAAGTAAAGTCGCTATATTATCACCGCCGCTTGCGAAATTAATATACCATATAGAAATATTTAAAATATTTACCAGTATCCACATTATCCACTGTTCAGAACATCTTTTTACACATAGTATCTGAGCTGTTACAGCAAATACTGTACTTGCACTGTCTGCAAAAGGAAGAGAGCCTCCTAATTTTTTTAATATAAGTCCGTAAATAAATATTGATATAAAAGACAAAGCAAATATGATAATCTTATATTTATTATTTAATTTTGTTTTTATAACTTCGCTGTTTTCTTTATTTAAATTTTTACTCCATAGTATAAAGCCTGCTATATTCATAGGTATATAATAAAAAACATTGAGCATAAATTCCCCATAATATTTTGCATTAAAGGCAATGTACGAATAAAGAATTGTATTAACCATTCCAAATATATATGAAGATAATTTTCCTTTGCCTGTGAGTATCACACATAATATGCCGCTTATCGATGACACTATGCCTATAATATTTTCTTTCCAATATATAGAAAGCGACAATATTATAGAACACGCTATTATAATCCATAATACTTCTACAGCTTTCCAATTTTGAAGTTCGTTTTTTATAAACTGATTAATCATAATAAACTCTGCAAATACATTTTTTAATAATAACATATATATTAATTATATCTTATGCTGTTAAAATAATCAAATAAAAAACGCTTGGGAGGGTGTGCTTTTTCTTTATAAGTATTAAATATAAATAATATATTCATTACAGAATAAAGTATTAAATCTTAAAGGGCGGGGTTTGTGAATAAAATTTTTTTGAATTTTATTTTAATTCCCCACCCATTAGTTTTATTAATTTATTTTTGATACCATAGCATTTATTTTCTTTTTAACATTAATATAAATGATAATACCCACCCTAGATTTTTTTTATTTGTAATGTATACACCGCACGGTGAATGAAATTTAAAATATTATTTTATTTGAATTATAATTTTTATTATGTTTAAAATTTAGTTAACCGTGCGTATAGAAAGTTTTATTCTAATTCTTTGTTTATCTTTATCAATGCACGCTCTATTATATAATGATTAAAATCAATGCTGTCTTTCATAGCTTCGTATAGTTTAAAAGAACTTACTATAGATTTATGCATAGTTTCATCTTTAAACTCAAAACCTTCTGTAATAGTTTTAATAGTTTTCTGCATAGTAATACCCAAAAACTCATTAACTTTGCTTATATTAAGTATTTTTATGTCAAATTCATCAAGTTTTGAAATGAGCTTATCTACTTTTCTGTGTCTTGAAAGATCATCATTGATTGTGTAGCATAAATTAATTGCCTCTTCTGTGTATGGCTTTAATGATATTATTTCTTTATCTATTTTCATTAAACCGTTTTTTAAGCTCTCAAGTATTTTTATTTTATCTTCCATGTTTCTATCATTTTTATCCATTTGTATATTTATATTATCAAACTTATCAATGAGTTCTTGAAGAGTAATATTTTCCATAGCATTGATTATAACGCCCCCCTCTGTGGCATTATAGAACTTTATTTTACTATTATTTGTACATTGAGCCTCATACCAATTCCTATACATATCAAATCTAGAATCAGTAAATACACTCTCCCCATAAACATTTTTTTCTTCTCTTAAATTACCAGAAATAAGAACTTTATATATTCTGCTGTCATAAGAATCTAGCTTTCCTATTTCAGTAAAAAAATTCTCTTCATGGTAGCTTCCTTTTATATGCGTTTGATGATTAGGAAAAGATAGATCCAAACCAACCATTATTATAGGATTAGCACCAATTCTCACAGCAAAATCATAGGCAGCAGTAGAAACACTTCCACCCATAGTAATGTCGCCCCTTTTTCCTAAAGGCTTCATAAAGTATTTTGCTAATGGAAATATTGAATCTATAAAGTATATAGAACCATTAAATGATTCTATAGCCTCATGGTCAACTGATGACTCTGCTATAAGTACAGTGTCTTCAAAATGAATATTTCTGAAATATTTGGAGTTTTTCTTTTGAGGGTCAATGGTAATAACAAAATGAGGAGATATGCCATGCGATGATAAAGGCTTCATTGCCGTATCAACTGCTATTATAATGGCTTTATTTTTCATCTCTTTTAATTTTCTTATGTTTTTTTCAAGCGAAGGTCCGGCTGATACTATAACTGCTGGTATATTTTTGTATTTATCAAAAAATCTATTAACCCCATAATGAGTAGCAATTTCAACAGCATTAGAAGCTATATTATAAGCCCATAGTTTATCAAATCTTGAAATTGTATTTATATTTATAATTTTTTTATCAACTACAGATAATACCTTGCTTTGATAATGCATAGCCGCTTCAGTGAATAGTGAAGCATAAGACCTTGTAACAAAAAACTTAACTTTTTTGGTAGTAGTTATAGATATAAATTTTTCTATATCCTCATCATCATTTCCGCCTATAAAAAAAGTTATTTTACTATCTTCAAGTATTTTATCTAATCTAAAATTATCTATTAAAGTGCTGAAGAAGTTTATATCAGGTTCAATTACAGCAATAGCAACATTAAGTTTTTTTACGGCATTAATCAAATATCCCGCCCCAATTCCGAATATAAATACCAAATCCAAATCTTCATCATTTTCAATTTCTTTTATTAAAGTATTAGCTTCTTTTATAGGGTCATAAGCACTATGAAGAAGTATCTGTTTCCCATTTTTTATAACTTTAGCGGAAGGCTTTTGAGATTTTGTTTCTATTACCTCTAAAGTAATATCTGATTGTTTTGCATTATTAAGAATATTAATAAAGTCATAGGGGTATGCTTTGATATTTTTGTTTATAGCTTCTAAATTAATTTTTCTAATTTCATTCATAATATATTATAATTTTGTAATTAAATTTATATTTTATTTTTATCGGAGAATTTAATAAAATGATTTTTAAGATTTTCTCTCTATTATATAATTTGCTAATTCTATTAAAATATTTTTAGCTTCACTCTCTTTATAAGGTTTCAAATACTCAATAGCTTTTTCTGTTACTTTTTTAGCTTCTTCTTTAGCACCGTCAAGTCCGAACTGCTTAACATAAGTAAGTTTACCTTCTTTTTCATCTTTACCTACAGTTTTCCCCAAAGTTTCATTGTCGGAAATAACATCAAGTATATCGTCCTGTATCTGAAAAGCAAGCCCAACAGCTTCGCCATATTTTGTTATATTTTCTATATCATTATCATTTTCAGAAGATATCGCCCCAAGTCTTACAGCTCCTCTAATCATAGCACCTGTTTTTTTTGCATGAAGAACTTTAAGCATATCAAAATTAATTTCTTTCTCTTCATAATATAAATCTATAAACTGCCCCATAACCATTCCGTTAATTCCAGCTGCATAGCTTAATTCAAATAAAAGTTTTCTTAAAGTGCTGTCTTTAACATCTGCTTTAGAAAGTAATTGAAAAGCATGTGTTAAAAGCCCATCGCCTACAAGTATAGCATTAGCCTCACCATATTTAATATGAGTTGTAGGTTTGCCTCTTCTTAAATCATCATTGTCCATAGCAGGCAAATCATCATGAACCAAAGAATATGTATGTATAAGCTCTAATGCTACAGCAGGTATTACAGATTTTTTATAATCCCCTTCAAAAAGCTCGCATGCCAAACATGTTAGTATAGGTCTTAATCTTTTTCCGCCTGCATCAAGAGGATATTCAAGCATTTCTATAAAACTATTTTCTAATTCAATATCGCTTTTATCAAATATATTTTCAATAGTTTTGTTTATTTCTTTAAGTCTTATATTCATATATTCTTTAAGATTCATAGGCTTATCCTAGTTTTTAATAATTTCCTCCATTATAATGCAATAAGTAAAAATGTAAAGTTTATTATTAATAAATAAAGAGCCGCCATATATAAATATAAGCAGCTCTTTATTTAGAAGAAAAATTATATCTTAATTAAAAATAATATGATAATCCAGTTGCTCCATTAAATACCAATGAAGTTGCTCCCCAATTTTTCATACTATCAGCTATAGTTACACCGCCTGTTTGAATTTCAAAATACCATTCCAAACTTTTAACAGGTCTTATATAAAGCTCTCCGTAAACTACATAACCTAATGCCATAAAAGGCATTGTTCTTTCATCATTAGCTGCAGCAGAAGTATATATATGTTTAGCACCTATCATAGTGAATGATACTGCAGGTTCAAGATAGAAATATAGATTTTCATCAGCTGAAGTAGCAGTAAAACCAACAGGCATGGCAATACCAACTCTGTAAGGCTCTATAGCATAGAAAGAACCCGGTATTGAAGCTATATAACCTCCCTGCATACCAGAACCAGAATCAGGATCTCCATGTCCTCCGCTAGTACTGCCTGGACCTGATTGAGGCCAATAAGGTGTAAATCCTTTAGCAGTTATAGAAAAATTATCAAATACTTTTGAACTATCTATAGAAGAACCTTTAATTGTGCTTCCTAATGCCTGATCATACTGTATTCTAAATATAGGCTCTATTAAAACATCAGGTGTTTCTATTTTGAAATATAATCTGAATTGACCTCCAATAGATTGCTGTCTTATATATTGGCTATTATCCTTAACATTTTCTATATAGGCATTACCATAATTTATGTAAAATCTTAAATGACTTAATACTTGCATTTCTCTTGGAAAATAATATCTTCCTTCAATACCAGTAGATACAACATAACTTCCTCTTAAATCTGTAACCTCTGCTTTACTTTTTGATCCTACCCCTATAGAAATAGGAACATTTATTCTAAAAGCATCATTTAAAGCAGTAGCAGTTATTACAGGTGTATGCACCATATAGGAGTCATTTTTATATGTAAATTCATATCCTACCCCTATACCCCAATATCCAGCCTCATAACCAACAGCAGCTAATACAGATGGTACAAACGAAAGTATAGCATTAGTTTGCTGGGCATTATATGTATTATGCAATATGATATCTGATAAACTATTGGCAGAAGTTACACCTGCAGCAACCTTTATATTGCTCGGACCTGCAAGAACTCCGAATCTATCTGTTCTTACTCTTAATTGATTGCTATGTACCAAAAAATCAATAAATGTTTCAGAAGCATAGTATGCATGCAAACTAGAGAATGTAAATATTGTAATAATAGATGCTATAAATAATAATCGTTTTTTCATATACTTTCCTTTTTATAATTAATTTTGAGGCTGTTGGAATAAATAATCTGAATTATAGTCTACAAATTCTTTACCATCTGTTAGCCAATACAAATTGAATCTTCTAAATACTATATCATAATCATCACCACCTGCATCACCTGTTAATTCTGGAGGTCTAGTAGTCTGCCAAGCTTCTTCCGTTAATGTAGCTATGCTTCCATCAGGCAATACAGTTATTGTTGGGTATCCTGAATATAGATTTTCCCCTCCATTAACCAACTGTTTGGAATATGCATATTTTCCTGTAGCTGTTCCATTTCCGTCAGCAAATTCATTTTTTGTAAGTCTTACATAATGATTTTTTCTTGTAAAAAACCATTTCCCATCAGGTTTAGCATTGGCATTAACCATTAATATGTATTTATCTGTTTTTATTCTTTTACCATTATATTCATATCTGAAAAAATCAGCATTATTACCCGGATCATCTACCTCTGGATCTACTCCTTGATAAGTCCATGAAGCTCCTCCATCAGAAGATATGCTCCAAGCTCTTCCGCCTACTCTTGTTCCTTTTCTATGATTAAGCATAATTCTGCCGTCAGATAATTCTATCGCTTTAGTTTCATCGATATTATTATCAGGACTTGGAGTAACACTTCCAGATGGCTGCCAAATACTTCCGTCATTATCTGAAACTATAGCTGTTACAGATAGATTTCCAGATGTATTCCATTGAAAAAATGCAAACATTAATTTTTTGGCACCTGCATTTACACCATATCTTAATGTAACGCCTTGTCCGGAAGCTCCAAATCCTCTTTTGGCATTTGGAACCGTACTAGGTAAAAAACTATATACTTCATTCCAAGTTTTACCATCATCACGGCTTCTATATATTACTGTTTTACCTTTTGGGTTTTTATCCTGTATGCCCGGTTCTGCTATACATCCAAGTATAATATCTCCATTATGAGCATTTATCATGAATGCATCACCATAAGATTTACTTCTATCACCAGGATCATTCCCTGCTCCAGGACCAACAACTATAGGGGCAGACCAAGTTGTACCTAAATCTTCACTTCTTCTTAAAAGTAAATCTATCCTTGTTTTATCTTTACCCAAATCAGCAACATCATCATATCTTCTATCTGCTACAGCTAATATAGTACCTTTTTTTGTAACTAATAATGATGGTATTCTGAAATATTTAGAACTATAATCTCCTCTTGCAAATAAAGTTATACTATTTTCATTAGGATCATAATCCCTTTTTTGTTCTTCCTGACTTAGAGAACCTTCAGGTAAAATATAACTGTTTCCAACTGATTGTCCGCCTCCTGTACCTTTCTTAACACCTGTTCCTACAGATTGCGGAAAAAATACGCTGCTGCATGATACTACTATAAAAATAATAATTAGTACCAATACTGATGATAGTTTTTTCATGCTTTACTCCTTATAATTTTTTTAATAAGCATTAATAGTAAATGCTGGAATAATCTTGAAAAAAGTTTAAAAATAACATAGAATAAAGAAGTTATTTTATTATTAGAATAATTTATAATAGAATTACTACATATTATGAACTGAACTGAACTGAACTGAACTGAACTGAACTGAACACTTTAAGATGTTCGCGGGAACAATTAAGTAAAAACATATATAACCTCACTGCTTTATAAACCGCATAAATGTTCACGTGAACAATTAAATAAAAACATATAACATCTTATGATTTGTAAATCACATAAATGTTCACGCGAACAATTATAATTAAAGTATAGTCAAATTATTATAGGAATTCAAATTTATTCATCACTTTTTTATAAATTTTTTATTTTAAATAGAAATTATATAATTTGGAATATATATATGATTAACTTTGACATAAGTTTATATTTTAAGTATAATAAAACTGATAAATAAAATTCTTTTTGTAATAAGACTTCTACTATTATTATTTATTAATATAAAGGATAAAATCATGAAAATATTAGTTATAGGTTCAGGTGCCAGAGAGCATGCAATTTGCAATAATTTAAGGAAAAATGAAAGAGTATCAAAAATATATTGTGCTTTAGGAAATGCAGGAACTTTCAAAGAAAAAAAATGCGAAAACGTAAAAATTTCAACTATAGATGAAATTTTAAATTTTGCAAAAAAAGAAAATATTGATTTAACCATTGTAGGAAGCGAAGAGATGCTTGTATACGGGATAGTTGATAAATTTGAAGAAAACGGATTAAAAATATTCGGACCTAATAAATTTGCTGCTATACTTGAAGGCTCTAAAGCTTATGCCAAAAATTTTATGAAAAAGTACGGAGTAAAAACTGCAGAATATGAAACATTTAATGATTATAATAAAGCGAGCGAATATTTAAATAAATGCAGTTATCCTATAGTTATAAAGGCTAGCGGACTTGCTTTAGGTAAAGGTGTTTTGATATGTCAGGATAAAAAAGAGGCTCAAAATGCTTTAGAAGATATAATGGTAAAAAAAATATTTAAAGAAGCAGGAGATGAAGTTGTAATAGAAGAGTTTTTAGAAGGTGTTGAAGCCTCTATACTTTCAGTAACTGACAGCAATGTTATAATACCTTTCATATCTGCAAAGGATCATAAAAAAGTGGGTGATAATGACACTGGAAATAATACAGGAGGAATGGGAGTTATTGCTCCTAATCCCTACTACACAAAAGAAGCAGAAGCGTTATTTACAAAAGATATATTGGAACCTACACTTAAAGGAATAAAGGCAGAAAAAATGTCTTTTGCTGGAATAATATTTTTTGGGCTTATGATGACAAAAAAAGGAGTATATTTGCTTGAATATAATGTGAGAATGGGAGACCCTGAAACGCAGGCTGTACTTCAGCTTTTAGATACAGACTATTTATCTATTATAGAATCGGCTATGAAAAGAGATTTGGTAAATTTAAATATAAAATGGAAAAATAAACATGCATGCTGTGTGGTAATGGCATCAGGCGGATATCCTGCTAGTTATAATAAAGGCTACAAAATAGAAGGCATTGAAAATATAAAAGGACAGTGTTTTATCGCTGGTGCTAAAATAGATGAAAATAATAACATCATTACTGATGGAGGACGCGTTCTTAATGTTGTTAATATTGCTGACAGTTTAGAAGAGGCTAGAAAACTCACTTATGATGATATAGAAAAAATAGATTTTAAAGATAAATACTACAGAAAAGATATTGGTTTAATAAAATAAACATATTATAATTTTATGTATTAAAAGATATATCAGTATAATTTTATTTATTATTGCTAATATCTTTTAATACTTTATCTTTTATTTCTGCATCATTCATTTTTTCAGCACATTTTATACAATTATCATTAATATATTTAGAATAAGGCAAATGCTCATTAATGAATGCTATCTTTGCAAATTCCCATAATATATTAATTTTTTCATTATGTTCATTATCTCCCATATTAAGAATAATTTTTAAAGAACTGTCTATTATTGATATTCCAGCATTTATATTATAAAAGGCATTATTATTAGCTTTTCTTATATCATCTGCATTTGAAATAATAATATCTAAAGCTTCAGCATAATTTCTAAGAATAGTAAGATTTTCTATATAATTACTTAAATAAGAAATAAAATAAAAGAGATTTTTCTTCATTAGCACTGGATTTTGTTTGCTCTTCTCATAACTTTCTTTAGTGATGCAGTATAATTGTTTATTTGCTTCGAGTTCTCCTTCTTTATTTCCAACTTTAATTTCAAAATCTCTTAATCTTTCTAAATTTATTCTATCCCATTGTTTTATACTAGATTTCCATATATCTATCAATTCATAATATAAATCTTTAAATCCCAATTCTAAAGAATATTCTATCGCATAGTAAATATTTAAATTTTCTATATTCATTTCAAATCGCACATTATCATCATATCCTATAGAACAATCGCTGTTGGCATTTTTAGCTTTTTCAAATAATTCCTTATTATCTTTATTATATTGATTAAGCAAGAAGGTTAAAACCTCTAATGCTATTCCTATACCTTTATATTTTGAAGTTTTTCTATCTTTTATTTCTTCTTCAAATAGATAAATTATTATATTCTTTACAGCTTCTTTTTTTAATCCTTTTAAATTTTTATAATACAAAATAGAAAATGATAATCTTGCTCTTAATAGATAATTTTTATCCACATCATCTTCTGTATCACATGCATATTTTTTTATTAAACTCTCAAAATTATCTTTATTTTCATAAAAAGAGCTAACCATATTGTCAAAATCATTTTGATACATTTTCAAAGCATTTATTAATTTTTCCTGATATAATTCCATAAATAAAAACTCCTGATTCAATACTATATCAAAAAAACATAATTATGTCAAAATAATTATTTTATATACCCGCCAAAATGTTATTGGCATATAGAATTTCAATTAACGCACGGTAAACCAAACTTTGAATATAAAAAAAATTAGAATTAAAAATAATACAATATTTTAAATTTCACTCATCGTGCGTGTATATGCATTATAAATTTAAAAAAATCTAGGGTGGGAATTATAATTTCTATAAAAGCAAAAAATTAAATTAAAATTTTATTTTAGAAATAAATTAATAAAACTAATGGGTGGGAATTAGAATAAAATTCAAAAAAATTTTACTCACAAACCCCGCCCTTTAAAATTTTTAGTTTTATTCTTTAATATGTATTTAATTTATCCCATTGCTTAATTAGTAAAAGCACACCCGCCCAAGCGTTTATTAAATCTTTGGACTTGAACAGCACGCGGTAAGCATAAATTTAATTTATAATGAATTATGCAGTTATTAAGTGTCTATATTTTTATAACATGTTTAACGCGTGGTTTAAAAACTTTAATTTTATTATAGCTGCTGCAATTTTCTGATTTTAAATATTAAAAATTTTATTTTTACAGCGAGTCTATTATAGAAAACTGCAATAATTCGGAATGATAATATATATACCTATATAAAAATATTATAATATTACCTGAAGCATAATATCATAAATTATATGTGAATATATTAAATTGCAAAAATCGTATAATACATAAAATCATAGAATTATTTATTAATCTCTTGTTTTTTCTTCAAAAGATAATAATATTAAACGCATATAATTTTTCTTATGTTATTTTTATTTTTTGCCGATAAAGAATTATAGTAGTATTTTTTAAGGTAATGACGTATGAAATATAGAATATTATTACTTTTATTTATAATTATTAACTGTTCTAATATATTTGCTCAAAATGACAACTTTTTAGATACAATTATGTTAGATCAAGTAAAGAGAGTTTATCCTGACGATAATGTAGTTGCTCCATCCAGTTATGTTATCAGCATGAGCTTTGATTTAAATAGATATAGATTGAATGAACCTATAACTATGGAAATAAAAATATATGCTAAAAAAGGTACTGTAAGTTTCACAAACTCTATTAATCCTTTTAATAATTACAGTTTTACAGTGTATGATAATTATAATAATCCAGTTGTATCATCAGATAATTATACTCTTTGGAAATATAAAAATGAAAGAACTTTAGACTCCTCTAAAGACAGAGTTGTAACTCTTAATGAAGGGGAAAGCTATTCGTACTATGTGGATTTGAATAATTGGTTCTATTTTAATAAAACTGGAAGATACAGAATAGAGTGCAGCTTTAATCCTATGCCTGAAATAAGCGATAACTTTTCAATGAAAGCAGATACCGCCTATTTCTTTATAGATGAAGCTAGAGTATATCAGCAGAATAATTCTAATATACCTAATTATAATAATGTGATTACAACTAATCAAAATACAATGAAGGCTCTTTATCCTAATGATATTATATCTAATACTTTATTATCTATGAAAAATAAAGATTGGACTAATTATTTTACATATATGCACATGCCTTCTATTATAAGTATAAGCCAAAGATACTCTGAAATTTATAGAAATAATTACAGTAATACATATCTTGAAGATTTTACTGATACAGGAGTACGTCAAAAAGCTAGAAATCTAAGTTTTGAAGCATTTTTAAGAGATCAATTCTCTGATACTATAAGCCCTAATATGCTAAGAACTAATTTTGGTAATAATTTCTTGAATAACTTGGAAATGGCATACAAATCAAGCAATATAAGAGAATTAGCTATAAGATTTGATATTCTTTATAGAACTTCTTTGCCAGAAGATAGAAAATTATTATTTGATGAGTTCAAGAAATACTTAATTTCAGCTTATGACAGAAAGGTTAGAAATGAGTTTATAGCAGAACTTCAAAGAAATATTGTATCAACAAAAGACCCTAAATTAAGAGAGCATTATACTACGGTACTTAATATGATTAGAAATGAATATAATCCTGCTATAACATACACTCTTCTAAACTATAGTATTGATAAAGTTACAATAGTTGAAGAATACGGCTTGCCAAGAGCTGAAGTAGAAACTAGATTATATCATAGATATTTTAATGCTGATACAGGGGATGTTTATGATCCTGTAGTTAAAAGAATTTTTATTTTAAGACAGATGGGGCAATACTGGTATATAGTTAATTACTATGACAGCGTTGTAAACTAATCACATAAAATATACATAATAGTAATTTAAAGAAGTGAAAATAAAATATATTTTTTCACTTCTTTTATTTTTTTTTAATAATTATTTGATTTTTAAAAATATATTTATAAAATTTATATTATCATTATTATTTAATTTAATTATTTTAGAGGGTATAAAATGTTTGATAGGAAAAAAATAGCTTTAATGATGAAATTCATAGTTCCTTTTGCAATATTTCTAGTAGTAATGTATTTGTTTATATTCTTTATTTATAGAAATATTTATATAAACTCATTTATCAATAATAAAGCTTTTAAGGCTACAAGTATACATGATTTAATAGAATCAAAATTAAATAAAATTAATAATGTTATGGATATTTTAGATTCATATCTGCAAATACCTGATCTTCCATATAGCTATTTTGGAGATGCTATAACAAATATATCAAAATTGAGCGATGATTATTTAAATATATATTTTGGAGATACTGTACCATATCCTACAGGCGGTATATTTATAAATTCTTTAGAAGTATTTCCTCTAACTTATGATCAAACAACTAGAGGATGGTATAAAGCAGCTGTTTCAGATAGAAAAATACATATAACAGACCCTTATGTTGATTTTGCAACATCAAAAATATGTATTACATTTGCTAAAGCAGTTTATACAAACAATAGTAATTTAAAAGGGGTTGTCTCCATAGACTTTGCCAAAATGGATGATATTGTTCAAAATGTTATATACGATGAAAATATAAATTTAGTAACTTCAAACGGCATGTTTATAAACCATATAGATGCAAATAAAATTCTAAATGAAGACAGCAAAATATTTAGCGAACCTCTCTTTGTAGATATAAGAAATTATATAGAATCAGGAAATAACTATACAAATATATCAAAAAATAATTGGTATATGGTAAAAAATCTAACAACGGTACCATGGAGTATAGTATTAAGCGGAGATTTATCCGATATAAAAATACAGCTTAATACTCTTATGATAGTGTTATTTGTTGTTTTAGGAGTTATACTTATATTAGAGGCATCATTAGTTATCATAATAGTTAATCCTATATCCTCATCATTAGAACATGCTATAGAAAATATAAAACTAATGAATGATGGATATTTTAACAGCAGTTTCAATGAAAAAATGCTTTCTAAAAAAGACCAGACTGCAGATTTATATAAAAATATAAAAAGTATGCAGGATAACATAGGAAAAATAGTATACAATTTAAAAAATAATTTAAATAGCATAAATTCTTCTGTTGAAACTATAGCAAAAGGAAGCACCAACCTTTCTGACAGAACAATATCTCAAGCTTCCTCATTAGAAGAATTATCAGCATCAACAGAAAGTTTATCTACCTCTCTAAGTAATACAGCTCATAGTACAGAACATGCCAAAAATATGAGCTTGGATGTATCTAATTCAACATTAACAGGTGTAGAAGCTGTAAATATAATTTCAAAAAATATGTCTGAAATTTCTGAATCCAGTAAAAAAATATCAGAGATAACAAAACTTATACAATCTATAGCATTTCAAACAAATATATTGGCACTTAATGCCTCTGTAGAAGCAGCACGTGCTGGAGATCAAGGTAAAGGTTTTGCTGTTGTTGCGAGTGAAGTTCGTTCTTTAGCCCAAACAGTTAATGATGCCGCTAATAATATAACGGATATTGTTAATGGTACTATTGAAAAAATAGAACATGGTAATGAATCTGTTAAACATTCCACAGAAATTTTACAAAAAATTTCATCTTCAGCTCAGGAAGTAGTAAATGTATTAACAGAAATAAGTGTTACAGCTGTTAATGAACAAAACAGCATAATACAAATAAATGAAGCTATAATATCGTTAAACAGTATAACCCAGGAAAACTCTTCTATAGCTCAAAATAGTGCTGATTCAAGCAATGAGGTAAAAGAAATGACTGAAAATATAGTTAATGATATTAATTACTTTAAATTTGATAATAAATGAAAAAATTTATTATTGCATACCTATTGCAAAAATAGTAAATTTGTAATATAATATATTTTCATGTATTATATATTGTATAATTTTATTTTAATGGAGAAGTAAAAAATGAAAAAAAATATACATCCTCAATATTTTGAAACAGATGTAAACTGTGCCTGCGGTGCTAATTTTAAAATTCATTCAGTACAAAAAAGTCTGCACGTTGATATCTGCCACAATTGTCATCCATTCTTTACTGGAAAACAAAAAATACTTGATACTGCTGGAAGAGTTGATAAATTTAAAAAACGTTACGGCTTGAAAAAGTAATTTTTAAGTCTATAAGGTTATATAGAAATAGCTTTATAGACTTAAATATTCCACATTCTATAAAATCTTTTAACATATCTATATATTTATAATTAGTAAAAAATAATTTCAATCTAAATGAATATTTTATCTCAATAGGAGTATTTATGAAATTTATTATAGAAAATAAAGTATTTGAAACATTAAATAATCTTTGTGTAGCTGTAATAATAGCTAGAGGAATAAATAATACAAAGAAAATAGATGATATTTCTATGATGCTTAAAGAAAATATAGAAAATGTAGAAAAAGAGTTTGAGAATGTAAAGGTAAAAGAAAGCAATTATATAAAATGCTATAGGGATGCCTTTCAAAAACTTAATATCAATCCCAATAAATTCATGTGTTCTATAGAGGCACTTCTTACAAGAATATCAAAAAAGAAAGGTATGCCTGAAATAAACTCTGTCGTTGATTTAGTAAATGCTGTTTCCATTAAATATAAACTTCCTATGGGGGCACATGATTTAGATTCTATGAATGAAGATTTTTATATTAGATATTCTACTGATAATGATATATTTTTGCCTTTTGGTGAAACTGATACAGAAAATATGGAAAGTAATGAATTAGTATATGCCTCTTCCAATGATATAAGAACTAGAAGATGGATATGGAGGCAGAGTGAACATGGTAAAATTATTGAAAGCTCTAAAAATATAATATTTCCTATAGATGCCTTTGTAGGAATTAATGATGATAAGGCAATTAATGCTAGAGAAGAGTTAAGTAATTTACTTTCAAAATTCTTTAACTGCGAAATTATAACTGGTATGATAGATGCTAAAAATAATTATATAGAATTTTAAAAGACTTTACCAAATGTATAAAACATTAAGCAAAGTCTTATAAAAAATTATAGATTATTAAGTCTATTTAATACTTCTATATAAGCCTCTTCAATAGAGCCTAAATCTCTTCTAAATCTGTCTTTATCCAATTTTTTACCAGTTTCTTTATCCCAGAATCTGCATGTATCAGGAGTAATCTCATCAGCTAAAAGTATTTCGCCTTTTGAGTTTTTACCAAATTCCACTTTAAAATCAACTAAAGTGATGCCTATTTTATCTAAAGCATCTTTTAATAAATTATTAACCTTTGATGTTACTTCATAAATATATTTCAATTCATCATAAGTAGCAAGTTTTAAAGCAACCGCATGATGATCATTTATTAAAGGATCTCCATATTCATCATTCTTATAGCAGATTTCAAATATAGTATTAGGTGGAACTGTACCCTCTTCTATACCAAGTCTTTTAGCCATAGAACCTGCAATCAAATTTCTTACTATAACCTCTAAAGGAAATATTTTTACCTTCTGACAAAGCTGCTCTCTGTCATTCAATTTTTCTATGAAATGTGTTTTAATTCCATTTTTTTCAAGCATTTTAAAAAGCAATGAAGTAATTTCATTATTCATAACGCCTTTATCTTTAATAGAACCTTTTTTTTCACCATTGAAAGCTGTGGCATCATCCTTGTAATATACTATGATTTTGTCAGGGTCATCAGTAGCATAAACTTTTTTAGCCTTACCTTCATAAATCATTTCTTTTTTTTCTTTAGACATATTCAACTCCTATTATTGCAAAAGCTCACTTATAAATTAATATATTAAAATGTATTATATATCCTTTTTAATTATTTTACTATAAAAAAATACAAAATATTTAAATCTTTAAATATCAAAATCTATAGGTTTATCATTATCAGCTATAAAATCTTCTTTCATTTTTTTTCTGTATTCTATTAATTTATTTTTAATATTATCATATTTTAAAGCAAGCATCTCAACAGCAAGCATACCAGCATTATAAGAATTATTAATTCCAACAGTAGCAACTGTTATAGGTTTAGGCATTTGAACTATAGATAAAAGAGCGTCCATTCCGTCAAGATTACTTGCACTAATAGGAACGCCTATCACTGGAAGTATTGTTTTTGAAGCTATAACACCGGGTAAATGTGCGGCAAGACCTGCTCCTGCAATAATTACTTCAAAATTTTCTTCTTCTATTTCTTTAATAGTTTTTTCAAGATGTTCTGGAACTCTGTGAGCAGACAGAACAAAGGCTTTGTATTCAACTCCAAATTCTTTTAAGCAGGCAGCAGCACCTTTCATTTTATCAGTATCAGATCTGCTTCCAAATATTATAGCAGCTTTCATATTATTTTCTCCTAATAATAAATTTATGCTATATTATAAACAAAAATATATTATAGTGCAAATATATTGACTATTATTGAAAAATATTCATTTTAATAATTATAATCATAATTATTATACTAAATATTGGTGAAAATATAGATATAAATAATAATTTTTTGTTTAATTTGGATATGTTATCATCAGTATTTTTATTTATATCATCAATTTTTATATTAATATTATTATTAAGTTCTTCTATTTTAGCGTTTAATAAATTATCTGAATTAGAAAGATTATCCCTAAAAATATTTAATTCTTCTTTTAAGGAATTATTAACAGTATCAGTTTTTCTGTTAGCTTCTTCTGCTTTTGTATTAATATTATTATTAAGTTCTTCTATTTTAGCGTTTAATAAATTATCTGAATTAGAAAGATTATCCCTAAAAATATTTAATTCTTCTTTTAAGGAATTATTAACAGTATCAATTTTTCTGTTAGCTTCTTCTACTTTTGTATTAATATTATTATTAAGTTCTTTTATTTTAGCGTTTAATAAATTATTAAAATCATTTTTTAGATCAAGTATATTTTTTTCTATATCATTAAATTTTAAATTATTTTTATTGAAATTATCTTTAGTAGATTCTGAATGTTTATTAAAAGTATCCCAAAAATCTCCTGCTTTATCAATAACAATATCTTTCATTTCTCTTATCTTATCAGAATCATCTCTTACAGAATCTATATACGATAATTTACTTTGAAATTTTTTCATATTATTAAGTAGGTCTTCGATTTTCTGCAATAGTTTATCTTCCATTTATTATTCCCTATTTTATATTTTAAATTTATTTCAATGTATTAAAAAGATTATTAATAATTTTATCTCTATTGTCATAATATTTTCTTTTATTTTCTATTTCACTATAATCTAAATTCATATTATTATCTAATTCTTTTTTTATTGAATTTATAGAATCTAAATTATCATTTCTAACTCTTTCTATATTTCTATATATAAAATCTATTGTACTCTCTGTTATAAAATCCAAATCTCTATAATACTTATCCAAATATTCATTTATAACTTCATCTATATATCTATTCATACTTGAAGAACGTTCACTTGGATTATTCATGCCTAATATTGATATACATTTATAATCAGACAAAGATAATCTGCTGTCAACATTTAATGAAAAAGAATTACTAAAATTATCTATAAATTTATCAAAATTAAATCTTAAAGAATCTATATCTATATTTATTCCGTATGAACATATATCATCTTTTATAAATTTTTCTATACTATCAAAAGATTCCTCCACATTTGAAGTAAAAAGTTCTTCAATTACTGAAGTTTTATCTCTTAAATCTGCTTTCATATTATTAAGCATGATTTGTAAATTACGAAGCTCTGCCATAGTAGCATCATGCGGATCATAGGCAGTCATACTTTCTATATCTTTATTAGACTGGTCAGAAAGTTTTTTAGCAGCATTTTTTATAAATTTTATTACTTTATCAACTCTTTGAGGATAAGGAAACTTTGGTTCAGGAGGTATAACTTTTAACGCTTTAGATGCTATACTGCCTACATATTTTCCCACTGTACCTGCTGCAGTTGATATTGCGGTACCTGCACTAGCCAAAACACTTCCAGCAGTTGCCGCAGCACTTGAAGCAGCACTCAATATAGCACTGCCTAATCCTATCAATAATCCAAACATTTTGTTTCTCCTAATTTATATAATTTTATAAATATATTAACTAATTATTGTCTCTAAAAGATTATCTATAGATTTCTTTTTCTTGTTATAAACTCTTCTCTTTTTAGCTATATCTTTTTTTTTAGCTTCCATTTCTGTATCTATTTGCTGATTTATATTTTTTAATTCTTTTCTATGTTCTCTCATGGTTTTATTTACATCTTTCTTTATTTTTTTTAAGGTGATATCTGTTATTTCATCTATATTTTGACAAACTTTTTTTAAAGCTTCATCAGTAAGTTCCTTAATATATGCTTTAATCTTAGTATTTCTATACTTAGCCCTTTTCAATTTTAAAATATTAAAACATTTAGTATCAGATATATCTATATGTTTTAATACATCATTTGAAAAAGTCATTTGAAAATCATGCATTATTTTATTATATGTTTTTTCTATATCAGAAATATCAATTATATCATTATATTTTTTTATTTTTTTTAAAAAAGTTTCTAAATTTTTCTTAATATTTTTTGTAATTTTTATTTCAATTTTATTTAACTGCTTTAAACTAGTTTTCCTATTTCTTTCAAGAAAATTATTTAATGTCTTAGTAATTTTAAATTGTTGTTTACTACTAACTTTCTTTTTAGAAACTCTTTTTTTATTTCCAAAAGAATACCACATGATTGTATTAAGCCATTAAAGATTTGATGATTTTTTCTCTTCTTTCATATTCTTTTTTCTTCTTTTCTATTTCATCATCTCTTAATTTCATGTTTTCATTTAATTCTTTTTTAATATTATTTATACTTTCTTTATGATTCGATAAAGATCTATTAATATTTTCTTCTATGGCAGATATAGAATTTTTTGTTATATCATCTATACCTTTACAGAAATTATCCAAAGCATCGTCTATCAAACCATTTAAATAATTCTCCATTTTTTTTCTTTTTGTACTAGTATCCTCTATTTTCAAAATATCTTCACATTTACCATTAGATAAAGATATTTTATCTAATACAGTACTTGCAAAATTATTTCTAAAGTCATATATAGATTCATTAAATTTTATATCTATATCATTTATATTAATAATCTTAGAATCATTATTAGATTTTAGAATTTTTTTGTCTATTTCTTTTAATATTTTATTAAAAATATCTCTGGCATACTTAATAGTTGCTTCTTCCTTATCATGAAGTATTTTTCTATATTTGTCTCTTGTTTCATCAAGAAATTTATTCATCTCCATAGTCTGATTAATAGTTGCAGTTCTTGAATCATAAACTACATCAGGCATTTCCTCTGTTACTTCATATGAAGTTTCTCTTCCTTTACTTCTAGTACCAGAAAATATACCTACTACTGTATCTTTTACAGTTTCAACGACATCGCAAAATGTATCCCAAGCATCACTTAAAAAATCAAAAAATCCCATATTATATCTCCTTTATTTTTAATAATTATTAACTTCTTATAGCTCTCTTTAACTTTTCATTTTGTTCAAGCCATTTACTTTTTATATCTTCAAATGCTTTAGTTAAACCATTCATAGTTTCTTCTATTAATTCTATTTCTTTATTTTTAGCAAGTTTAAATGCCTCTTTCTCTTCAACATCCATATCAAGAGTTTTTCTGCTCTCTTCATTAGCTAAATTTAATTCATGAGCTTTATTATTAATATTTGTGATCATACTATTATATCTTCTCTCTAAATCCCCCATTGCTATTTCTATGCCTTTTGAAAGTATATCTCTAGTCATTAAAGAATGAACTTTATCTATATTGGTATATTCTTTGATTTTATCAGCATTTTCTAAAATAGAATTTGGATTCATCATACTTACATTTATTCCATAATTTTTGGCAAGCTTTAAGATAGCAAATAAAGCCTCCTCATTAGTATAATCAGAAGTTTTTTTCATATCCAATATATTAGAATGTATAAAAGAAGATATTCCTATTATATTTTTATTAAGTAAATTTTCATCTTTATAATAATCTTTTAAATAACTTTTCCAATTATCATGTAATTTTTTCCAGTCTTCCTGTGTCTTATTAAGCATGTCGATTTTTGTACCAAGAATTATTATTTTATACAAATCATCACCTGCATTTTCAAAAACTTTTGTGAGAGTTAAATAATCTTCATTAGTAAGCGAATTAGTAGAGTTTACACATACTATAACAACATTAGCTCTTTTTATGTAATCTCTTGTAATATTAGAACGATATTCTACAACATCATTAAGCCCCGGAGTATCTACTATTGTAACATTTTTTGGAACTCTTGTATTATTTAGTTCTACTATGAGTTCTTTTACAAAATAATGCTCTCTGCTTTGCTTAGAAGTATATTTTTTTACTTTTTCTTTTAATTCATTTATGTCGGAAACATTTATTACTTCATCACTTCGTCCTATATAACTGCTTTCTATTTCATTTGAACGTAAACTATCATATTCCTCTCTAAAAATTCTATTTTTACTTCTATTTTCTGATTCTTCAACACTTTTCCATAATTTATTCCATTCTTCTCTATTGTAGAATTTTACAACCAATCTATTTTGATCACTGTATTTGAATTTAGTTAAAGAAGCGGTTTCCGGAGTAACTTCAGTAGAAGCAATATAATCTTCAAAAAGAGCATTAATAAAAGTAGACTTCCCAGCTTTTATAGTACCTACAATGGCAATTTGAAGACCTGGATCATCAAGGAATTCTTTTTGATCTTTAATATCTCTTTTCTCAGCAGATAAATCTTCGCCTAATTCTTTTTCTACTTTATTAATAGCTTCTTCTATATCAGCTATTTTTCTTTTTTGTCTTTCAACTTCTTTATTTAAAGTATCTAATGTCATAGAATTCTCCAATATTAAAATTAATTTATTATGCTTATTATATTATAATATTATTATATATAAAAAACAAGGTTGTTTTGCATATTATTAATACATTCTATTTTAATTAAAAATTAGTGTGTAATTATTTAATTTACATTTTAAATATTATTTTTTTATAATATTGTCAATAGATTTAGTATCCCTGCTTCCGCATTTAGGACATTTTGGTTTAGACAAAATAGAAAATATCATATTTCCCAAAATAGGCTTTTTACTTTTACTAAAAATTTTTCCGCAAGAATTACACATATACATAAAAGGCGGATTAAAAGGCAGCATAATAAACTCCTGTACTATTTTTTATATACTAATATAATAACGTATATATGCGACAATTTTTGTCATAGTAATAAAAAAATATAGTAATAAAAAAATTTAGTTTATAAAATTATATTATTCTCTAATATAAATACCGTCAAAAGATACATTAATACCAGATAATTCATTAATGCCTTCTTCTGTTATATGCAAAGTATTTTCATCTTCTACAATTATGGTTAATGTATAATTTTCAGTTTCATATTTCATAATATTTTCATCTTCATAATAATAAACAGTATAATCTAATTCAGAAATATTGCCCCTGCTAGATACAGCAAGACCCTCTATATAAAATGATCTATAATCTTTTAATATAAGTTCTATTCTTGCCCCATCATTTCTGACAAAAACACCAACTAAATCTTCAGCAGGAACTGACATAATTGCTTTTTGACCAAAAGATAAATAACTAATTAAAAATAACAAACTAAATATTATAATAATTTTCTTCATAAGATAAACCCTAATATAATGAATATAAACATAATTATATATAATTATAATATATATAAAAAAACAATAGCCGTATATTAATAATATACAGCTATTGCTTAAAATTCATAATTTGTATTAAACTTTGAAGAAATGCATCAATTCAACAAGTTCTTTAGCCTGTCCCATTAAAGCTTCAGAAGATGCTGTAGCTTCCTCTACCAAAGAAGCATTCTGCTGAGTGGATTGATCCATCTGCGAAACAGCAATATTAACTTGGTCAACACCAGCCTGCTGTTCTACCGCCATAGCACTAATATCATGCATAATCTTAGAAGTATCTTCTATTTTTTGCTCAATATCCATGAATATTTCTTTGGATTTTCTAGCAGTTTCAGTAGCTATTCTAATTTTATCATTAGAGTCAGCAATAAGAGATGTAATATCTTTAACAGAAGACTGACTTGTTTGTGCTAAGTTTCTAACCTCGCTTGCAACAACAGCAAATCCCTTGCCTTGCTCTCCTGCACGTGCTGCCTCTACAGCTGCATTAAGTGCTAATATATTAGTTTGAAAAGCAATATTTTCTATTATTTTAATAATATCAGTTATTTTATTACTAGCTTCATATACAAGCTCTATATTATTTGTTGTAGCTTCTATTATGTCGCCAGCCTCTTGAACTGATTTTTCTGAATCCTGCATCATCTGATTTCCTCTTACAGAATTATCAGCAGATGATTTTATTGTTGAAGCTATTTGCTCCATAGATGAAGCTGTTTCTTCCAAATGAGAAGCCTGCATTTCTGTTCTGCTTGATAAATCAGTATTTCCTTGTGCTATTTCAGTAGCAGCCTCTGATATTTCTTTAGAACTCTCTAAAACTCTTGATATAATATCTCTTAAATGATATATCATATCATGGAAACTTTGAAGCAATGCTGCAAATTCGCTGTTTCCTTTAAGTTTGCTTTCATCTATTCTTACACTTAAATTACCATTAGATATTTCAGAAGCTAGATGAACGCATAATCTTAAATTCGTTCCTACAGTTCTTCCCAAAGAAGCTAAGAAAAGTACAACTGAAAAACCTACTATAAATAAACATATAAAGAACAATATAGTGTCTTTTTTAACCTCTCCAGCAGCTTTCTGCAAATTTAAAGCATTATCTGCATCAAGTCTGTCAAAAAACTGATTAATAGGAGTCATTATTTCAGCAACCTTTTGTTCATAAGCATCCCCATTAACAAGCTCTATGGCCTCTAACTGTCTTGCCTTATATTCATCTGGTATGCTGCCGTCTGCATTTCTATTAGGTATACTTTTTATAATATCCATAGCCTGAACTTCTAATTTTACCAATTCCTCTGATCTGCTTTTTGATAAGGTAAGATAATCAAACATATCCTTAGAAAAATTTAAATCTTTCATTACGTTTGAGTAAGATTTTGTTTCTCCGTCATAAGAAGGCTTTTTACCGCTTCCTAAATATATAGACCAATATATACCTCTATCATAATTTACAGGTGTAGGCTTAGTACCTCCTGATATCGCTATACAATCATTGTAGGCTTGCTCATATTTTGCATTACCTGTGGCAACAAAACTTCTAACAAATTGTGTTAAAAATGCTGAATTCTGCTGATATTGTCTTGCTATAGCAGATGATTTTATTGTATGCTGGTAAATACGGATATATTCTGTAATGCTTCTTACTATTCTAATCTGAAGATATATTAACAAAACTGTAACTACAAAAGTATAAATACCGAATATGATAAACCTAGTCCTTATTTTCATAATAAACATCTCCAATAAAATAGTTATTAATAATGATTTTCGGAATTATATAGTGCTAAATTTAATAGCATAAATAATTTTTAAATCTTATTTTAAATATAATAAAAATATTATTTTATGCATACAAAAAATAAAAAATACTTGAATATTATTTATAATAAAATAAAATATTTCACTATAAATAATAATTATGGAATATGAATATGAATAATAAAATAACGAAAATAAGAATAGGTTTTTCTAATTTAGTGATATTTAGAGATATATTAAAAACAAAAGTCATAAAAAAATTAATTAAATTTTTGGATATTTATGATGATAACAATAAAGTAATGATATTAGATCATTATTCAGATTTTTTGTACGAATTATTTAAATATAATAATACATTAGGAGATTATATATTAGAACAAATACTTATAGATAATAATATATACATAAATAAATATATAAAAAAACAAAACATTAATCAGTCATTGGAAAAAGCATTAAAAAGTGAGCTTGATTTCTTTGAATTAATTTCATCATTCGATTTTAATGCACTGTTTAATGAAGAATATTCTAGTAATATAGTTAAATTAGAAAATAATAATATAATTTTTTATACTATATATAAAAACCATATAAATAATATAGATAAAAAAGGATACGGCATATTCTATGGAAACAATATGTTTACACTTGATGACAAGAAAAATATTATACCAGCAAAGCATCAGGATATGCAGGATATTGAGCATTTATACGGCTATGAAAGAGAGAGAAACAAGGTTATAGCTAATACTAAAAGCCTATTAGAAGGTAAAAAAGCTAATAATGTACTTCTTTACGGCGATGCTGGAACAGGAAAAAGCAGTACTATAAAAGCAATAGCAAATATGTTTAAAGATGACGGATTAAGACTTATAGAGGTTAAAAAAAGTCAATTATCATTCATAACAGATATAATAGAAACATTAAGTTTAAGTCCTTTAAAATTTATAATATTTATAGATGATTTAACTTTCTCTTCTAATGATGATACATTTTCATATTTAAAAGCAGTGCTTGAAGGAGGGGTAAACTCTTTTCCAACAAATGTGGCAGTTTATGTTACTTCTAATTACAGACATTTAATAAAAGAAAATTTTAATGACAGACAAGGAGATGACATTCATATAGAAGATACCATCCAGCAAATAATGAGTTTAACTAATAGGTTTGGAATAATTATAACTTTCCAAAGACCAGATAAGGATTTATTTATTGATATAGTATTATCTTATGCTAAGGATAATAATATTCAGATGCATAAAGAAGATATTATAAAGCAGGCTGAAAGCTATGCTATAAGAAGTGCTGGAAGAAGTCCGAGAGTTGCAAGACAGTTTATAGAAACTTTGTTATAATATAAATACTATCCATAATAAATATTTTTATATATTATGGTATTTTAGGAAATTTATATATTGTATATCCGCCTATATTCGTTAACTCAATAGCGTTATTATCTATAAGATATTTCATTTCATTATTATTTCTATTATCGTCCCAATTTTCTCTGACAATATTATCTCTTATAACATATAAGATATCAGGGCTTGAAGAAATATTTAAATTTATATCTTTGAAATATATTTTAAAAATATCTTCAAATTGTTTATTAACTATTCCTGAAAAATTATCATATATATCTATTTTTTTACCTTTAGAGTCATTTTTTATAAAATTAGCAACATCGTATAATACTTTCTCGCTTCTAGGCTCCTGAAATAATTTTATATATCTATAAAATTCTAAAAAAACAGCAAAAGAGTTTAAAATAAAGAAAATCAATATTAATATCTTTACATTATTTTTCAAACTATTTTCATTAATTTTAAAGAATATTATAAAAGTTATAAAAGAAATTGAAAAAGCAGAATATAGATAATGGAATGTACCAGATTTTGACCTAAAAATAATAAAAGATAATATCGTTGCTGGTATAAATATTAAAAAAATAAAAAATATTTCTTTTAAAGTTTTATCTGTACTTTCTAATGATTTATTATTTTTTAGAAAAAATAATATAGAATAAAAAAACATAAATGCAGACAATAGTAAAGAAAAAAATAAAAATATCAAACTATAAATATAAATACCATCTTTAGTCCAAAAATATAATATAGAATTAAATCTAGTACCAATTAAACTAGACATTTCATTCGTAGGAAAAATAATCAATGCATATATTTGAGGAAATGGTATTTTATTTAAATTATCTCTTATATTTATAGCTAGATTTATATTATTAAATCCGCTTTGAAACTCGGATATCAAATACGGCAAATATAGTAAAAAAGATATAAAAACTCCTAAAGTCCAATATAATAAATAATTTTTTGTATTCTTAAAACGTATAATAAGATAAATTATAATAGTAGGAATCATAGAGAAAAAAACTACAAAATGCCCTTGAGCCATAATAGCAAGTATAGGAAATATAAAAATCGATGATGCTTTCTTTATTTTATCACTGCTGCTATCTATATATTCAAATAAAAGTATAAAAAATAAAAAACTAAATATCAAAGTAATATTAGGATTCCAAAAATCAGTAATAGACATAATAACATACGGATTGCATAATACTAATGCCGTCATTATAGAAGCTATAAAAATACCAAATTTTTTATAGAGCCAAATTAAAAACAAAATATGATTTTATTTTTGACAAATTATAATTGTTTAGGTATATACAAAAAATTTATCTTTCTATATATCTGTATACCTTTAATTTATCATCTCCAGCAATAAATTCGGCATCATTAGGCAAATTATTTAATATATCATCATAAGATTTTGATTTACCAGTCGTTTTTAGCCTAACATTTTCAACTTCATAATAAATAAAATATACTAATTTTGAATTATCATCTCTATTCCAAGCTAAATTTGAAAAATAAGCTGATTTCATATTATCAAAATAATGTTCATCATAAGGAATTATTTTAAAAGCTCTGCCTTGAGCATCTTTGGACACTGCAGTTAATATATTTCTAAATTTCTTCTCTGTATATGGAGCTTCAAATAAATTATAATATCTTGTCAAATGTAAAAATCCCATATTTATACTATTTAGTGTAAGAAATATTATAGAAATCATAAGCAGCTTATTCTTATTTTTTAATAATTCATTAAATAATATTATTATAGTTATAAAAGAAAAAGCAAATACTCCATATAAATATCTAAAAGTACCAGGAGCTGATTTAAATATAAAGAATGTAAAACAAGTAGCTGGTATAAATAATAAATAAAATATAAATCCCTCTTTTTCTATAATACTAGCAGAAGTTTTTAATTCAATTTTTCTTGATTTAAACAAAAAGATTATTGAATATATAAAGGCTACTAAAGAAATAATAGCAGTAATAGCTAAAAATATCATACCTACAAAGAAAGTATTTTCATTGAACCAAAAATAATTAGTAGGTGTAGAATTAGTACCATACAAAACAGACATTTCATTAGTTGGAAAAATAAGTATAGAATAAACTTGAGGAAGTCCTTTAAAACTAGATGTGCTTTGCATATTAATCATTAAATTAGTATTAAGAAAACCATTTTTTATTTCTGAAACTAAGTATGGTAAATAGGTTAAAAAAGCTATAAATACACCAAGCAAATGAGCTTTAATATATTTTAATGTTCTTTTATATCTGATTATAAGATAAAGAATTGTTGTAGGAACTATAGAAAAAAATACGGCAATATGTCCCTGAGCCATTAAGGCTTCTATTGGAAAAATAAGCATTGCAGATATAAAAGCTAATTTTTCATTATTATTTGATACATATTCAGAAAATATTATTAAAAGTATAAAAGAAAGCATCAACGGTACATTAGGATTCCAAAAATCATTTGAGGAAAAGATAACATACCCATTAGTAAGTATTAATGCTGATAAAACAGCACATAAGTACAGAGAAAATCTTTTATATATCCAAAACAAAAATAAAATAAGTATTATAGCACAAAGTATTATATAAATAATTCTAGCTCCTGCAATAGAAGCTCCGCTTAAACTATAGCATAGTAAATAAAGTATATAATAAAATCCGCCCGGTATCCTAGCATAAGAGGTATTATCAGTAACATACTCTGGATTCATAAGTCTATTACCAACAACTGGTATAGTATTTGTTTCATAATACTGCTTAATATCATATAGATGATATATAGGATCTATATAAATAGCAGTTCTATTAAAAGCATAAATATGTATAAATAATGCTGATATCACTGATATAAAAATTATTATAATATATATATATATATATCTGTCTGTCTGTCTGTCTTCATATAACTTATTATCCATATGTGAAGTGTATCTTAAAATTTAATAAATATCAAGTATTATTACACCAAATGGCAAGCACAGTAATGCCCGTTTTCTACCTCTCTAAACTCTGGTACTTTTTCCGCACAAACAGCTTCAGCTTTAGGACATCTCGTTCTAAACTTACATCCTGAAGGAGGATTGATTGGAGAAGGTATTTCACCTGAAAGTATTATACGTTTTTTTGTCTTTGCAATTGAAGGCTCTGATATAGGTATAGCGGAAATTAAAGACTGAGTATAAGGGTGAAGCGATTTTGTATATAATGATTCGCTGTCTGTAAGCTCTACAATATTTCCTAAATACATAACCCCTATTCTTTTAGATATTTGACGCACTACTGCCAAATCATGAGCAATGAATAAATAAGTAAGCTTCATATCCTGCTGCATATCATAAAGCATATTAATAATCTGAGCTTGTATTGAAACATCCAATGCAGATACTGGCTCATCGCAAACTATAAACTCTGGATTAACTGCCAAAGCTCTGGCTATGCCTATACGCTGTCTTTGTCCGCCTGAAAACTCATGAGGGTACCTCTGTGCCTGCTCGGCATTAAGACCAACTAATTTAAGAAGTTTTATTATTTTTTCCCTTCTTTCATCTTTAGTAGAATAAAGTTTATGTACATCAAGTGCCTCCCCTATTATATCTTCAACTGTCATGCGGGGATTAAGCGAAGCATAAGGGTCTTGGAAAATTATCTGCATCTTTTTAGCGTATTGCCTGTAATTAGCGTCATTAACCTCTTCTCCGTCAAAAAATATCTTTCCGCTTGTAGGTTTATATAAATGAAGTAAAGTTCTTCCCAAAGTAGTTTTTCCGCTTCCAGACTCTCCTACTAGTCCGAAAGTTTCTCCTTTATTTATTGTAAAAGATACTCCGTCAACCGCTTTTACCGTTTGTATGCTTCTTCCAAAGAATCCGCCTTTGATTTTAAAATGTTGTTTCAAATCTTGTATTTCTATTAAAGGTTTCATAAAAACTCTCTTTTATATTAACTAAAAATTATTTAGGCATTTGATGAAGCCAGCAGGCTGAAAAATGACCTTTCTCAAACTCTGTTATAGGAGGCTTATTATCAATACATACCTTCATACATTCTTTGCATCTTGTACTGAAAGGACATCCAGACTTCATATTAAGCAAATCAATAGGAGTACCTTCTATAGGAATAAGTCTATCCTGCTTTATATCAATACGAGGAAGTGATTTTAAAAGCCCTAATGTGTAAGGGTGTTTAGGACGCTCAAATATATCAAAAACTGTTCCGCGTTCTACTATACCGCCTCCGTACATTACTATAATATCATCAGCCATATCAGCAACAATACCAAAATCATGCGTAATCAGAATAACTGCCATATTGATTTTTTTCTGTATATCCTTTATAAGCTCTAGTATCTGTGCCTGTATAGTAACATCTAATGCTGTAGTAGGCTCATCTGCTATAAGTATTTTAGGATCTCCTGCCAAAGCCATAGCTATCATTATACGCTGACGCATACCGCCAGAAAGCTCATGCGGATATTGTTTCATTCTTCTTCTAGGTTCATTTATACCAACTAATGTAAGAAGTTCAACTATTCTCTCTATTGCATCAGTCTTGCTTATTTTCTGATGCGTAGTCAATGCTTCCATTAATTGATTGCCTATAGTGTAAACTGGATTAAGACAAGTCATAGGGTCTTGGAAAATCATTGATATTTCATTTCCTCTGATTTTTTTCTTTTCATGTTCTGAAAGTTTAAGGATATTCTTACCCTCAAAAAGTATCTCTCCATTCATAATTTTACCGGGTTCATCAATAAGCCCCATAATAGAATAAGCTGAAACACTCTTGCCGCTTCCAGACTCCCCCACTATACCCAAAACTTTAGATTTATCTAGTTTATAAGAAATATTATTAACTGCCTTAACTTCTCCAAGAGGGGTAAAGAAAGACACACTTAAATTTTTAACTTCTAATAAATTACTGGTATTATTTTCCATCAAAATATCCTCTTTTATAACCTTGCTCTATATTATCTGTTTTTCATTCTAGGGTCTAATGCATCCCTCAATCCGTCGCCAACCAAATTAAAACAAAGTATTATAATACTTATCAAAGCGGCAGGGAAAAGGAGCTGATAAGGATAAGAATAAACACCGCTTACAGCATTAGAAGTAAGAGAACCAAGCGAAACCATAGGAGCACTAACTCCCAAACCTAAGAAACTTAAAAAAGCCTCAACGAATATAGCATTAGGTATCTGAACCATAGCAGAAACTATTATAGCTCCCATAGCATTAGGTATTAAATGCTTAAAAATTATTCTGCTATGAGGAGTTCCCAAAGCTCTTGCCGCTGTTATAAACTCCTGTCCCTTTAATGCCAAAATCTGCCCTCTTGTCATTCTAGCCATATTAGTCCAATAAAGCAGAGATATAACTATGAATATACTAAAAAGTCCAGGTCCTAAAAGCCCTATTCCTCTTAATGACTCATTTTGCAAAAATAATTTATCCATAGGAGCTTTAAGTACAACTGATAATAATACAACTACCAAAAGTGTTGGAACTGCACTTATTATATCTACTATACGCATCATAATGCTGTCTGTAAGCCCTCCGAAATAACCTGATATAGAACCGTAAACTATACCTATTATTACAACTAAAGTAGCAGATACTATACCTATTAAAAGAGATATTCTGGCTCCTATCATACATCTTACAAGCAAATCCCTTCCTAAAGTATCAGTACCGAATGGATGTTCAAAAGTAGGAAGACTATTTTCTACTCCTCTGTTTATCTGAGCATATCCATATTCTGAAACCATAGGTATAATTATAGAAAGAACTGCTATAATACCAATAACTATAATAGATACTAAAGCAACTCTATTTTTCTTAAATCTTCTGTATGCATCCTGCCAATATGTTACACTTTCTCTTTTTACCTCAGCTGAAGCTTTTTCTTCATCTGTGGCTTTAACAAATAATGATTTATCTAAACTTTGCATATTTTCCATTTAATTAAGCCGCCTTTATATATTTAATCTTGTATTTTTATTCTAGGGTCTATAATACCATAAGATAAGTCAACCAAGAAATTCATAGCTATTAAAAAAGCTCCATAGAATATTGTAACACCTAATATTGTAGGATAATCCCTTTGAGTAATACTTTCAACAAAGTATCTTCCAAGTCCAGGTATATTAAATATTTTCTCTACTACGAATGAACCTGTTAAAATTGCTGCAGCGAGAGGTCCTATATAAGTAACTATTGGTATAATAGCATTTCTTAATGCATGCTTAAATATTATTATTCCTCTTGATATACCTTTTGCTCTTGCTGTTTTTATATAATCCTGATGAATAACATCTAGCATAGAACTTCTCATAAGTCTAGCCATAAAACTTAAAGAACTAAAAGACAAAGCAAATCCAGGCATTATATACTGAGCAAATGAATCAAATCCATAAGCTGGAAGAAGTTTAAGCTGTACAGAAAACACAATAATAGAAACTGTAGCAACTACAAAACTTGGTACCGCTATACCCAAAGTAGCGGCAACCATTACAGCTCTGTCTACAACCTTTCCATGCCTTAATGCTGCAACTATTCCAAACAATACCCCTATAGTAGTTGAAATAAACATACTGAATATTCCAAGCCTAAATGATACTGGAAAAGCTCTTATAATAGTTCCTGATACAGACTGACCTATCTTTGTAAGAGAAGTGCCTAAATCTCCTCTAATTGCATTGTTTAAATAATTGGCATACTGCACTATAAGCGGTTTATCTAAACCGTATTTCTTATTCAAATTTTCTAATGCAACAGCACTCAAAGGTTTTTCACCTACAAATGGTCCTCCAGGTACTGTATGCATCAAAAAGAAAGTAATAGTAACTATAACAAAAAGGGTTAAAAGTGAAACTAATAATCTTCTAACAACATAAGAAAACATAAAAATACCTTCTTAATTGGGATTATGCAAATAATTAAATTATTATTGACAGTATATTATCTATTAAAATTAAACTTTTGTCAAACTTTAAACTAAGTCAATTTTAAAACAAATTTATATAATAGTATTTTTTTTAATCCCCACCCTATATACTTTTTTTGTCTATTTTTAGAAATTTAATCTTTTCATTAGTTTATTGTCTAATATAAAAATGCACACCCACCCAAACGTTTATTAAATTTAAGATTTTACTTAAACGCACGGTTAATAAAATTTTATATATTATAAAAATTAGAATTCACAATTCATTTATATTTATAATTTAGCTTAGCGTGCGTTGTGAAGATTATCAATTTAAATAAATCTAGGGCGGGCTTTATAATAACAGCATAAGTAAAAAATATAATAAGATAAAAATAACAGATTGAATTAATAAGAATAAAGGGTGGGGAGTTAGATAGAGTTTATTAATTTACAAAATTTTTTACCGCTTACAGTTTTCATAATACTACATCAATAGTTTTCACAATATTTTCTTTACAATATTCTTCAATATCAACTGAAAGGTAGCCTTCTATAGCTTCTTTAACATTGATAAATTATAAAATCATTATATTTTTTAATAAAAAAACAATATATTACAGCTTCATTTCAAACCATATTCTTCTTTAATATATTTTATATTTTCCTTAGCATATTCATTATTAGGATCTAATTTTAAAGCCTTCTTATAATCTTTTAAAGCCTCTTCATAATAACCTAAATTTTCTTTAGAACAGCCCCTATTATTATAAGCATCCGCATAATCAGGTTTTAATTCTATAGCCTTGTCAAAATCTTTTATAGCCTCTTCATAAAGCTCTAAATTATCTTTAGCATTTCCCCTATTATTATATGCAAAAGCATAATTAGGATTTAATTTTATAGCTTTATCATAATCTTTAATAGATTCTTCATAAAGCTCTAAATTATATTTTGCATTACCTCTGTTGTTGTAAATAACCGCATCATCATCTGCTATTTTTATAGCTTTGTTAAAATCTTTTATTGCTTCTTTGAAAAGCCCCAGCTCATTTTCTAATAATCCTTTATTATGATAAGCATCAAATAAATTAGGATTTATTGATAAAGCTTTATCAAAATCTTTTATAGCTTCTTCTAAAAGTCCTAAATCGCTTTTAATAAGTCCTCTATTATAATAAGCATCTGTATAATCAGCTCTTAATTCTATAGCCTTATCATATTCTTCTATAACTTCTTTTAAAAGTCCAAGTTTAGTTTTGGCAATACCTTTATTATAATAAGCATCTGCCATATTAGGGTTTAACTTTATAGCCTCATCATAATATTTTATAGCTTCTGCATATTCTCCATTAGCACTTTTATGAATACCTTTAGAATTATAATCATGATAATCAGTAAGATTGTTTAAACTATCAATATCAACTTTTTTATGATTATCAACTATATTTGTAAAACTGCCTATAATATATGTTTTATCTGCGATTATTTTATTTAATTTTTCATTAAAAGTTTTTGCTCTGTTATTGAAATTATCAAAATCAGAATAGTTTTCTGCATCAATATTATTTAAAAAATCATTAAATTCATCTATACATTTATTTAATTCTGTTTTTAAATTTTCTAATTTATTTTTAGATTCTTTTAAATGTTGACTGAATAAAAAATTAGTCATTGTTGCCATTTTTAACTCCTATAACTATTTATTATTAATATACAAGTTACAATTTTGTATATGATACAATTATATCATAGTATATACTAAAACTTTTTAAGTTTGCCATTTTTTTATTGTTCTTTTTCCCGCCACACGCCACAGGCGGACAGCGTCAAAGAAGCAAAAAGTGCAAGTATATAATTAGTACTAAATCATACTAAAATTCTCTTACATGTAAGATAGATTATTAATTTAAGCTAAAATATAGCCCTTCGCAACTGCGGGCTGTGCCTGCTTCTTTGCGGAACCAAAAGAAGTGGAGTCTGAGGCAAAGCTCCAGATATAACAATAAAATATAATTTTATTTTTGACAAAATATAGTCCTTTAGATATATACTAAAACTTTTTAAGTTTATCAATTTTTCAAAAATTAAAACAAAAAATAAAACAGCTTCTAATATCTTAATTTATAAAGAAATATCCTTATCCTTACAAAATTCAGCTGCTAAATCTATATCTGTAAACTCATCTTTTATAATATCTTTAAATACCATAAGATAAAATTCATCTTCTAAAGCTAATTTATAAGATTTTTCCAAATCATTTAATGCTGATTTTTCTAAATCAGTGTAATTTTTAGATGAAGTAATTTTTGATATGATTTTACCAAAAAATGATTTCTTATCATCTGTTTTATTTTCTGAACTAGTTTCTTTTGATAAAAGGAATTTCTCTTTAGCTCTTAAAATATATAAAAACCAATCATTACTATTTAATTCAATAGCTTTATCATAATTTCTAATACTCTCTATATATTGATGTAAATAATCATAACAAGAAGCCCTTTCACTGTAATAGTCTGGATTATTAGGATTATATTCTATAGCTTTGTCTAAATCTACAATAGCTTCAGCATAATTTTTTAAATACTTTTTAGAACAGCCTCTGCAATAATAGGCATTAAAATGATTAGGATTTTTATTTATAAGTATATCAAAATCTTTTATAGCTTCTTCGTACTTTAATGCTCTATATTTAGTATATCCCCTTTCATAATAAACATCAAAATTATCAGGATACTCTTTTATTATTTTATCATATATTTCTAAAGCCTCTTCATATCTGTTCATATTAGATAAACAAAAAGCAATATTATAATAAGCACCAAGTTTATTAGGGTTTATTTCTAGTACTTTATTATAATACTCTATAGCTTTATCATATACAGTCTTTCTTAAATATATAAGTCCTATATTAGCATAAATATCTGCTTCATCATAACCAAATTCTAATGCACGGTTAAAATCTTCCAAAGACTTATCATAATCTTCTAAACTCATTTCAGCGAGAGCAATGTTGTAATAAGCTAATCCATAATCATTATTTATTTCCAATGCTTTATTATAGTATTCAATAGCCTCTTGATAATTTCCTGAATTATGTTTAATAAGTCCCAAATTAATATAAGCAGCTGAATATTGAGCATTTATCTCTAATGCTTTATTATAGTATTCAATAGCCTTATCATAATCATACATTTCATAATAAGCTAAGCCAATATTATAATAGGCACTGTCCATAGAAGCATCTAACTCCAAAGCTTTATTATAATATTTAATAGCTTCTTCATATTTTTTACTGCTGAAATATACAAGACCAATAGTATTATATATTTCAGCATTATCATTATCTATATCTAAAGCCTTATTCAAATAATATAAAGCTTCATCATATAATTCCAATTCAATTTTTATCAAAGCAATTTCATTATAAATACCAATATCATTATTATCTATTTCAAGTATTTTATTTAAATAAGATAAAGCCTCATCATAATCTCCTAAAGCTCTTTTAATCAAAAATATTTTAAAATAAGTATCTGCATTATTAGGATAAATTTTAAGTGCTTTTTCTAAATATTCTAAAGCTTCATTATTTAAATCTAATTTATGCAAAGCAAAAGCAATATCATAATATGCATCAATAAAATTAGGATTTATTTCTAATGCTTTTTTTAAATATTCTAAAGCCTCCTCCATATATCCTGCATCAATTTTTATATTTCCTATTCTGTCATAAATATAAAGGTCATCAGGGTACATTTTTATAATCTTATTTAAATATTCATTAGCTTCCCTCTCTAAACCTAAACCTAATTTTATAGAATAAATTTTTAAATATGTTTCAATATTATCAGGCTCTATTTCCAAAGCATTATTTAAATAAGACAAAGCCTCATCATCTAAACCTATAGAATGTTTTAACAAAGCAATGTTATGATAAGATGTAATGAGATTAGGATTTATCTCTATAGCCTTCTCATAACATTTTAAAGCTTCATCAAATTCATTTAAATTGTATCTGCATAAACCAATATAGTTATATGCCGCAGCATTTTTATCCAATTCTATAACTTTATTAAAATCTTTAATAGCTTCTTCAAATTGAGATAAATAAAACTTACATAATCCTCTATTATTATAAGAATTAATATTATCAGGAAAATCTTCTATTAATTCATTATAAATATTCATAGCTTCTTTATACTTTTTCATATAAAGATAACATAGCCCTATATTAATGCGGGAATCAATATCATTATCATTTATTTGTAAAACTCTGTTAAAATCTTCTATAGCCTCTTCATAAAAATATAAATATAATTTTGCCAAACCTCTGTCATAATAAATTCCTGTAGTATCATCACCCAATTCAATAGCTCTGTCAAAATCTTTTACAGCTTCTTCATATAAAAGCAAATTTAATTTTGCTAATCCTCTGTTATGATAAACATCATAAGAATCACCATTATAAAATATAACTTTATCTATATATTCAATAGACTTTTCATATTCTCTATTTTCAAATGCTTCCTTTGCTTTATTTAATAATTCTTCAATACTATTATTGCTGTTATTCATAATACAATTTCCTATAAAAATAATTTTATTTCAGTGCATATTCTTTTTTAAGACTTTTCATATTTTCAATTGCATATTCATTATTTGGTATCTAATTCTAAAGCTTTTTTATAATCTTTCAAAGCTTCTTTACACCATATTAAATTATATTGGTGTTATATATCTTATTAAAAATATAATTAGATATTTTTGTCATTTGTAATTCCTATTTTAATTTATTAACTACATATAATCTAATAACATTATATTATATTATAAAAATAATTTAATACTATAAAAAAATTGTTATTAATAAATTTGCTTGTTTTATTTTTTATATTTAGTATTATTGATGTGGAATTATTTATCAGTTTAATTATATCGGAGGAAATCTTATGACTTATAAAGAAATTATAGAAAATGCTAAAGACTGTATGGGGTTCTGTAAAGCATGCATTATATGTAATGGTAAGGTATGTAAAAATAGTATGCCAGGACCTGGTGCCAAAGGAATAGGAGATGTTGCTATTAGAAATTATGACAAATGGAGAGAAATAAGGCTCAATATGGATACAATATGTTCTAATGAAGATATTGATACTTCCTTTGAACTATTTGGAAAAAAGTTTAAATACCCAATATTTGCTGGTCCCGTAGGTGCGGTTCAGCTTCATTACGGCAATAAATATACTGAAGAAGAATATAATGATATATTAGTAAAATCATGTTATGAGGCTGGTATTGCTGCTTTTACAGGAGATGGTACTAATCCTAATGTAATGATGGCAGCTACTTCTATGATAAAAAAACAAAACGGCATAGGAATACCTACTGTTAAGCCTTGGAACATGGATGTTATAAAAGAAAAAATGAAATTGGTTGCAGATTCAAATGCTTTTGCCGTTGCTATGGATGTTGACGGAGCTGGACTTCCTTTTTTAAAAAATCTTACTCCAAAGGCTGGAAGTAAAACTATTGATGAATTAAGACAAATAAAAGAGATTGCTAAAATACCATTCATAATAAAAGGAATAATGACTGTAAAAGGTGCCAAAAAAGCGGTTGAGGCTGGAGCTGATGCTATAATTGTATCTAATCATGGAGGACGCGTACTAGATCAATGTCCTTCTACTGCTGAAGTATTGCCTGAAATTGTTGACGGTGTTAAAGGAAAAATAAAAATATTGGTAGACGGAGGAATTAGAAGCGGTACTGATATATTAAAAGCTCTTGCTATTGGAGCTGACGGTGTTGTTATTGCTAGAACTTTTGTAATAGCAGCTTACGGCGGAGGAGAAGAAGGAGTTAAATCTTATGCTGCTCAATTAGGTGCTGAACTTGAAGATGCTATGACTATGTGCGGTGTTCACAGCTTAAAAGAAATAACTAGAGAAATTGTAAGACTTTAATTTATTTAATTTGATTTTTTAAACTCAATATATAAGAGCCGTTTCAAAAACTCTTTATATTGAGTTTATTTTTTATTTTTATAATTAATAGTTCTAAATCATTTTTATAATACTCTAAAACATAATACAGTAAAACCATACATATCTATTATAACTTTATATGTATTAAGTTTTTATTATAGTTAACTATTTCTTCACAAGTTCTTATTAAATCAGTACATCAGTCATAACTTTTAATATTTATATAAGTATTACATTTTAATAATATGTTCACTATCTTTTCAGTCATTTTTATAAATAAATAATAAAATCATAAGATAACATGATATAAATAATAATGTTAATAAAATTAATAGTATATTTTTCATATATAAACTATTTTTTACAAAAAACATTTGCTAACAAATTAAATAATATTACGATAAATAAAATTAACTGTTTTTAGTTCTATTAATTACAGTTATTATATAATATTTTAATAAATAAAGGAAAATAAACAATGGAAATTATAAATATTTTTGATAAAACTATAATAGAGTTTGCACATAATCTTCATACTAATTATAAAATATTAGATTTTTTCTTTTCTTTGATAACCCATCTAGGAGAAGGATTCGTTTTAATTCTGATATCTGCTGTATTAATATTAATAAAAAAAACAAGGCTTTGCGGTATTAATATGATGATTAGTTTATTTATATCCGTATTAATAGGTGCTGTAATATTAAAGCCAATAATAGCAAGAGAACGTCCTTTTGCTGATCCTATTTATTATCAGTATTGGATAGAAGCAGGAAAGCATTTGGAAACTTCATTTTCATGTCCGTCATCTCATGCTACAGGAGCATTTGCCGCATTTTTCACTATATTCTTATATTTTAATAAAGACTATAGCTTCATTGCAGTATTGCTAGCTTTAATTATAGGTTTTTCAAGAGTTTATTTGATGGTTCATTATCCAAGCGATGTTGTTTTTGGTATGTGCATAGGAACGACTGTATCATGTATAACATATATTGTGATGAAAAAAATTAATAAAAAATATTTGCATTTATAAAAAAATTGTTATATTCTTTATATAAAAATTTTATGAAATCATTTTCATTTGAATATTGATTTTATTACTGCAAAATACGAAAATATTATCGGAAGTATAAAAGTTATTGCAGGAGTTCAAAATGGATGGTATTGCTAAAGTAATAAATATTCAATTACCTTATAATGCTGATATTTTTATAAAAAGTAAATTTATTAAATCTAAAGTAGTACACATAGAAAAAATAGACGGTTTATATAAAGCAGAACTTGATAATGAAATATCCATTACGTTTGATGAAAATGGAAATTGGATGTCAATTAACAGCAGCAAAAAACTTCCTGAAGATGTTATTCCTAATATTGTCAAAGAGAAAATCAATAAATTAAAAAGATTTCAGCCGGAATATAAAAATAGGAATTTAGATGTAAATGAAATAAGAAAAATTATTAATTCATATAGAATTATAATAGATCATTATTTAGAGATGCATATATATAACAAAGGTTAATATATTATTTTAAACATCTTACTATTTTGCCGTTAGACATTTCATAAACATTATTAGCATGAGCCGCTATATTATGAGCATGCGTAACCATAATAATAGTAGTTCCTTGCTTATTAATAGTAGAAAGAATTTCCATTAAAGTCTTAGTGGTTGCAGGGTCTAAATCGCTTGTAGGTTCATCAGCTATTAAACACTTACATCCATAAGCCAAAGCCCTTAATATAGCAACCTTCTTCATTTCGCCTCCTGATAAATTAGAAGCCTTAGAATACATTTTATCTTTAAGCGAGAATAGTTCTATATTTTCCTTTGTCTGATTAATTTTTTCATCAGTAATTTTATGTTTAAAAGCTAAAGGCATTAATACATTATCTATAACACTGATAGTGGGTATAATTACAGGATATTGAAATATATAAGAAAAATATTCTCTTCTAAAACTAGCTAAAACATCTTCAGAAGCACCATTTAATTTATATGAATCATAATAAATAGTACCGCTGCTTGGCTTAAGTATTCCTCCTATAATACTAAGCAATGTACTTTTACCGCTTCCAGTATGTCCTACAAAACTGATAAAATCGCCCTGATTAATATCTAAACTGATATCTTCACAAGCATTGCATTGATTAACGCCTAAAGGGAAAGTTTTTGAGATATTAATTATTTTTATATTCATAGAGTTCCCCTCAAATCTTCATAAGGATCTTTATGCAAAAGTATTGAATTAGATATAAAAGCACCTATCATAAATCCTACTATCAAAACTACATTAGCACATAATACTACAAATGCACCATTAATAACATCAGAAACTTCTATCAGAGTAAGTATATATGATCTGTATCTTAAATATAATATACCCATTTCTATTATGCATATAATAAATGATATTATAGGATACAATAAACTTATAAGCATAGCCAATTTTTTTATTGCCAATTTTGTAGCACCAAATATTCTGAGAGTAGAAAACATCCTATTATTTTTAGAAAATATATATAAACTGCATATTACCGAAAATAATACTCCTATTATAAGTAATATAATAAGCAGAGCATATATAGAAAACTCTCTAAAAAACGGTATATTATCATTTAATAAAATTTCATATTTCCATACTAAACTAAATATAGAAGTTATTGCCATAAGCTGAGACATAGCAATAAATATCACTATGGAAAATACAATACTGCCTTTAATAAGTTTAGAAGCGTATCCAATCGTAGAATTATACACAATAACAACCTTTACTATTTAATAATATATAAACTATTTGTAACTAACTTTGTAAAATAATATTTCATTCCATGTATAAGTATCGGAATTACTTAATTTATTTTAAATAAAACCATTGTAAAATCATCATCTGGCGACATATATGAAAGATATTCATAAAAATCTTTTTTTATCAATTCAATACAAGAATCAGCCCTAGAATACCTATTATTATAAATAGCTTTTTTTAGCCTATTAATACTATAAAAATCATATTTATTCTTAGACCTCGATGCTTCCGTCAAGCCATCAGTATAAAAAAACAATATATCACCTTTATCTATATCTATAACCTCTTCTTCATAATATGCCTTAGGAAAAAGCCCTACTATTGTACCGCCTTTGGAATATTCAGTTATATCCTCACCTCTGCTTACTAAAAGAGGAGTATGTGATGCATTGGAATACGTAACTTTATAATTAAATAAGTCTATTTCTGCAACTATCATAGTTAAATAATAATTGATAGGAAGAGTATTAATTAAAGTGCTGTTTATCTCATTTATCATACTGCCTGCAGATTCAAAAGAATTAGCTAAATTTCTAAAAACAGATTTAAGCATAGCAGTAACAATAGCAGCCTCTACACCATGTCCGCTTATATCTGATATAATAAATAAAATTTTATTTTGATTTATATATACATAATCAAAAAAATCCCCTCCTATAACCTCAAAAGGTTTATAAATATATGCTGATGATATTAAATGATTATTAGGCATTTTTTTTGGAAGCATGGATTGCTGAAGTTTTCTAGCCTTTTTCATGTCTTTTTTATATTGGTTTTTTATATTATTCAAGACATCATATCTTCCCAAAATATAACTGTTTTTTTCTTTTAAATCTATAATAGCTCTTTGATAATCGTCTATTATTACACTATTAATTCTAGAAAATCTATAGGTCTTGCCGTCTAATAATTTCTCTTCTACTTCTTTATAATCTTTTAATATATATGACCTTATGTAAGATTTATAAAATATTGAAGATGGTATAAAAAATAATATAAATAAGATAAACAATAATATAAAAATAAATTTATTTTGATAATGCACTATAGACGCTATATTAAGCAATATAAATAGCACTAAAAATACTATAGAAACAAATTTAAAAAACATTAAAATACGTTCATCTTTCATAAAAATATTAACTGAAAAAAATAATTATCACAAAATTACTATATCTAGAATTAATTATATCAAAAAGATTATAGTTTGCAAATATTTTTTATAAAATAAATGATATAGATATTGCAAAAATTGAACTTAATTTATACAATATATCATATAGTTAAATTTATAAGGAGTAGAGTATGAATAAATGTTCTGGTGTATTATCAGCTCTAATGACACCTTTCACTAAAAATGGAAAATTAGATGAAAAAGTGTTAAGAAAATATGTAAGACATAATATAGACCGTATGAAAGTAGACGGTTTATATGTAGGTGGTTCTACAGGCGAGGGACTTTTAATGTCCAAAGATGAAAGAATAGCAGTCTTTGAAATAACTAAAGAAGAAGCCGCTGGAAAAATTCCGTTGATAGCTCATGTAGGTACATTAAACCTTAATGAAGCATGCGAAATGGCTCAAAAAGCAGAAGAATTAGGGTATGATTTAATATCAGCTGTTACACCATACTACTATCCTTTCTCATTCGCTGATATAAGTAAATATTACAATACTATATTAAAATCTACAAGTAAAATACCTCTTGTAATTTATTTCTTGCCTAGCTTATCTAATAACAGTATATCTTTAGATGACTTCGGCAAACTATTTGAAGATAAAAGAGTAATGGGAATTAAATATACTTCTGATAATCTATTCTTATTAGAAAGATTAATACAAAGATTCCCTGATAAAATGATGTGGGCTGGTTTTGATGAACTTCTAATAGCTTATGCTTCTTATGGTTTAAGATCAGGAATAGGCTCAACATATAATATTCAAGCTCCATTAGCTAAAAATGTTATAAAAGCTGTTGAAGGAAAAGATCTGTCTAAAGCATTAAAAATACAGCATGATATGAATGATATAATAAATACTTTATTGGGTGTTGGAATATATCCTGCTCTTAAGGAATGTATATCTTTCTATGATCCTTCTGCTGTTTCATACTGCAGAGCACCTATGGGTTCAAAACCATTAGGCAAAGCTGAGAAAAAAGTATTAAAAGATATGTTTGATAAATATTTATCTAAGCTATAATTATTTTATGGCCGTTATTTGTTCACGCGGACATTTAATATAAAGGATTTATTATGATATTAAAACCAATAAAAAGCGAATTTAATCAAAATTTCCACGATACTATATGGAAAGCTAAAAACTATGTAAGAGAGCATTATGATGAATTGAAAAAACTATCTGTAGGCAAGCATGCTTTAGACAAAGAAATTTGCGAAGGGGCTTTCATTAATGTTATGGAATATGATAACAAGGATAATCCTCCTTGGGAATCACATTTAAAATATGTAGATGTTCAAATAATATTTGAAGGTGCTGAAGATTTTATAATAGCAAATACTTCTACTCTAAAGCCAAAAAATTATGATGAAGCCACAGATTACCATGATTGGGAAGGAGAAGGAACTGCCCGTTTAACTCTTACCCCAGGAGAAGTTTTAATACTGCTTCCTTACGATGCCCATAGAGTAGGTTTAGCTCCTAAAACAGGAAAAACTCATGTCAAAAAAGGCATAGTAAAAGTTCCTTACAAAGCTTAATACTAAAATATGCAAAAATAAAATGGCTGGTATATTTATATATCAGCTATTTTTATGATAAAAATAAAAGATATTAGAATTGTTCAAAAAATAAATTTTTTAATACTTATAAATTTTTAATTTAGTATTTTTAAATTATATATAAGGCTTGCATACTAGTTCTTTTCCTACACTGTCCTCAAAATACTGAATTAAAACAACAATTTATACAACATATAAGACATCGTATTTATAATTTTATCAAGTACTTTAAAATGCCGCATATGGCTCTTAAACAATTCATACTTGATAATTTATTAATCAATGATATAATTTATTATGTATTATAACTTGTTACTTCATAAGTAAAACATAGTATTATTTTAATAAGATATACAAATACTATATTTTACTCCTTTGTTATAACCAAATGAATAGAATTATGTTGGAAGCAAAACTCCAATATTAATATAGTTCAACTATAAAACAAGTTTAATATAAACAAATTATAAATTTATATATTGGAGCTTATAAATGAATAAAGCTGTACTTTTTATTATTTTTAAAAGATATGAAACAGCTAATAGAGTTTTTGAAGTTATAAGGCAAGCAAAGCCTCCTCGTTTATACATTGCCGCTGATGGTCCAAGAAAAAATGTTAAAGATGAATATGAAAAGTGTATGAATACTAGAAAAATAGTGGAAAAAGTAGATTGGGACTGTGAAGTAAAGACATTATTTAGGGATGAAAATTTAGGCTGTGGTTTAAATGTATCTGGTGCAATAAATTGGCTTTTTGAACATTAAGAGGATGGTATAATATTAGAAGATGACTGTTTGCCTGATTTAACATTTTTTTCATTTTGTGAAGAATTACTTGATTATTATAAGGATAATGAAAAAATTATGCAAATTAGCGGATGGCATTTTGGAGAACCATATACCAATGATAGTTATTTATTTTTTCCTGGTTCTTATGTATGGGGTTGGGCAACTTGGAAAAGAGCTTGGAAATATTATGATTATACATTATAAAAATATTCTTATGATCTTATATGCAGTAAATTAGATAAAATATATACAAAAGAATTAAAAAATGCAAATATGAGAGGGTACTCTAAATTAATATGTATGGATTTCAAAAATCCTATTTTAAGGAAGTATTGTGATACATGGGATTATCAGTTCTCATTTAGTATGATAGCTAATGATGGAATATCAATAGAACCAAACTATAATTTAGTAAGCAATATAGGTTCAGTAGATGCTACACATGTGGCTGAGTATGATGAAAGATTAAACACTAAAACATATAGTATAAATAAAATAATACATCCTAAAAAAATAGAAGTCAATTTGGAGTTAGTAGAAAAAAGATTTAAAAGACTGAAAAAAGACTTCACTGTTGAACATTATATAGAGCTAATAGAAGATGAATTATATCATAACAGAAATGATTTAGCATATATAAAGTATAACTTATCAAAATTTATAGACGGATTAGTATGGATTATACCTATAAGATCTATACGCGATAATATCAGGAAAAAGATACAACATAAATTTGGATTATAATACTATTGCATATTTTATTTATTGTTTTTACTTAATTTAATATATAGATGCAAATAATAAATACAACATTAAATTAAAACTTATATATTTTTGTTAATTTATGATAATAAAAATAAAGATTTATATTTAATATATTTCTATATTGACAATAATAAAAATATATTGTATGCTATATAAATAAAGCAGTAATTATTAATTTTATTTAAATATTCCTAATAGCGAATATAAAAAATATGGTATATAAGAGATTAAAATGTCAAAAAGAGTAAAATAAAGGATTCGGTGAAATAAAATTTTAAACTGTTTAATAATTGCCGTTAATAAAACTTTTTCTATAAATGACAAAGCACTATGATGGAATAATCATAGTGCTTTTTCATTATAAATAATACAAATTATTTTGTATATTTTTCAGAAACTTTATATTCTGTATGAAGATAATGATGAGCTTTTTCTCCTAAAGGCTCTCCTAAGAAATCCTCATAAAGTTTTTTAAGATTTTCATTTTCATGAGAACATCTATGTTTAACAACCTTTTTATCTTCATCATATAAACCTTTAGCTCTGTCAGTTCTAACTTCATTAGTAGTTCCGTAAGGCTGACCGCCTCCTCCTACACATCCGCCCTGACAAGCCATAACCTCTACAAAGTTGTAAGGAGGATTCTCCCCTTTTTCTTTGGCAGCTCTAATTTCCTGCATTACTGTATCAACATTGTGAAGCCCATTAACAACAGCTATTTTTACATCCTTATCCAATACTTTAACTGTAGCTCTTTTTACTCCCTCTAATCCTCTAACATCCTCAAAATCAACATTTTCAAGATTATTTCCTGCTATAATATTGTATGCAGTTCTTAAAGCAGCTTCCATAACACCGCCTGTAGCACCAAATATAGTACCAGCACCTGAATATTCACCTAATATGCTGTCAGCTTCTTCAGGTTCTATACCAGCAATATCAATACCATAGTGCTTAATCATTCTTGCAAACTCTCTAGTAGTAAGCACAACATCTACATCTTTGTATCCGCTTGAATACATAGTTTCATTTTTTCTTATCTCATTTTTCTTAGCAGTACAAGGCATTATAGATACATTGAAAATAGAGAATGGATCTACTTTAGCTTTTTCAGAATAATAAGTTTTAGTCATAGGAGCAAGCATCATGTGAGGAGATTTAGCACTCGAAACATTATCAAGCAAGTCTGGATAATATTCTTCAGCATATTTAACCCAAGCAGGACAGCATGAAGTAGTCATAGTAGATGTACCATTGCTTTCAGTAAATCTCTTAACAAATTCATGTGCTTCTTCCATTATGGTCATATCTGCACCGAAATTGGTATCAAATATAGCATTAAATCCCATTAAACGCATAGCAGCATATATTTTTCCAGTAATATTTTCACCAGCTTTAAGTCCGAAATATTCTCCCAAAGCAACCCTAACAGAAGGAGCCATTTGAACTGTAACATAAGTGTTAGGATCATCTATAGCAGCCTGAACTTCTTTAGTCTGATCTGTTTCATAAATAGCAGCAACAGGACAGTGAGAAGCACATTGTCCGCAGTCCACACAAGGAGAATCTTTTAATGAAACAGCACCTGGGGCAAAATAAGTATCAAATCCCCTATTAACAAATCCCAAAGCATGAACTTTCTGCATTTCCTGACAAACAACAACGCATCTTCCGCATTTAATACATTTTTCAGGATTAAGTACTATACTTCCAGCAGATTCATCTCTAGGATGATTTTGTTTAATATTGTCATATTTAGAGTTTCTAACACCGAAATCAGCAGCTGCAGTTTGAAGTTCGCATTCTCCATTTCTTATACAGTTTAAACAATCATTAGGATGAGCAGATAATACTAATTCCAAAACACCTTTTCTTACTGTATTAATTTCAGCATCATGAGTTATTATATCCATTCCTTCTTCAACAACAGTAGAACATGCTCTTGTATATTTATTTCCTTGATTAGCCAATTTAACCACACATATACCGCATGCTGAAGTAGGCGGAATATCAGGATGGTAGCATAATGAAGGAATTTTTATTCCCAATTTTTTTGCAGCCTTTAATATAGTAAGACCCTCCTGTACCTCTATAGCTTTTCCATTAATTTTTATTTTAACCATAATTTTTATACTCCTTATCAATACTCGCACCATCAATTCTTTTTAGGAATAGGCGGAGTAAATATACCAGCCTTATACTCATCTTCAAAATGCTTTAATGTAGACATTACAGGATTAGCAGCTGTAGAGCCTAAAGCACATAATGAAGCCTTCTTCATAGTTAAAGCAATATCTCTTAATTTCTGTATATCATCTTCCTTAGCTCTTTTCTTAGTAAACTTCTCTAAAATCTTGAGCATCTGCATACCTCCAACCCTACAAGGAACGCATTTACCGCAGCTCTCATCAACACAGAAACCAAGATAAAATTTAGCAAAATCAACCATATTATTATCTTCGTCTATAACTATCATACCTCCAGAACCCATCATAGAACCTAATTTCACCAAATTATCAAAGTCTATATGTGTTCCAAAAAGTTCTTCTGGTATTATACCTCCTGAAGGTCCTCCAGTCTGAACACCTTTAACAAATTTATCATTAGGTATTCCGCCGCCTATATCAAAAATTATTTCTCTAATTGTTGTACCCATAGGAACTTCAACAAGTCCTGATACATTTACATTTCCAGTCAATGCAAATACTTTTGTTCCTTTAGAATTTTCTGTACCTATAGAAGCAAACCAGCTTCCTCCATTATTGATAATAGCAGTAACATTTGCAAAAGTTTCTACATTGTTGATAACGGTAGGTTTTTCAAATAACCCCTTAACTGCAGGAAATGGAGGTCTAGGTCTAGGAGTACCTCTGTTTCCTTCGATAGATGCTAATAATGCTGTTTCTTCACCGCATACAAAAGCACCTGCTCCAAGTCTTATATCCAAGTCGAATGAGAAATTACTTCCTAATATATTCTCTCCTAACAATCCGTAATCATAAGCCTGCTGCAATGCTATTTTTACTCTGTCTACAGCAAGTCCGTATTCAGCCCTTATATATAAATATCCCTTGCTGGCACCTATAGCATATCCTGCTATTGTCATTGCCTCTATTACAGAATGCGGATCTCCCTCTAATATACTTCTATCCATGTATGCTCCAGGATCTCCCTCATCAGCATTACATACAACATACTTCAAATCTGACTGCACTGATTTTGTAAAGCTCCATTTCTTCCAAGTAGGAAAGCCTGCTCCTCCCCTTCCTCTAAGTCCTGAAATCTCCATTTCTTTTACAACATCATCAGGACTCATTTCAAATAATACTTTTGAAAGTGCTTTATATCCTTCATTACCTATGTATTCATCTATATTTTCTGGATCTATAATACCGCAATTTTTAAGCACAACCCTCTTCTGTTTTTGATAAAAGTTAATCTCTTTAGAGAAATCTCTATGTTCTCTTTGTTCTTTATAAAGTATTCTTAAAAGAAGCTCATTTTTAAGTATATGTTTTTCTATCATATCTTTTGCATGCTCTGGCTTAACATGAGTGTAAAATACCCTGCCAGGCATAATTTTTACAACAGGTCCCTGACTGCAAAAACCAAAACATCCAGTTTTAACTACTACAACCTTATCAGCTATTCCATTTTTTTCAGCATGTTCTTTTAAAAGTTTTACTATCTCATCACTCTTATTAGATTCGCATGCTGTTCCGCCACAAACTAATATATGAAACTTACCATCCGATAAATCTTCCCCGCCTTTTCTAACTTCTATTTCTTTGGCCTTTATTAATCTATGTTCTTCTAATTTTTTTCTGTCTAATTTTTCTGACATTTTATAACCTCCTATTCTAATTATTGTTTTTTATCTTCTTCTGTCTTAATAAAATTTGCTATATCATCAACTACAACCCTACCAGACACTTCCCCATTAAATGTAAGAACAGGGGCTAATCCGCAGCAGCCTATACATCTTACTTCTTCCAATTTGTATTTTCTATCAGCAGAATACTTTTGATCGCCTTTTAAATTTAATTTTTTCTTAATCTCCTCTATCAATTGACCGCCGCCTTTTAAATAACAGGCTGTACCCATACAAACTGCAACATTATTTTCAGCAGGCGGCTCCATAGAAAAATAATTATAAAAAGTAAGTATCTCATAAATCCTAGCAAGCGGAACATCTATTTGTTCTGAAACATATTTGGCAACATTCCTAGGTACATAACCATAATGCTTTTGAATGCCGTGACAAATCATTATGAGATTTCCTTCAGCATTTTTCCATTCTTTAACTAATGCTTTAATCTCATCGGCAATAGCCTCTTCAGTTAATAAAGAAACATCTTCACTCATTATTATTATCCCTCCATTTATACAATATATAAAATCAATATTATCTAGTATAGGAAAAAATAAGCCTAAATTCAATAAAAATATACTCTATATGTAATATTTTTTTATAATTTAATAATATATTTAACTTTTTTGATGTTTATTAATGATTGTTAGATACTTATAACTTTAATTTCAATCATAAAATGAACCATAAAACTATGATTTAGTATAAAATACACTATATATAAATAGATATAATCACTTATAAGCATAATTATATCACTATATAATTAAATTATATAAAAATATAGTAATACAAATTAATTTATGCTCAATTTTTTCTACTTCCCGAAGCATATTCAAGCGTATTAATATCCAAAATTTCTCTATGAGGTTTAAGTAAAGAATTTTCATATTGGCATTTCCACTGAACATTTTCAAATATACTTTGTATGGTATCGCCGCTTTTTATTATATCGCCTTTATCAAAGATATAAGCTGCTATATTTAAAGCATGTGATATAACATCATTTACATTTAAATCATGGAAATGATATTGTATGTCTGGAAGTCCTACAGCATACATTCCCAAAGTGTCTACTATAACATCATTGGAATTCTCAATATTGAATAATCTTATATTTAGTCCTGAAAATAAAAATCTAAAATCTTTAGGATAATTATTATTAAGTATTTGCTCTGGTAAAAGAAGTTTTCCGCTTTGTTCATTATAAACTGCGATGCAATTATCAAAAAGTTTTAAAGCACTATAAAGCCAATTATTTAAAAGTGCTGTTCTATCTTTATAATCAAGACCAGCGGCTAAAAAATCGCTAAGCATTATTTCATAATTACAGTTTTTTATTAACTCTTTAGGCTCTTTTATATCCCACATCTGACTATAATAATAATCGCTTATAGATGTATAATCAAATTCAAGAGCACTAGGCATCAATATTTGTGCTGGAATTTCTTTATCATCTTCATACTTTACCTTTAAATCATTAATAGCAATACTATAAATGCCTTTATCCTCTGATACAACATCTATATTATCATAAAACTTTCTAATCTTTTGCTTTACTAACTCTATATTAGGCAAAACTGGCTTATCTTCAAATAATAATTTATAAAAATATACATGAGAAAAAACAGCTTTATCATTATTTTTATGATGCAAATTTTTATTTAATTCTTTATCATCACTCATAATAAAAACTCCCGCACAAAAATATTAATATAATATATAAATAATTTTTTACTATTGTTTAACAGGCACCAAATATGTAAAGTCAAATTGTAAAGTTTGATCATATCTTATTCCTATTTCATTTTTTTCATTAAGGAATAATCCATTAACAAAACCAAGTCCCAAAACTATGCCGTTATCAAATACAAAATCTTTCTTTATATTAAGCCCAAAGTAGAAAGGAACTCTGTAAAAAGGATCTCCTTCAACACTTATAAATTTATGATTTTTATTTATATACCATCCAGAAACAAATATTATAGGCTCTATTTCAAACCAAGTTTTTACAGGTATAGTACCCCTCAAAAATAAGCCATGTCCGAATACTCCTGCCTCATTATCTCTGTCGGAAAGATTATAGGAAGCCAAATAAAGTATAGATAAATAATAGCTATTAAGACCTATAGCTCCTACATAATTTTCTGTAATAGCAGGAGAGCCTTCTACAAGCGGATATTCATGCCCTCCATTATGCCAATAGTGAATTCCTATATAAGGAGTAGCTATATCATGTACAAAATCCATAGCATAAGTAACTCCTACATCAAATCTTTCTCTATGTTTTGCATTATGCTGTATTTGCCAATTCATATATACTTCTCCGTTGCCGCCTTTAAACCATTGAAAAGAAGCTCCGTATTCATAATAGCCATGAGTAAAAGGTTCATTATATTTATATTCTTCAGGTCCTTTTGCTATTAAAGTATTATCTGGGGTAGAACGTACAACTGGAGTCATATCCATTAAAGGATCTCTTATAGGCGAAGGAAGATTATGTCCGCCTGTCATTGTACCTATTCTAAGAGAGATATATTCATTTGATAATTGTGTTGTTACTATTGGGAATACTCTTATACCCTGAGGAAATTCAAATGTAAATGGAAAAAATATTGAAGCTCCTACTCTTAAAGTTATAAAATCATTGAACTTTATATCAAAAGCTCCCTCAGTAAAATTTTCAAAATATGTCAATGTTGTTCTTGTATCAGGCCATAATGTATTTTCTGCATTATATGCATAAGAACTTGTAAATAATCTAAAATCAACTGTTGTATCTGCATATACATTAACAAATATAATCATAAATAAAATTAAACAAAATGAAATAAAACGTTTCATAATATGCCTCTAGTTTTTCATAAATAATATAAGAAATTATTATATCATAGTTAACATAAAATTACAATTATGATAACTATATTCAAATGCTTACGTAGAAAAAATTTGTGGCGGGTGGGCGGTGTTGATGCTTACGATGAGAAGGTCATTTAGTTTTTTTATGAATAGCTCTATTGTCTAAACAAAATTTAATAAATTCATGCATATTTGAAATATTTTTTACTTTTAAAAGTTTTTTATAAAATTCTTCTTGTACATATTCATTTTCCACCCATTTAGCTATTAATTTTTTATATCCTCTTTTTATTTCTTTACTAGTCTTTTTCCTAATATCAATTAATTTTGCCTTATAAAAAACATCTTCTAATTTTTTATCATTATATATTGGTATAATGTACTTTCTTAAGTTTGTATCTTTAAACATATTTTTATTTATAAATTCGGATTTCTCATCAGGGGTACAATCATCTGTATCCATTATTATAAAAATTTTAAAATTACTAATAATTTTATCATTTTTATAATCAATTATATCACCATATTCTTTTATAAAATCATCATAATTATTTAATTTATGTTTCTCTAATTCATCGTATAAACTAGTTATTTGTATGGATGTACTTCCATTATCTCTAGAAATAATTTTTCATATTTAATTTAAGTTCAGCTTTAACTACATCACAAATATCTTTTTCTGACTTACCATGGCATATCACTATTACTTTAATATAATCTTTATTATATATGTAATTCATAATAAATAATTTATTCCTATTTTTTTAATATATCTTCAAAATCTATGCCTGAAGTTATTGGAATGCCATGATATATTCCATTTAAATATCTTTTTCTAAAATTTATATTTGGATGTTCATTTTCATAAGATTTTATTGGTACTAATATTTTATTACCTATACTATCAATATTGAATACATATATAGAATCTTTATCTATATTAGATTCTAAAATAGTTGTATTATGAGTTGTAATAAAAAATTGACCATTTATGTTATTAAATAATGAAACTAATATTTCTGAAGTTAATAAATCATGAATTCCGCTATCTAGTTCATCTACAGCTACTACTCGTGATTTTTGTTCATCTAAAGAAGTTAATAAAAATGGGAGTAATTTTAATAGTTTTTGTGTTCCATTCGATTCTAAATCAAAATTTACATCTATCATTTTTCCATATACTCTTTTTTTAAAAAATAAATTATATAATATTTTCTCTTCTTTATTTTTTTTCTTATAAAATACTTTTTTAACATCACTATAAATAGAAGTAAAAAAATCATTCAATATTTCTTCAGTAAATTTTAGTTTATGTTCATCATTTTTCTTTATAATTCCTTTATCCATATTGATAATTACATCTTTTAAGGATGATATTCTACCTATTTTTATACTCTTATTTTTTTCAAGATGAATTGACATAGATAAGAAATATTCTATAACATCAAAAAGATTTTTTTTTATGTTATCATCTATATATTGTTTTGTCTTATCATTTCTTTCAAATAATAATATTGATAAAAATGAATGTTTACCCCAAAATTTATCAATTAGATCTTTTATTTCATTATAATATTTTTCTTTAAATAAAGATTTATTAATATATTTATTTTTACTATCTATTTCAAAATAAATTGTCTTATTTTTAGTTAATGTATATTCTAATTTTTCTTTTACTATATTTTTATTATCTGTTTCTATATAATATACACCATTTTTATATTTGTTTGACTCTTTATCTTTCAATATAAATCCAAATTCTAAAACCATATTACCCTTTGAACCAATTGTTTTTGAATCATTAATAATATAATCTGTACTTTTGAATATATCTTTTATAATATCTAAATTATTTTTATTATCTAAATTTTCATTTATAAATTTATTAATTTTATCATAATGTATTTTAGTGTTTAATGTTTCAAATAAAGTGAAAAATGCATTTATAAAATTAGTTTTGCCAGCTCCATTTTCTCCATAAATTATAATCATTTTTTTAGGATTATTTTTTGATGATGTTAAATCTACTTCAAAATCAACTAATGATTTATAATTTTTAAGTTTTACATAAGTAAACATTGTATTTTAGCCTTTATTTTTTAAGTTTTTATGACATTTTATAATAAATTTAGCAAAAATCAAGTATAAAATAAAATTACTCTTTACAATAATATATTTTATATTATAATTGCCTCATCATTTTGATTCTTTATTCAAAATCTAAAAAACTATTATTAGGAGTTTATAAATGATAAAAAGAGCATTAATATCTGTTTTCTACAAAGACGGAATATTGGAGTTTGCTAAATTTCTAACTTCAAAAAATGTGGAAATAGTTTCTACAGGAGGAACTTATAAATATTTAAAAGAGAACGGCATAAATGTTATAGAGGTTGCTGAAGTTACAGGTGCTAAAGAAATGCTTGACGGAAGAGTAAAAACTTTAGATCCTAAAATACATGGGGCAATACTCGCTATAAGAGATAATCCTACTCACATGGAAACTATTAAAGAGAGAGGTATAACTCCTATTGATATGGTAATAGTTAATCTTTATCCTTTCTTTGAAAAGATGCAAGATGACAGTTTGAAGTTTGAGGAAAAAATAGAGTTTATAGATATAGGCGGACCTACAATGCTTCGTTCTGCTGCTAAGTCTTTTAAAGATGTTGTGGTTATAAGTGATGTTAAAGATTATGATTTGGTTAAAAATGAGATGGAAAAAGGCGAAGTGAGTTTTGAAACAAAAAAATACTTGGCTTCTAAAGTATTTAATTTAACTTCTGCTTATGATGCTGCAGTTTCTGAGTTTATGTTTAATTCATTGGAAAGTAAGGAAGATAAAAAACTTAATTATCTAAATATGTCTTATGCATTAGAGGAGAAATTAAGATACGGAGAGAATCCTCATCAGGGTGCAAGTTATTATGTATCAACTACAGATAAAGGCTCTATGAAAGGTTTTGAACAGTTAAACGGTAAAGAGCTTTCATTTAATAATATCAGAGATATGGATATAGCTTTGAAAATAGTATTAGAGTTTGATGAGGCTAAAAATGAATATGCTTGTTCAGCAATAAAGCACTCTACTCCTTGCGGTGCTGCTTTAGGAAGCAATGTACTTGAGGCTTATACCAGAACTTATAACTGCGATCCTACTTCTATATTCGGGGGTATTGTTGCTTTTAATACTACAGTAGATGAGGCTACAGCAAAAGAACTTGTAAAAATATTTTTAGAAATTGTTATTGCTAAAGACTTTACTAAAGAGGCTTTGGAAGTATTAAAAACAAAAAATAATTTAAGAGTTATAAAATATAAAACTAACACAAGCGATAAAATTAATCTCGTTAAAGTTGATGGCGGATTACTTGTTCAAGATGAGGACAGTGTTTTAGTTGAAGATTATAAAGTTGTAACTGAGAAAAAACCTACTGAAGAAGAGATGAAAAATTTAATATTCGGTATGAAAGTTGTAAAATATGCTAAATCAAATGCTATAGTAGTAATAAAAGACTTTATGGCAAAAGGTATAGGAAGCGGACAGACTAACAGAATATGGGCCTGCGAAGATGCTTTAGATCGTGCTGGAGACGGAGTTGTGATGGCTTCTGATGCTTTCTTCCCATTCAGAGATGTTGTTGATGCCTGTGCTAAATACAATATTAAAGCTATAATTCAGCCAGGGGGATCTATAAGGGACAAAGAATCAATAGAGGCTTGTAATGAACATGGCATAGCTATGGTATTTACTGGAATAAGGCATTTTAAACATTAAAATTGATTTTATTATAAAAAAATAAAAGCGAAGTTAATTTTATGTTAGCTTCGCTTTTTTAATCTAAATTCAAATAATATGATAATATATTTCTGAATGATCTAATATGGTATTTTATATCATAAATATCTCTTATACTAGAAATTTTATGCATAACATAGAGCGGATTAAATGATAAATTATAAAAATATTCTATATATTTAAATATTTTTTTATCTTCAATAGGAAGCTTCATTATACTCTGACGCATATCATAATCAAACCAATTTCTAGTTTTTATAAGATCATTTTTTTCGCAATACTCAAAAAGCTTAGTTCCTGGGTAAGGTACAAATATAGATACATTCATAGAATTAATATAACCATTAAGCATTAAATATTTAACAACATTAAAAGTATTTATTATATCTTCATCCGTTTCCCAAGGATACCCTATTTTAACCATCATATCAGTAAAAAGTCCCGCCTTTCTGGCTAATTTTATAGATTCTATCATAGTATCTACAGTATTATTGACTATTTCTAATTTTTCTATAGTACTGTTATTTCCAGACGGAAGATTAAATATTATAGTTTTAAATCCTGCTTTTTTCATCATCTTATAATCCTGATATTCCAAAGCATTAAGATACATATAACAGTCTATATACACTTTCTTATTGAGTTTTCTCTCTTTCATAGTTTCACAGAATATAGAAAGCCATTCTCCAGTTGGAAAATAAACACTGCTGTCAATAATTTCTTTTATACCATAACGTCTATTAAGAAATTCAATTTCATCTATCACATTTATAGGATTTCTAAGCCTAATATTATTAAATAATATATTTGAAGAATTGCTGTTATAATTATTATATAAAGACCCCCTGCCTGACATTATGAAAGTATCTGGGCTTTTCTTATAATGATCATTTTTTTTGCAGTACAGCTTCCAATTTGTTAAATTCCTATCTATAAAAGGGAGTCTGTCTAAAGTGTTTTCTAAAACAAAAGCTCCAGTATTTTTTATATTTCCTGTAGAAGTCCTATAATATACCCCCTTGTTTAGTTTCTCTCCAAAATTCAAATGATTAACCAAATTAAGAAGAAGCATATCATAATCCCCTCCAGTAAGTATAAAGTCGGTTTTAGACTTCATCATACTTTCTTCAGGCAAAGCAGTAACATGATCTCCAGCTAGAACAACAAGCATTTTATCATATTTTTCTTTTATTACATCTATTGTATCCCAAATATAATTTATAATCGGAGTTTTTACTTCAAAAAATATTAAATCAGGCTGTGTTTCATCTATAGTATTAAACCATTCTATAGTTGTCATTCCTCTAGCCACAGTATCAAGAAAAATAACATTTATGCCATTATTTTTAAGCAAAGTAGCAGCATAAGATGGTATTATAGGATATGAAAATGTAGGATTTTTAAGCCATTGAAACTGTCTATTTAAAGATATCAAAGGATAACCGTTATTATATTCAAAAGGAGGATATGTTATACATACTTTCTTTACTTGTTTTTTCTTCATAAGGCAATATATATTATTTAGTTTTCTTGGCAGATTTTTTGCCTTTTTTCTTTATGATTTTATTTTCATATACATACTTCTCAAGCTCATACTGATCATCAAAAATAATATCATACCACTCTTCATATCTCTCGCATTTAGGAGGACTATGCTTGGAGCATATATCATTTCTATTTTCATAATTTTTGCAAAGATAAGTTTTTTTATCTAAATATCTGCATTCGCTTCTTATCATGTGATACCAAGTATTTTCATGTATAAAAATAAAAGAATGTCTAAAATGCAAATACCATTTCAATGTATTTAATTCGCTTTCATTTTTAGGAGGAGATATTTCCATAACTAAATCATGGCAGCATAAAGAATTACAATCTGCACATAATTTTTCACTTACTTTTTCCTGTCTATTTTTTAACAGACTATCTGATGGTATAACTTTCAAAATTAGACCGCCTTATCATAATATTATTAATTATATATATTATAATAGTAATTAATTAAAATTCAATACATTAATTATTAAAATAATTTTCCATAAAGTTAATAAGTTTTTTCTGGGAATCTATATAGTTTTTAATACTATCTTCTGTTAAGCATTTAAGCATCATTATATCCAAATTTTCACATTCTTTTAAAATAGGTTCGGCAAATGTAAGACCTTTTTTAGTAAAACTTATAAGCCTGTTTCTTTTATCCTTAGGATTAACTTTTTTCTTTATATATCCCTTTTTCTCAAAATTATCCAATATAGAACAAACCGTTTGTTTAGGAACAGATAATTTTTCTGTAATTGTGCTTTGTACACATTCCTTATTATCATATATAATCTTTAATGTAAATAAAGCCAAATCAGTTATGCCGTACTGTTTAGCCCATAGATAATAAAATCTGTTGGAAGTATACCAAAAATCATATATAACTTCCATATATTTTTTCATATCTTCATTTTTCATTAAAATACCTGCTTTTTAGTATTTCTATTAATTATATTAAACAATAAATTTAAAATAAAACAAGTATTAAAATATAATAAATAAGGCTGCCATTATTTTTTAATGACAGCCTAAAAATTATAGAATTATTTTATTAATCAATATACACCATTATAAGCATCTAAATAAATCTGTTTTAATTCTTTCATCAAAGGATAAACTGGATTAGCACCTGTACATTGATCATTAAATGCCTGCTCTACTATATCATCAAGTTTAGCCATAAAGTCTTTTTCAGATACTCCATATTCTTTTATAGATAAAGGTATATCCAAATCTTTTTTAAGACCATTTATAGCTTTAATTAAATTAGCAACTTTTTCAGTATCGTTTTTGCCGCCTAAATTAAGCAAATCAGCAATAGCAGCATATCTTTCTCTAGCATGCGGATACTTATATTGAGGGAATAAACCTTGTTTAGTAGGCTTTTCATTAGAGTTATATTTAACAACCTGACATATAAGCAAAGCATTGGCAAAACCATGAGGTATATTGAAAGCGGCACCAAGTTTATGAGCCATAGAGTGGCAAATACCAAGAAAAGCATTAGCAAAAGCCATACCAGCTAAAGAAGCAGCATAATGCATTTGTTCGCGTGCTTCTGGATTTTCTGCTCCTTCCTTATATGAAGAAGGCAAATATTTGAATATAAGTTTTACAGCTTTTTCAGCATTAGAATTAGAAAACTCTGTAGCACAAACAGAAGCATAAGCCTCAAGAGCATGTGTTAATGAGTCTATACCGCTTGCAGCACATAAACTTTTAGGCATACTCATAACAAGATTAGCATCAAGTATGGCCATATTAGGTGTAAGTGCATAATCGGTAATAGGATATTTAATATGTGTAGCATCATCTGTAATAACAGCAAAAGGTGTAGTTTCAGAACCTGTACCAGATGTAGTAGGTATAGCAACAAACTCTGCTTTTTTACCTAATTCTCCAGCATCGCATATTCTTTTTCTTATATCCATAAATACCATAGCTATATCTTCAAATTTAACTTCTGGATTTTCATATAATAACCAAGCTATTTTACCAGCATCTATAGGAGAACCTCCTCCTAAAGCTATAATCAAATCTGGTTCAAAAGCATTAGCAACTTTTAATATATCCATTACAGTACCAATAGTAGGATCAGGCTTAACATCTGAGAATACAGTATATCTTACATTTATATCATCTAATACTTTAGTAACATTATCAGTAATTCCTAATTTATAAAGAGGTCCGTCTGTAATAATCAAAGCTCTTTTTTTATCAGCATACTCTCTTAAAGCAACATCTAAAGAACCTCTTTTTAAATATATTTTTCTTGGTACTCTATACCATAGCATATTCTCTCTCCTTGAAGCTACAGATTTAATATTCAAAAGATGCTTAACTCCTACGTTCTCACTAGTAGAATTATTACCCCAGCTTCCGCAGCCCAACGTCAAAGAAGGCTCTAATCTAAAGTTATAAACATCACCTATAGCACCCTGTGAAGAAGGCATATTAATAAGTATTCTTCCTGTAGGCATTTTTTCGTAGAATTTTTCTATTCTTTCTTTTTGATTATCTTCATCTGTGTATAGTACAGAAGTATGTCCAAGTCCTCCGAATACTATCAAACTATGAGCTTTATTTAAAGCATCATCATAATCATCAGCCTTATACATACCAAGAACAGGTGATAATTTCTCATAAGAGAATGCTTCATCTTTACTTATAGAACTAGCCTCCCCTATAAGTATTTTAGTATCTTCAGGAACAGTAATTCCAGCCATTTTAGCTATAACATAAGCAGGCTGTCCTACTATTTTAGCATTTAGTGAACCGTCTATAATAATCACTTTAATAAGTTTAGCTTTTTCTTCTTTATTAAGGATATAAGCTCCCCTATAAGTAAACTCTTTTTTTACCTCTTCATAAACATTTTTTACAACAACCACAGTCTGCTCGCTTGCACATATCATACCATTATCAAAAGTTTTACTCATAATAACAGAGTTTACAGCCATTTTTATATTTGCAGTTTCATCAATAATAGCAGGAGTATTACCAGCACCTACTCCTAAGGCAGGTTTTCCGCTTGAGTATGCAGCTTTTACCATACCAGGTCCGCCTGTAGCAAGAATCAAATCTATATGAGGATGGCTCATCAAAGCGGCTGAAAGCTCAACTGTAGGCTCTTCAATACATCCTATAAGTCCGTCTGGAGCACCATTTTCTACTGCTACTTTATTAATTATTTTACAAACTTCTGCTGTGCATTTTTTTGCCCTTGGATGCGGAGAAAATACTATTGCATTTCTTGTTTTTAATGCTATTAATGCTTTAAATGCTGCTGTAGATGTTGGATTTGTAGTAGGTACAACGCCAGCTATTACACCTATCGGCTCAGCTACTTTTTTTATACCCATTGCTGTATCTTCGCTTATAATTCCGCAGGTTTTTGTGTTCTTATATTTATTATAAATATATTCTGAAGCAAAGTGATTCTTTATAACTTTATCTTCAACTATTCCCATCCCTGTTTCTTCGCAAGCCATTTTTGCTAGAGGTATTCTTCGGCTATTAATTGCTATGGCACATGCCTTAAATATAGCATCTACTTGTTCTTGACTAAAAGTAGAATATATTTCCTGTGCCTTTCTAGCTTTTGATATTAACTCATCAAGTACAGAATTTTCGCTTTTTACTTTAGTATCTTTACTCATTTCTGCTCCTATATTAATTTGTGATAAAAATATTATATATTGTACTATTTTTAATATATAATGTCAATAGTAATTATATTATATGCGTAAATTTCATAATAAAATATAGAAATTTCATATATTATTATGAAATTATCATATATTTTCTATAAAATGATGGCATTAAAATTAATCATGTTATATAATTAATAAAAAATATATTTTTTTTAATAATAAACGGAGATAAATGAATCATGACTTTCACAGATTTAATTATGAATTTAAACAAATTCTGGAGTGAAAACGGATGTATAATACAACAAGGCTATGACTTAGAAGTAGGAGCAGGTACTTTTAATCCCGCAACCGCATTAAGAGTATTAGGACCTGAACCTTTCAATGTAGCTTATGTAGAACCATCAAGAAGACCTACAGACGGAAGATATGGAGAAAATCCTAACAGACTTCAGCATTATTATCAATACCAAGTTATAATGAAACCATCTCCTGAAAATTTTCAGGATTTATATATACAAAGTTTGGAAGCACTAGGCATAAGTTTTAAAGACCATGATATACGTTTTGTACATGATGACTGGGAATCCCCTACTCTTGGAGCATGGGGTTTAGGATGGGAAGTTTGGCTTGACGGTATGGAAATTACTCAATTTACATATTTCCAAGCTGTAGGAGGAGTAAATTTAAAGCCTATAGCGGGAGAAATTACTTACGGACTTGAAAGAATATGCATGTATCTTCAAAATGTTGATAATGTATATGATTTGGAATGGGGACATGGAATTAAATACGGTGATGTACATTTACAAGGCGAAAGAGAGTTTTCTAAATATAATTTTGAAATAGCTGATACTGATATGTATTTCAGACATTTTAAAGAGTATGAAGATGAATGCGACAGATGCTTAGCTAACGGATGTGTGCTTCCTGCTTATGATATGGTTATGAAAAGTTCGCATGTATTTAATATGCTTGATGCTAGAAATGCTATAAGCGTTACAGAACGTGCAGGATATATTGCAAGAGTAAGAGAACTTATGAAAAAAGTTTCTGCTGCCTATATAGAATCAAGAGAAAAAATGGGATATCCATTAATAAAAAATAATTAATATTAAATAAAAAAAGGCTGATATATAAAAAATATCAGCCTTTTTATTATATATTTTCTTTTATTTCTTCATAAAATTTTTTAAAAGTATTATCAATATTATCTTCCCAAGTATTGTGAGTAAATATTATATGAGCTGTTTCTCTATATAAAGAATCCCTTTGTTTTGAAAGCTCTAATAATTTATTTTTATCTTTAGCAAGTAAAGGGCGTTTCCGAGGATCTATATTTTCAAGTATAATTTCAGGACTTCTATCTATAAAAATAGTTAATCCTTTTTCTTTCATAATTTTTCTATTTCTATCTGCCAATACTATACCTCCGCCTGTAGATATTACAGAATTATTTGAATTACTAAGCTCCTCTAAAACATCGCTTTCAAGATTTCTAAAATAAGCCTCTCCATTGTCAGCAAAAATATTCGTTATAGTTTTATTCTTTCTTTTTTCTATAAAAGAATCCATATCATATAAAGTGTAATTCAAATACTCAGCAAGCATTTTAGACAATATGCTTTTACCGCATCCTGGAAGCCCTATTATAAATATAGTATTATTTGTATTATTATCATTCATCATACTGCCCCAATATTATTAAATTCTCCACACTTCTTTCAAAATCTTCCAAATCTTCCTTATATTTATTAAAATCTCCAGTCATATCAATATAAAAATAATACTGCCATTTTCTATCGCTATGCGGACGGCTTACTATAGAAGTTAAATTAAAACATTTTAACTTATCAAGAGAATTAGCCAAACTTCCATTCTCATGCGGAAGTAAAAATCTTATAGTCATTTTATTACCGCTTCTTAAAGCATTGTCATAATTTGCAACTATTATAAAGCGTGTGGTATTGCCTCTTATATTTTCAATATTTTCTTTTAGCATTTCTAAATCATAAACTTTACATGCATTTTTATTTGAAATAGAAGCAATAGCTTTATCATCTCCATTAGAAACTATATATGCAGCCTCCGCTGTATTTGATGCTGTTATCTCTTCAAAGTTATTTTCTTTAATAAAATTAGAACATTGCTTCAAAGCCTGATGATGAGATATAACTTTCTTAATATTTTTTATACTGCTTCCTTTCTTTGCCATAAGTCCGTATTCTATAGGCAGATAAATTTCCCCCACAATCCTGCAGTTATAATCAGCAAGTATATCCAAAACTTCATTAACCATGCCAGTAGAAGAATTTTCTAAAGGCAAAACTCCATAATAACTTTCCCCGCTTCTTATACTTTCAAGAACCTCATCAAAATATGCTTTTTTTATAAATTTAGCATTATCTCCAAAAAATTTACAAGCAGCCTCATGTCCGTTTCCTCCTTCACGTCCCTGATAAACAACCGTTTCATCATACTTTATTTTATTCTCATTGATATTTTCTCCTTTTGATTCATCAATTAAATGTTTCTGAAGCTGCTTAGAAGCATACATTATATCATTATACATAGTAGTTATAAGCCCTGATAATTCTTTATTTTCAAGAAGCTCTATCTTGCCTGCAATAACTTCCTTTTCTCTTTCTGGATCAAATATAGGTATATTATTTTTTTTCTTAGTTTCTCCAACTTTTAAACTTATTTTCATTCTCTCATCTATTAAACTTATTATCTGCTTATCTATTCTGTCAATCTCTTTTCTTAATTCCTTTAATTCATCATTCATAAAAAATCCCTCATAAACTTTAATAAATAGATTATACAAAAATGAATACAAATTGTAAAGAGTTTTTAATATCATAAAAAAATGATGCTTCAAAATACTTTAGTGCTTTTATCATTATAAAGACTTTATTATACATATAACACTAATATATAAATTTTTTGACTAATTTTGATTATTTTTGATTGATTTTGATTGATTTTTATTTGTTTTTTTATATAATTATTAATATAAAGATTTCTGATGAGGAATAAATTAAATGCTCAAAGTAAGCAGATACGAATTAATATTGGAAATGATAAAAGAAAAAAGAAATATAAAAATAGAAGAGTTGATTGAAAAAGTTAATGTATCTGAGGCTACTATAAGAAGGGATTTAACATTTCTTGAAGAGGCTGGAAAAATAAGAAGAGTGCATGGAGGTGCTATACTTATAGACACTCAGGAAGAGAGTTTAATATACAAAAAGGAAATGCATTCTGAGGAAAAAGAGAAGATAGGTAAATTTGCAGCTTCTTTAATAGAAAGAGGCGACATAATATATTTAGATGCGGGAACAAGCGTATTTGCTATGATTAAATATTTAGCTGGTATAGAAAATATAAAGGTTATAACAAACGGACTTACTCATGCAGAAGAACTTTATAACAAAAAAATAGAAACATATTTAATAGGCGGAAAAATAAAAATGCTTACAGGAGCTTTAGTTGGAGCCAATGCTGTTTTATCGGTTAGAAATTTTAATTTTAATTTGGCATTTATGGGTGCAAACGGCGTAGATATTAATGGATATTCCACTCCAGACCCTGAAGAGGCATTAATAAAAAATGAGGTTTCTATAAAAGCTGATAAAACTTATTTTTTATGCGATGAATCTAAATTAAATAAAAAGAGCCTAGTAAACTTTTATAATTTGGAGGATTCTTATTTAATAACAAATGCTAAAGAAATAAATGATGATATAAAAAATAAATTAAAAGGATTATACATTGTTAATTAATAAACATAAAAAATGGAGAATAAATTATGATATATACTTTAACATTAAATCCAGCTATAGATTATTATATAGACATGAATAACTTTGAAGAGGGAGAATTAAATAAGGTTAATAATGCCTATACATTGGCTGGAGGAAAAGGAATAAATGTTTCAAAAGTTTTGAAAAATTTTAATATTGATTCTGCCGCTTTAGGATTCTGCGGAGGATTTACTGGGGATTATATAAAAAAACATCTTAAAGAATATGGTATTAAAGAGAGTTTTATATATTTAGAAGAAGATACAAGAATCAATATAAAATTAAAAACAGATAAAACAGAAAGTGAAATAGCAGGGAAAGCTCCTAATATTTCAAAAGAAAAAGTAAATGAATTATTAGAGTTCATAAAAAATAATATAAAAGAAAATGATATATTGGTATTATCAGGAAGCGTTCCTAGCTCTATTGAAAACTCTATATATAAAGAAATCATAAATAAAGCAGGCAAAAATGTAAAGGTGATATTAGATGCAAGAGATGAGGCATTCAAAATAGGTGTAAAAGAAAAAGTATTTCTTACAAAACCAAACAAAAAAGAGTTAGGAGAATATTTCAATAAAAATATAGAAACCACAGAAGATATTGTTAAGTACGCTAGAGAATTAATAAAAGACGGAAGCGAAAATGTAATAGTATCGCTAGGCAAGGAAGGTTCTATGTTAATAACAAAAGATGAGGCTTATATAGGCAATGCACCAGACGGCAAATTAATAAGCTCGGTTGGAGCTGGAGATTCTATGGTGGCAGGAATAGTTTATGGAATAAGTAAAAACCTTAGCCTAATAGAATCATACAAATATGCTATAGCAAGCGGAAGTTCTACGGCATGCTCCGAAGGATTAACTACATTTGAGAATATGAAAAAATTTTTAGAAAATACAGAAATAAAAAAAATTAATTAATGTTATAAATAAATGGAGGCTAAAAATGCTAAAAGATGTTATAACTTTAGATTGTATAAATATTGATTTAAAGGGACAAACAAAATTAGAAATTATAGATGAAATGGTAGACATGCTCTATAATAACGGTAAATTAAATGACAGAGAAGAGTACAAGAATGAGATTCTAAAAAGAGAAGCTCAAAGCTCAACTGGTATGGAAGAGGGAATAGCTATACCTCATGGAAAAACTAAGGCTGTAAAGATTCCTACCGTAGCAATAGGTATTTCAAAAAAAGGTGTTGATTATGAATCATTAGACGGAGAACCTTCCCATTTATTTTTTATGATAGCAGCTCCTGAAAACTCTAATGATTCTCATATAGAATTATTATCAAAAATCACTACTCTTCTTCTTGAAGATGATATAAGAGAGGCTTTATTAAATGCAAAAAGCAAAGAAGAAGTATTAGATATTTTAATGAAAAATGCTGAAAAGGATAATGAAAACTCATCTCTAAATCAGGAAAGTAATAATAATAACAATTCATATCAGGTATTAGCTGTTACGGCATGCCCTACTGGAATAGCACATACTTATATGGCGGCAGATGCTTTGCTTAAAAAAGGTAAAGAATTAGGAATTACGGTTAAAGTAGAAACTAATGGTTCAAGCGGAGTAAAAAATGAACTTACAAAAGAAGAAATAAAAAATGCAAAAGGTATAATAGTAGCTGCTGATAAGAATGTAGCTATGGAAAGATTTGCAGGAAAAAATGTTGATATAGTAGGAGTTAAAGAAGCTATAAAAAATCCTGAACAATTAATAAGAAATGCTGTAAATCAAACTGCTCCTATATATCAATCAAGTAATGACAGTTCTTCTTCCAATAATAGATTTGCTAAAAAGCCTAAAACTGGAGTATATAAACATTTGATGTCTGGAGTATCAAATATGCTTCCTTTCGTTGTAGGAGGAGGAATACTTATAGCTTTCTCATTCATGTTCGGCATAAATGCAAGCAATCCTAATGATCCTTCCTACAATTATTTTGCTAAACTTTTAAATGATATAGGAGGAGGAAATGCATTCTTCCTTATGGTTCCTGTAATGGCTGCATTTATTGGTATGAGTATTGCTGACAGACCTGGATTTGCTCCAGCTATGGTAGGCGGCTTAATATCAATAAACAGCGGAGGCGGTTTTTTAGGCGGTTTAATAGGAGGATTTTTAGGAGGATATATTACTCTTCTTCTTAAAAAAGTATTCAGCAAATTGCCAGACAGTTTGGAAGGAATAAAGCCTGTTTTACTATATCCGTTATTTGGTATATTCTTTACTGGTGCTGTAATGTATCTGTTTATAGTTGACCCAATAGCTGCAATCAATTCTGGACTTTCTGAGTTCTTAAAAAGTTTAGGAACTGGAAATTTAATAGTACTTGGTACTATACTAGGTGCTATGATGTCTACTGATATGGGAGGTCCTATAAATAAGGCTGCTTTCACATTTGGTATAGCAATGATAGCATCTGGAGATTATGCTCCTCATGCTGCTGTTATGGCTGGAGGTATGGTTCCTCCTTTGGGAATAGCATTGGCTACTACAATATTTAGAAATAAATTTACTGCTGATGAAAAAGATGCAGGAAAAACGTGCTATATTATGGGTTTATCATTTATTACTGAAGGAGCTATACCATTTGCCGCATCAGACCCTATAAGAGTACTTCCATCATGCATAATAGGTGCTGCAATTTCTGGGGCTTTATCTATGGCTTTTCATATAGAACTTAGGGCTCCTCATGGAGGATTATTCGTTTTGCCTATAGTAAACAATCCTGCATTATATCTGCTTGCTATAATTATAGGCTCTGTAATTACTGCCTTGATACTTGGATTTATTAAGAAACCTGTGAACAATTAACATATATCGGCTAGAGTTTATAATTAAGCTCTAGCCTGAAATTTTCAAAAAATTATTCTAAATAGCATCTATGAAATCTATGAAAGCCAAGAGAATCATAATAAACATCTTTAAGTTTAGGAGATACAAGTAATGGTTCTGTATAATAGTATATAGGTATTATAGCCTCTTCTTTCATAAGCATCTCCTCAGCTTTATGCATAGTTTCCATTCTAAATTTTTGATCTCCAGAAAGCATAACCTGATTAATCATATCATCATAAGCCTTATTGCTGTAAACACTGTAATTGTTAGGAGAATAGCTTATACATAGAGTCATAAAATTAACAGGATCATCAAAATCCCCATTCCAGCCTCCTCTAGCCATAGTAATATTTCTATCATATCTAGTTTGCAAAAATACAGCCCATTCTTCTTGAGTTAATGTAACATCTATACCCAAATTTTCTTTCCACATCTGCTGAACTGCTTCAAATATTTTTACATGTATTCCTGGATCTGCCTTAAACTCCATAACTGGAAAACCTTCTCCATTAGGATATCCAGCTTCTGCCATTAATCCCTTAGCTTCTTCAACATTCTTTGCATATCCTTCTTCACTTAAATCAATATATTCCCCGCCATTTTCTCTAAAATCTCCTTCATAATCTGATATGCCGTAAGGAACTAATGCTCCAGCAGGTTTTTCTCCTCCCATAGTTACATATTGAACTATATAGTTTCTGTCAATAGCAAGAGATAATGCTCTTCTTACTCTTACATCTTTCAATATATCATTAGTTAAATTTAAGCAATAATAATATGATGATATTCTAGGCTTAATAACTATAAGTCCCTCATCCTGCAATGCTTTTATATCCTGTCTTGGAAATGATCTTGCAAAATGCAAAGTTCCGCCCTTAACTCCTGCAACTGAACCTGTTTCATTTTCCATAAGTACAAATGTAATCTTGTCTGGAACTATATTATCTATATTCCAGTAATTAGTATTTTTTATCATAACTAAACTTTCATCTCTGTTTCTCTCAATAAGTTTGAAAGCCCCGTTTCCAATATAAGTATCAGCTTTCAAAGTCCATTGATCTCCGTACTTATCTATAATATCCTTTCTTAATGGGTAAAAAGTAGGAAAACTTAAAAGCTCTAAAAAATAAGCTGTAGGAGCTTCTAGTGTTACTTCTAAAGTATAATCATCTATTGCTTTTATACCCAAACTCTCTTTAGGCATTTCACCAGCAGTTATAGCCTTAGCATTCTTTACTGGCTCATGCTGATAACCATACTGACTGCCTGTTGCAGGATCAACAACTCTCTGCCAAGAATAAACAAAATCTGATGCTGTTACTGGTTTTCCGTCAGTCCATTTAGCATTAGTTCTTAATTTAAATGTATAAACAAGTCCGTCATCACTAATATCCCAGCTTTCTGCAACTGCAGGCGATAATTTACCATTAAAATCTTTTTCCACCAAGCCTTCAAATGTATGAATTAAATAAAATACTGCATCCGAAGTAACATTAATGCTAGGATCAATAGTATTAGGTTCAGGTCCTGTATTGATGAATATTGATATGCCTTCATTTGATGAATTTGTCTTTGATGAGGAACATGATATCATTAAAGACATGATAATAGTTAAAATAAATATTATATTTATCTTTTTCATAATAATATATCTCCTGTATAACTTTATAAAGTAATATTTTAGATAGTATACACTTTATTCAATTAATATCAAATTTAATTTTTTTATTCTAAATATGCACTAGAAAAACTATGTTTACCCATAGAATCGTATAGAACACCTTTTAATTTCGGAGATACCAGCAATGGTTCATTATAAAAATAAATAGGTATTATAGCCATATCCTGTATTAATAGTTCTTCTGCTTTATGCATGGTAAGCATTCTATGAGATGTATCTGTAATCAAAGTAGCACTCTTTATAAGATCATCATATCTCTTATTGCTGTAAACACTATTATTATTTGCAGAATAGCTTAAAAATATAGATAAAAAATTAATAGGATCATCAAAATCTCCGTTCCATCCGCCGCTTGCTATTTCTATATTTTTATCAAATCTTTGAGTAACTAAATCAGACCATTCCAATTCCTCTAAAACAACTTCAATACCAAGATGATCCCTCCACATCTTCTTCACAGCATCAAATATATATTTATGAACACCATGAGTAGTTTTAAAAGTCAAAGTAGGAAATCCAGCACCGTTAGGATAACCTGCAAGCATCATTAATTTTTTAGCCTCTTTAATATTATTCTCATAATTTTCTTTTGTTACATCTATATAATCTCCGCCGTTCTCTCTAAAATCTCCAAAAAATCCTGAAACTCCATAAGGAACTAAAGCAGCTGCTGGTCTTTCACCGCCCTTTGTAATATTTTCAATTATATAGTTTCTGTCTATAGCTAGAGATAAGGCTTTTCTAATATTGGCATCAGATAAAACTCCGTTAGTAACATTAATAAAATAAAAATATGTCGCCACTCTAGGAATATTGCGTATATATCCTGCCTTATTTAAAGATGCAATATCTTCTCTTGGAAAATTTCTTGAAAAATAAAGATTACCATCCAATACAGCTTTAGCAGAATATCTATTATTATTAGTTAATACAAATTCTAATCTGCTTGGATAAACATATTCTTTATTCCAATAATATTCATTTCTTTCCATTACGATGGATTTATCAAACTCTCTCTTTGTAACTTTGAAAGGACCATTGCCTACAAAAGTTTCAGGAGAATCAGTCCAATTAGAACCGTATAAAGTTATTATATCCTCTCTTAAAGGATAAAAAGTTGGGTATGCTAGAATTTCTAAAAAATATGTTAAAGGCATATCCAATATTATTTCTAAAGTATAATCATCTATGGCTTCAACACCCAAATATTTTGTCTCAATTTCTCCACTGTTAATAGATTTTGAATTTTTAATAACATTATATTGATAAGCAAATTTACTCTTTGTTTTGGGATCAAATAATCTTCTAAATGAATAAACAAAATCCTTAGCTATAACTGGATTGCCGTCGCTCCAATAAGCATTATCTTTTAAATGAAATGTATAAACTAATCCGTCGCTGCTTATATTCCAGCTTTTAGCAACAGCAGGAATTATATTTCCATCTTTATCTTTATTTACCAAACCTTCAAATACATGAGTTAAATAAATTAATGTATCGGATGTTACATTGATGCTTGGATCTATTGTATAAGGTTCTGAACCTATATTAATTAATAATGATTGATTTTTATTAACTCTATTCTGCGATACGGCACTATCTATCTTAGAACATGATACCAAAAATACAAATATAGCAAATAAAAAACAATATTTTAACATACAGCATTCCAATAAATATTACATTCTATATTTGAGTATATATTTTATATTAATTAATGTCAAATAGTATTTTTACTCTCTTAATTTAAAATAAGATATTATTTTCTTTAATTCTTTTACCTCATCAGAAAGAAATCTGGATGATTCAGTAGCCTTATCTATAAACTTAGAATCTGCAGCATTGCTTATATCTTTGCTGGAATCATTAATCTTGTCTACATATTCATGTATCTTATCAGAATTATTTGAAACCGTATTAACTTTTCCTTTTACTGTACTTATTACATCATTTAAATAATTTATAGTACTGTTAATACCTCTGCTCATATCCCCAATCTCATCGTTTAATTTAAGATAATCTTCAGAAATCTCCCAAGATATATCTCCGTCTTTTATTTTAACAAGATTATCATTCAAAACATTAACTACAGATACTACCTTTCTATTAATAATATTAGGAACTATAACCACTATTAATATAATTATAGCTGATATTATTATCCACATAAATATTATGATTTTATAATTACTGAAAAATTCTGCTTTAGCTGATACAGCCAGCTCTATTCCCCAATACACGTCATCAAACATATGTATAGGTTTAAGAATATAAAAATATTTACTTGAACTCTTTTCATTATATGCTTCTTCAAATACAGTATTATTAGAGTGTATAGCTCCTAATAAATTAATATCTTTATATATAGACGAATTGGTAATATTTTCTCCTATTCTGTATATATCTGTTGTGCAGTAAATAATATCTCCTTCATTATTAAATAGAGAAACTGTAAAACCATTTGTATCATCATAAAATATAAGATTATCCAAAGATAAATTCAAAGAAGATACAGCAATTATTTTATTATCTCTAGAAAATATTGGTACTGAGTATGTATACATAGGCATATATTTTTCTTGCACTGGATAATAGTTCAATGTTGTAATATGAGGCTTTCCGCTTTTTATAGTAATATTTAAATAATTATATTCCAAATCTGATTTCTTCATACTAATTCTGCTCACGCTATTATCTTTATCTTTAAGCAAATATATTCCCAATCTTCCGTCAATATCATTATAAAGAGGATTATTAATATATATGCTGTCATTATCAAGAGCATTAGTTAAAAATACCAAAGATATAGATGCAGCATTAGTACTCATTTCGCTTGCAAATCTCTTCATTAAGTCTTCATACACTTCTCTATTTCTAACATTATAATTATATAAGTTTTCTACAGAATATTTTATATTATTAAGATAGTTTAATTCTACATTGATTATGCTTTCTACTTCAAATAATTCTTTATCAGACATTTGAGATATTGCAAATAAAGACATTTGCTTTGTCATTTTATATATATAAATTGTATTTATGATACCGAATATTAATATTATTGTTATTATAGGTATCATAATGAATAAACTTATCTTTATATTTAAGCTTACTTTATCATTCATAAAATCCCTTTTAATTTTAAATTTTTTATTATTTATCAAATTGGAATATAAAATAATTATCTAATTTCTCAATTTAAAATATCCAATAGCTTCTATTAATTCACTAGCTTCATTAAGTAAAGACTGTGAAGCAGCTGTTGCCTCTTCAACTAAAGCGGCATTCTTTTGAACAGAAGAATCCATATTGCTTATAGCCGAATCAACTTGTTCTATACCTTTTTGCTGTTCCTGAGATGCTATATTTATTTTATCCATCATGCTTGATGCACTATCCATCTTTAGGGAAATGTCTTCAAACATTTCCTTAGAATTTTTTACACTATCAGCTGCTAAATTAGTTTTTTCATTACTGTCTATTATAAGTGCAGTAATATTTTTTACAGATTCCTGAGTATTCTGTGCCAAGTTTCTTACCTCGCTTGCAACAACAGCAAATCCCCTACCCTGTTCGCCTGCACGTGCTGCCTCTACAGAAGCATTAAGTGCAAGTATATTTGTCTGAAATGCAATATTTTCTATAAGTTTAGTAATATCCATTATCTTAGTACTGGCTTCATGAACATCATTCATCTTATTAACTGTTTCTTCTACTGTAATTCCAGCCTTATTTAATGATTCCTTAGCATCTGACACAATAGAAGTACTTTCAGCTACACTCTCAGCCGATTCTTTTATAGCACTAGCCATTTGATTCATTGAAGCCGCAGTTTCCTCCAAACTAGATGCCTGAGATTCTGTTCTCTGAGATAAATCATTGTTACCTGCCAAAACCTGATTTGCAGCTGTAGAAACTTGCTCTGCAGAATTTTTTACCGTTCTCACTACTTTATTTAAATTGCTCAATATCCTTTCCAAACTTTTGGCAATATCTCCCCATTCATCATTCATATTAAGAAACTTCTCTGATACATGAAATGATATATCTCCATTTGATATTCTTGACATAGATTTGGAAAAAATACCTATCATACTAACTACTTTTCTTTTAGTTATTATAGGAACAATTATTGAACTTATAACCACTATTAAAAATGATATTATAATCATAATATTTCTTATTATGTTGCTGTCTTTTAATATAACATCATTTGGAGCAGTTATTTTTAATCCCCAATATCTTCCCTTTGACAATTCTAAAGGAGTAAAAGAATACGTATAATACTTCTTCAATGTACCGCTGAAACTTTCAAATATCAAATTCTGCCCGCTTTTTATTTTATTGAATACATCATGCTTCGCATAATAAGGATATATTTCATCTATAGACTTATACCTATAACTGCTTTTATCACTATCATATACTATAGTTCCTGAATTATCAAAAAGAGTAACTGTAGTACCTTCAAATAATTTTATTTTTGATAATAAATTATTAACAGAATCAGATATAATATCTAAGCAAATAACCCCTATTACCTTATTGCCGTTTTTTATAGGTATACCCCAAGTATAAAGCATATCATTATATACATCTGTAATATAAACTTCTCCAGTATTCAATGGCTGCGTATAAGAAAGATTTCCAAAAACCTTTGAATCAAAATATGATTCTTTAAAATTATCTGCACCGTTTCTTTGAACATAATAATTAAAACGTCCATTAGCAGAACCATATTTCTGAGAATTTGTATAGTTAGAATCATTATCTAATGCATTAGGTTCAAATCCTATAAATATAGCGTTAACATTTTGAGATAGTTTTGTGAAAAAATTATATACTGTTGTTTCGTAAAAAACTCTGTTTGTCATTCCGTCGCTATAAAAACCCTCTATAACTTTTTGAAGCCCAATAGTATAATACAAATCATCTTCCATAAATGACTGTAATTTTGCCGCTTCACCTTTTGAGCTTTCCTCTAAAATTTTATAAGATAATTTCTTGTTTGCATTTTTTACATATAAAACATTAATAGTGTTTGAAATGATAAGCATTACAAGAAGAGGAACTAATATTGCTAAACTGATTTTTATTTGAAGACTGAATTTTTTAATCATAAAAAAACCTTTATATATAATTATGAATAATTATATATATTAAACATATAATTTCAATAATAAAAATTGTTTTATTACAAATAATTTTTAAAATAAAATGAAATAATTATACAATATACATGTTTGAAAACTCAATTGATAAGTAATTATACTATTTTAATTTATAGTATCTGTATTTCTATGATTTCCTTCTGCTTTATAAAACGTAAGCATAAAGAATATCTTATACAAAATAGTTAATATTTCAAAATATAAAACATTATTTTATAATTAAAAAAAACTTTATAAAGTACTTTCTATGCAATATAATACTTAATTTTGTATACCATTATTTAGTAACTTTTTAAAATTTATCCTAAACAATGTTACAGTTGTACATACTGCTATAAAATCAGCTATAGGTTCAGCTAATAATACTGCCATAACTTTATTTTCAAAGAATATAGGAAGTATAAATATAAGAGGTATTAATAGTATAACCTTTCTCAATATAGCAAGAAATGCTGATATTTTAGCATTTCCCAAAGCAACAAATGTCTGCTGGCATGCAGTCTGAGCTCCAAATATCAAAGAACTAGCCATATATATTCTTAAAGCCCAAATACTATAATTTATTAATTCATCATTACTAGTAAATACTCTTACAAAAAGATATGGAAAAAATATTGATATTGTCCACATTAATGAAGAAAATGATAAACAGCTTATAAGAAGTATTTTAAAAGTACTTTTTACTCTTTGCAAATTCCCAGCTCCATAATTGTAGCTTATAATAGGCTGAGCACCTTGAGTAAGCCCCATTATAGGAAGAAAAGAAAACTGCATAATACTGCTTAATATTGTCATAGCACCGACTGCTAAATCTCCTCCATATTTTAAAAGGGAAGTATTAAAAGATACTGATAAAATACTCTCTGTAAACTGCATAATAAAAGGTGAAAAACCTAAAGCCAAGCATGGAAGTATTATTTTTGGAGATATTTTCAAATTTTTTATTCTTAATTTCAAAATAGTTCTTTTTGAAGTCATAAATAAAAGAATCCATATACAAGATATAGCCTGAGATATTATTGTTGCAAGTGCCGCACCTCTTACATCCATATTAAATGCAAATATGAATATAGGGTCTAGTATTATGTTTACTACAGCACCTATAAGAACAGTAAACATGCTTGTCTTTGCCTTACCCTGTGCAGTAATAAACGTATTTAATCCCAATGCCAATTGAACAAATATTGTACCTATAGAATATATACGCAAATATCTTAATGCATATATAATAGTATTTTCACTGGCTCCGAAAAGCATAAGTATAGGCTCAGCAAATATCAATAATAGTATAGTTAATGTTATTGAAATTATTATTAACGTCATAGTACAGTTGCCAAGTATCTCTTCGGCATTATCATAATGCTTTTTTCCCATCATAATAGATGCACGTGGAGAACCGCCCATACTAATAAGATATGCAAATGCTGATACGGCAATAATTACAGGCATTGTTACACCAACTCCTATTAAAGCCATTGCTCCAATATCTTTAATATGTCCGATATACATTCTATCTACTACATTGTATAAAACGTTTATTATTTGGGCTGCTATGGCAGGAAGGGCTAACTGAAATAATAGTTTTCCTACTGGTTTATTTGCTAAATCATTTGATTTATTGTTTAATACTGCATCATTACTCATAATTATTCCATATAACAATTTTTTTATATAGTATACAATATAATAAACCTATTTATATTTTAGTCAAACTATATTATTTATTCATTTACTCCGCCTGCTGTTATATTAGATATAATTTTTTTGGATAATATTATATACATCACTATAGTTGGTATCAAAACTATGACAACAGTAGCAAACATACCTGAATAATCATTCGTATATCTCATAGACTGTATCATAGAAAAAAGTCCTATTGACAAAGGGCGTAAATTTGTTCTATTTGCAAATATTAATGCTATAAAATACTCATTCCATATAGATATAAAATTAAATATAGAAACAGTTATTATTCCCGGCGAGGCTAATGGAAACATAATACTCCAAAAGGCCCTGAAAGGCGTACATCCATCTATTGCGGCAGACTCTTCAAACGTAGATGATATATCTTTAAAAAATGATATTAAAAAGAAAATTGTAAAAGGTATATGCATAGCTATATAAACCATAATAAGTATAAATCTGTTATTTATAAGTTTTAAGCTGGTTGCTATACCAAATAACGGAATAACTATCATTATACCAGGTATTCCCATACCAAGCACAAATATATTTTTCAAAAGTCTGTTAAATTTAATATCAATTCTAGCTATAGCATAAGAAGCAGGAGCACATAATATAATCAAACCTACACAGGAAACAATAGAATAAATAATAGAATTAACAAAATATGTACCTACCCTATTATTAACAAAAGCCTTATAATAATTTTGAAAGTTTATACCAGAAGCAAGCAATTTTCCATCAAAAATATCAGCTGTTGTAGATAATGAAGCTAAAAATATCCATCCCAAACATATAAATGTTAATAAACACCAGCTAAACATTATAAAATATTTTAATATAGATGATATCTTAATACTTTTTTTTCTTTTTATATTATTGATTGTCATAATTATTTATTTTTATCCTTTATCAATAAGTTTACTAACAAGAAAGAAATCAATGCTATTATAGACAAAATAACGCATACCGAAGCTCCTAATCCTGCATTTCTCTCAGATATTGTAACCTCAGAACCGAATAATTGAGTATACATATATACTTTTGGAGTAACTGTACCAGGCAATGCAAAAAGAGGTGAAAATATTTGAGACCATACAAATATTCCAAATGATTCCACACTCCATATAACTATAGCACTTTTTACAGCACCTAAAATCATTGGAAAAGTAATATTAAAAAATTTATCAAAAGAATTAGCCCCATCTATTGAAGCAGAATCGTATAAACTTGCAGGTATTGATTCCATAGATGCTGAAAACATAACCATATAATAACCTATATTAGAAAATGAATATGCTGTCAATATTGCAATAAATATATAGTCAGGGGAAGCCCATTTTACTTGTGCTAAAGAATTCAGTCCTATTAATGTAAAAAATGATTTTAAAAATCCATAATCAGGCTGAAAGAAATAATGAATCCACATTGTAGCCAAAGCAACCGATGATATAATATTAGGCATATATATAACTGTTTTGAAAAATGATTTAAATCTTATATTGGAAAATGTAATAACAGAAGCAAAAAATAAAGCTATAGAAAAAACTATAATTCCTCCTATAATCCATATTAAAAATACATTAAGTAAAGATCTAACAAATAATTCACTATTAAAAAGATAAATAAAATTTTCAAGTCCTACAAATTTCCAATTAGCAAAACTGTCAGATATAGTTTTTACATAAAAAAGACTCATAATCCCAGTTCTAAAAGCAGGATATAAAAATGTCAATATAAATACTATTAAGGCAGGAAGTACAAAAACTACCGCTGTTATTTTACTATATTTTTTATACATACTATATACTCAAAAACTGTAAGGAGAGAATAATCCTCTCCCTACAGTGATTATAACAAAACTATTTTATTTTTTCATCTCAGCTACAAACTCTTCAGCTGTTATTTGACCAGACATTAATTTTATAATATTAGCATTTATAACAGGTGTTTTTTCTGTATTAACATCTATTCCTCCGTCTATAGGATAATATTTTCCTAATTTAGGGAATATTTCTTTAGTATCTTCAAGCTGTTTAGTCCAATATGTTGTCATAGTAGATACAGGAAGTGCATAAGAACGCTTAGCTATCTCTTCATCCCATTTTCCAGTTGTAAGATGAACTATTATATCAAATACTTCTTTAGGATATTTTGTATCTTTATTGATTTGGAAAGACTGACTTCCATACTGCATATCATAAAGTCCGTCAGTTCCGCCTTCAACTGTAGGATAAGGGAAATGTCCCCATTCAAAATCCTCTCCTGCTGTAGCCATTACAAAATTAGGAACCCAAGTACCATTTAAAAACATAGCAGCTTCTCCTCTGGCTAATTCATGTCTTCCTGCTGGGAATTTATTTCCTGCAACCTTAGGAGATACATATCCCAATTCCACCATTTCCTGCCAGTCTTTAGCAGCTTTTAAAACTATAGGATCATCCCATAATCCTTCCATAGCTACTTTTTGCACAAATTCCGTACCCTTATATCTAGCTATATGATATCCCAATAAAGCATTAATCTCAGCATCATCATCTGTAATAGGAGGTATTCCTAAAGCTTTTATTTTAGCACAAGCATCTTTAAACTCTGCCCATGTTTCAGGTACTTTTTCTATACCAGCATCTCTGAATATTTTTTTATTGTAATTAAATACAAATACAAAAGGCTGATATGGTATAGAATATAGATGTCCATCACCAGCATGCTGTCTGCCCAAGTCTAATAATGATTTTATAATAACATCCTGATAAGGTTTTCCGCCTGTAGTATCATAAACATTAGTAATATAATCATCTAAAGGCAATGCATATTTTTTCCAAAGTTTAGAAGTTCTTTCAATATCTTCATCCCAAAAATCTATCACCTGTCCGTAATCCAAAGCAGGCTCAAGAGTTTTTCTGATTTCACGTCCATTGAAATTCATCTCTACTTCTATATCAGGATGCTGCTTCATATAATCCTCAATAGCAGCCTTAACTGCCTGACCTTGAGATTCTGTTTCATTCCACATTGACCAATAAACTATTTTCTTTTTTTCTGTATTACTGCCTGAACATGACAGTAAAAATACAAATACTAATAAAATGAATAAGATTTTTTTCATAGTAAAATCTACCCTCCAAAAAATATTTAATTTTTATTTATTTGATTTTTAAGGCAATGTTATTTCACAGATATTAATATATTGTGAATAAATATGAATTGTATTTAATACAGATGACCCATCTGCAAATATTAAAGAATTGGAGGAAAGCAGTATTTATAGATGAAATGCATAGTATGACTTTTTTTAAAAATTTTCATAATAAAATACCTTTGAATAACTTTACTCTATGTTACAGATATTAAATTAATATATTAAAAAAGTCAATTATTATTTTTATTATTTAATATAAAATTTATTAAACATATTTTTCCATTTGATGATATATTATATCAGCCAAACCGAAAGTTTTAGTTTTAGAGAATTCTTTTGCATATTCATCATAAAGCATATCTCCAAAAATTTGTTCAGCCATACCGCCGTCTATTAAACCGCTTTTATCAACTGTTTTTCTCATTTCTTTAAGCATCTGATTAATCATTAATGCTTCAAAATCCTCTGAAACTTGTCTTAAGCGTTTTTTTTCAAATTCTTTATCATATTTTGATATATTATTATTTTCTAAAGAAGATGCTTCATCTATAGAAAATTTAGCATTTCCGTATTGTTTTTTTGTGTTTTCTAATTTAGAAAGATTAGCACTATTCATACTTAAATTATATTTATCAGTTATATTCATATCTTAATCCCAAATTGTTAAATATATAAAATTTTATCGGTAAAGCAAATAAAGCCATTAGTATTTTTTATAGCAAATAAAAAAGGCTTAAACCGCATTAAAGATTTAAGCCTTATATTTTTAAATTACCAAGTTACAATGTACTCAGTATAAATATAGCCTTTGCTTATTGATTTAGTCATTTTTACCTTTGAACTATTAGGATATTTATACCTTATTATATTTTTTATCATTTCATCATAATAAGTTTCTATAATAGAATCATAATTAGGGAAATAATGTAAATGATAAATTATACGTTTTTTCTCTGCTTTTACAGCTTCAATATTAATATTCTTAAACATCTTTTTATTGAAATTAATAAATATATCAGCTAAAGTACGTTTTTGAGCAACTTTTATCAGCATTTTAGTAAATATACTAAACTTTTTAAAATCATATCTTGCTTTCTCTCTTATACCATCTCTTGAACCTTCATAAAACTCATCCATTATAGTAGTCATTGGTATAAAACATGAAGAAGATAATGGATATTTCTTTCTAAATTTCAATTTCTTAATATCTTTAAAGAGTAATTTGGAATCATCAGGCATTTGTTCAAGCATTTGTTGGAATTTATCTTTGCCGAAAGTTGCTATAACAAATCTATAAATACTTAAAACAAAAGCACTTCTGCCGTAAGCTCTATCCCCTTCATTAATAACTTTAATCTTCTCTTTAATAACCTCTTCAAAATCCTTAACAACATAGTTAGACATTTCTTTTTCTAAAGTGTCTACAGAATCATTAGCAACATTTGATAACTGTTCTATTTCTTTAATAAGTCCGAAAACATTTCCTATACTTTCGCTCATGTTCTGAGTTCTGGAAACTATATCATCAGTATTTTGAGATACTAATTTCATAGCTTCATCATTCTTTTTAGACAAATCTGAAAGATTTACCAAATCATCTTTAGCAACGGATATTCTGCCATGCAGTGTAGTATACTGTTCTTTAATTTCTTTTACAGCATCATATAAACTTTCTATAGAGCCGCTTATCTCATTTGTAGATACATACTTTTCATCAGAAACTTTTTTTACTTTAGTCATAGTATTAACAAAATTCTGCATTTTATTAAGCATGTCTTCTATACCGATAATTCTATCAGTCATACTTGACATAATGAGATTCATTTCTTTTTCTATATCTCTTAATATTTTCCAAGCCTTTTCAGACTGCAAATTAGTAGTTGTAGCAAGTTTTCTAATTTCTTCAGCAACAACAGCAAATCCCTTACCTTGTTCTCCAGCATGAGCAGCCTCAATAGCAGCATTCATCGCCAACATGTTTGTCTGCTGAGATATATCTATTGTAGAGTTTACGAAGTCTGTTATACCTCTTATAGAAGTAATAAGTGATTTTGTAATGCTCTCTGTTTTCATTATTTTTTCTTTACTGTCTTCAGTTAAAGCAACCATTTTTTCTGATTCTTCTTTTGCTTTTCCTACAGAAGCAGATACCTCCTGCATATCCTTTTGCATAGTTACAGTTAATGAATTAATTTGATTCAAGCTCACAGACTGATCATCAATTTTTCTTTGAAGATTATTAGTCATATCATCAATGGAAATTAATTCTGCTAAACTTGAAGCTATAATTTTATATATTTCCAAATTACTGCTTTCTACATGTTTAAACTCTGTTTGCTGAGATGATATATTATCTACTATTAAACTCACAGATTCTGTCATTGATCCTGCAGACTCAGATATATCTATCATCTTTTCTTTTAAAGCATTGCTTTGCTCTTTTGATATTTTGAGAGTTTTTGATACGCTTGAAAATACATGCTGAATCATATCAAAAAATATTCTTATCCAAGTACTCAAATCCCCAAGAGAGTCCTTAGAATTAATCCTGCTTACATTTACAAATATATTATTATCAAATACTCCAGACTCTAATTCCTGAGATATTTTTTCCAAAGGTTTCAATGATATAGGTATTGTAATATTTAGTACAACTATAATAATTATTACAGCAACTATTAATATTAAAAATATTGTATTATTTGTTGCTGTTAAAACATTATAGAAATAATTTGTAGGAACATACATGAAAATATTATAAAAACCGTTATCAAATTGTCTGAAAAATAAAGAATAAGACTGATCATCAACTATATAGTTTTCTCTTACTCTGGTATTAGTATAGAAAGTTGTATTATTAATAGCATTATCAACCCACTCTATATTTGTTAAACTAGAAAGTATATAATTAGGATTATCATGGTAAACTATTTTTTTATTTCTAGAGTCAAAAATTATTGTATTGAAAGGTCCTGTTTTTACTATATTAGTAAACATTTCATAAGCTATATCCAAAGATAAATCTGAAAGCGAAACACCTATAAGATTCTCATTCACGCTGGAATATATAGGAGATGAAAAAGAGATAACCTTTTGAGGTCTGTCTATATTCTTTAAATATGGAGAAGAAAAATACACAGTACTTGGTCTTTTAGCCTCTCTATTCCAGTTATCAGGCAAAGCTAAAGAATAAAATTCCTCCTGAGTATAATTATCTCTGGAAGTTTCTATTTTAGGCTGCATATTGCCAGTATCTCCAACATCATATAGATATAGAGAATAAATATCTCTCATATATGGATTATTATCTACTATATTAGGCTCAAAATATATACCGTTCGCTATTACATGATGCAAATCTCTTTGTGATTTATGGAAACGGTAAATAACTTTTCTAAGGTTTGTGGCTACATCCCTAACTGTTCCTGTAGAATATAAATCATAAGATACTGTGGCTATATCGGACAAGGAAACAGTTCCTACAGTAGTAGAGGCAAATATATTATCAAAAGTAGACACCATATCATAAAAATAATTCTGTGATACTGACATTGCTGAATCATATAATGCCTTTTTATTTGTTCTTGTATTTATAAAAATAGTAGGAGATAATACCAAAATAACTACTATGACTACCAAAAGAAGTACCTTATTCTTTAAACTCATATAAAAAACCTTATTATTTTATTAAAAAATTATTACTTAAATTGTCGGATATTTCTAATATATTATTGAGAATTATTAAAAATATATATATTATTTTTTGCTAAACCTTCTCAATAGTCTGCCTTTAAACATATTAATAAATGACATAAAATCATCATTTCTAAATATTATATTGACTACAGAATATATTAATACTCCAAACAATATAACTATAAAAACTTTAATTATAAAAAATATCCTAGAATCGCTATTATATAATATGTAGTATTTTAAACCATAAACAGCAGCAGCCATAAATAAACTGGATATAATAGTTTTTACTACCTCTATTTTTTTATTAATTATAGATTTAACAGCCATTCTTTTTATAAGCAATACATATAGTATACAAAAAGATACAATATTTGCAATAACACTTGATATTGATATTCCAATAATATCGAATTTAAATACATAAACACATAAATAATTACTTACAGCATTAATTATAAATGTAAAAAACGCTATATATACAGGAGTTTTCATATCCTTCATAGCATAAAAAGACTGTACTAATATTCTATAACTAGCTACAAAAAACAATGACACAGATAAATATCTTAAAGCACTTGATACTAAATATGTAGATTTTGAAGAAAATGCCCCATATTCAAATATCATTCTAACTATTTCTTTACCTAACACTATAAACCCGAAAGTGGCTGGAATAGTAACTAATGCCACAAGTCTTAAAGAATATGATAAAGTTTCAACAGCCTCATCTTTTTTGTTGTCTGTTATAAGTTTGTTTAAAGTGGGAAGCATAACAGTTGCAACACTTACAGCAAAAACTCCTAAAACAAATTCATGTATTCTAGTAGCAAATGTAACAGCAGAAACCCTACCCTCTCCGATAGCACCTGCAAATGCAGTAGATACCAGTAAATTGATCTGATATATACTAGCTCCAAATATACCGGGAGCAAATAATTTTATCATTTTTATAACATAAGGATCTTTAAAATTGAAATAAGGCTTAAAACTAAATCCCTGCTTATGAACAAAAGGCATTTGATACACAAACTGCACAAATCCTCCCAGTAATACAGCAAATGCAAATACATAAGCCATATTGCTGAAAAAATTAGGCATAAAAAAATAAAAAAACAGTGCCATAGATATAATGACTGTATTTAAAAGTATAGGACTTGCTGCCGAAATGGAATAATATCCTCTTATATTAAGAACTCCCTGCATTAATGCTGCTAATGATATAAATAGAAGATATGGAAACATTATTCTTGATAAATCGGATGCCAAACTTAATGCCTCTATATTATCTTTTCCAGATTTATAAAGTATATTAACAAGTAAAGGAGAAATTATGATACCAACAGCAACAACACCTATAAGTATTAATCCAAGAAGTGTAAAAACAGCTCTAAAAAATTTTTTTGATTCCTCTTTTCCTTTTTCTTTTTCAAGCTCTGTAAATACTGGTATAAAACTTGCTACCATATTGCCTTCAGCAAATAAACGCCTTAAAAGATTTGGAAGTATAAATCCTATGGCAAAAGCATCAGCTATAAATGTAGTTCCAAGTAATGCCCCCTGTATTTGATCTCTGACAAGTCCGAATACTCTGCTTATTGTTGTTACAAGCGACATTTTTAATGATGATTTGGCTATTTTTTCTTTGCTTACTGTTTTATTATCTGACATATTTCCTCTATAATAAATAAACTGCTGATAGTTTTTATTTTAAAATATTATTAATTATAACAGTATATCAAACATATCATAAAAAGCGAATTTATACTAAAAATTTTTTAGTTTTTTAGTTTATATATTTTTATGCATGCTTCTTTGAATAATGCTGCAGTAAAAAAATAATTGACACAAAACAAAGCCAAATATAGAAAAATAAAAATTAATTATGAAACAAATCTATTAATAATACATCAAAATGAAATCAAATTTTTCTTAAAAAAAATAAAAAAATTACGTTTTTGTGGAACTTTTACAAAAAATATTCGTCTAATTAATAAATTAAATATACATATAGGGAGTATACCTATAAAAAGAAATCTTTTTATTATTTTCACACTATTATTAACAGCAGTTATGAGCAATGCTCAAACAGCAAAAACCGAATCATACGAACTTGACAATATAAAAGTTGTCAACAAAAACGGATTAGCACTTAATGACTTTATATCGCTGCTTAAATCTGATCCTAATATAGTATTGGTTGATGCAAGAACACCAGAAGAAATTAAAGAAACAGGAACTATAAAAAACTCTGTTAATATTGACTACAGAGCTAAAGGCTACAGCAAAAAATTATTATCACTAGACAAAAACAAAAAATACATGTTCTATTGCAAAACAGGAGGACGCTCTGGAAAAACTGTGCAGTATATGCTTGATAACGGATTTAAAAATATTAATTATCTAAAAGATGCAGGATATGCAGAACTTTCAGTCGCTTTGAAATAAGTTTAATTGAATAAATATACTTAATTTAAATAAATACAAAAAGAGGGACTGTTTATTACAGTCCCTCTTTATAATTTTACTTATAATTAATTATAAAATTTATTATATATAAGGCTATTGAATAAATATATTTTAAATATATTATACATTGATGTTTAAAATCATAAAAATAATACTAATATCACTACTAGTGCTATTTGTAAATTATGACAATAAAAATCATAGTTCAAATTATAATATACCAATAGATGATTTATGTATTATAAGAAAGAATACTGGATTCCCATGTCCAAGCTGCGGTATGACTAGAGCATATATAGAAATGTTTAAGCTAAATTTTAAAAGAGCTTTTTATTATCATCCGTTATTCATTCTTCCTGCTGTAATCTTTTTGACTGCCTCATTAAGAAAAAAATCAAAAACAGCAGATAAAATATACAATAATCATTATATTACAATTACTATATTAATAATATTTATAGCAGTATATATAGTGAGATTTATAACTTTATTTCCAGATGAAGAGCCTTTTACATACAACTATAACAGTAATCTATACATATTTATACAAATAATACAAAATATAAAATAGACTATTAAGCATAAATTTTATTATATTAAATATTGATTTTTTTTTAATAATATATATAATACTTCAGTGCTATTTTTTACATAAATTATTGTTTATTTATTTTTATTTACTAAATTGGTTGGATATCTTATGAATTTTTTTACTAAAATAAAACTATATATAATAGTTCTTATATTCTCATGCAATTTAATATTTGCTAAAAGCGGTTTTGAAGCCATATTAAATATTCCTTTTGGCATAACATTATCATACCCAAATGAAACTCTTAAAAATTTAGGATATAAAATGTCCCCTAATCTGGATGCATCTGTACTACTGCAGACTGGATATATGTTCTCTATAGTTGAAAACTTTTCTATAAGTGCTTTAGGCGAAATAGGATATTCTTATGACAGTTTTTCTGTATATAAAAAAGAAAATGATATCTCTAATATAATTTCATGCTTTACACATAATATACAGCTTGGAATATTATCAAAATTCAATATAAAACAATATTCAATAGGAATAGGCGGAGGAATGAAGTTTCCTATGTATGTTAATTATTTAGTAAAAAATAATAATTCTATAGTAAGCAAAGATTCTATAAAAACTGCTGATATAAAAAATTATTTTGATTCTGTTTTTTCTTGGTATGTAAAAGCAAGTATAGATTATTATGTATTTTTTACTGATATTCTAGCATTGAACATAGGTGCGTATTTTTTATATGATTTTGGCTTAAAAGGAAAAAAAGAGTATAATAATACCATAGGATTCAGCAGTTTTGATGTAGGAATACAAATAGGGTTCAGGTTCGGTCCAAAGCCTTAATATCATAAAATTTATATCTTTATTACAATTTATTCATAATATAAATTATTTTCCCATTTTAATATTTATATGGTTTAATTTATGTGCAGTTTTTTACGTTAATAATGAAAAAAATATGATTAATGTTATAATACAAATGTGATTTTTATTATATTTAATGAAGTCAAGTGTTGAAATAGGAAGATAAAATATGAGAATTATATTGATATTGTTTATATTATTATCTGTATATTCTTCACTTTTTGCTGAGGAGATTATAACTAATTATCAAAATACGAATTATGAAGATGTAAATGATATAGACTATGAAGATTATAATGAGGAGGAAGATAATCAGGATTTTGATACCCCAAATAATATACAAGTTCTGCATAAAAAGAAACAGCTTCTTCTTGACAGCATGATAATAATAAGAAAAAAAGATATAAAAGAATCAAAATCAAAAAACATAGCTGAGCTTATAAGAGAATATGCTAATATAGACATAAAAAATAAAACGGTATATTCACAATCCACATTCATATTAAACGGTGAAATACTTAATAACGAAAAGAAAAAAATATATCTATTTTTATATGATAAAAACAATATAGACTCTATAGATATTAATTATCATGTTATGACAGGAAGAATAGTATATAACATATTAAGCAAGAATTATGCAAAATCTGAAGAGATTTTATATATGAATCTTTCAAGAGATGTTCAATTAGAATCATCAAAAACTATAGGATATACAAAAACTCAGACTAATGAAAGTAAAACTTCAGGAAAGATGAATCTATTAGAATATAATATAAAAAATCAAAATAACAGCTCTTTGAAATTCAATTTAGATACATCAGGAGAAGAAAGAGGAGGGAGTACTAAAAAAAGCACCTCAGCAGATTTCAGATCTTATATAAACGGAGATGTTAACTTTAATATCAATCCTATAAAAGAGATATCTTTAACAGGCAAATACTTCGTAAATATGCAGACAGATATTGCTTTATTAAATAAAGGATACACAAACAGTATAAAAAATCAGAATATATATCAAGGCGGAAATATAGGATTATCTATAAAACCAACAAGCATGATAACAATAGAAGCATTATATTTTATAAGCAGTAAAAAAGACCTGTTAAATGTAACTAATAATAATTATTTAACAACGCAGGGAAACAGAACAAGCATAACATTCAGCATACCAATAAGACAAATTAATTCTACCATAAAAATAAAAGGTAATTATTCTTATTTGGTTGGCGAAAATTTATATAATGTTAGCGTTCAAAATAACAGCCTTCCTGGACTTCCTAAACATCAATTTAATACATCATTGGAATATGTTTACAGCAAAACAAGTGATTTAGAATCCAGCATACTATTTAATGTTCAGTATATAGGAGATGAATATAATAATGCCACTCAAACAGACCTTGACAAAGCATACACAACTTTTGATATAATAGCTTCTTTCATATTCAAAAAAGATATATCACTAAAATTTGGAGTAAAAAATATATTAGATGTAAAATATGAAAATATAAAAGGATATCCTATATCAAGCAGAGAGTATTTTCTTAATGTATCTGCAAAATTAAGATAAAATATAGAATTTTATGACCTAATACAAAGATTTGATTTATTTACGCACGCAGAACAAAGTTAAAACTACATAATTATTTGCAATTCAAATTTATGTTATATTAAAAATTTGGTTTATCGTGCGTTAATAAAAATTCTAAATTTAATAAAAGCTAGGGCGGGTGTGCTTTTGTAATTAGGCAGTAAAATTAATTAGAATTCTATTTTTAATAAAAACATGAAATTTATAAGGGCGGGGTATGTTTAAAAAATTTTAAAATCTATTTTCATTTTCCCACCCTTTATATTTTCTGCTTTAATATACAATTTCTATATTATTTTTCTTTTTGGTTAGAAATAGTCATGGCACTACCCACCCAAGTGTTTTTTTAATTTATTTCTAACCCACCGCACACAGAACGAATTTGAAAATATAATGTATTTATAATTTGTATTTTTTTATATTATAAATTTTATTAACCGTGCGTAGTATAAAAACAATTATTATAATTGTATCAAAATACTCGACAAAATTAGTAATAAAATTAGTTTTGGAACAAGTCTAAAGTACTTTTCAAATATATATAGTTTATGTATTACAATTTTATAAATAGTGATTTTTTATACATTGTTTTTATTTTAATATAATATTTCATATAAGGATAAAGTATTTCTCTTGCTGTAGGCAGTAGTTAATATAGTTCTTTATGTACTCCCTGTACTACAAAAAACTGGGTATACTTCCAACTATTAAAATTATAAATATATACATAGCTACATAACCAAAATTTTTAAAAAAGTGTTGAATTATTTATTTTAATATAGTATAATCCGCCAATGGATATTAATAAGATGAATAATACTTTGGGCTTAATCAAGCCAAGCCAAGCCAAGCCAAGCCAAGCCAAGCCAAGCCAAGCCAAGCCAAGCCAAGCCAAGCCAAGCCAAGCCAACTAATATAATAATCTTTATTTTAAAAAATTATATAATTCTAATAATCTGTGTTAGGTATTTTTGTTTAGAAAAATTTGATACAATAGGAGATATAAAATGGATAGAAAAACAATAGATATGATAGTATGGTGGATACCTTTTAGACGATTAAGAGATGTTGTAAGATGTACTTTAAATGATATACATTCTATTCTAAATGAAACAATAGATACAAAAAATAAAATAAATAAGATATTATCAAAAGAGAATATAATATACCCTTGCAAATTATCTGATATAGATTTTTATTTTTATGATTCTATGATATCTTGTACTACAGATGTAGTAAAAAAAGAAATAGGTCCATATAATTTTGATTCAATAGATTTCAAAGAAGGTGATATAGTGATAGATATCGGAGCCAATATTGGCATGGTATCTATATATTTAGCTAAAAAATATCCTTTTTTAAAAATATATGCTTTTGAACCCGTAAAACAAAATTATGAAAATTTATTAAAAAATATAGAAATAAATAATATACCTAAATATACAATTACAGCTGAAAATGTTGCAATAACTAAGGATAGAAGAGATATTGATATAATAATTCCATTATATAATACAGCTGCAAGTAGTTTCGTAATAGAACGCGGTACAACAGCATTAACTTCAAATATTGATATACATGTACAATCAATCACATTTGATGATATATTTAAAAAATATAATATAAATAAATGCAAATTATTAAAAATTGACTGTGAAGGTGCTGAATATGAAATATTATACAATGCTAGTAAGGAAAATCTAAAAAAATGTGAGAATATGAGAAGAGAATTTCATGGATGTATAGATGAACAAAAACAATTATATGAGTATTGTTCTAAGTATATAAAAAACATAGAATAAACTTGTTTTTAAAGTTATTTTTACTTATAGCTATATTAGCTTTATTAAAAAATGTTATAGATATACAGATAGTATGCTTTTCTTGCTATAATATTTTTTTAGTGAATAAATCTTCTTTGATTATTCTAAAAATGTGTATTTTTTAATCAATATTTTCTTTACATTTTTTTATTATTTTTTTAATTTTTTACCTTAATATTCAAAACATATATAATATAAATTTATGTTCTTCTGTTATAATTCAAGTATGAAAGATATTAACATACTTAATGATTTATTTATGCGGTATATATTGGAAAATATTGTTAATGCTGTTTTTAAATGAGGAAGGATTCAGACAAGGTATAAAATAAAATCAAATATTAACAGCTAAAAATATGAAAAATAAAAATATGGATTTGAACCTCATAAGCGAATTAACAGGACTAAGTATAGATAAAATAGAATAAATATAAAAAAATAATTAATTATGATTTAAAAGGTTATAAAATTAAATACTTTTTTATCAAAATAAATTTATTCCAGTTATTTTATTTTACATTATAAATTAATTATATATAATTCAATATTTACTTATTTCTATAAAATTGTATAATTCAATATTATGAAAAAGACATTTCTTATTATTGACGCATTCGGTATACTTTACAGATACCATTTTATTTTTTTGAAAAGACCTCTATTAAACTCTAAGGGGCAGAACGTTTCATCTATTAATGGTTTTATGAGAACTTATTTCTCGCTCATTAATACATATCCTGCAGAATATATTGCTATAGCATTGGATAGTTCCAGAAAAACTTTTAGAAATGAAATATATAAAGAGTACAAAGAAAACAGAGAAAGCATGCCTGATGATTTAAGGAGCCAGATACCTATACTCTATAATCTTATAGATGCTTTGGGAATATCTAGAATAGTTCTTGATAATTATGAGGCTGATGATATTGTAGGAACTATTGCCGAAAAAAATAAAAAAGAGAATATTAAAACTATTATTTACTCTCCTGATAAAGATATACTTCAGCTTGTAGATGATGATGTCAGAGTGGTTGCCAGCAATAAAGATAATGAGCTTATGGAGTATGATGCTGAAACTGTAAAAGAAAAAAGAGGAGTTTATCCTAATCAAATAATAGATTTACTTTCTCTAATGGGGGATGCTTCAGATAATATACCGGGAGTAAAAGGAGTAGGAGAAAAAACTGCTTTAAAACTTCTTGAAGAATATAAAAGTTTAGATGGAATATACGAAAATATCGATTCTATTAAAGGAAAGGTTCAGGAAAAATTAATTGAATCAAAAGATATGGCATATATGAGTTACAAACTCGCTACTATTGAAAGAAATATAAAAGATTTTAATTTAGACTATAATGAAATAGCAAGCAATAAAATAAATATTGAAGAAGTCAATAAAATATTAGATGAATTGGAATTAAAGCAAATAAGAGATAAAATAAACTCTTATATAAATGTGGTAAGCAGCAAAAAAGAAGATAAGGTGAAAATTTCAAATAATGCAATTAATTCATCTAAAACAGAAGAAGATACAAAAGAAGAAAGCCCAATACTTAGTGCTAAGGATAATAAGGCAAGCTATTATTTAATAGAAAATGAAACAGAATTAAAAAATTTATTAAATGATATTAATAGTAAAAAATTGGTATGCATAGATTTTGAAACTACAGGTCTTGATACATTTAAAGATACTATAATAGGAATTTCTTTTGCAATAAAGTCTAATGAAGCATTTTATTTAGATTTAAGCAGCAGAACAAATATAGATAAAGAAAAATGCTTAAATATGGTGTTTGAAACTTTAGCTAAAGAAGATATAAAAGTTATAGGGCATAATCTTAAATATGAATATAAGATGATGAGGGCTATTAATAAAAGTTTCGGAAATTTATATTTTGATACTATGGTGGCTGCCTATTTGATTAACCCAACAAGAGGAAGATATAATATGGACGATTTAGCTATAGGATATCTTTCATACAATACTATAAAATACAGTGATATAACAGATAATGCCAAAAAAACTTTATTGGAAGTGCCTTTAAAAGATGTTGTAGAATATGCATGCGAAGATGCGGATATAACATTCAGATTTTATGAATGCTTTGCCCCGCTTTTAAAAACACATAATCTTGAAGACTTATTTTTTAACATAGAAATGCCTCTTGTAAGCGTACTTGCCGACATGGAATTTGACGGAGTATATATAAGCAGCGAAAAAATGAAATCATTATCCGATGAATACTCCTCACTTTTAGAGAAAACAAAGAAAAAAATATACGAAGAAGCAGGAGAAGAGTTTAATATACAGTCTCCAAAACAGCTTGAATATATACTATTTGATAAAATGGGTATACCTCCTACCAAAAAAACTAAAACAGGATTTTCTACTGATGAGGAAGTATTAACAGAATTATCACAGAAATATAAAATAGCCGAGTATATGCTCACATACAGAAAATATGCAAAATTAAAAAACACATATCTTGATGTATTTCCTACTTTGATAAATGAAAAAACAGGAAGAATACATGCTTCATTTAATCAGACAGTAACAGCTACTGGACGTTTGTCATCATCAGAACCTAATTTGCAAAATATTCCAGTAAGAGGAGAAGAAGGCAGAGAGATAAGAAATACATTCATAGCAGAAAAAGGAAATTTGCTTATAGCTGCCGACTATTCCCAAATAGAATTAAGACTATTAGCACATTTCAGTAACGACCCTGCTTTGGTAGAAGCTTTTAAAAATAATGATGATATTCACAGAAAAACAGCAATGAAAATATATTCCGTAAGTAAAGAGCATGTAACTCCTTCAATGAGAAATATTGCCAAAATAATAAACTTCTCTATTATTTATGGGAAAACAGCATTTGGCTTATCCAAAGAACTTGGTATAAAACGCAAAGAAGCAGATGATTTTATAAAAGGATATTTTTCTACTTATTCTAGGGTAAAACCTTTCTGTGAGGAAGTTGTTGAGGAAGTAAGAAATAAAGGCTATGTTCGTACTATGTGCGGAAGGATTAGAGATTTATCTAAGACTATAAACTCATCAAATGCTATGGCTAGAAATGAGGCTGAAAGAATGGCTTTAAATACTCTTATTCAGGGAAGTGCTGCAGATATGATAAAGGTTGCTATGGCTGCTATACATAAAGAGTTTAAAAATCATTTGAAAACTGCAAAAATAGTCATGCAAGTTCATGACGAATTAGTAGTCGAAGTTTCAGAAGCAGAAGCTGATAAAGCTATGACTATAATGAAAGAGATAATGGAACATTCAGTAAAAACTAATGTGCCTATAACTGTTGATATACATAAAGGAAACAGCTGGGGAGAGGTTCATTAATATTCTGATTTTTAAAGAAAAAGAGTTTTGTATAAAATTTAGGAGTTTGTAATGAGAATAATTGAAATTGTTAATTATGATCCTAATTGGAAGAATTTATATGCAGAGGAAGAAGTAAAAATAAAAAATATTCTTAATGATATACTCATAAGCATTCATCATATAGGAAGTACATCAATAGAGAATTTAAAAGCAAAACCTATTATAGATATACTAGCTGTAGTTGATGATATAAATAAAGTTGATCATTATAATAATGATTTTTATAATGTTGGATATAAAGCTATGGGAGAAAATGGAATAGCAAACAGAAGATTTTTTATGAAAGATTATATTAATGATAAAGGTACCCAAAAAAGATTTTCTCATATACATATATTTGATATTAATAATAAATTTGATGTTGAAAGGCATTTAGCTTTCAGAGATTTTTTAAAAGCTAATAAAAATATTGCAGAAGAATATGTTAAAATAAAATTACAAGCTTTAAAAAATTGTAATAATGATATTGAATTATATTGCAATTATAAAGACAAATTTATAAAAGACACTGAAAAAGCAGCATTGGAATTTTATATAACAAAATTATAAATATTATAAAATATTATTTTATTAAATTTCTTATTAATGACAGAGAATCATTTTATAGAATGAAAGATTTATTTTATAATTAAACTATTTTAAGAAGGTATTATGTAAATTAACTATAATAAAAAAATATAAATTTATTTGATAACAAATTAAAATATTTTAATAGATAATAAAAAAAATAATAATATACATAAAGTTTTTTTTATATTTTTAAAAATATACATTTTTTACAATTTTATTTATTTCTATTTTTTATATAAACTGTTTTATTTATAAAATTCTATAAGGAATGAACATGGTTAAGAAAATATTAATAAGTTCAATTATGATTATATCTCTAATATCATGCGGTAATAAATCGCAGCAAAATGATTCAGCAAAAAATAATACAGAAAACAAAGTTATAGAAAATGGCTCTTGGAATATTGATACACAGCAGTCAGATGCTATAAACGAAGATATTAAAACAATTTTTTCTAATGCAACAAAAGAACTATTAGGTGTAAAAAGAGAATTAATGCTTTATCTAGGAAATCAAATTGATGAAGGAATAAATTATGCTTTTATATGCAGAAGTGAAATCCTCGCTCCGTCTGCCCTTCCATATTATGAAATTATTATATGTAATGTGTCAGATCAAAATGAAACATCAATAACAAAAATAGAAAAAATTATAGAAAGTAGCCAAAGTTCTGTAGGCGGTATAATATGTACTTCTTCAGATGAAGCTAAAATTAACACTTCAAAATCAAAAGAGTCTGAAGATATAATAAAAATATTTGAAAATGCTATTAAAAATGCTGGAGATGTAAAATATAATCATGAACTTTATGTTGCAAATCAAGTTGTAAAAGGAATTAATTATTATTTCATAGCAAGCGACGAAACAAGCATAAAATTATTAACTATAAACAATTTTATGGATTCAAGTGAAATAATTAAAACAGAAAACATATTATAAATAAAAAATATTCTCATTCAATTAACATAACAATGCAGATTTATGATATTTAAAACCGATAATAATTTGCAGAGGGTATAAACTATGAGAAACATAAGATATAAATATTTGCTTGTTATTTTATCGGTAGTATTAATAACTACTTTAGGAAATTTATATGGTCAGAATAATCTAAATACTTATGCTATACGTATTAATCAAAATGATATTTTGATTGATAAATTAGCCAATGGTTATCAAATCTATATAAAGAAAAAAGGAAATACTGCAGGATTGAGATTGTATTCAAGACTGCCTAATGGAAATTACTCTTATCTTTATATTAACAATACTGGAAATACTAATTCAATAGTTAATATAAATAATGTAGATTTTCATAACAGCCTTGGAGAGGTATTTGAAGTATTCATTCCAGAAACATTATATTTAGACAGAAGAAATAATAATTCTGTTTTCAGACTAAGCGATAGTATTAATATAATATTAGAGTCTTATGATACAAATGGAAACACATTATTAGATAATGAAATCGTTTTCAGAGTGAATAATAACAGTACTTCAAGACCTACTATAACATTAAGAAATGTAGAAAAAGAAGGTGATTTGTATGCATTTTATTTGTATTATTCAGGAGGCGATAACGGAGAATACGCTTTCTATGTAAGAGAAGGAAAAACAAATACAGCATATAAACTAATAAACACTTATTATGGAAGCACATTAAATGCTGATAATAGTGCTGTAGTATTGGAAAACACTTATAATAGAGAATTAGGTAAAAAACTATATATTAAAGCATATTTTAAGCAGCTGCCTAAAGACAGATACTTATCATTTAATGTCTTTAATATAAGAGGTGAAAGTTTTACCTACCCTATAGACTATGTTATAGAAACAACTAATGTACAGCAGGAAGTTATACCTCCTCAAATGCCTAGCGGAGGAAATGAAGGAGATGTGCCTAGAAGACCTATAGATAAAGTTATAGATCAGTCTACAAATACTATTATAGTAAGCAGTAAAAAAGAAGAACCTATTATACTTGCAGAAAGTGAAAATAAAGAAACTGCAAAATCAAATGAAGTGGATATGAAAGAAATAAAAATTACTGAAAACGTAGTAAAAAAAAACAACTTTTATGACGGAGAGGCAATGGATGCATTAGACAATACGAGCAAAGCATTCCATACTCCTAATAATTATGCTGAAGATGAAGATGAACTTACTGACAAATTGAAAAGTATAATAGACAGATATAAGAATGCAGGCAGTATAGACTTGGTTATAGTGCTTGATACAACAGAAAGTATGCATCCTTATCTTAAAACTATAAAAAGAGAAATAAGAGGCATAGTAAGAGAATTATTTGACAATCATAAAGAAGCTAGAATAGGATTCATGCTTTATAGAGATGTTAAAGATACATACTTTACAAAGATGATAGACTTCAGTGATAATATTAATGTTATAAACAGGGAAGTTAATTATTTTTATGCTGCTGGAGGCGGAGATAAGCCTGAACCTATGTACGAAGCTATACAGGAAGCATTAGAGAAATTTAATTTTACTAATGAAAAAAAATTAATAATAGTTGTAACAGATGCACCTGCTAAAGTTATAGGAAGAGCTAATTTAGAGCTTAATGCTAAAACTGCAGAAGCAAAAGGCATAACTGTAGAATTGGTATTAACCTCAGAAATTGAAGAAGAAGATACATCAGATGATCATTTATATTTTCTAAGCTTCTAATTAAAAATTATAAAGCCCTTGTATTATTAATGTACTTGGGCTTTTTTATTTCATAAAATCATTAATAATATTATTAATTTCAAATTTAGGTATATAAATTTGATTGAAATCCTCAATATCAACATCCATTACATATATGAGTGAAGATATTTTTTTGTTTCTATTTGCTATAGCATTAAAATCACTATTTATCTTTTCTATGTTTTTATTATAATTTTTTATATACTCTTTTATATCATTTTCTTTTGATATATTATATTCAGCAGATAAAATAATAAAATTAGCCTCTTTTATTTTTTCCAATGCATCTTTTTTATCATTAAAACTTTCAAAATCTTTTAAACTATTTTCAAACTGTACTACCCCATTCTTAGCAGCTTCAATATACTTTAAAAATAATTTTTTTATTGTACTGTCATCCAAAAATACATTTTCAGATTTTTTCTCATAATTACTATTTATATTTTCTTCTGTTATTACTTCTCTTACAGTTTCTATATTATCATCATTACCATTATTATTACTCTCAATATTTAAATTAAACTCCTCATCACTGTAATAATCAAAATTAAGCATAGCATCAGCTTTATTTAAAACATATTTCAAAATAGAATACATCAAAATTCTAATATCATTATCCTCAAAATTAAAAGCTATATTTTCATTACTATCAATATTTATAATTGGTATATCATTATTCTTTAAAAACTCTTTAATAGATAATTTTACTAATTTTAAAGCCTTTATATCAGCATCTTCTTTACTGCTGTTTTTAGAAATTTCATTATTGTAAATATCATCTAATAATTCAAATTTTACTTCTATACCCTGATCCTCATAATAATAATATTTCTTAGAAGCTCTTACATTCCTGCTATGATTAATTACGATATTTAAATACTTATCATTATTTATATAATTTAATCTATTCAATACAGTTTCTATTGCTGTAATATTTTTAATCCCAATAGGTTCATAATTACTTGCCTGATTATCATTATAAACCATAGCTGCTCTATAAAAATAACTCATATTATCCTCCATTTTTTATAATATATATAACTTATTTTATTTGTCAATTTGTTTTTTATAATATAGACAAAAAGTATAATGTTAATTATAATAAAAAATCAAAATAAATAATTAAGATTGTTATGGGATTTATAATGGATAAGATTTTAACATTAGATGAAATAAATAATTTAGCAGAAAAAAATTATAATAAAAAATTCGATAAAAGCACATTATTTATAGATGATTCTATAATATCAAATGTACTTACAAAGGATAAAAGTTCAGCTGTTTCAAGCAGAGTTATAAGATATATTTTAGGAGAATATTTAGATATAAAAGAGCCTTACAGAATTAGAAATGCCGATTTAATAGGATGCTCTTTAGATAATAAAAGTTTAAGCGATGCTATGGAAAATGTATATAATGCTTGGAATGAAGATAATAAAACTAAATCAATACTTTATCCATACTGCATATTTGCAAATAATAATCAGCTTGATAAACTATATCAAAAGGCAAAAGAAATAGGAAGCAGCAGGTCTAAACTATCATGCTTTATGCTTGAGGCTATTGCTTTAAGCGGAACAAAAAAGGGATTCGGATTAGTGTATGAAGCATCAAGAAAATTCAAGCAAAGCAGTGTAAGAAATAGATGTTCGGAAATTTTGTTTAATATAACTAAAAGACTGGGAATAAGCAAAGAGGCTTTTGCAGATAAGGTTATACCAGATTTTAATTTTAATAAAGACGGTGTTAGAATAGTAGAAAGCAGCGGTACAAAATTTAAGATAACATTAAAATCAGATTTCACTATATCAATATTCGATGAAATAAAAAATAAAGAATTCAAAACGTTCCCAAAAGATTTTCCAGAAGAGGCAAAAAAAGAATTATCAAAGATAAAAAGCGAAATAAATAAAGTATTAAAAACTCAAACAGAACGTATGCAGTTGGTATTTATGGATGCAAGGAAATGGACAGTTACAGAATGGAAGGAGGTATTTTTTGAAAATCCTTTTATGAAAGCATTTGCTATTAAGCTCATTTGGGGAATATATGATAAAAATAATAATTTATTAAATACATTCAGATATATGGAAGACGGATCATTTAATAATATAGACGATGAAGAAATAATAATAGATGATAATTCTTTAATAACTTTAATAAGTCCAGTAGAAATAAAAAAAGAATTAATATTAAAATGGAAAAATCAGCTTGCAGATTATGATATAGTGCAGCCTTTCAATCAGTTATCAGAATACACAAAAGAAGAATTAATTTCTAAAATACCAGAAACTGTAACTGTAGGAAATATTAAAAACACAGCACAAAAATTGGGAATGGAAAAGGAAGAAGACGGAGGATTGATAGAAGGATATTATATACATGACTCATACAATAATGCATTAGTATATATTTCAGTATCAAATATGTATTATGGTTCTGGCAATAATGATGAAACTAATATAAAAATCAATTTTAAGAATTCAGATAATAGATTTGAATACGGAGCTTATTTAATATTATCTAATTATTTAAAATAAAAGAGGGAAAAAATAATCCCTCTTTATTTATATAAATAAAAAATATTTTCTATTCTTTATATGAATAATAAAACTTATGAACTGAAAGAGGATCATATAAAACATCTTTCAATTTAGAAGAAACCAATAAAGGTTCTGAATAAAAATACATAGGTATTATTGCAAAACTATTTATTAATATATCTTCAGCCTTATGCATAGCTTCCATTCTTATTTTTTGATCCGATGTGCCTAAAGCAGTTTTTATATATTCATCATACTGAGCATTGCTGAAAGATGAAAAATTATAAGGAGAGTAGCTTGCAAATAATTCTAAGAAGTTTATAGGATCATTAAAGTCGGCAAACCATCCGCCTCTTGCTATTGTGAAATCTCTTGAAAATCTTCTGCTTAAAAATACGGACAATTCCTCCTGAACTATTTTTGTATCTATACCTAAATTCTCCTTCCACATCTGCTGAACGGCCTCAAAAATTGCAACATTTATACCGGGATCAGAATTAAATTCAAATACAGGAAAACCCTCTCCATTAGGATATCCAGCCTCAGCCATTAATTTTTTAGCCTCTTCTATATTATTTTGATAATTCTCACTGCTTACATCAAAATAATCTCCGCCATTCTCTCTGAAATCTCCAGATGCATCTTTAACACCATAATGAACAAAGCACTGGCTGCCCTCTCTCCCGCTTTAGTTATCTGTTTAACTATATACTCTCTGTCAATAGCCAAAGCTAAAGCCTTGCGTATTCTAACATCCTTCAATACCTCATTAGTAGTACTCAAGCAGTAAAAGAAAGATGCTAATGAAGGTTTTATCTGAATCAAACCCTCCTCCTGTAAAGCGGGTATATCCTGTGTAGGAAGTATTTTAGAAAAATCTATAGAATCCTCTTTTATGCCAGCAACAGATGCTGTTTCATTTTGCATTATAATAAAGTTTAGTTTTTCCGCTACTATAGAATCGCTGTTCCAATAATTAGTATTTTTTACCATAACTATTTTGTCATCTGCACTTATTTCAATAGTGGTATAATGTCCGTTTCCTATATATGTTTTTGCATCCAAGCTCCAGCTATCGCCATACTGCTCTACTATATCTTTTCTTACTGGAAAGAATACTGAAAATGATGTCAAATCTAAGAAATATGCTGTAGGACGTTCTAATAATACCTCAAATGTATAATCATCTATAGCTTTTACTCCTAAATCATCAGTACTCAATTCCCCAGCAATAATCTTATCAGCATTTTTTATCGGAGACATTAAATAGTTATAATCACTTACAGTTATAGGATCAACAACTCTCTTCCATGTATAAACAAAATCATTAGCGGTAACTATTTTACCGTCATTCCATTTAGCATTAGTTCTTAAATGAAACACATATCTTGTACCGTTATCAAACTCCTCCCAGCTTTCAGCAACACCTCCTACTATATTTCCAGACTTATCCGTTCTAGTTAATCCTTCAAAAGCATGAGCAATATAATACGAGCCTATTAATGTAGAACTTAAACTAGGATCTATAGCTTTAGTCTGAGGACCTAAATTTATATTTATAGTTTTTTTATCATCAGAAGGCGATGAAGATGAGCATGAAACTGATAACATTAGTATGAATATCAGAATTGCATTTAGTTTATTATTCATTTATAAAACTCCTTAAATTTATTGAAACTATTATATATTTCATATATTAACTGTTAAGCGGGAACTTTTTTAAATTTCATACGTCTAATATAGTATAAAGAGAGTTACTTTAGACATTTGGAGGTTTATGAAAGATTTAAGATGCTTTAAATATTTAGGAGGTTTATATTTAATGCATCTTAAAATAATAAGGAGGTTTTATTATATGTTTAAAGTAACTTTACTTATATATTGTTCCTATAACAAATAGATTTAAGGTACATTGATATTAGCAAGTAAATTTTCTATAATCATATCGCTATTAACATTTTCAGCCTGTGCTTCATAGCTTATGCTTATTCTATGCCTTAGTATCTCATAAGCAACGGCTCTGATATCTTCAGGCATAACAAATCCCCTTCCCTGCATCATGGCATTTGCTTTAGCTGCTTTAGTTAAATATATTCCAGCTCTTGGAGAAGCACCGTACTCTATATATTCAGACTGAAGTTTATATTCCTTAGGATTTCTAGTGGCATCTATAATATTTACTATATAATCTATAAGTCTTTCTTCTATATGTATTTGATTTGCTAATTTTCTTAATTTTTCTATAGTTTCTATAGTAGTTATAGATTTTAATTCTTCAGGTTTTGAAGATGACATATTTTTTATAATAGTTTTCTCCTCGCTTTTTGTAGGATACTGAACTATTACCTTTAACATAAATCTATCAACCTGTGCTTCTGGAAGAGGGTATGTTCCTTCCTGCTCTATTGGGTTTTGCGTTGCCAATACTAAAAATACATCAGGCAGCTGATAAGTAGTATCCCCTATTGTAACCTGATGCTCTCCCATAGCCTCAAGCAATGCTGACTGAACTTTTGCAGGAGAACGGTTTATCTCATCAGCCAATATTATATTAGAAAATATAGGTCCCTGCTTAGGTACGAATGCTGAATTTTTTATATCATAAATTTCTGTTCCTACTATATCTGCAGGAAGTAAATCTGGTGTAAACTGTATCCTCTTGTATGTGGCGTCTATTGTACTTGCTAAAGATTTTACAGTTAATGTTTTTGCTAATCCTGGTACTCCTTCTAATAATACATGCCCATCGCATATAATACCTAAAAGAAGTTTATCTATCATATTTTCCTGACCGATTATAACTTTTTTTATCTCATTTTTTATTGCCTGAACAACATCAAGTGCCATTTTTGAGGCTTCTGAAATTACTTGTAAATCTTTTGAATTGCTGTCTACCATTTACCAAATTCCTTTTCTTCTTATATGTTTTTTAAAGATTTTTTATTTTGCCTATGCTGATCTATTATAAATTTATAAATCAAAAAAGCAATAAGCACTATTATAACCCATTGACCAATCATAATAAGTATAAACCAAGAACTAAAAACTCTTATATCATATTCTCTTATAATTTCTTCCTCTGGAACTAAACTATTTCCCCGTTCTATATTATAATATCTAGCTTCCAATTCAGGTATTTTTAATTTGCCTTTAGTAATAGGCTTTAATGTATATGTTATCTTATAATTCATAGAAGCAATTTCATTATCTTTATGTATAGTTTCGCTTTCTATTTTTTTATTAATAACCTCAAAATCACTTATAGCATTTTCATTTAAGCCTTCAACTTTAAACTTACCCGCATCGCCTGTAAATAAAAGAGAATACTCTATAGTCTGCCATTCATATATACTCTTTTTATTAACTTTCTCTTCAACTATAACTATAGGATATAGTATATTTGTCATCATTACTATTAAAAAAATATAATATTTAATCATTGAAGTAGATTATATAAAAAATAAAAAAAAGTCAATATAAAGTAAAAAAACTTATCTTATAAATCTGTTAAAATCAAAAGTATATGATAAATAAGCACCTATACCGAAATAAAATCCGCTTGCTAACTGCTCTAAATAAGGAGTAAAGTTAAGAGAAAGACTAGCATCGCTGTTTAATACCAAATATAAACCCAAACCTAAATGATTAAGATATAGAAATGCCTTATTATAAAAATCATAAGCTATATGATATTCTAAATATATTCCTGCAAGAGAAAATCCGAATAATGCCCCCGGATAAACACCGAAAGCCGCCTTTAATCTTAAAGATTCAACTACTCCTCTAGGATCATTAAAATACATTGGAACTTCAAAGTTAAAAAATGCTGTAAAGAAGTCGCCTAAACCTATTAAATAATGAAGCTGAGGATTAAGTCCGAATTTCTGCTTGGATGACCCAGGAAATAATACCTCCACTGCTCCTATAAAGCCGTTAAAAAATTGGAATCTAGGCATTATAGAAAACTGAGGCTCTCCTTCTACTCCAACTCCTACTTCAGGTATATAAGTAATGGGAAGCACTCTTGCAAAGATATCAAAATTTCTAAAAATACCAAAATTAATCATAATAGGACTTGAAAGCGTATAATTCTTAGTACCTATTCTGTCATTATTTAAATAAATTGTTCCGCCAAGACGCAAAGCTCCTGTCATTCCTGTATACATATTATATGGAAAGGAATAAAGAAACGCTGACAATATTAACGTAAAAATAAATGTAAAAACAAACTTTCTCATACTATACTTCTAACTTTTTAATAATATATTAATATATTATCTAAAAAATATCAATAAATAAATATTGCTTTAAGTAAAATACAATTCTATGAATATAGTAATTTTTTAATTTTATAGTCCAAAATTTGACTTTTAAAAACTATATGATATAATCTACTTAAAAGTTCATCAAAGGTTGGATAAGATGTCTAATTATTAGATTTCTTCTCCAGCCTTTTATTTTTTGCAGGAGTGCAGATTATGGATATACTTAAAGCAGATGTTAAAAAAATATTTTTTAAATATTTGTATGCAAGTTTTGGAAGTGCTTTAATAGCGGCAATTTATTCTATAGTGGATGTCGCTATGGTAGGACAATATGAAGGGGATAATGGAGCAGCTGCATTAGCTGTATTTGCTCCTATATGGAATATAATATACAGCATAGGCATGTTATTTGGTATTGGAGGATCTGTACTTTTTAGTAAGTCAAGAGGTTCAGGAGAGCATGAAAAATCAAATATTTTCTTTACTGCTTCATTCATTGCTCTGTCAATAGTTATATTTATAATTTGGGTTTTATCAATAGTATTTGAAGATAATATACTTTATTTTTTTGGTGCGGATGATGTACTTTTAAGATTAGCTAAAATATATTTTCTTCCTATAAAAATAATTCTTCCCTTATTTTCATTCAGTCAGTTTTTTGCTGCATATCTTAGAAATGATAATGCCCCTATGAAAGCAACAATTGCTGTTATGGCAGGCGGAATATTTAATATATTTGGAGATTACTTTTTTGTATTTGTATGCGACATGGGTATATTTGGTGCTGGTCTTGCTACTGCTATAGGACAGGTTATTACCGCTTCAATTTTAATATCTCATCTATTTACGAAAAAGAATACTTTAAAATTTGTAAAAGTAAATAAATTATTTTCATTATCAAAGAATGTCATATCAATTGGTTTTTCTACATTTTTTATAGATATAGCAATGGGAATACTAGCTTTAATGTTTAATAATCAGATAATGAAATATTTTAACTCTTCAGCATTAGCAGTGTACTCTGTAATAATTAATATTAATATATTAGTTCAGTCATCAGCTTATGCAATAGGACAAGCAGCACAGCCTATAATATCTGCTAATTTAGGTGCAGGCAACATGAACAGAATAAAATCTGCAGTAAAATACGGTATATTTACAGCTTTAATACTAGCAATAGTATCTACTTTATTTACATACTTTAATACTGACTTTTTAATGAAAGCATTTATGAAGCCTTCAGATGAAGCTTTAAGTATATCAAAAAATATTATGAGAGCTTATTTTATATCATTCTTAATACTTCCTTTCAATGTATATGCAACATACTATTTTCAGGCTATAATGAAACCAGCCTCTTCATTTATAATTGCTGTATTAAGAGGGCTTATAATAAGCGGTATTTTAATATTTGTAATGCCTTTAATATTTACAAGAGAAAGTATATGGTACGTTATGACTATTACAGAAATTTTTGTTTTTATAATTGTTATGGTATTTTTTATCAAATATAGAACTATATATTCAAAATAATCATCTTAATTATAAAAATAATTATTAAATTTAATATAATCAATAAAAAATCAAAGGAGATACATAATATGAAACTTTTAGATAAAAAAATAGCATTAGTAACATCAGCAACCAGAGGTATAGGTTTAGCCTGTTCAAAAAAATTAGCAGAAAATGGAGCAAAGGTTTATTTAGCTGTAAGAAGACTTGATGCTGGAAAAGAAATTGCAGATGAAATAATAAAAAACGGCGGAGAAGCTGATGCTGTATACTTTGATGCGACAAAAGAAGAAACATTTACTTCCATGGTTGAAGATGTAGTTAAAAAAGAAAATAGAATAGATATACTTGTTAACAATTTTGGTACTACTGATACTAATAAAGATTTTGATTTAGTTAATGGAGATACAGATGCATTTTTTAATATAGTTAATGAAAACTTGAAAAGTGTTTATCTTCCTTCAAAGGCAGCAGTCAAACAAATGATAAAAACAGGAGGAGGAAGCATAATTAATATTTCTTCAGTAGGAGGTATATTCCCAGATATGTCAAGACTTGCTTACGGCATATCAAAATCAGCTATAAACTTCCTTACAAAAAATATTGCAGTTCAGTATGCCAGACAAAATATAAGATGCAATGCTGTACTTCCTGGATTTGTAGCAACTGATGCAGCTATGGAGAATATGTCGGAAGATTTTTTAAAATTATTTTTGAAAAATGTACCTTTAAACAGACCAGCATCTCCAGAAGATATTGCTAATGCTGTACTATTTTTTGCAAGCGATTATTCATCATTTATAACAGGAGAAACTATGCCTGTAGCAGGAGGCTTCGGACTTCCTTCTCCTATGTACAGTCAGTATATGGATATGGGAGGAAAAAAAGGATAATAGCTGTTTTTGTAAAAAAAGCCTATACTCTTAAAAGAATATAGGCTTTTTATTTAGTTTTATATTATTTATTTTTTATCTTCTTCATCTAAAGGAACAACAGCTAAGTCGCTCACTCTTGCACCGTCAGAAATATTAACTATTTTTACACCTTTAGCGTTTCTTCCAAGTTCTGGTATAGAATCAGCTTTTATTTTTATAGTCATATCATCGGTAGTAACAACCATGATCTCATCTTTATCACCAACAGTTTTTACGCTTACAACTTTGCCTGTCTTGTTATCAAGTTTTATATAAATCTGACCCTTTCCGCCTCTTCCTTTAACATTAAACTGTTTTGAAGAAAGCCTTTTTCCTATGCCATTTTCGGTAATAACTATTAATGATTCTCCTTTATGTATAGCATTGCCTGATACGCATATATCATCATCGTCTAAAGATATACCCTTAACACCGCCTGCTGCCCTGCCCATTTTTCTGATTTTCTCTTCAGTTATTCTCAAAGCAAGACCAGTAGCTGTAGTCATTATAAAATCATCTCCAGTCTGAACTGCAGAAACAGCCACAAGCTCATCATTATTTTCTAATGTTAAAGCAAGTATTCCTCTTTTCTTAGCATTTTCAAGATGTTTTAATTCCATCTTCTTTATAGTACCCATTTTTGTAACCATTATAATTGACTGCTTAGGATCAAAATTGGAAACTGTAAAATAGCTTGTGATTTTTTCTTCAGGAGCTAGATTAAGTATGAATTTAATACTTTTTCCTTGAGAAATCTTGCTTAAAGCAGGTATTTCATGCACCTTCATCCAGAAAGCCTTGCCTCTGTCTGTAAAAATGAATAAATAATCTTTTGTAGAAGCAACGAATAAATGCTCTATATAATGCTCGCCCTGAGATTTACCTCCTTGAACACCTACTCCGCCCCTTCCTTGCGTACGGTAGCTTGAAGCGGGTACTCTTTTAATAAAGCCCTGAGTTGTGATTGATACAGCAACATCTTCATCATGTATCAAATCTTCTTCATCTATTTCTGTGTCATTAGTTTTTCCTATTATTTCGCTTCTTCTGTCATCGCCGTATTTTTCTGATATTTTTTTAAGTTCATCTTTGATAACAGCAAGTATTTTTTCTGGGTGAGCAAGCAAATCTTCACAGTAAGCTATAAACTCTCTTAATTGCTGTAATTCCTGTTCTATTTTTAATTTTTCTAAAGCAGTTAAGCGTTTAAGAGGCATATCCAGTATAGCCTGTGCCTGTTTTTCTGAAAGTTTGAATCTTTCCATAAGAGTATTTCTAGCAGAATCTGTATTCTCACTCTCTCTTATTATTCTAATAACTTCCTCAATATTAGCCTGTGCTATGAGTAAGCCTTCTAATATATGTGCTTTAGCTTTAGCCTGATTCAAATCATATTCTGTTCTTTTAGTAATAACTTCAACTCTATGATCAACAAAATATTTTATAAGCTCTTTTAAATTTAGAACTTTAGGCTCTCCATTAACTAAAGCAAGATTAATTATACCGAAAGTTGTTTCCAAATCAGTATGCTTCCATAACTGATTAAGAACTATCTGAGTAGCAACACCTTTTTTAAGTTCTATTATAAGACGAATACCAGCTCTGTTACTTGATTCATCTCTAATATCAGCAACACCTTCAATTTTTCCCTGTTTAACTAAATCTGCTATTTTTTCATGCAAAGTAGTTTTTACAACTCCGTAAGGAAGTTCTTTTACTACTATAGCCTCTCTGTCTCTTTTTGTTTCTTCTATTTCAAGTCTTGCTCTTAATTTTATTCTTCCCTTTCCTGTAGTATAAGCTTCTTTTATGCCTTCTTTACCATATATAATACCAGCAGTAGGGAAATCAGGACCTTGAACATAACGCATTAAATCTTTAATTTCAGCATCCTGATGATCTATGTAATAAACTACAGCATTTACAACTTCTTTCAAGTTATGAGGAGGCATATTAGTAGCCATACCAATGGCAATACCCATACTTCCATTAACTAAAAGCTGAGGAACTGTTGCTGGAAGAACAGAAGGCTCAGTTCTAGAATCATCAAAGTTTGGTACGAATTTAACAGTTTCTTTTTCTATATCATTAAGCATCTCTTCAGCAAAACGCGTCATTCTAGCTTCTGTATAACGCATTGCTGCAGGAGGGTCATCATCTATAGAACCAAAATTACCCTGTCCGTCTACAAGCAAATATCTCATAGAGAAATCTTGTGCCATTCTAACCATTGTACCATAAACAGCAGCATCTCCATGCGGGTGATAACGTGCTAAAACCTCACCTACTGTAGCTGCCGACTTTTTATATGGTTTGTCATGCGTAAGATTAGCATCATACATGGCATATAGTATTCTTCTATGAACTGGCTTTAATCCGTCCCTTACATCAGGCAATGCCCTTGACACTATAACGCTCATAGCATAGGTTAAATAGGACTCTCTAAGTTCATTCTCTATCGATATATGATCTACTCTTTTTAAGATGTCTTTTGTCAGTGTGGAATATTGTCTTTCTTCCGAGCCATCTTCATTTTTATTCTTTTTTACTGCCATAACTTATTATCCTTAAAAAAATATTGTTTTTATTATAACATTTTAGTGTAAAATTATCAATATAACATAGTCTATATATATGTAAGAAATTTATAAGTTATACCTGTTTTTTATATAAAAAAGCACATATCTGTTATAAAAAATAATCAGATATATGCTTATAATTTTATAATCTCTTATTTTATATTATATTTTTGTATAATTTTATTTTTATACACTTCGGCCTGAGTACCATAAATAGCCTGTATTCCGTTTCCTGCTCTTAATACTTTTTTAGATTTAAGAGAAGTCCATACATCATCGCCTGCAACTTTACTTGGATCTTTAACTGTAACTCTTAATCTAGTAATACATGCATCTATATTATCTATATTATCAACTCCTCCAAGTGCATCAACTATAGAATCTATTATACTGTCATCATCAGCTTGTGATGCTTTACTATCTTTAGAACCTTCTTTTTCATTATAGTCGGCTCTTCTATATAATTTTACTTCGCTTCCTGCTCTTCCAGGAGTTGCAAAGTTAAATTTAATTATTAAAAACTTAAATACAAAATAATATACAACCGCATATACTGGAGCTAATATTAATATCCATTGATAAGAAGTTTTACCCATACCCTGAAGTAATCCAAAGAACGTGAAATCAATTAACCCCCTTGAAAAAGTGATACCCACAGCAACATTCAATACATACATAAGCATATATGCCAAACCTTCCAATACAGCATGAACAACATATAAAGGAGGAGCTACAAATAAGAATGTAAACTCTAAAGGTTCTGTAATACCTGTTAAAAATGAAGTTAAAGCAGCAGATAATAATATACCTTTAGCTTTTGATTTGCTTTCATCATCAGCTACATGATACATAGCTAAAGCAGCAGCAGGCAAACCAAACATCATAGGCAAAAATCCTCCTGTCATAGTTCTAGTAGCAGCTGCACTGAAATGTGTTACTGTAGGGTCTGCTAATTGAGCAAAGAATATTCTCTGTCCTCCTGCTACCATTTTACCGCCTACCTCTAATACGCCTCCCAATTCAGTATACCAAAATAAAGGATATATAGCATGATGAAGTCCGAATACATTTAATATCCTCATAGCAAAGCCGTAAAAGAATGTTCCTATATAACCAGTAGCAGCAAAAAGCTCTCCTGCTTTTACTATACCCTTAAAAATACTAGGCCATATAAAAGGAAATATTGCAGCCAATGGAATAAAAAATACCATAGTCAAAACGGCAACGAATCTGTTTCCGCTGAAAAATGCTAAATAATCAGGCAAAGTCTGATTTGCAAATTTATTGGTTATAAATGCTGATAATAAACCGCATATAATACCTCCGAAAACCCCAGTCTGTAATGTAAATATTCCTAATTCTCTGGCATATAAGGCAGCAGTACCAGCAGCCTCTCCTGAACTCATACCTGCAGCCATTAAAGCATCAACTGTTGTATTATCAGGCGTATGACCTTGAAATTTTAATATAACACCTATAACAGTATGAAATAATAAAAAACCTACAACAGCAGAAAGAGCAGCAGTTTCTTTACTCTTATTTGCCATACCTATAGCTATACCTACCGCAAACAAAAGAGGCAGATTAGCAAATACAAAATTACCCGCATTGAATAATAGAACTAAAATATAATTTAAAGGCTTTCCTGATTGCAAAAAAGTTAGATTATATGTTTCTATTAAAGTAGGACTTGTAAAAGCTCCGCCTATACCTAATAATATACCCGCCATAGGAAGTATGGCTATAGGAAGCATGAAAGACCTTCCTATTTTCTGAAGCAGTGCAAATGAATTTTTCATTTTTTGATTTTCTCCTGATTATTTTGCATATTTATATTGAACAATTATAACATAATAGATAAAAATTGATATAATACTTAATTTTTTATAAAGATTCTATAGCTTTTACAAATTTTTCTGCTATTTGCTTAGGTCTTGTTATAGCTCCGCCAACAACAACAGCTAATGCCCCCATTTCTATAGCCTTTTTAGCCTTATCAGGAGTATCTAAATTACCTTCTCCTATAACAGGTATTTTTACAGATTTTAACACATCTCCCAAAGTAACTAGAGGTTCATTGCCTTTTGTGTAATCGGTATATCCGCATAATGTTGTACCCACTATGTCAATACCTATACTCTCAGCATAAACAGCTTCAGAAACATCGGAAATATCGCCCATTATAATTTGATTAGGATATTTTTCTTTTATTGCTTTCACAAAATCCTTTAATTCAACTTTGTCAGGTCTATCCCTTTTTGTAGCATCTATTGCAATAATATCAACACCCTCTTTTGATAATTCATCTATTTCTTTCATAGTAGGCGTAATATATACATTGCAGTCGCCGTAATTTCTTTTTATTATTCCAATGATAGGAAGATTAGTATTTTTTTTGATTTCCTGTATATCAGCAACCGTATTTGCTCTTATGCCGCCTGCTTTAGCCTGATCTGCAGCCAAAGCCATTCTTCCCATTATAAAAGAACTAAATAGTGGTTCATCCTCTAATGCCTGACATGATACTATAAGTTTACCTTTTATTTTATTAAAAATTTCATTCATGTATTAACTCCTTATTAATTTATAATAAGGATTATAATACAAAAAGCAATTATTTTAAATAATCCTCTCTGCCTAAAACTTTAGCTAGATGCTCAACAACAGTTTGACGCTGAACAGGTTTAACAACATATCCTTCTACTTTTAGTTTTAAAAATTCCATCAAAACACCCTTATTAGCATAGGATGTAACTACTATTATTTTTGAATCAACATCTAAAGCTCTTATCCTCTTTAATAAATCAACCCCATTCATCTGCGGCATTTCAAAATCTATCATTATAATATCAGGCTTCTCCTCTGCCTCTTTTAATTTCTTTAAAGCATCCATTGCCCCATCAGATTCCAGCATAACCTCAAATTGTTCAGATAAAAGTATTTTCTTCTCTGCCATACGTATAGTGCTAGAATCATCTATAACCATAACTTTATAAGGCTGATTTGTTTTGATATTAATTCCTAATGGACTACTGCTCATATTAATTATACCCCAAAATATTTTTCATACTATTAAATCTATAAAATTTGCTGATATTGTCAATTATTTTTTATAAAAATTAAAGAAAAAAAATATTTTTTGTTCAGTAATTTGATTTTTATACATTTTTTGTTATTATAATTGAATGAATATATCAGCTAAACTGCATAGTTTAATACAAGAAAAAAATACAGATTTGGACTCTTCCTACTTGATAGAAAAAAATAAAGACGGAATAATAACTATTTCTAAAAATGGAAGGGCTGTACATAGTAAATATAATATAAACAATGAATGCCGAAAATCTCTAGAGAAAATTAATAAAAATAAAAACCTCCTAATAATATACGGCTATGGACTCGGGTACATTCTGAAATTTCTGCTTGAAAATATAAATGATTACTTTAATCAGAAAACTACTCAAACATTGAAAATAGTTATAGTTATTGAAGATGCTAAACTGTTCAAATATTCATATTATAATATATATAATACCGATAACAAGAATGTATTTTTTATATATAAAGATGATTCTATAGATTATGTAAATCAATTAATAGATTATAAGAGTATAAATGGTATTAATTTGGTGATACTGCCTTCTCTCACAAAAGAAGAAAAAGAGAATGCAAATAATTTTTATAGTGAAATACTTGCGGATATGGAAAAAGAAATATCTAATATATTCACAAATATGTATTTTGAAAATATATGGACTAAAAATATAATATTCAACAGCGAATTTATTAAAAACTCTGCTGATATATCTATATTAAAAAATGCATTCAAAATGTTAAAAGCATTATTAATATGTCCAGGTCCTACATTAAAACATAGCATAGAAATTATAAAAAAAGAAAGAGATAATTTTTTAATAATATGTGTTGATACAAGCTATAGTGTATTATGTAAACATGGTATAGTGCCAGATTTTGTTGTAACAGTTGATGGAGGTTTTTTTAATTCATTAGATTTTGTTTATGAAAATAATAGTTTTCCATATCTGGTAATGGATATGGCATGCAATAAAATAATACCTAGAAATATTAATAGCAAGTCCAAAATTATAAGATTTACTTCAACTGATAACTTAGGAATTATGGAATATATAAAAGAATTCGCATCGATATCACATTTAACAACATCAAATACTGTAGCAACAACTATGATTGATTTTGCATACTATTTAGGTTTGCAAGAGGTTCTTTTAATAGGATTTGACAACAGCTATCCTTTTTATCAAAGACATATAAAGCATGCATTATCTTATGAATATATGGTAAACAAAATTAATAAATTAAAAACTTATGAATCTTACTATTTCAATACTATAAGAAACAATACAAATATAGATAATTATCCGCCTACAGAATTTATATTTGAAAGTCAAATAGAGTATTTTAATGATTTCAAAAATAAATATTCAAATATGAAAATAAAAAGATTAACTTATGAAGCTGTTAAAATAGATTCTATTGACGAAGGAAATATTAATGACTTTCAGCAAAACAATGCAAAAGAAAAAGCATTAAATATAGCAAATAATCTATTTAAAGAAAACGGCAGTCAAAATATTAAAGAAGCATATATAAATTTAATAAGCACATTAGAAGAGTTTAGAAATATCATACTAAATATATATAACAACTTGAATAATAACCCTGATAATATAGATAATATATATACTGACACTATAAACATAATAAAAGAATATCAAAATAAAGTGAGCATATTAAAAACTATACTTTCTGCCTCAATTATGATGTGTGAAAGAGGAGAAAGAGATAATAAAGAAAAACTTATATTTTTATTAATGGAAAGTTTAAGAAATATAAACTACTTTATTACAAGAATATCTATAATAATAAAAAAACTATAAAATTATGAAGTTAGAAATTATATATGAAGACGAATATATATTGGCAGTCAATAAAAGTGCCGAAATAGAAGTTGATGAAAGTTTAATAAAAAAATTAAAAGAACAATATAATCGTATAAACAATTTATATTTAGTTCATAGAATAGATAAATACACATCAGGAATAGTAATACTTGCAAAAGATGAAAATACTAAAATCTACTTTGAAAAGGCTTTTAAAGAAAGAAAAATTAATAAGATATATCATGCTATAACAGAAGGCACTATAAGAAAAGAAAGCGGATGTATAGATATATCAATAGGTATTGACAAAAAAAATCCTAATAAAAGGATTCCTTTATCTATTAAAGACGGAGGAGAGGCTGCTGTAACATACTATAAGATATTAAAAAAACTTAATGAACACACTTTAGTGGAATTAAAGCCTGTAACTGGAAGAACACATCAAATACGAGTACATCTTTCATATATAGGGCATCCTATAATAGGTGATAAAATATATTCAAAAAATGCTGGTATTTACAAAATGAAAGGTTTTGCTTTAATAGCTAAAGAGATAAATTTTATTCATCCTATCACAAAAAAAGACATAAAAATCACAGTAAAATATAATAAAGAGTTCTTAATAAGGCTTAAACTATTAGAACAATCAAAAAGAACATAATAATTTCTTTTTTTTATTGACTTTTTTCCTAATAATTATATATTTTCTTTAAAAAAGATAATAATTATTTTTATTATTAAAATAATATTGAAGGAGTAGAAAAATGACAGTTACATTTCAAGGTGCAACACAAAATTTAGAAGGTGCTCAATTATCAGTTGGTTCAAAAGCATTGGATTTTACAGTAGAAAAAACAGATTTAAGCCCATGGAAACTTTCTGATGCAGGCAATACTGTAAAAATCATATCATCTGTACCATCTTTGGATACACCTGTATGCGATGTACAAACTAAAAGATTTAATAAAGAAGCTGCTGCTCTTCCTGGAGTAACAGTTGTAACAGTGTCAGTAGACTTACCTTTCGCTCAAGCTAGATGGTGTGCTGCTGCTAATGCTAGTTCACATATCGTAGCTTCTGACTACAATCAAAAAGATTTCGGAAGAAAATTCGGTACTTTATTAAAAGAATTACAGCTTTTAACTCGTGCTGTATTCGTACTTGACAAAGACAATACTGTTAAATACGTACAATACGTTCCAGAAATCACTAATGAACCTGATTATGATGCTGCTTTAAAAGCTGCTAAAGCTCTTTTATAATTTTTAATTAAATTATAAAATTATAATATAAAGGCATATCTTTAAAAGGTATGCCTTTTTTCTTTACATTATGTTTGCATATATAATAAAACTAATTTATAATTTGCTCAATGTAAAGTTGATGTAAGGTTATGGAGGATATTAATATGAGCATATACGATTACACCGTAAAAGATGCTGAAGGCAAGGACGTTAAATTAAAAAAATATGAAGGCAAAGTTTTACTAATAGTGAATACTGCAACTAAATGCGGATTTACAAAACAGTATCCAGCATTGCAGGACTTATATAAAAAATACAAAAAAGAAGGTTTTGAAATATTAGACTTCCCATGCAATCAATTCGGAGGTCAGGCTAAAGAACCTATAGAGGAGATTGCTGAGTTTAGAAAAGAAAAATTTGGCATAACATTCAAACTATTCGACAAAGTAAAAGTTAATAGTAAAAATGCTGATCCTTTATTTATTTATTTGAAAGCAGAAAAGCCTACTGAAGAAGGCATTGAAAAAATAAGATGGAACTTCGGTAAGTTTTTAATAGACAGACAAGGAAATATAGTAGGACGTTATGATCCTAGAGTAAAGCCTGAAGAGCTTGATGAGATAGTAGGCGAACTTGTAAAAAAATAATAAATAAAAGTTAAGAGCTTTTATATATAAAAGCTCTTTTTTATTTAAAAGTTATTGATTTAGAAAAAATTATTTATTTAATTATAAAAAACTTGTTTGCTAAAGACAATGACATTCTTACAGGTATCAGGTACTCACAAATTTTTTATTATAATTTTTCTATTTCTTCTATACTTAATCCTGTATTTTCGCTTATAATTTTTATGTCTATGCCTGAATTTTTTAAACTTTTAGCTATAGATATCTGCTGCTGCCTTTTACCTTGTTCTATACCTTTCTTAAAACCTATATCTATACCTTCTTTTTTTCCCTCTTCTCTTTCATATTGAAGCATTACTGCCTGTCCATAAAGAAAAGCATCTCTTTCATTATAGGCTGACATTTCTTTTTCATCAGCTACGAATCTTTTATATTTATCTATTACTTTAGGCATAATAATATTACCTCCTATAAGTTTCTTAATATTTTTTTCTAAATCTTTAGTTGTAAAAAAGTCAATCCAAGATAAAAGTTTATTTTTATTATAATCATCTATACTAATATTTTTTAATATTTCTACAAATCTTTTAATCTCTACAAAATGTATCTGAAAAGCATCTAACTTAAGAGTAGGATTATTAATATCTGATAATTGAAGACATTTATGTTCTTTTTTTATATCAGTTTCACTACTTATATTTAAATTAAAATTTATAAAACTAATACTTATCATCTGGCTTACATTAATATAATCTTCATTTTCTTTTAATTCAGAAGCTATATTTTTAGCTATGTAATATAGTATTCTTTTTATAAAGTTATTATTTCCTACAAGCTGTATTTCAATAATTATTTTTTTACCGTCTTTAGTTTTTGCTTTAACATCAAGTATAGACTCTTTTAAATTTTCATTTTCTGGCAAATTATAAGGATTAATAATTTGAAGATTACTTACAGACTCAAAACCTACATCATTTAAAACAGCATTAACAATATTTTCTAATATATCTTCATCACCTTCAGTACCAATCAGATATCGTACAAATAAATCATTAAGTCTGTTAATCTCTTTCATAGTTTAATTATACTAAAAACATTTCAATTTGTCAAAGTTTAATAGTTTTTATTTAATAAAATAATCAATAAATATTCTTTTTTAAATAAGGCTTTAATTTTTCAAAATCATAAAGTGCTATAACAGCATGCGGAAGTACAAATGATTATGCATCCTAATACTATCGTATACTTTTGTAATTGAAACACCTGCAGACATTAAAGTTTCAGCATAATAACTATCAGATTTATTTATTACATCAATAGTAAAGTTATCTTCTCCAATTTCTTTATAATATTTGCTAATTTCGCTTTGCAAAGTTTTTCTAAATTTATCGCTGTCATGATAAAGTCAATCTTTTTATTAATATATAATGAAAAATTTGACATTATTGCTACTCCATCATATTCTGTACCGCTTGTAAAACATTAAATCAATATTATTTAACTGAGCATTATTTATTTTTAAACTAAATTCTTGAATTATTATAATAAAAAGCAGACAATTAGGCGGTATTTTTAGCCATTTATCCGCTTATATGTATTTGAAATTAATACAATTGTATTTATAATATCAATCTATATAAGACTTTTTATTAATAGTTATATTATATGTAATATGGTACTTATACAAAATAAATGATTTGTTATATTAGTGGCATCTAAAAAAGCAGATAAGTACATTATATTTAGCAGTGTAAATATCTTTTAATAAGCCGAGTTCTTATTATTAAATAGATATAGAGAGTATTATAAAATAGATTTTAATTAATTTGACAATTTAAATAATTATAAAAGAGTTATAGATATGAATAAAAATATAAAAATAGAAATATGTGTTGATTCCGTAAAGTCCTGTATAAATGCTGAAAAAGGAGGAGCTGACAGACTTGAGCTTTGCGGAAATATGTTTGAGGGAGGCACAACAGCTAGTTTCGGAGTCTTAGAATTAGCAAGAGAAAAAGTAAATATACCAATATATGCAATGGTGCGTCCTAGGGGCGGAGATTTCTGCTATGATGACATTGAATTTGAAATAATGAAAAGAGAAATAAAACTTATGAAAAAATTAAAAATTGACGGCATAGTATTCGGCATACTCACAAAAGAAGGAAAAGTTGATAAAGAAAGATGCAGTGAACTATTAGATTTATGGGGAAGCAGTAAAGCTACTTTTCATAGGGCAATAGATGTAAGCTGTGATTTAAATGAGTCTTGTAAAGATATAATATCCATTGGTTTTGAGAGAATACTTACTTCTGGAGGCGAGGCTAATGTTATGAACGGTATAATAAAATTAAAAAAATTAGTTTCAAAATATAATGATAAAATAATAATAATGCCAGGAAGCGGAATAAATGAAAGAAATATTGAGTATATAAAAGACACTCTAAAAGCTAATGAATATCACATGACAGCAAACAAAACAGTTGAAAGCGTAATGCAATACAGAAATGAAAATGTATTTATGGGGGCAACTTTAAGAGCTTCAGAGTTTAGTGTACAATATACAGATGAAAAAAAGGTAAAAAATATAAAATCAAAAATATAATAATTTTGGAGTAATTTTATGGCTTTAAATGATAAAAAAATAGAGGCGGAATAAGAGCTGCCATATTTCATTTAGGTGTATTAAAATGGCTTGCAGAGGAAAATGCTTTAGAGAATATAGAACATATATCAACTGTATCTGGGGCAAGCATATCAATAGCTTTGGTATATTCTTTTAATAATAATAAATTCCCAAGCAGTAAAGAATATAATAATGTATTAAAAAAAATCAAAAATGCTGTTATGAAAAAAGATATAGAAAAAACATCTATTTTTTCTTTGATTTTTCACCCATCAAAAATATTTAAAAAACCAGAAATAATTTCATATAATATGAAAAAATATTGGAATATGAACGGTAAAATTTCAGACTTGTTAAAAACTCCAAGATGGTCTATAAATGCCGCAACTGTAGAAACAGTAAAAAGATTTTCTTTCTCACAAAAACATATAGGAGATTATGAATTGGGATATACTGAAGATTTAAACTATGATATATCTATGGCTACTGCTTTTTCGGCCGCTTTTCCAATATTAGTAGGAATGCAGAAATTTAGTACAGAAAATAGAAAATGGATAGACAATGAAGGCAAGGAAATAAAAAATATCCCTAAATATATATATCTATGGGACGGCGGAGTTTATGATAATTTAGGACTTGAAGCTATATATAAAATGGATAATGGCTGAGAATTCAAAGATAATATCAACTTTACTGTTGTGGCAAATGCTTCTAGTTTTAATGATAAGTATGCCGTAGGAAAAATGGATATTAAAAGACTTTTAGATATTTCTATGAGTCAGGTAGATGCTTTAAGGACTAGAAGCTACTTTGATTTTGTATCGAGAAATAAAAATGGAATATATGTAAAAATAGGAAATCATGCTTCAAAAATATTAAATATGTCATCACTCGATAAAGATAAAAAAAAGAGATTATAAAAAATTATGATACAGAAGAAAATTGTCAAAAAGTAAAAGATTATAAAACTACATTATCAAGTCCTAATGAAGAGAACTTTGATATGATTTTAAGGCATGGATATGAGAATGCAAAATGCTGCTATTTAGGTTATTTTTAATAAATATATATTGACATAAATATTTTTTATATTATTGTTGTTAATAATTTTCAGTGAATTAACTTTATTAGTAATGAACAAATGAATAATAGAAAACATGAATTAATATCATCATTAAAATATGCATTTCCTTTTACTATACCTGTTCTTATAGGCTATATTTTTTTAGGTATGGCTTATGGTGTACTTATGAAAGCAAAAGGACTTGATACTTCTCTTGCTGTATTTTTAAGTTTATTTGCTTATTGCGGAAGTATGCAGTATACGGCTATTAATTATTTGTTTTTAGCACCTTTTAATCCTCTGTATGCTCTTATACTTACATTAATGGTTAATTCAAGAGTGGCATTTTACGGAATATCTATGGCTTCTAAATATAAAGGAATTGGAATATTAAAACCATTCCTTATATTCTCATTAAGCGATGAAACTTTCTCAATATTATGTTCTGCTAATATACCTTCAAATATCAATAAAAAATTATTTCTGTTTTTCGTGTCTTTTATAAATTACTGCTATTGGAATATAGGCACATTGTTAGGATGCTTGATAGGCTCATTTGTAACTTTTAATACAAAGGGGCTTGATTTTGTTTTAACGGCTTTATTTGTTGTGATATTTACAGAACAATGGCTTGACAGTAAAGATCATAAAGGTGCTTTAATTGGACTTGTATGCTCTGTACCTATTTTAATATTTAAAACTAATATATTTATAATACTTGCCATGATATTAATATTTATAGCTATAAGCATTATTTATAAATATAATGAAAATGTAAAAATACATGAACAATAAAGAAATATTTATAACAGCTTCAATGATTGTGATAGGAACTGCTTTTTTAAGATTTCTTCCATTCATTATAATAAACAAATCATTATCAGAAAGCAAATATATAAAGTTTTTAGGAAAAATGCTTCCATACTCTATGATATCTCTTCTTGTAATATACTGTTTAAAAGATATTAATATTCTTAAATTTCCTTATGCCATTCCAGAGTTAATTTCTATAGCAGTTATAATAATACTTCATATATTAAAAAGAAATGTATTGTTAAGTATAGGGCTGGAACTATAATTTATATGTTTTTGGTTCAGGTAATATTTGTATAATTGATAAAAGTATTAAGTTTAGTTATATTAAATTTATAGTGTCATTCATTATATTTATGAAATATGTTGCTGAATAATTGAAATCTTTTTTTAGGGCTGAATATAAGTATAACCTGCCCTTTTATATCCTTTTTATCTATAAGTCCGAAATACCTGCTGTCCTCACTTACCTTTATATTATCCCCCAATACAAAATATTGATTGCTTCCTACTAAATATAGTCCATCATCTTCATTAGAAAAAATATAATATTCATGTTCTATAAGCTCATCATTCAAATATAAACCGCCGGCTTTAATTTCAACCTTATCACCTTCTACACCTATTACCCTTTTTACTAGATTACTGTCTTCATAATTAAATACAATAACATCAAAATTTTTTATGCCGTTAAATATAAAATTTCTTTTTAATAACAGTATTTGATCCCCTTCCAGAAATGTAAGTTCCATAGATTTATTTGTAACAATATATGATAAGTGTACATTTAATAATTATAAATTCTCTTTCAAATGTGTTTTCAATGATTTCTGTATTCATATATTGAGTATAATAATCAACAATAAAAAAGCAACTAATTTAATATAAAAAATTATTTACACACCCCGCCCTATATCTTTATTATTTTGTTTTCAATTTTAATCTTTATTTCCTTACTGCTTCAAACAAAAAAGCATTCCCGCCCAAGTTTTGATTAGATTTATAATTAACTAAACGCACGGTTAATAATTTTTTTAATATTAGTAATATTATGTATTATAACTTAATTTATATTTGTTGTTTTATTTAGCGTGCGGTATTAAATTTTTTAATTAAATACAAATTATGATTGACATTTTATTATTTTTATAATAGAGTAATCGGCATGCGGAGCGGGTAAACGCGGTATTTAAGTAACTAATACTGAGGAAAGTCCGTACCTCTAAAGGGCATCATGCAAGCTAACGGCTTGAAGGCGAAAGCCTATGGAAAGTGCAACAGAAAATATACCGCCAATTTGGTAAGGGTGAAAAGGCATGGTAAGAGCATACCGCATTTGTGGCGACATGAATGGCAGTGTAAACCCCATGAGAGGCAAGAGCAAACAGAAACGGATTGCCCTTTTCCTAAGTTTCAGGTAGCTCGCTAGAATATTATAGTGATATAATATCAAGATAAATGTTTACCTTAAATGACAGAATACGGCTTATAGCTCCGCTTACTTTTTATAATAAAAAAATATCTTACACATATAAAATATTATCCTAAACAAGTAGATTATATATTAATATTTATTATCTATTATTATTTTATTATTCTCATGTCTTACTTCAAGTTTCTACACTTTTTCTAATGAAAAATCAAAATACTATCTGTAATGTTCACCTCTTCTCTTTTCCATTTCAAACATAATTAAAACCAATATTTTAACTGACAAAATGAAGCATCGTACATTCGTAATAAATAACTTAGGTGAGAGCAGATTATATAAAATAAAAAATATGTAATACTTTTTATCTTAAATTATAGATAATTACAAACTAATACAATTATGTTCATGTATCTGTTTATTATATTCATTATTATATTTTGTTTTTTAGATTTATTACAGCTATTTATATTTATACTCTGTCTGCTACGTCGTTTAGTATAATATTATAATCTTGAACATTTTCTATATTAAGCAGATGCCCCGCATTTTCAACTATAAATATATTTTTTTCTGGAGATATTATCGTTTCAAAATATTTTTTTACTTCTATAGTTGGAACCTGCCAATCATGAGAACCGCATATAAAAAATATAGGTATTTTAAAACTCTTATAAGAACTTATATCAAAATCTATAAGATAATCCAAAAGATTTTTATTAACTTTCAAAACTGAAATATATGCAAAAAGATCCTTCAAAGAAAATATAGGACTCTTTCTTATAATATTCATAAGCTTTAGAGTTCCTTCATGATAGCCTGCCAATCCGTATTTTACTTGTATAATTCTAAATTTCATTACAGCTTTCCAAATATTATCTTTATCTATATTAAAAGGATAGTCTCTCATCTCTTCCATTTTTTTTATGTATTTTTTCGACTTTGAGTTTTTTACTATTTCAAAACAATGAGTAAATGCTGTCTTTTCTCCTTTAAGAAAGTTAACAACTTGCCCCATTCCTATATAAGCTGAAACATAATTATGATACTTTTTTATAAACTCAATACCCAAAACAGTCCCCCAAGAATGTCCAAGCAAAATTATATTATCACTTTTGTATTTTATTCTGACATAATCTATTATGCATTTTAAGTCTTCTATTAGATTTTCAATGGTAATATCTTTTGTTTTAGTATTATTTTTTATTTGAGTTCTACCTGCTCCTCTTTGGTCATAATAAATCAAATTATAGCAGCTTTTATAATTTTCTGTTATATATAAAAAATGAGCCTCAGATTGTGCAGGACCTCCATGCAGAAATATTATAGTCTTATCAGACTTTCTATAATAATGAATAAGATAATGCTCTATTCCGTTTACTTTTATATACTCTTCATAAAAGTCTTTGTAGTTTTTCATAAATATTTCCATTTAGTACAAAATTGCGGGACTTATATATGTCTTTCACCTATAAGGCAGTTAATGTCTATATTCCTAGTTACATCTTTCCTCTTTTGTGTGTCCCTGCTCAAATTTTTTTTTGAAGATATATATACTAGGTTTAAATTCCCGCTATTTCCAACTATATTAAATAAGTTTAGTTTTTACCTATTTTTAAAAAATGTCAATAACTAAAATAAAAAATTTTTAATTATATATTATGGTGTAGTTTGTATATAATTTCCAAAATTGCTGTATTATAAAACATAAATGTGCTCTAAATAAAATGTATGGTAGTCTGATATATTGCATTTAAGTATTCCTTAATTTATTAAAGTAAACAAGCGGTGTGCTATAATTTTGCATCAGAATGTATGTGTTTATAGTCCCAAAAATTGTTATATTTTCTTAATTTCAGATTAGCTTTCTCTAAAGTTAATTCCTGATTACAAAAGTCATAAAATTTTTTTTGGTCAAAGTTATGTACTTCGTTGCTCTGTATACTGTAGGCAAGGCATCTGCTCGGTGTTAATGCCTCACTATGCGGAAAGACTGCATTTTTTGACTAAAATAGAGGTATTATCATACATTTAAAACTTATTTTATAAATAATTAGTAATACTTTACTATTTATAACTTATCATTATATTAATAAATTGGTCAAAATTTATAAACTATATTTGTTTAGGTATAAACTAATTAAGTATTATATTTATAATAAAAAATAAAATAATAAGTTTATAAAAAAATATTTTTAATATATAATGTTACCTATTATATTATTTTGAGGAGATTATTTTATGTCTGAAGTAAAAAGAATAGCTATAATAGGAGCTATGGATTCTGAAATAACCAATTTTAAAGGTATGATAGAAAATATAGAAGAAATTGAAATAGCTAATATTACTTATTATAAAGGAGTATTATGCGGAAAAAATGTAGTATTATTAAAATCTGGAATAGGGAAAGTTAATGCCGCCATTGCTACAACTATAGCTATAGAAAGATTTAATGTAGAAAAAATAATATTTACAGGTGTTGCTGGTTCTGGAAATCCAGATTATGATATATCTGATATAGTGATATCAAAAGATTTAATAGAGCATGATTTTGATACAAGCGATTTAGACGGAGATGAACTTACTGTGCTTGTAAAAGGCTATGATAAAAATTATTATCCTGCTGATACTTCTTTAATACAATTAGCAAAAGAATCTGCACAAAAAGTGATTACTGATAATAAAATATATATTGACACTATAGCTACAGGAGATCAGTTTGTAGGTAATAATCAAAAAGTTAAGCAGATACATAATAAGTTTAAAGCAGGTGCTATAGAAATGGAAGGAGCTGCTGTAGCTCATGCTGCTTTGATGTATAAAGTGCCTTTTGTAGTTATACGTTCATTATCTGATAAAGCTGACAGTGATGCGGTAGTAGATTTTCCTAAATTTGTTGTAAAATCAGCTCAGAACTCTATGAAAATAGTAGTAGAAATGCTTGAAAATATGAAATAAAAATTTTAATACTGATAAACAAAAAGCTGATAATCAAATAAATAAGATTGTCAGCTAACTTTATAATAAATAATATATAAACGACTAGGAAATATATAATATCAAATAAGAGTCATAAAACTTATTGTTATATATATATACAAATTTACTATTGAAAATATTTTACATTTGTAATATAATCTGTACTATTAATTAACATAATTATATTAACATAATATTGGAGCTTCAATGCCTGATAAAAGAACAATATTAAATGGAAATGGAGTCGGAGATGATGTTGCAATAGGAAACTCATTCTTATACACGGCATCATTAAGCACGCCTGTATATAAAATAGAAGAAGATGATATAGAAGAAGAATATAAAAGATTCGATGAGGCTATAAAAAAATCTAAATTAGAAATACAGGAATTACAAAAGCATGTGGATAATAATATAAAAAATATATTAGCCATGCATATACTTATGCTTGAAGATAATGTTATAATAAGACAGGTAAAGGATGAGGTTAAATTAAAACTATTTAATGTAGAATATATATATGATACTATAATTTCAGGATATTTAGATAAATTATCTAAAATAAATAATAAAATGCTGTCAGAGAGAACCAGCGATATTGTAGATATAAAATCAAGACTTATAAGAAATTTAATACAGCCCAATTCAGGAGATTATTCTCAAGTTCCTCCAGACAGTATAGTAATAGCAAAAACTTTAACTCCAAGTGATGTTTTAAAATTTAACAGTATAGGTGTTAATGGCTTTATCATAGAAAGCGGAGGATATACTTCGCATGCAGCAATACTTGCAAAGTCATTTGGAATAACAACGATATTTAATATAGCAGACATTTCAAACAAAATAAAAAACGGCAGAAAAATTATAATAGATTGCAGAAGCAGTATAGTAATAATGAATCCAAGTGAAAAGGATATAAAAAATTATACTATTCTATCAGAAAATATAAAGCAATTTAAAGAACAATCTATAATAGATGCAAAAGAAGATGCTGTAACAAAGGATAATATAGAAATAAAGATACATGCTAATATAGATATACCCGAAGAAACAGAAAATGTATTAAAACATGGTATAAATTCCATCGGATTATATAGAACAGAATTTTTGTATATATTTTCAGAAGAAGATAGTGCTACAACATTACCTACCGAAGAACTGCAGTTTAGCGTGTACAAAAGAATAGCATCTAAAATGAAAGGCAGAGTAATAATAAGAACTTTAGATATAGGCGGAGATAAAATGACTCCTGCTTTAGGATTAGATTTCAAAGAAGATAATCCATTTTTAGGATGGCGTGCTATAAGATTTTGTTTATCCAATAGACAGGTATTTAAAGATCAAATAAAAGCATTGTTAAGAGCATCTCATTATGGGAACATAGAAATAATGATTCCTATGATAAGTACTTTAGAAGAATTTATAGAAACTAAAAAATTTATAGAAAATATAAAAGATGAATTAAGAAAAGAAAAAAAAGAGTTTAATGAAAATATAAAAATAGGAGTATTAATAGAAACACCATCAGCTGCTGTTATAATAGATTTATTAGTAAAAGAGGCTGATTTTTTATCAATAGGTTCAAATGATTTAGTACAGTATTTGATGGCATGCGATAGAACAAATGAAAAGTTAAGTTATCTTTATAATCCTATAGACATATCAGTTTTAAGAACTTTAAAAAATGTAATAGAAACAGCTAAAAAGGCAAACAAACCTATAACATTATGCGGTGAAATGGGAAGTGTGGGAGCATATACTCCTATATTATTAGGACTTGGTATAAGAGAATTATCAATGTCAGTTACATCAATAGCTAAAATAAAAAATATTATTAGAAGCATAAGTATAAAAGAATGTGAAAATCTAGTTAATGAAATGCTTAATAAATGCGACAATAATTTTTCTAAATCTATTTTAAATAGTTTTATAAAAAGAATAAATGTAAAAAATTATAAAGGTATAAGTGAATGAAGAGAATTTTATTAAACACTATTATTTCTGTATTATTCATAATATTATTGCAGTCATGTAAGGTTGCAAATTCATTAAATGAGTATCAAAAGTTAAAAACAATAGAAAAAACAGAAGATTATGGTTCTTTAAGTGATTTTTTAAAAAATTTACCCAAATCAGAAGAAGAAAATGCTCAATCGCCGTACAATGAATTAACGGCATTTATTACTGGAAGAAATCAAATACTGTCATCAAACTATAAAGAAGGTTTTGAAACCCTAGCAAGATTCTTATTCACATACCCTTCAAGTTATTATGAAAGCGAGGCTTCCTATCTATTAGGTCAGGCTTTAATATATATGGTAGAAAATGATCCTAATTATATAGAACAATTTTACAAGCAATTATTATCAGAAGGTATAGTAGAAGGAGAAGAAAATAATGATGATGCTGTTACAAATGTAAATACTTCTTTAACAAATATATACCGTCAGCTTGGTATTGTAGTGAAAGACGGAAAATATTATTTTAACGGATATACATTTGACAGAATACTTCAGGATGAAGAAAGTGCTTTTCCTCTTAAAGACTTTGCATACTATTTTAGTATAAGACATAGATTCAGCAATATAGAAACTTCAAATGATAAATATAAATTTATAACAAATGTAAGCTACCTAAAAAGATTTTCAGACAGATACAGAACAAGCATACTTCAGGAAAATATACTAAATAATAAATCATACTTTCCAGATACTTGGCAGTTTCAATTAACAGCAGAAGAAAAGAGAAATTATGATGAAATAATAAAAATTGTAAGAAACAGAATAGATGATATAAAAGCCGAATATGAAGAACCTAATTATGTTATAGGAAATGGTGTTATAATAAGAGATAGAATACCAGCAGTAAGTACAGGAGAAAAAGAGCTTTATAGATTATATAATTATGATTTTGTAAGCATATTAAAGAGAACTAATGTATACAATACTAAAACAAGGGAGAATGAAAACTGGGCATTAGTAAAATATGATACATACTACGGTCCTATAGTAGGATGGAGTTATGCAAGATATATGACTAATAATATAAAATATATAGAAGATATATTTGATAATTACAGGTCTGCCATGAATTGTTATAAAAATTATGATTATTTAAAAGCATCAGATTTCTTTTCCTATGTACTAAATAATCCTCAAACCAATTATTTCACAGATAAATCAGTGTATTTCTTATGGAAGGTTAACAATAAAATAGGAGAATTGGTAAGTTCTAAGAGTAATCCGTATTATAATTATGTATTAGATTATCCAAAATATTTTTATTACAATACAAATAATAATGTACTTCAAAGTTCAACATTATTATATAACTACTTGATAAAAATACTGCCTACTAACCCTTATAGATTTGTTATAAGCGGGGATAGTGAGGCAGAATACAGTGTAGACTAAAAAATTATAAAATATAAAAAGGCTGCCAATTATTTGACGGCCTTTCTTAATTATAATAAATTTTATTATTCAGCTTGTAATGAAGTTAAAACAGCCAAATCAGCAATATCCTGAGCAGAACATCCTCTTGAAAGGTCATTAGCAGGTTTAGCAATACCTTGAAGCATAGGACCTATAGCAGTACATTTACCTACTCTTTGAGCTATTTTATATCCAATATTTCCTGCATTCAATTCTGGGAATACAAATACATTAGCATCCCCCTTAATAGGAGAACCAGGAGCTTTTTGAAGTGCAACTTTTTCTACCATAGCAGCATCAAACTGCATCTCTCCGTCATAAGCAAAATTAACATTGCGTGAATCTAATATTTTTTTAGCCTCTCTTACTTTTTCAACAGTTTCATGTTCAGCAGAACCTTTAGTAGAAAATGAAAGCAAAGCAACTTTAGGTTCTATTCCAGTCATAGTTCTATAAGACTCAGCAGTTGAAGCTGCAATATCTGCAAGCTGTTCAGCAGTAGGATCAGGTATAACAGCACAATCAGCAAAACAAGCTATACCATTACTAAATAAATTTTTATCAGGACTTTCCACAAAGAATGTAGAAGATAATGTTTTAATACCTTTTTTAAGACCAATTAAAAATAAAGCAGCTCTAAGCATTTCTCCAGTTGCATAAACGGCACCTCCAACCATACCGTCAGCATCGTTAGAAGCAAGCATTGCAGCACCTGTATAAACAGAGTTATTAATTATTAAATTCTTAGCTTGATCCTTAGTCATACCCTTTTTCTCTCTAGCTTTAAATAGCATTTCTATATAGCCTTCTGTTTTAGAATCTTTGTTAGGGTCAAAAATTTTAGCAAAATTTCCATCTAATTCTAATGAATTTTCTTTTGCTAAAGCCTCTATTTTTGCAGTATCTCCTACCAATATTACACCCTTAGCTAATTGATCTCTTTTTAGTATAACAGCTGCCTTAACATGTCTTTCATCATACCCTTCAGCTAGAACTATAGTTTTAGGATTAGTTTTAACTTTTTCTTTTAAATTGTCCATAAATGATGCCATAATAAAAAACCTCTTTAAAATAAAATTACAATTATATTTTAATGCATAAATAATAATTTTGCAAACATATACCCATAATATGTATTATTTTTATATAAAAAAAGCACCCGCTATAAAAATAGCAGGTGCCTTATAATAAACTTATAAAATTATAAATCTTCTCTATTAAATGGCATAGACATACACCTAGGACCTCCGCGTCCTCTTGATAATTCAGCAGAAGGCATTATATGAGTTTTTATTCCAGCATCCTGCAATACTTTATTAGTTACAGTATTTCTAGAATAAACAATAACTTCTCCAGGAGCAATGGCCAAAGTATTAGATCCGTCATTCCACTGTTCTCTAGAAGCAGCAATCAAATCATTACCTCCGCATTTAAGAATTGTAACTTTATCCAATTTTAAATATTTGGCCAAAGTTTTGTCGACATCCATTGTTTCTTCTTTAATAGATATATCCCCATTTTCACCTCTAGTAATAGCATAAGTAGTTAAAGGTCCCTCAATCTCAGGATGCATTACAAATTTATCTCTGTCAATCATAGTAAATACTGTATCAAGATGCATGAAAGCACGTTTTTTAGGAATATTAAATGCCAATACAGTTTTGAAAGAAGTATTAGCATCAAATAAGTTAACAGCAAGTTTTTGAACAGATTCAGCATCAGTACGTTCAGAAATACCAATAGCAAGCAGCTCTTTAGAAAGTATCAATTCATCGCCGCCCTCTATAGATGTAGTATCATTTCTCTTATACCACATAGGAACTTCTTTTCCTTTAAATCTAGGGTTATATTCAAAAGTATACTTACCAAATAATGTTTCTCTGTTACGTGTTACAGTACGCATATGATTTAAAGATACGCCATTACCTATAATAGCAAACGGATCTCTAGTAAAGTATAAATTAGGCATAGGATCAACAGCAAAAGGATAATCTGGATCAAACACATCAAAAAAACTTCCTATATATCCGCTAATCTCATCTTTCCTTACACCAGACATCATCTTCAATACCAGCTGTTTATTATCTTTGATATCGGAATAAAACTTTAATAATAAGTCTTTCTTTTTACCATAAGCATTCAAATCATCAACAAAGTCCATAATAAACTGATCTCTTACCTTAGAATCAGATATACTCTCAGCAGCCAAATCTTCCAAATACAATACTTCTACCCCATTATCTCTTAAAATTTTAGCAAAAGCATCATGTTCTTCAATAGACGCATCTAAATAAGGTATATCATCAAATAATAATCTCTCAAGTATATCAGGAACTAGATTTTCTAATTCGAGATATGGTCTGTGTAATAACACAGTTTTTAATTTTCCAATTTCAGAATAAACATTTAAACCGTTGTCCATAAAATTCTCCTTTTATCATATCACCTATTATTATTAAGCTTTTTTAGTTTGAATATCCTCGTCTGGGAATCTTTTCATACCGTTTCCAACAAAACCAGCTACTAAATAAACTATAGAGCCTAATAAACCAGCAAGTATAGGAGCTTCAACCCAGCCAACATTTAATTTTAATATAAATATTGTACTAGTAATTAATCCAACAAGCATAGAAAGTAATGCAGCTGTTATATTGGCTTTAACAATAGGTCTCATCATAATAGGACCAACAAACATAGCTATCAAACCGCCAGTACCTATATAAGCTATTTGATTTAACATACCTTGAGGAGCAAGATATGTTAATATTACACCCCATACGCCTGTAAATATAACTCCGAATCTATTAATTAATGGACTGCTTTTCTCAGGATTTCCAGATATAGAAACAATTAAATCGTGTGAAAGAGCTGAAGCCAAAGCCTGTAATACAGAGCTTATAGTAGATAACATCGCAAACAAGATGAACAATATTATAAGTCCTTCAATTGCAGGCGGTAAATAAGTAGTTAAGAATACTGGCATAGCACTGTCTGGATTAGCCAAACCAGGTTGTTTATAGAACATATAAAGACCTGTTATAGGAATAAGACTTAATATAATTCCTATAGGAGCCATTATAAGAGCCATTAATGGTATATTAACATTATCTTTGAATGATAAGAATCTAACTGACATATAAGGCAATGTTGTTGTGAATAAGAAAGCATAAATAAATACCAAAAATACACTGTATTTAGCTTCACCATAAGGAACTGAACTTTCTGGGTTAATAAATTCAGGTTTCATTTCACCTACTTTTTGTATAAGTTCCAATAAAGGTATATCTTTAACTATAGTAAAGTATACTATTAAAGAAGCTACAACCATACCCATACACATTATAGTATCAGTAACAGCAACTGCAAGCAAACCGCCTTGTACTGTAAATATAATGATAACTATCATCAATATAATAGAAGCTGTATGTTCAGGAATACCAAGCCATTGAGAAGCAACCAAACCAACAGCTCTGATTTGTCCTATTATGTATACAGATAAGAATACAAAAGTAGCTAAACCGCCTAATCCATGTACAATTCTTTTCTGTCCGTTTGGACCTCTGTGTGTTGAAGAGATATATTCAGGAACAGTAAAACCGCCGCTTTCTTCTGCTCTTCTTTTCATAAATCCGGCAAAAAACAATGTACCGAAAGTTATAGCAGGAGCAAAGAAGAAATTAGCAAATACTTCTATAGCACCATAAGCATAAGCTGTACCAGGAGAACCAATAAACCCCCAGCCGCTGTAACCTGTAGCCATTAAAGTACCAGCACCTACAAATGCACCTATAGATTTAGCTCCTAATAAAAAACCTTCAGATGAACCACCAGCATCACCTTTTTTAATTTTCATTTGAGACCAAAAACCAACTCCTATAAGAGCTAAAGAAGATAGTATAAAGATAATCCAGTTAGCAGTCATTATTTATTACCTCCCTTATTCTTATTCATTGCCCTCAAAACGCAAGCTATTATAGGTACAATAACCAATACAACGCACCCATAAATAAAATAATCCATTAACCAAGAACCAGTCATATTTCACACTCCTTGAAAAACAACGGGAGGCTTTAACCTCCCGCTAAAAAATTTTAATTTATTTTACCACTTTTTAACTTCCCATTTTTTGTAAGTAACAAGAGTAGGATCATCAACAGCCTTAGGGAAATAATCCTGACATGTTCCTTCACGGTAAACGTCAGCAGTAGCACAGTGTAAACCGCCTCCGAATGGGTAAGCATCACGGAATGGAACAGGAATAACATTCATTCCTAATTTATCCATTTGCTCTAATTGATTAGTTTCGCTAGCTTCTACTAATACTGTTTTATGGTCTAATACAAGACAGTTCATAGACAACCAAACACTAGAATAACAAAGTGGTGGAGGATCTTTGTGAGCAGGCTGAGCAGCATCAACAATTTCCCAACCATTTGCTTCAAATATTTTTCTTTGTTCTGTAGGAAGTTTTCTAGTAGGGTTATTAATTATCAAACCAGGTCTCAATGGAACAAATGTAGCATCAATGTGTATTGGATAAGGGTCTCCAGGGAAGTTTACAGCATGTACTCTAAAGTCTGGATATTGTCTTCTTAACCATTCCATAGCTTTTCTATTAGTAGTTAAACCATGCTGACAGAACAAGTCTTTACCAATTCTCATAATATCAGCAGCATCGAATAGAATTTCATGCTCAGTTGTTACCATGTGTAATTTTGCTGTTCTTTCTAATAAGATTTCTTCAGTTACATTTCCGTCAAAATAATGCATATCATAGCTGGCATCTCCAAGTTCAGGACGAGGTGCTGATATCCATCTGAATTCTGGATCATCATCAAAATATTGTCTTAATATTGGTGAATAAGCCAAATATTCAAAGTATCTGGATCTGAAAGACATAGGTGCTGAAATAATGTCGCTTCCTATAGTAAGAAGTACATCTCTAGGAGGCATACATCCAAACATACTTCCTGTCATAAAATGAGGTGTTACTACTGCTTGGTTCCACTGAATAGGAGTAGGTCTGTCTACTTTTACTCCATGTTTTTCTAGGATTTTGCAAAGGTTATCTAATTGAGCATTAGCCTTTTCTACTGTATCCAATGGTCTTGGACCTGTCATACCTCGCATTGGACTATTAAGCGGTACTTTAGCTTTTGAAGCAGGTTCAGAAGGTGCAATACAACAATTGTCTGCTCTACCTACTATAACATGTTTCAAAGGATCAAAATCATTCCATGAATTAACTATTTTCATATGGATCTCCTTTTTATTTTTTTATATAAATAATTGATTATACAACTATTTATTTCTAATGTAAAGTACTAAAATTTTAGACAGTATAAAGTAAAGTTATTTTATAACTATTGTTCCTGTTTTTCCTGCTATTCCATCTGCAGCTTTTTCCAAAGAGGTAATTAAAGCCTTACGTCCTGATTTAGATTCTGCAAACATCATAGCTGCTTTTACTTTAGGAAGCATAGAACCTGGAGCAAAATGTCCTTCATCTATATATTTTTTAGATTCATCTATAGTCATTTTTGAAAGCCATTCTTCATTAGACTTGCCAAAATTAATAGCAACTTTTTCTACTGCTGTCAATATTATCAAATAATCAGCATCTAGTATTTCTGCTATCTTAGCTGAAGCAAAATCTTTATCTATAACAGCTGGAATACCAATTAATTTATCGCCATCAACATAAACAGGTATTCCGCCTCCGCCTACAGTAATAACAACTGTACCAGCATCCATTAATGTTTTTACTGTATCTTTTTCTACAACATCAACTGGTAAAGGTGAAGCTACAACTCTTCTATAGCCTCTGCCTGCATCTTCTTTAAATACATCGCCTGTTTTTTTTGCTTGTTCTTCTGCTTCTTCTTTTGAATAAAATGAGCCGATTGGCTTGGTAGGATTTTGGAAAGCTTTGTCATTTTTATCAACAACAACTTGGGTAATAACTGTAGCTACATTCTTATTGACTTTCCTACGCCTCAATTCTTCGCTTATAGCATTCTGAAGATGATAACCAATATAACCTTGACTCATAGCACCGCATTCAGGAAAAGGCATATTTGGTATATTAGAAGCTGTATCAAAAGCTAAATTAATCATACCAACTTGAGGTCCGTTGCCATGTGCAATAACAACGGTATGTCCTTCCTGTATCAAATCTACTATAGGCTTTGCTGTATTTATTACAGCTTCAAGCTGTTCTTTTGGATTATTACCTAAAGCGTTACCGCCTAATGCTACTACTATTTTTCCCATTTATTACTCCATAAATTGATATTATAGTGGCAAACTCATTACCACTATAATATTCTTAAAATTTATTTAATTATAGTTTACCAATAGTTGCTACTATAACTGCCTTAATAGTATGCATTCTATTTTCTGCTTCATCAAATACTCTTGAATATTTACTTCTAAATACTTCATCTGTTACTTCCATTTCTTTCAAGCCAAATTTTTCATGTATTTCTTTACCTGTTGTTGTATTTAAATCGTGGAAAGATGGAAGACAATGTAAGAAAATAACATTAGGATTACCTGTTTTCTTAATCATATCCATATTTACTTGATAAGGCTTCAATAATTTGATACGTTGTTCAAATTGTGCTTCTTCTCCCATAGATACCCATACATCTGTATAAATAACATCTGCTCCTTTTACATCTTCTATACTCTCGCTGAAATTAAGAGAAGCTCCTGTTTCTTTTGCCACCTCTTTCATTTCTTTTACTAAATCTTCTGAAGGCCATAATTCTTTAGGAGCAATACCCCAGAATTCCATTCCCATTTTTGCCGCACCAATCATAAGTGAATTACCCATATTATTTCTAGCATCACCTACATATACAAATTTCACTTTATTAAATGGTTTTGGAACATATTCTCTTACTGTCAAAAAGTCAGCAAGAATTTGAGTTGGGTGATAAAGGTCTGTTAAACCATTCCATACTGGTACTCCAGCATTATTAGCCAATATCTCTACTGTTTCTTGTTTAAATCCTCTAAACTCTATACCATCATAAAACCTACCTAAAACTTTGGCTGTGTCCTCTATAGATTCTTTCTTGCCCATCTGACTATCACTAGAACCTAAGAATGTAACACAGCCGCCTTCATCCATAGTTGCTACTTCAAATGCACACCTTGTCCTAGTTGATGTTTTTTCAAACAAAAGAACTATATTTTTTCCTTCTAAAAGATTTCCTTTTATTCCTGCTCTTTTTTTAGCCTTCAAATCAGCAGCTAAATTTAATAAATAATCGATCTCATCAGGAGTAAAATGTTTTAATGTTAAAAAATTTCTTCCTTTCAAATTTACTGGCATGTTTAACCCCTATTTAGTTTTATTTGTAAGAAATAATTAATTATCTAATTATTCATAAAACTAGTATATAAACTTTTAATTGCTTGTCAAGAAAGTACCAAAAAAATATATCAAAGATAACAATTAAAGGAAAAATTTAATATAAAATGTGAATATATAATCATTAATAGTAATTAATAAAGATAATAAAAAATATATATATTGTAAAATTTAGATACAAAATAGTAAATAACTTATACAAAAACAATAATATAATTTAACAAAATAATAAAATTAAGTTATAAATACGTATGTTAATACTATACCATAGAATACTATAAAAGAATAAAAAATAATTACTATTTATTTTATACTGCCGCCTATTTCACATATAAATATAGCAGACATCATACATATACCCCCTATAACAAAATTAACAGTAAGAGGGTCTTTCATAAATATAATACCGCACAAAGCTCCTAAAAATGATTCTAAACTCAATATTATACCAGCTTTGCTAGGAGCAACATATTTTTGAGATACTGTTTGTAATAGATAGGCTATACCAGTTGCACCTATTGCTAAATAAGAAAGAGAATATATGCTTTCACTGGATACAGCATCTATATTAAAAGGTCTTGATGTAATAATACCAATTGATAAAGAAATTAATCCTGCTATTATAAGCTGCAATGCTGACATTACAATACTATCTACATAATTAAGTATTTTATCAACAAGCATCAAATGCACCGCAAAAACCACAGCACATAAAAGAACAAGTAAATCGCCTGCTTTAATAGAACCTATGCCGTCAAATGATGTTAATAAGTATAAACCTATTACTGTTATAATAGCTGCTATAAATGCTGCAATATGAGGTCTTTTTTTATACATAATCCAAGTAAAAAACGGAAGCAATATTACATAAGAGCCTGTAAAAAATGCTACTTTTGAAGCTGTGATAAATTTAGTACCCATTGTTTGAAGGAAAAAACCCAAGAAAAGAGCAATTCCTACTGGTATTGATAATAATATATCTTTTCTCTTTACATTGATAATTTTTTTGAAAAATATAATTGATAAAAATATACCGCCTGCAAGATTCCTAAATCCTACAAGATAAAAAGGGTCTATTTCCTGAACAACTACTTTAACTGCAACAAAGCTATAGCCCCAAATTAATGCAGTTAAAAACATTCCAATAGTACCTAGTCTTTCCTTATTAGCCATATTTTATAATCCGATTAATATTAAAAATGAAAGATGTAAAAAATCAAGATTTTAATTTACTTTGAAATAAATTAACTATTTTACTATAGCCTTTCTCTTTAGCAATATAATACTCTTTTTCTAATATATTTTCACTAAAATCATCTATTTCATAGTATTTAATTAACTTCTCACATATCTCAAAATATCCATTTGAAGAAGCAATATATAATGCTGTACATCCATTAGCATTTTGATCTTTAATTGAGGCATTATTCTCTAATAAGTAATCAACAACATCCAATCTTCCATTATCAGCAGCTATCATCAAAGCAGTTTCTTTAAATTTACTCTTTTTATCGATAATATCTGGATACAAATCTAAAATATATTTAACTATATTCATATACCCTTTAGCACAAGCAAACATAAAGGCATTCCATCCATTCACATCATTTTCTTCTATATTGACGCCTTTTTCAACTAAATATTTTACAGATTTAAGATTATCATATATAACAGACCACATTAAAGGAGTAATACTCTCGCCGCTTTTATTTAATGACATTCCATTTAATAAAAGAAGCTCAACTATATCTATATTTCCAGATATTAATGCATGTACAATAGCATTTCTATCTATACTGTCTATAGCATTTATATATGCATTATTATCAAGTAAAGTTTTTACTATCTCTATATTACCAATGTATGAAGCATACATAAGGGGAGTTACATCATCATCATCAGCTTGATTAATATTAACATTATACTTTATAAGCAAATCTATAATTTCCTTACTTTCATTCTCTATAGCTGAAATCAAAGCAGATTTACCGTTATCAGATACTCCATTAGGAGATACGCCATTCATAAGCAAATAGTTTACTATATCTTTATGTCCTGCAGAAGCGGCAATTGCCATAGCTTTAGGTGCTTTCTTTTTAGAGTTATCAAAGAAATACCTTACAACATCCAAGTGTCCGTTATAAGCTGCTGATATAAATGCACTTGAAAATACATTATGCTGTTTATTTGTCCCTAATTTTGAATGTATATAATGAACCAATGCCAAATTTCCGCTTATAGCTGCTACAGTTAAAGAATATTTGGGTATCTCTATATTACCCCTATTAAGTATATATTCAACTATATCAATATTGCCGCTGGATATGGCATAGGATAAAACAGTTTCTTCATATATATCAACATCATCGATATTGGCATTATGATCTATTAAGAATTCAACTGCTTCAAAATTCGATTTCTGACATGAATACATCAAAGGTGTAACATTAATATCTGTTTTAGCATTAACATCAGCACCATTTTCAACAAGTATCTTTATTATATCAAGATAATTCTCAGAACATGCATAATGCAAAGGAGTTTCGCTATTGCAGTTGCTTAAATTTACAGAAGCTCCATTTTTTATTAATATATTTACTATATCAGTATGACCATTGGCACAAGCATTCATTAATGGTGTTATATATAGTTGATCTGGTTTATTCGGATCTGCCCCAGCTTTAAGTAATAATTCAACTATTTCTTTATATCCTGATTTTGAAGCATGTGTTAAAGGAGTTAAACCTAATATATTGCTTAAATTTATATCTATATCCTTATTCTTTAATAAAATTTCAACAGCTAAAATATTATTATTAGCTGATGCCTCATGCAATTCAATCTCAATCTCTCTCATAACTAATAAACCTCATTTATTACAAATTTAATATAAAAGATTAAATAGTCAAATATATTTTTATTATTTTTGAGTTTTTTATGTGGCTGTCATTATAAATTAATTATGTTAATTTAACAATATTTTTTTAAAAATTTTTTAAAAATAGTAAAAAAAATATTACTGCATTATCATAAATGCAATAGTAGCTATAGAGCAGTATATAGCAGTTCCAATTATATCACATATAGAAGTAAGCATAGGTGCTCCGCTTATTGCAGGATCAATATTAAATTTTGTTAATATAAATGGAAGAGAAAGACCTATCACGCTGCCTATAAAAACTATGCTAAACATTGATACGCCTACAATAGAAGCTATTTCCAATCCTCCGCGTATTATTCCTAGTATATATGCTCCTACTGCCATACTTAAACCCAATATAGAAGCCACTATCATTTCTTTTGAAAGCATATAAAACCAATCTTTAAGTACAACATCTCCAATAGCAAGCGAACGTATAACAAGCGTAGCAGACTGACTTCCAGCATTGCCTCCGCTGCCTATAAGAAGGGGAAGAAATACAACCAAAACTATATGTTTCTGCAAAGTATTTTGAAATATTCCTATTACGCCTCCTGAAAATATATTTATAAATACTAATATTAAAAGCCATAATATTCTCTGCTTATACAATGTTAATATTGGAGTAATTTTTAAATTATCATCAAATTGATCCTCGCTTGAAGTAATACCAGCCATTTTATGAAAATCATCAGTATACTCTTCTTCGGCAATATCCATTATATCATCTATTGTAACTATTCCTATCATATAATGCCTGTCATCAACAACAGCAAGAGAATGAAGATTATATTTTTTTATTATATCAATAGCATTTTCCTGTTCATCATAAACGGATATATAAGGACAATTATTGATTATCTCTGATATAAGTACATCTTTATCAGTAAAAAATAATTTTCTTAAAGTAATAGAACCCATTAATGTTCTTCTTGAATCTATTACATAAATAGTAGTATAAGTTTCAGAATCTTCTATATTGCTTCTTACATATTCAAATGCCTCTCCGACAGTCCAATCAGGTTTTATTGTTATATATTTTGGCGTCATCAAACGACCGATACTTCCTTCTGGATATGCAAGCAGCCATGAAGCCATCTCTCTCTCTTCGCTGCCTAATAATTTTAATATATTTTCAGACATCTCCTGAGGTATTGACTCTAAAAAATATGTTCTGTCATCAGGATTAATATTTTCAAGCAAATCTTTAATATCAGCATTATCCGTATTTTCTATGATTCTTTGCTGATCTATTGGAACAAGCTCTGGGAAAACACCTAAACGATAATCTCTTGGAAGAATATTAAAAAGTTTGCTCTTATCTTCATTCTTTAAAGATGTTATTAAATTAGCAGTTTCAACCTCCTGCCATAATGGAAGTATATCACTTAAGGCGTCCCATTCCTTCTCTTCTATTAAATCCTCAATCTCTGGCTGTAAAAGTTCTTTAAGCATTCTGCATCATACCTCATAAGTAATACAAAAAATAAATTATAATTAATTCTTAGTACCAACCAAATATGTACCTAATTGTATTCCAAAATCGAATGAATGTATATTATATCTTGAGTAATTAGGATTTTTATAATTCATAGCAAAATCATAATTAAAATATAATCCAGCTGCTATAGCAGAAAAGCTGTTTAAATTATATTTAAAATCTATTGTAAACTTAAGATATGGTATAACTGCCGTTGTAAAAGAATTTTTTATATCATCACTATTTAATTTAGCACTATAATCCCCATCTTTAATATTTGCTGCCAAAGGTATTTTTACTCCTGAACCAATACCCAATGATAAAACCAATACAGTAACTCTGAACATAGCTCCTACATTTACTGTATCAAAAGTGTATGAAACTAAACTTCCGTCATTAGAATTTCTATAATTGTAAGAACTTCTATAATATCCTATATCCGCTAAAGCATCAAAGCCTAAAAGTCCTCCGAAATCATAAAAATATCCTGGCTGAAGCAATACTCCAAAATCAAAGGCACTTCCGCTTTTAAGTATATTTAATTTACTTCCGTCCAAACCTCTAACATCAGAAAATGCAAAACTTCCTGTTAATGGTACAAATAAAGCAACACCTCCCCCATGCTGTGCAAATAAGGCTGAACTAAACATAAATGCTAAAAATAATGATGTTATAATTTTTTTCATATCATACTCTCTTAAATTATATCTTTAGTATTATAATATAAAAAAATAATATAATGTCAATTATTTATTTAATGCAGAATATATAAAATGGGGCGGGTGGGCGGGGTAAATAAATAATAAAGATAATTTTAAATTATGTTTTTATATATACTATAAAAAAAATCAAACTTCTATACTGAGTCCGTCATAAGCAGGATACATATTAGAAGGCAGCTCTTTCTCTAAATGTCTATGCAAAACATCATGCGTCATGTGTGTAAAATACGCTTTTTTTACTCCAAGCCTATCAGCTATATTTACAGATTCTTGAAGTGATAAATGAGTATGATGAGGTCTGTATCTTAAACCATTCAAAACTAAAACTTCTGTACCCTCAATTAATTTTAGACTTTCATCGCTTATATAGCTTGCATCTGTTATATAAGTAAAATTATTAAATCTATAGCCTAATATGTTTAAAATACCATGCTTTATAGCAATAGGAGTAATTTTTATATCATCAATCATCATCTCTTTTTCTATATGATGAAATACAACCTGAGGAAGTCCTCCTCCAATTTGAACAGGATTAAAAAAATAATCATATTTATCCCTCAAATTATCCATAGTATCCTTGTTGCCATAACAGTCTATTGAAGTATGCATAATAAAATTCAATGATCTTAAATCCACTATACCTGAAGTATGATCAGCATGAGCATGAGTATAAAATACTGCCTCAAGACTGTCAATTTTTTCTCTTAACATCTGCTGCCTGAAATCAGCTGAAGTATCTACTATATAATTTTTATTATTATGCTGAATCAAAATAGATGAGCGTGTTCTTTTATCTCTTTTATCTTTACTAGTACAAACTTTACATTTGCATCCTATCATAGGCACACCGTCAGAAGTGCCTGTTCCTAAAAAAGTTATTTTCATATAATCTGCACCTCCATTTATTATTTATAATTAATATTATATAGTTTTTATTCTTAATATCAATATAGTATTTTAATAAATAAAGGTGCATTCAAAATAGGTATATTATTAATCGATTTTCATTATAATCCATTGAATAGCAAAGGCATCTTCTAAGATTTCACCAAGCAAAAGTCCTACATTCATTAATTCATCTCCAGTATAAACTCTATCTGAATCATTTACTTTATATTTTGATTTTGAATCTAATCCTTTCAAACGCAAACGCTTAGTTACTAAATTAGGTACTACACATATTTGAACATAATTTACAACTATAGTTTTCTTATCAATGCTTTTATGAAGCCAAGCATATTCATTTCCAGAATCTAATCCTTTTAAACGGTAAATACTTCCAAATTGAACAGTACTTCTTATGCTTTTATATACTTCTAATTTTTGAGCTATAACTTTTCTATCTTCTTCGCTTATTTTATTTAAATTAAGTTCAAGTCCCAAATTTCCCCACATAGCAACATTAGCCCTTGTTTCTATTCTCTCTTTTCTTCTAGTTTGATGATTAGGTATATCGGATACATGGCAAGCCAAATATATAGAAGGATATACCAAAGAAGCACCATACTGTATAGCAAGCCTTTCTACAGCATCAGTATCATCACTAGTCCAAACCTGAGGCATATAATAAAGCATACCAGCGTCGCATCTTCCTCCGCCTCCTGCACAGCTTTCAAAAAGAACATTAGGAAAAGCATTAACTATATTATCTAATACTCTGTAAAGCCCTAACATATATCTATGAGCTTGTTCCTTTTGTCTTTCTGGTTTTAAATAAGATGAACCCATATTAGTAATATTTCTATTCATATCCCATTTAATATATGTGATATTATTCTTAGAAAGCAGTTCGGTCATAAAATTAATTATATAATCACATACTTCTGGATTGCTTAAATCCAAAACATACTGATATCTTGAAGTTTCTATTTTTCTATCCTTTACTTGAATAGCCCATTCAGGATGCTTTCTAAATAAATCACTGTCTGGAGATACCATTTCAGGTTCAACCCATAAACCAAAACTTATTCCTTTTTTATTTATATCATCTATCAAACTAGATAAACTCCCTCCCAATTTTTTTTCATTAGGCGTCCAATCTCCGAGAGAACTTTTATCATCATCTCTTTTTCCAAACCAGCCGTCATCTAATACGAATAATTCTGCTCCTATATTTTTTCCCTCTTCTACTAATTTCAATAAACTTTCCTTATTAAAATCAAAATAATTAGATTCCCAGCTGTTAATTAAAATAGGGCGTTCTTTATAAGCATATCTATCTGACATCAAACAATCCTGATATAGCTTATGGAAAGTTCTTGACATATCTCCTAAACCCTTATTTGTATATATCAAAACTGCTTCAGGAGTTTGGAACTCTTCATTAGGCATTAATGTCCAGCCGAAGTCGAAATCGTTTATTCCCATTTGAAATCTGGTATTTAAATGCATATCTACTTCGGCACTTATTATAAAGTTTCCGCTGTAAATAAAATTCATAGCAAAAACTTCTCCATTATTTTCATCAGTATTCGGAGATATTAAAGCGGCAAATGGATTTTGTCCATGTCCAGAAGCTCCCCTTATACTGCCTATAGACTGCATTCCCTGTTCTAGTTGTCTTCTTTTTATATGACATTCTCTTGCCCAAGCTCCTGCCAAATGAAGAAACTCAAAATTACTATCTTGAATATCAATATTAACAGACATTATCTTTTCTATATACAAAGTGTCTGAAGGATTTTTATTTATAACTTTTACAGATTTTGTTAAAGCATTATGTTTTTCAAATACTGCTAATGTAATTATAACTTCCACTTTTTTTAATTCATCAAATAAAGTTAATTCCAAAACTTCGCTGTCATCATTTGATAATACAGTAGGAAGACCATCTAATTTTTTCTTTGTTTTGTATATATTATGAGATTTATAACGCAAATCTGTAATTCTTGAACCATCTTTATGAATAAAATGAAAAGCAGGTTCTTTTAAATCTGTGTATCCGTAAGAAGGATATAATTGAGGTATAACTTCTAATTGAAACTTTTTCTTATTATCAGTATCAGCCATATAATTAGCTTCTGTAATACCGTCTATTACATAATCTATATCGCATGCTTCTATTTTTGCTCCCCAATATGGTAAAAATATATAATTATCTTCATGCACCATTAAAACTAAAGATGTACAAATAGTATTAAGAAAAAATAATTTCCTTCCTTTGCTATTTTCAATAATGCTTATCATTTTTTAATATCTCCTAAAATTAAAATAATATAAATAATTATAATAAATTCAATATAAATTTAAATAATGTTATTTTTAATAAAATAAAAGTAACCGATTACAAAATATAATAAAACAATAATTATATTTTGTCAACTTAAAAAATAATTCAGCTTCTTTTTTCTAAATAAGAAATAAGCTCTATATGATAAGTATCAGCAAACATATCTATAATACTTAAATCCAGCATATTATAATAATCTTTCATCAAATTAATATCTCGTGAAAAAGTCATAGGATCGCATGAAATATATATAATTTTTTTAGGCTTAACTCTTATTATCTCCTTTATAACTTCCTTATTAATACCATCTCTTGGAGGATCTAATATCAAAACATCAGCATTATAATTAATATTTTTCAATGTTATTAAAGCATCTTCATTTTTTATATTTAAACCATATTTATTAGCTATATATACAGAATCTTTACTTATTTCTGATGAAATAAAATTATAATATTTATTAAAACTTTTTAATTTATTTTCTATGGAAATAGTAAAAAAACCGCTTCCAGAGTAAAGTTCTATAAGTGTATTATCATTATCTCCTATATATTTTACAGCCTCATCTTGAAAAACATCAAGTAAATATAAATTACTCTGAAAAAATGTTTTATGCCCTATAGGAATACCTCCATATTTGGTATTATATAGCATACCTTCAATACCATAATTTTTAATATTTTTATTATGCTTGATAGTTATTCCTTTAAAATATTTTTCAAAAGATTTTATATTATTTTTTTTGTTTAATTCGATAAAAGCAAATGCTTCATTATTATTATTTTCTATAGAATATATACTGCCTGTTATATTATTTTCTTTGGAAAAATCTTTAATCCTTTTAAATAAACTTTTTTTTAAAATAATGCATTCGTCAATATCTACAAAATCATTGCTTTTAAATCTATAAAAACCTACATTACCATTAAAAGCTATCATATTAACTCTTAATCTATAGCCTTCATTATAATTAATATTTTTATTATAAATGATTTTTATATCTTTTATATAATCAAGATTTCTTATAGCATTTAAGACAATTTTCTTTTTTATATCAAGCTGTTTGTTATAATCAATATGACAAAATACGCACCCCCCGCAAATACCTGCATATTTACATTTGGGTTTTATTCTATATTCAGAAGGTTCTATTATTTTTTTTATAATACCATAAGAGAACTTTTTACTTTCTTTTGTAAAATATATATCTAATAAATCGCCCTCTACACTATGAGGTACAAATATAATCTTTCCATTTTTATCTTTAGCAATACCATATCCGCCATAAGCTGTATCTATAATTTTTACTTCCATAAAATAATTTTATCCGTACTAAAAAATGATTTTTTAATTTAATGAGTATCCAATCATAACTTTTTTATATATTATATTGTCGTTTATAATAAAATAACTTATAACTATCTTATTTATTAGTTCATTAAAAATTTATATTTAATAACTTCTTATTCAATATTAAAGCAAAAAGTATTCATATTAGCATTAATTATTATTGAATTGGTAAAATCTAAAAATTAACTTTATCAGTAAAAAGATAGCATACAAAATAATCATTAAGCACATTAAAATTTTTATTATCTGATTTCAATTCCATAAACTTATTATAATGAAATATTTATTCTTTGTCAAATAATATAATTACATAAAGATGGCAAAATTCAAATTTGATTAAAGAATAAAAATATATTATACTAATCAAAAAATTATAAACGGATAAATATAATGCAGGAAACATTTTTTGGAAGCGATAATAAAGAAGAAAGTCAAAAACTCACGCCTATGATGAGGCAGTATAAAGAAATTAAAGATAAATACAATGACAGCATACTTCTTTTTAGAATGGGTGATTTTTATGAGGTATTTTTTGATGATGCCAAAGTAGTATCCGATATATTAGGGCTTACTCTCACAAAAAGAGCCAATGTTCCTATGGCTGGAGTTCCTTATCATGCAATAGACAATTATTTATCAAAACTAGTAAAATCTGGAATGAAAATTGCTATATGCGATCAAATGGAAGACCCAAAAACAGCTAAAGGAATTGTAAAAAGAGAAGTTACTCAGGTTATAACACCTGGTACTATTTCAGAAAATAAATATTTAGAATCAAAAAGCAATAATTATCTGGCTTCTATAATAGTTTCAAAAAGTGAGAAAAATGCTGCTATATCTATATGCGATATTTCTACAGGAGAGCTTTATGCTTCAGAAATTAATTCTAACTTAGAAAATCAAAATGAAGCTATAAAAGAAATTATTAATGAACTTACAGAAGAGATTATAAGATTTTCACCAAAAGAGATTATGACTATAGAATCAGTTTCCGAAAGCATTATCATAAAAGAGATAAAAAATAAGTTTTCAAATATATTTTATAGTACAACATCAAATTATACCGCAGAATACTCTTATGCCTACAAAACTTTAACTAATCATTTTAAAACAGTATCATTAAAAAGTTTCGGCATAGAAGATAAGCCTCTTTTAATATCGCTTTTAGGTTCAACTATATTTTATATTCAAGAGCTTTCAAAAACCTCACTTGAACATATATCTAATATTAAGCTATATAACAGAAGAGATTCAATGACTTTAGACTATGCTACAATAGCAAGTTTGGAAATATTAGAAACAATAAGAAATGATAATAATAAAATGACATTATTTGACACTATAGACAGAACAAAAACTTCTATGGGAGCGAGATATTTAAAAAGAATAATAGTAGAGCCATTAATAAATATTGATGATATAAATAAAAGACTTGATAATGTAGAGTTCTTTTATAAAAATCAAAAGTTTATGTATAAAATAAGAGATTTGCTTCAGGACATTGGGGATATAGAAAGACTTGCTTCAAAATTGGCATTAGGAAGGATTAATCCTAAAGAGCTTGTATCATTAAAAAGATTTTTAGTAACTTCTCTTGAGGTTATAACGGAACTTGCTATGAATAATTTTGAAGATGTTAACTTTGAAGAGGTGAACGATATAAAAATAATTACTGATTTGATAGAGCGTGCTATATTAGAAGAACCTAAAATAGTTATAAATGAAGGCGATATTATAAAAGATGATTATGATGAAACATTGAAAAAATATAATGAAGCTAGAAGAGAGGGACGTTCTTGGATATCAGAACTTGAACATAATTATAAATTAGATACTGGAATTAATAATTTAAAAATACGCTACAATAATGTCATAGGATATTATATAGAAGTAACCAAAGCAAATGCCTCATCAGTACCAAGCGATTTTATAAAAAGGCAAACATTAATAGGAAGCGAAAGATACACCACAAGCAAATTAATGGAGTATGAAACTATTATTAATGAAGCCAATGAAAAAAGCTATGCTTTAGAGTATGATATATTTATTGATGTAAGAAATAAAACTAATGAGTATTTAAACTCAATATTAAAAATTGCTAAGATAATATCTGTAATAGATGTTTATTCTTCTCTTGCATGCCTTGCTAAAGAGGATAATTATGTTAAGCCTATAATAACAGATGATGGAATAATAGATATAAAGGAAGGAAGACACCCAGTTGTAGAAGTTAATCTAAAAACAGAAAGATTCATTCCAAACGACACATATTTAGACAGCAAAAAAGAACATCTCCTTATAATTACAGGACCTAATATGAGTGGTAAAAGCACATATTTGAGGCAAACTGCTTTGATAGTATTATTAGCTCAGATTGGATCATTTGTACCTGCTGCAAGTGCAAAAATATCTATAGTTGACCGTATATTTACCCGTGTTGGAGCAAGCGATAATATAGCAAGAGGTGAAAGTACATTTTTAGTAGAGATGAATGAAACAGCATATATACTTAATCATTGTACTGATAAAAGCCTTGTTATAATGGACGAAATAGGAAGAGGTACTTCTACTTATGACGGACTTTCTATTGCTTGGGCTATAGTTGAATATTTAGTTCATGAAGAAAATAAAAAAGCTAAAACCTTATTTGCTACGCATTACCATGAACTTACTATGCTTGAAGATTTAGAAGGTGTTAAGAACTATAAAGTATTAGTAGAAGAATATAAAGATGAAATAATATTTATGAAAAAAGTTACAGAAGGAGCTGCACAGTCAAGCTATGGAATATATGCAGCAAAAATAGCAGGAGCTCCTAATAAGGTTATAAAAAGAGCTGGCGAAATATTAAAAAAACTTGAAGCTGATGCTAGCATACAGGTTGAAAATATAGAATTAAATACTGAGAAATCAAAGGATATACTTCCTTTTTATGATAATAATATAATAGAAGAAAAAATAAAAGAAAGTGAAATAGAAAAAGAAATTAAAGAATTAAATATAAATAATATTACCCCGCTTGATGCCATAAATCTAATCAGTAAATGGAAAAATATGATATAAACAATATAGTATTAATAAAATCGATTTTTATATAAATTCAATTTTATAACATCACAATCCGAAATTATACTATAACAATGAGGTATAAACATGACTGAACAATACTATTATAAATCAACTACTGAAAGAGAATTTGACTGCATAAAAGATGATGAAAAATTAATAGAAACATTAGCAGACAGAGGATATACAGTTTATTCCATTACTCAGAAACCTAATCAGCTTATACCATATCATGAACATCCTTCTGAAGAAATGGTTATAGTATTAAGCGGAAAAATAAGGTACATAGTAGAAGAAGAAATAGTAGACTTGGAAGAAGGCGATATAATAAGAGTAAGACCTCATTCAGTTCATTCAATGATAGGCAGAACCGAAGAAGAAAATTCCAATTTATTATTAGTGTTTATTTAATTTTATACTAAAACCATTTATAAAAAATAATAATATTTAAGTTAATAAATTAATATTCTATATTATGAGCAATACAACAAATAATCTATCATTTAAAATCTTTATATAACATACTAGGCTGAACATCGGTATTGTTTTGATATTTGCTGCTTGTATATTCTTCATATTCCCCGTCAATAGTGTGATAATAAAGCTGAGCTATTTCTACATTTGGATATATTATAATAGGTTTTATACAGAATATTTCTAAAGTCCAATATCCAGCAAAACCTACATCTCCAAAACCAGCTGTAATATGAATAAATATTCCAAGTCTGCCTATAGAAGAACGTCCCTCTATCATAGGAACATAATTTTTGGTATTGGTATATTCTAAAGTCCTTCCTAAATATAATTCATTAGGCTTTAACTCATAACCGCTTTCTGGAATTATTATCTCTTTAACACTATTTGGTTTTCTCATATCTAATACTTTATCTTTATATATTAAAAGTTTATTGTGAAGTTTTACATTATAGCTGTTTGAATTTAATTGTTTTCTATTAAATGGTTCTATTATTATATTTTTACCTAAATTTTTTTCTATTTCTAGTCCTGATAAAATCATCTATATAAAATCCTATTTATTATAAACTCTTATAACAATAAATTTACTAAATTTTCTTTATTTTTCGGTATTATTATAGTATAATTTACCAACTAAAATAAAATGAGGGAGTTATTAAATGCTGTCTATAAATTATAAAAATGTATTAGGATTTTTAAAAGAGCATGAATTAGAATATTTATCTGATAGTGCAAAATATGCTAACGAACTTCTTGAAAACAAAAAAGGTGCCGGCAATGACTTTTTAGGCTGGGTTAATTTACCAACAGAAGCTTTGAAAATGGTTAATGAAATCGATAACTTAGCTAAAGAAATAAGAGAGAATGCTGAGGTATTGGTTTCAGTTGGTATAGGCGGATCTTATTTAGGAGGTAAAGCTGTTATTGAATCATTCTTAAATCCTTTTGCTCAGGCTAAAAAAGGAAATACTCAGGTGGTATATGCAGGTCATAATATGAACGGAGAATATTTTAAGCATCTGCTTGATTATTTGGAAGGCAAAGATTTTTATATCAATGTAATATCTAAAAGCGGCACTACAACAGAACCTGCCATAGCTTTTAGAATGCTTAAAGAATATGCTGAAAAAAGATACGGTAAAGAAGGAGCTTCTAAAAGAATAATAGCTACTACAGATAAGGCTAAAGGAGCTTTAAAAACATTATCTGATGAAAATAAATATAGAACTTTTGTTATACCTGATGATGTAGGCGGAAGATATTCTGTGCTTACTCCAGTAGGACTGATACCTATTGCAGTTTCTGGTATAAATATAGAAGAGTTTGTTAAAGGTTTTGATGCTATGGCTAAAATAACTAAAGAAATGGATTATAAGAAAAATCCTTCTATGTTATATGCTATGCTTAGAAATGCACTTTACACTAAAGGATACAGCACAGAAATAATGGTTAATTATATACCTAGAATGCATTATATATCTGAATGGTGGAAACAATTATATGGAGAAAGCGAAGGAAAAGATAAAAAAGGAATATTCCCTGCTTCTGTTGATTTTTCAACTGATTTGCACTCTTTAGGTCAGTTTATACAGGACGGTAAAAGAGGATTATTTGAAACTGTTATAAGAGTAGATAAAGAAGATATTGATTTAAAAATACAAAAAGAAGCATCAGATTTAGACGGACTTAATTATTTAGATGGAAAGTCTTTGCATGAAATAAATAAATCAGCATTGGAAGCTACGGTATTAGCACATGTTGACGGCGGAGTACCAAATATTATAGTAGATATTGATAAAATTACTCCTTTTACTATCGGAGAACTTTTATATTTCTTTGAAAAAGCATGCGGAATATCAGGACATATACTTGGTGTTAATCCATTTGACCAACCTGGCGTAGAAGAGTATAAGAAAAATATGTTTGCCATGCTTGGTAAAAAAGGCTATGAAGAGATGGGTAAAGCTCTAAGAGCAAGATTAGAAAAATAATTGTAATAAATTGATAATGGAGTTGATAATATATATTATTGACTCCTTTTTTAATTTATATTATAATATACCCTTACTATCTATAATATATAATATTTTGAGGTAAATTATGGATAAACTTATAAATTTGAAGGTAAAAGAGTATATAAATGAGGTAGATTCTCCATCATCTGCTCCGGGAGGAGGAAGTGTAATGGGGGTTGTCGCCTGTTTATCATCTGCTTTAGCTGGAATGGTTGGGCATCTCACTATAAATAAAAAAAAGTTTTTAGAATTAAATGAAGAAGAACAAAACAATTTTAATAATTCTATAGAGCAAATAAAAAATATTAAAATTAATTTAATGGAAATAGTAGATAAAGATGCTGAAAGTTTTAATTTATTTATGGAAGCTATGAAAATGCCTAAGGATACTGAAGAGCAAATAAAAAATAGAAAAAATGCTATGTCAAATGCTGCAATAAAAGCTATAGAACCTCCTTTTAATACACTTAAATACTGCTATGAATTGATTACATTATTTGATATAGTTTTAAAATATGGAAATAAGGGAGTAATTACCGATATTGCTTCTGCATATATACTAGCTTTTGCTGCTGCTAAAGGCTCTATACTAAACATAAACATTAATATTCCAATGATAAACGATGATAATATTTTAAAAAAAATAAAAACTGATAGTGTTAAATATATTGAAACAATTGAAAATAGGTATTTGTCTATAGAAAAAGAAATATCTCTATTTAATATTTGATATAACAATAAAAAATATTTTATTATGCTCTATAAATTATTATTATTATAATATAATTATAAAGTTTATGAACAAAATTCTAATTTTGTTTTTTCATATTGATATTTTATTTATAGTATGATAATCTTTGCAAACAACAAGGGTTTATAAAATATATAAGAATAAAAAATATAGTAATATAAGTGTAAATTTTATTCTTGTATTTTGATGTAATATATCTAAATTACTTTAAAATAAAAATTATAGTCATAAGTATGGGATTACTATGTTTTTTAAAAAAAATCTCCTTGTCTTAAATTTTAAGCTACATCCATTCTTTTTATAGGAGGTTCAAATGAGCATAACTACTAAACATATAATATCCTTAAGTGAAGAGGAAAGAGAAAAAATCAAAGAATTCATTAAAAAGGAAGGTAAATCCAAAAGGCTCATATCCAGAGCTAATATTATTTTAGCATTAGATGATAAAAAAAACACAGGGTTAACTCATACAGATATTGCTAAACAGTATAATGTTACTTATCATACAGTAGTAAATATCATAAATGAGTATATTAAGTCAGGATTAGATGAAACACTGACTTACAAAAGAAATCCAAACAGCAATAGAAAAAAGAAACAGGCTAACTAAAATGGACAATATTTTTATGTGCGGGACAGATTATTTTCAGAAATTATTTTCAATACTCTCGCACATGAGAGAATATCCGCATCTATATCATCAAACATATAATCTGCATTTTCATATATATTGCTTATCAAATTAATTCCAAAATTTATACCTTTGTCTATATCTCCTGTCATAGCTAAATCATCTGTAATAACAATGCCTTTAAATCCTAAATTATATTCTAATATATCAGCATATATTTTAGACATACTTGCTATATTATTGCTGTCTATATATTTATTTTTAATATGTGCTATTAAAACCATCTCAGCACCAGCATCTATTGCCCTTTTAAAAGGAATAAACTCATTTGAATAAAGATCATTAGTAGTTTTATTTATATATGGAAAATCATTATGAGAGTTTACTGCTGTATCCCCATGCCCTGGAAAATGTTTTAATACACTTATTATTCCTGCATCTCTTTGGGCCTTTACTGTATATTCAGCCATGTCAGATACTATATCTATATTAGTAGAAAAGCTTCTATAATATAGATAAGAATTAGTATCATTTGGTATATCACATAATGGTCCTAATATCATATTAATTCCTAAATCTAATAAAAATTTAGATTTTTTATATGCTATATCATAAGCATATTCTTTACTTGCCTTATCCCCTATATCTTTAGGAGAAATATCTTTTAAAGGGTCAAAGTCTATACGATTTACGCTCCCCCCTTCCTGATCTATAGCTATTAGCATGTTTGAATCAACGTATTTTCTTAAGTCAGAAGTTAATTGCTTTAACTGAATTTCATCTTCTATATTATAATCAAACAGTATTACTCCATTTATATTATTATCCTTAAGTGTTTTTATTGTTTCTTTAGATAGAATTTTATCTTTTATTCCTACCATAAGTAAAAGACCTTTTCTTTTCTTTCTGCTCATTTTGGATACTTCATCTATATAATGATTTAATTCTGGGTATTTTTCTTTTAGTTTTTTCACATATATTTTTTCATTTACTATATTTATGACTATTCTTACGGAATATATTACAAATACTATTATTATTAAATATAATACTAATTTTATAATTTTTTTATTAATCTTAATATCTTTGAGCATTCTTTTATATCCATTTCTTTTATATTAGTTTCTATAATACTTTTTAATTTATTTACATCTTTATAATAATTACTTGAAAGTACATTAACTGCATAATTAATAATATTCTTATCATCATTAATATAATCAGTCATTATAATACCATTAAATTTCATATTATTAAATAAAAAATCCCTGTATTTATCATTATCCTTTATATGCGACATTACTATAATATCAGTATTAGCCTTTATACCAGCTAAAAAAGTTTCCCTGTTATCAATAATACTTTCTATATTTTCTATATTCTCATCTATATATAACTCATCATTATAGTATTTTGGAAAATATTTTATTGCTGTTATAAGCCCATTATCTTTATATGCTTTTACTGTATTGTATATCAAATTAGAAGCAAGTATTTTATCATCTGAAAATATATGCTCTTTAAGATGAGATTTTTCATTGCAATAGGTATTACATATTGGAGATAAAATCATATTAATGCCTATAGATTTTAATTTTGAAGCTCTTTCATATGCTATTTTGTATGCATATTCTTCACTTTTTCTCTCTCCTATATAGCTCGAAAATACCTTAAACTTCTTATCATAGTATATACTGGAAGTGTTTTTATAATCCTGATCTATTGCTATAAGTATTTTTCTTTTAATATTTCTTTTTATTTTTTTTATTATTTTATCAAGATTTTCGATATCTAAATTATCTATATTTATTATTATACCTGATATATTGGTTTTGTTTATTATATCTATCAAATTATCATCATAATTTTTTACTGATATTATAAATGGTATCTCTTTTTTATTTTCAATACTTTCATTATTTTTTAAGACAATATTAAAATTATCATAAAGATAAATAAAAATAAAAAATAAAATTAATAATAATATTGAAATTATAACAATGTAAATCATTATTTTATTATACTTTATTTATATAATATTCTTATATACTAATATTTATAAAAACTATTTAGTTAAAATATAAACTAAATAAGCCTTTAATTAAATTGTATATCTTGATTTATAGTTTTTCTATTTTTATCTATATATAAAAAACTTGTTCGTAACAATCCATACCATTCTTATGAATGTCAGGCACTTACAAGTTTTTTATTTTTTCTATACTTAGTCCTGTTAATTCACTAATAAGATTAATATCCATGTTTTTATTTTTCATATTTTTAGCTAATGAATATTTTTCTTTTTCTATACCTTGTTGAAAACCTATTTCTATACCTTCTTTTTTTCCTTCTGCTCTCTCATACTGAAGCATAGCAGCCTGCCCATAAAGAAAAGTATCTCTTTCGTTATATGCGGACATCTCTTTTTCATCGGCTACAAATCTTTTATATTTATCTATAACTTTAGGCATAATAATATTCCCCCCTATGAGCTTATTAATATCTTTCTCTAAATCTTTAGTAGTAAAAAAATCAATCCAAGATAAAAGTTTATTTTTATTATATTCATCTATGCTAGTATTTTTTAGTATTTCTGCAAATCTTTTAATCTCTATAAAATGTATCTGAAAATCATCAAGTCTAAGATTAGGATTATGAATATCAGCAAATGTTAAACATTTATGTTCTATTTTTATATCAGTATCACTTCCTATATCCAAATTAAAATTTATAAAGCTAATACTAATTATCTGACTTATACCAATATATAAATCACTTTCTTTTAATTCAGAGGCTATATTTTTTGCCATATAATACAATATTCTTTTTATAAAATTATTATTTCCAACCAATTGTATTTCAATAAGTATCTTTTTACCATCTTTAGTTTTTGCTTTAACATCAAGGATAGACTCTTTTAGATTCTCATTTTCTGCTAAATTGTAAGGATTAATTATTTCAAGACTACCAACCGACTCAAACCCCACATCATTTAAAACTGCATTAACAATATTTTCTAATATATCTTCATCACCTTCAGTACCAATTAGATATCGTACAAATAAATCATTGAGTCTGTTAATCTCTTTCATGATTTTATTATACTAAAAATATAGTATTTTGTCAAAAAATAAAACATTAATTCAAATACTTAATAATACTTTCAGCAATATACACAGCATCCTCTTCTTTTAAAGTACTATATAAAGGAAGAGTTATTTGATTTTTATATAAATTAAAAGCATTTTTATAATTATTAATATCATATCCTAAATCAATATAAGCCTTTTGTGCTGGAAGAGGAAGATAATGAACATTTAATATTATTCCAATTTCAGACATTTTATCTATAAGCAAATCACGTTCATCTTCTTCATAATCTTTTATTCTAATCAAATAAAGATGATAAGATGACTCGCTTAAATCATCTTTAAAATTGGGAAGTATTATTCTTTTATTTTTAGATAAAATTTCATTATAAACGCCTACTATTTTTTTTCTGTTATTAAGCATAGAGCCATATCTTTTAAGCTGAGATAAACCAATGGCAGCATGAATATCACTCATATTAGCTTTATACCCTGCTAGCTCAATACTATATCTCCAAGCTCCTTTACCGCCTTTATTTTTATCGAAAGCACTTTTACTCTGTCCATGAAGTGATAATACAGAAAGCTCTTTATATATATCATCAGCATTAATAATACCCATATCATTAAAAGATAAAGCTCCGCCCTCAGCAGTAGTAATATTTTTTACGGCATGGAAAGAGAAAGAAGAAATATCAGCCTGAGAGCCTGTTCTTTTTCCTTTATAAACTGCTCCTATAGAATGAGCTGCATCAAGTAAAAATAGTGGTCTTTTTAATTCTCTTTGATATTTATTTTCTGAAGCATTAAATAATTCTTTTTTACTTTCAAGTATTTTAATAATGCCGTCATAATCGCAGGGTTTTCCTCCAATATCTACAGCAATAACAGCTTTAGTTTTATTTGTTATAGCTTTTTCTAATGCTTCTAAATCTATATTAAAATCATTATCTTTAGCATCTATAAATACTACTTTGGCTCCAAGATGAACAACTACATTTGCAGTTGAAGTATAAGTATAGGCAGGAACTATTACCTCATCACCCTCCCCTACTCCAAATATTTTTAATGCAAGCTCCATAGCAGATGTAGCACTTGATAATAGCTTTACTCTTTTTACATCTATATATTTACAAAGCTCTTCTTCAAACTCTTTATTAACTGGACCTGTTGTAATCCAACCTGATTTTAATACTTTTACTACTGCTTCTATTTCACTGTCTGTTATATCTGGAGGTGAGAATGGTATAGATTTATTCATAAGTTATTTCCTTTATATTTTTCTATATTATGTTTACTTTACATAATTATATAATATATAGCATGTAAAAAATAAATCAATAATAATTTATAATTATTAATAAACTTAATATAAAAATATTAAGCTTCATTATGTATTTATAATTTATTCATTTAAAATTTAGATATTAATTCTATTAAAGAATTTGCAAATAACACATATTTAGTATAAATAAATTTGACAAAAATTTATCATAGGTATAGTATTTTTTGTTAATAAAAAATAAATTAGCGGTGTTGTATTATGCTGAGTATAGAGAATTTAATTATAATAATCATAGGCTGTTCAATAGCAGGTTTTGTTGACGCAGCAGCTGGAGGAGGCGGACTTATAAGTCTTCCAGCATATCTAATAGCAGGCATCCCTCCTCATACAGCATTAGCTACAAATAAACTCACTTCAACATCAGGAGCTGTAGTTTCTGCTTTTACATTCTTCAAAAATGGAAAAGTTACTTCAAAACTAATAAAGTTTTTAATACCTATGACAATATTAGGCTCTATTGTAGGTGTTCAGGTTATAGTATTGATAGAAGCTAAAATATTACAGCCTTTGATAATGATATTAATTCTAGCTGTAGGTATTTATACTTTATTTTCTAAAACTTTTGGAACCGAAAACCTATTTGATGAAAATAATTTGAAAAGAAAAAACTATATAGTAGGTATGCTTTTCGCTTTTCTTTTGGGTTTCTATGATGCAGTATTCGGACCTGGTACTGGAAGTTTTTTAATAATGTTTTTTGTGCTTTATTATAAAATGGATTTTCTTCTTGCATCTGGTAATGCTAAGGCTTTGAATCTCACAAGCAATTTATGTTCATTAATAATATTTGCCATAGAAGGAAAAGTGAAATATATGGCTGGAATATTTGTTATACCTTTTATAATGATATCCACTTACTTTGGTGCTAAGTTTGCAATTAAAAAAGGAATAAAAGTGATAAAACCAATATTTGTAACTATATCACTACTTACTACATTAAAAATTTTAATAGATATAATAAGATAAAAATAAAGTATATACCTAAACAAATACAGTTTGTCAAAATTAATTTTTAAATTTCAATATTTACGAATCACACAGAGCATGACAAAAAACTGCATCATGATGAAGTCTAAAAAGCGAATGTTGAAAAAGTTGAATAAAAAAATACAAACTTAAAATTATCAGCATATATTAAATTTATGGTATCATTCATTATATTTATGAAATATGTTGCTGAATAATTGAAATCTTTTTTTAGGGCTGAATATAAGTATAACCTGCCCTTTTATATCCTTTTTATCTATAAGTCCGAAATACCTGCTGTCCTCACTTACCTTTATATTATCCCCCAATACAAAATATTGATTGCTTCCTACTAAATATAGTCCATCATCTTCATTAGAAAAAATATAATATTCATGTTCTATAAGCTCATCATTCAAATATAAACCGCCGGCTTTAATTTCAACCTTATCACCTTCTACACCTATTACCCTTTTTACTAGATTACTGTCTTCATAATTAAATACAATAACATCAAAATTTTTTATGCCGTTAAATATAAAATTTCTTTTTAATAACAGTATTTGATCCCCTTCCAGAAATGTAGGTTCCATAGATTTATTTGTAACAATATATGTATCGAAAAAAAATATTCTTATAAATGCCGCCAAAAAAACAGCAAGCAATGATGCTGATATTATTTCTATAATTTGTTTTTTGTTTATCATAATTAATAATTTTTAAGATAATAGGATAAAGCCTCTTTTGCTGACTCAAATGCTATTTTTTTTATATCAATATTTTCTCTTTTAATAAAACTTACACTTTCCGCATCATCATCAGCATGAACCTCAGGAGTATAATCTAATACAGAATAAAAAAATAAATCTGAAGTTATATACATAATTCCGTCATATACATATTCATTTACTCCGCTTATTAGAAAATGCACATTATTAAGCTCTATACCTGTTTCCTCTAATACCTCTCTTACAGCCGTATCTTCCACTTTTTCATAAGGCTCGCAGAATCCGCCCGGCATATCTATATATCCTTTCTTAGGTTCAAATTTCCTTTCAACAAATACTATGCCGCTTGGAGTATCTATTATAACACCAACAGCTGAAGCAGGGTTAAAAAAATAAGTTCTTTTGCATTTTGAACATTCAAAAATTTTTATGCCGTTAAATATTAAAGAATCTTTAGTACCGCAATAAGGACAGTATTTAAATTGGTATTTAATATGCTCTTTTATTTTAAGAGCATTTTCAAAATGACTATTAATATGTTCTTGCATAATTTTTATTTATATAATAGGAAGCTATATTCTTTGCATTGCATATAAAAACATCAGATTCTGCCCAAATACCAAAAGGGGCATTCTCAAATGATATATTATGTAAATCTACAACATTAACACTCTCATAATTATAATTATTAGGATCAACATTATAAAAATCATAAATATAATAGTAATCAACACTCATATCTTTCATTTTTTCATCTATTAAAGTTTCCATTTCTTCTATTGTATTTGCAACTATATAGTATGTAGATATGAAAGTTCTTTTCTGGCATTTACCTAATCCCTTAACTGTAACATTCCACCATTTTGCTGTTTTCACAAATGAGCAGTCATCATTTAAGTTAATAGTTGTAAATCCATATATATGCTTTAAATTATTGATAATATCATAATAATCAAATATATATTCATCCGTTTCCGAACATCCTTCATCAGATACTATTGATGATAAAGAATAATGCCAATGTTCATAATCAGCAATAAAAGATGCCTCATTATTAAATAAATTATATGAATCTAATATGCGGTTGATTCTTTGCATATTTTTATATGTTGTATTTATTTCTATTTCTTTATCCAAATTTATGAATATTTCAAATTCTGTAAGTTCATCTATTACACCAAAACCTACAAATCCGCATTCAATCCATAAATCACTGTACTTTTTAAATATTTTTTTTATTTCATTTAATGAAATATCAGGATCGCTCATTAAAACATCAAAATCCCTATTTACATCCTCACTAATGCGTTCTATAACCATAGTACCATAAGATGGAAACAATTTTAATAATTTTAAATATAAATTAGCAATTTTTTCTGACGATATGGATATTCTATATGAATATATATCTCCATTATCAGTATTCTTTAATTCTATTTTTGCCCCTTCTACGGGATATGCATATCTGCTTGGAATTATACCGAGCGGAATATGAAATTTATTTATTATAATCCTTCTTGATTTTATATTATTTAAGATCCTTCTTCTTCTTTGACTCTTTTCAAAATAACTAAGCACAATATTTCCCCAAAAAAGATGTTCTCATTATAATAATAAAAAAATGAATTTTGTCAAGTAATAAGTTTGTAAATTAAATTGATTTTTTTCATATTTTTTTATATAATTGCTTGACTTTTTTTGAAATATTTTTATATTTATGCATATTTATTCATGGGTGCAGCATAGATTTTTTAATGTCTATATCCGATTAATATATAGATATTATTTATTTGGTTTATTAATTGTGGATAATTTATTTATTGAAAAGTTAAATAATCTGCTTTCTAGGGTATCTCTCATTGATATATTAGGGGATAAATATAAAGTTGTGCCTAGAGGAGGAAATAAATATACCGTACAATGTCCTTTCCATAAAGATGGGCAGGAAACTAATCCTTCTATGTCCGTAGATAATGATAAGGGAATATATAAATGTTTTACATGCGGTGCTAAAGGAAATGTAATTACATATTTAAAAGAGAAAGAAAATAAAACTTTTAAAGAAGCTATACAGTATCTTGGAAGCAGATTCTCTATTGATGTAAGCGATTTCTTTTCATCTAAAACATCACAAAAGGATAAAATATATTTAGAAAGCAGAAGAATAAATAGGATAGCATGTAATTTTTTTGGTAAAACATTGTTTTTTAAAGATAAGGATGGAAGCTATTTTTATAAAGAGGCAGAAAAATACCTAAAAAATAGAAAAATACCATTTAGTATAATAAAAGAGTTTAAAATTGGATATGCTCCGCCTAGTTGGAATGCACTTATGAATGCTTTAACTGAAAATAAAATAACCCTAAATAATATGAATATATTAGGGCTTATAAGTGTAAGTAAAAATAACCCTAATCATTATTATGATACATTTGTTAATAGAATAATGTTTCCTATTATAAATGAAAGAGAAGAGGTTATAGGATTCGGAGGCAGGAGCATAGATGGAAAGGAGCCGAAATATTTAAACTCTAAAGAAAGTTTAATTTTCAAAAAGAAATCAGTTCTATACGGTATAAACATAGCCAAAAGTTATATAATGAAGAAAGATGAAATTATATTAGTTGAAGGTTATATGGATACTATAGCATGCCATAAAATGGGCATAAAAAACACTGTTGGTACATTGGGTACAGCAATAACGGAAGAGCATGCATTGGAAATAAAAAAATATACTAAAAATGTAATTTTGGCTTTAGATAATGATGAAGCAGGGATAAAAGCCGTAAAATCGGCTATTCTAACATTATTGAAATTTGATTTAAAATTAACTATACTTTCCATAAAAGATACAAAAGATTTAGATGAATTTTTTACAGTTTTCGGAAAAGAACGGTTTGATATACTATATAATAATAGGTGTAATTGGTATGATTTTATTATAGATACCAATTTGAAAAAGGATATAAATTCTGCTTCAATAGAAGAGAAATTAGATATTATTAATAGTTTTTATAAGTATTTGGATGCTGTTAATAGTGAGACAGAAAAGCAGATGATTATTTCTCACACGGCTTCTAAACTTTTAGTAGACAGGGAGGCTTTTAACAGGGATTATTTACGTAATTATAAATCAAATCAGCATGTTTCTAACAATAAAAAAAATATAAAGAAAATAGATGATAATAATAATAAGTTTTACTATGAAAATAGTTTAATATATTTGCTTGCTTTGAATCCTTCTTTAATTAAAGAGGCTGAAAGAGAAATTAGTGTTGATCTTATAAAGAAAGATATAACAAGAGAATTTTATATAAGACTCTTAACCCTTAATAAAGAAGCAAGCGTTCAGGATGCTCTTGATATATTAGGAAATGAGCATGTAGCTAATCAGATTCTAAGCAAACAGAAATTATATAGTGAAAATATATATGAGAAATTGGAGGAGCTTATTATTAAAATTAAAAGCGGCGACATAGACTCTAAAAGGCAAGAGGTTTTACACAGCAATGCATTTAATAATACTCTTGAAAGTAATGAGGGATTTGAGGCTATTTGTGCAAAGGCCCGCGAAATACATTTACTTAATAAGCAAAAAGAAAAATTACATCAAGGAAGTGATTTATGATGATAGAAGAAGATTGCGATCTTTTGATTAAAAACGAAAAAATTAGAAAACTTTTAGAAAAAGGAAACGCTAATAAATATCTCACTTATAAAGAGATTAATAGTGCTATAGACAATGTTGATGCTGATGTTATAGATATATTATTCCAGCTGTTAAATGCAAGAAATATTGTAACTGTAGAAGATAAAAGGGAATTTGAAAGTCTTTCTAAAAGCCAAAATAAAATTGACGATGCTGCTAAATTCATACATGTGGAAGATAAAGTTGGAAATAATGATGATCCAATCAGACTTTATCTAAAAGAAATAGGAAAGGTAAGCCTTCTTACACATGATGATGAGGTAGATTATTCTAAAAAAATAGAATCTGGGGAATCTGAAATAGAAAATATTATACTTAATACTCATCTTGTTGTAGGAGAGGTATTAAACACTATTAAAAATGTTCAGATTGGAAAAGTATCAATACATGAAATATTGGAGCCGCCTAGAATATATAATGTTTCCACTCAGGAAAAAAGAAAATTAGAAAGAAAATATAAAAATTTTGAAAAAGAATATACTGCATTAGCTGAAAAATATCTTTCTTTAGATAAAAGAATCAAAAAAATAACAACTCAGAAAACTATAAAAACTTTAACTAAAGAACAGGAAGAAGTTAAAGAGAATATAGTTAAACTTTTAACTAAAGTAAGATTAAATAGAATGGAGATAGACAGAATAGCAGAGAAATTAAAGTTCTATCTTCATAGGATAAATCAAATAGAAGAATATTTTGAGAAACTTAAAAAGAGATACTACAAAGAGATAGAAGATTTTGAAAACTATTACAAAGAAATAGAAGCAGGCAATAAAGATATATTCATAAGATTGGTAGATGAGTTTAATATCACGCCAGAGGCAATAGAAGCTGTTATAATAAGCTTTCATAAGGCACAGATTCGTATGGCTGATATTTATGATGAGGTTCGTATTGATAAAGAAACTTTAGTTGAATGGGTGCGAAAAATAGATTCATCAAGAAGAAAGATTGCTCAGGCTAAGGATCATATTGTTAAAGCTAATTTAAGACTTGTAATAGCTATAGCAAAAAAATATGTAAATAGAGGACTTCATTTCTTTGATTTAGTACAGGAAGGAAATATTGGGCTTATAAAAGCTGTAGATAAATTTGAATACAAAAAAGGATATAAATTTTCTACTTACGCTACTTGGTGGATACGTCAGGCAATAACACGTTCTATAAGCGATCAGGCTAGAACTATAAGAGTACCTGTTCACATGATAGAGCAAATAAACAAAGTTCAAAGAGTTTTAAGACAGTATATGCAGCAGTACGGAAGAGAGCCTTCTATACAGGAGATTGCAAAAGCATTAAGCTGGCCTGAAAGCAGGGTAAAAAGTGTAAGAAATGTAGCTAAAGACCCAGTATCTTTAAATGCCCCTATAGGTGATGAAGAGGATACTATACTTGGAGAGCTTATAGAAGATAAAGAATTTGAAAGCCCTCAGAACATTACAACTTTCAAAATTCTTAGAAAGCAGATTGATTCAATACTTGACAGTTTGCCTGAAAGAGAAAAAAATGTTATAAGGATGCGTTTTGGGCTTGTTGATGGATATTCGCATACTCTTGAAGAGGTTGGATATGTATTTAAGGTTACAAGAGAGCGTATACGTCAGATAGAGGCTAAAGCTATAAGACGCTTAAGGGCTCAGTCAAAGAAAAAAGAGTTAAAAGATTTTCTTGACTCTTAATATTTAAATTAAAAAATTTCAAAGGAGGCATTTTTTATGTCTCCTTTTTTAATATGCAAATTCAAAATTTAATAAACACTTGGGTGGGTGTGCTATTTCTCATCAAGCAAAAAAACAATTAAAAATTATATTTCTAAATAAAATAAAAAACTTTAAAGGGAGGGGATGTAATTTAAGTTAAAAATCTCATTACAAGCCCCACCCTATAGTTTTATTAATTTAATTTCTGATTTTTATGTTTTTTCTTTTTTGTTTATACTGTTATTTTGATGCCCGCCCTAGTTTTATTTAAATTTTTAGCTATATCACCGCACGCAAAATAAAATTACAAATATAATTAAAATTATCAATATAAATTCAATTATATATAAAATTTATTTAACCGTGCGTGAAATAAATCCTCAAATTTAATAAATACTTGGGAGGGTGTGCTAGTTCTTATAAAACAATAAAATAATTAAAAATTATATTTCTAAATAAAATAAAAAACTTTAAAGGGAGGGGATGTAATTTAAGTTAAAAATCTCATTACAAGCCCCACCCTATAGTTTTATTAATTTAATTTCTAATTTTTATGATTTTTTCTTTTTTGTTTATACTCTTATTTTGATGCCCGCCCTAGTTTTATTTAAATTTTTTAACTGAATAACCGCACGCAGAATAAAATTATAAATATAAAGAAAATTATTAATTAAAATTCAATCATATATAACATTCATTTAACCGTGCGTTTAATTGAGTTTAAAATTTAATAAACGCTTGGGAGGGTGTGCTTTTTCTAATTAAACAATAAAATAATTAAAAATTCTATTTCTGAATAAAATAAAAAATTTTAAAGGGCGGGGTATGTAAATAGTTTTTTAATTATTTAGCTATACTTTATATTTTACTAATAATTCAATAGTCATTTGTCTTTTATATAACTCAGCATAATATAAAGCATCATGTCCATCATTATCTTTTATATTAATATCAGCACCATTTTTTATTAAATACTCTGCTAAATTTAAATGCTCATTTAAGCATGCCATAATTAAAGGAGTTTCTCCATAACGGTTCTTTATATTAATATCAATTCCTTTACTCAATATATATTTAGCTAATTCAAAATAATTATTTTCACAGCATATAAATAGTGCTGACTTATAATTTTCTTCATTTGCATAATTTAGTAAATACTCAATTATTTTAATATCTAAATCTAATATTGTACAATAGTCAAAATATTCAAAAATATTATGATTATTAATTTTTACATTTATATTGGCACCATTTCTAACTAAATATTTAACCCACTCTAAGTTATTTTTTCCACAAGCCTCAATTAATAATATTTCTTTTATATGAAATTTTTTTTCCAAATATTCTATCAAATCGGCATCTTGTTTTTTATAAACCTCTTTAAATATTTTTATTATTAAATATGAACGATTTTTTAAACGATCTATAAAATATTTAAAAAGTTCAAATTTGTTATATTCATTATCAGAATGTATTAACTTTCTAATTATCTCTGCACAGTTATCAGAACTTATATAAAATTTTTTACTTATGGCATATTTAAAGAAATCCATATAATTATTGTCTATAAGAATTGAAGATATTTTAAATAAAAAATCATCGCTTATTTTTATAAATTTCTTGTCAGATAAATAATCTATGAAGCATTTAAAAAGCTTAAATTTATTATCTTCATTATCGTAATGTATTAAATTTCTAACTATTTCTACACCATTATCAGAGCAATAATTTTTTATATTATTTTTAAAAAATAATTTAAAATCTTTTAAATTTCCACTTCTGCAAATTTTTTCTAATTTTTTCATATAAAGCTGCTCCTTAAATTAATTATTTAAAATTATAAAATGATTATGCGACAGTTTTTGTCAGTATTTTTGTTATTTTAAAACAAGATTAAATATTATTCTCACTCCCCCACCCTTTATATTTAATGCTTAATTTTGAATTTGAAATTTTATTTATCTTTATTGCTTTAATATGAATGAGAATGCCCACCCTAGAGTTTTTTAACTTTCTACACTAATTAACGCACGATTAATATTTTATTTCAAAATAAGCGTTATGAGTAAAGCAATTTAAATTATCCCAAAAATCAATTTACCGTGCGTATTAAATTTTTTTTATATATGCATTGTGTTATGATAACTATTAATTGAAATTTTATCATTTTGATGTAATATTAAAAAATTCATAGTTTATTTTTTATAAAAGAGGAATATATGCAAAATAATATTGATAAGGTTTTAATACTAGATTTCGGCTCACAATTTACACAGCTTATTACAAGAAGAATAAGAGAATTGAATGTATATTCTGAAATACATCCTTTTCATATTTCAATAGATTTTATAAAAAATTTCAATCCTAAGGCAATAATACTTTCAGGAGGCCCTTCAAGCGTATATGAAGAAGATGCCCTAAAAGTTGATAAAAAATTATTTGAACTTGGTGTGCCTATATTAGGAATATGCTATGGTATGCAGATAATAGTTTATTCTATGGGCGGAAAAGTAGAAGGTGCAGAAAAACGTGAATATGGAAAAGCTGAAATTGAAATAACTAATCATGAAAGCATATTTAAATCATTTAATAAAAAAAATATTGTTTGGATGAGCCATGGAGATAGTATAAAATCTATACCTGAAGGTTTTGAACTTATAGCAAAAACACCTAATACAGAGCTTGCTGCTATAGAAAATAAACAAAAAAATATTTATGCTATACAGTTTCACCCAGAGGTTGTTCATACAGATAACGGCATAAAAATTATAGAAAACTTTTTATTTAATATTTGTAAATGCGAAAAAAATTGGAATATGGGCTCTTTTATAGAGTATGAGATAAAAAGAATAAAAGAGAAAGTAGGCGATAAAAATGTAATACTAGGGCTTTCTGGAGGAGTTGATTCTTCAGTGGCTGCGGTATTAATAGAAAAAGCTATAGGAAAGCAGTTAAAGTGCATATTCGTTAATAACGGACTTTTAAGAAAAGATGAAGACAAAAAAGTTGTTGAAGTGTTCAGAGATAATTTTAATATTGATTTGATTTATGTTGATGCTTCAAAAAGATTTTTGGATAAATTAGCAGGAATTACAGACCCTGAACAGAAAAGAAAAATAATAGGACATGAATTTGTAAATGTATTCAGTGACGAAGCTAAAAAGATTGAAAATGTAGGATTTTTAGCACAAGGCACGCTTTATCCTGATGTTATAGAGAGTGTATCATTAAGAGGAAGTTCTGCAGTCATAAAAAGCCATCATAATGTAGGCGGACTTCCTAAGGACTTAAAATTTGAACTTTTAGAGCCTTTCAGAGAATTATTCAAAGATGAAGTTAGAGAGATAGGATTAGAATTAAAACTTCCTGAAGATATAGTATACAGACAGCCTTTCCCTGGTCCTGGTTTAGCTGTTAGAATATTAGGAGATATCACTGAAGAGAGAGTAAAAATACTTCAGGAAGCTGATGATATAGTTGTAAGCGAGATAAAAAAGGCAGGTCTTTACAGGAAATTATGGCAGTCTTTTGCTGTACTTCTTCCAGTAAAAAGTGTCGGTGTTATGGGAGATGGCAGAACTTATGAACAGGTTTGTGCAGTTAGAGCTGTTGAAAGTGTTGATGCTATGACTGCTGACTGGGCTAAAATAGACTATAATGTTTTAGGTATAATATCAAATAGAATCATAAATGAGGTTAAAGGAATTAATCGTGTCGTATATGATATATCCTCAAAACCTCCTGCAACTATAGAATGGGAATAAATTATGAATGCAAAGGTTAAGTCTAATCGAAATAAAACTATAGACTTTGATATAGAAAGCGATGATGCTAAAGAGTATATAAAAAGATGCATCACAGATAATGACAGCATAAAAGAATACAGTAAAGAATATATAAACAATAAAACTATAAACGGCGACACATTCATTGTTTTAGAAAAAATAGAAAAGAATATTGCTGATTTGATGATAGTTGATCCCCCTTATAATATATCTAAAAATTATCATGGTTTTAAATTTAAAGATATAGATAATTTAAGCTATGAAAAATATACTAATTTATGGGTAGAAAGCATTATTCCTATACTAAAAGAAAATGCCGCTTTATATGTTTGCTGTGATTGGAAGTCCAGTCTTATAATAGGAAATGTATTAGATAAATACTTTCATATACAAAACAGAATCACTTGGCAGAGAGAGAAAGGAAGGGGTGCTAAAAATAATTGGAAGAATGGAATGGAAGATATTTGGTTTGCTACCCTATCCAATAAATACACTTTTAATGTAGATAATGTAAAAATAAGAAGAAAAGTAATAGCTCCTTACAGAATAGAGGGAAAGCCAAAAGATTGGATAGAAACAGAAGATGGAAATTTTAGGGATACATGTCCGTCTAATTTTTGGGATGATATATCGATTCCTTATTGGTCTATGGCTGAGAACACTGCACACCCTACTCAAAAGCCAGAAAAGTTAATAGCCAAATTAATATTAGCAAGTTCAAATGAAAACGATTTTATATTCGATCCTTTTTTGGGAAGCGGCACAACTTCAGTAGTAGCCAAAAAATTGGGCAGAAATTATTGCGGCATAGAGCAAAATCCTACATACTGTGCTTGGGCTGAAAAACGAATAGAATTAGCAGAAACCAATAAATATATACAAGGCTATAATGATAATATATTCTGGGAAAGAAACACAATATCCATACAAAACAAAATAAAAAATGGGATTATATCCCACGAATAACCCCATTACTTTAATGAATGAACAAAAAACTACTTTTTTATTAAAGTATTAAAATTAAAGAACCGATAATATAAATGCGACAAGGGGGAAATTATCCTTGCACATTTAAAGCACCCCCCGTGATTTTCGGCTCTACTTCAACAGTTGCTGTATTGTCAGAGAAATTACTTCTGACAGTAACATTTACCCCACCTATTGACGTAACATAAGTATTAGTTGTGTCAGTCGTCGTAATAGCTGTAACCATATTTGTAAACTCCTTTTTAAATATAGCTTCGTTCTAACTGTATTATACATTATTATCAAAAATAAACAAATATAAAATTTATTTTTTTGAGTAATTTTAATAGTATAAAAATATTGACTTTAGGCATAAATTATACTATTATAAGTTTATGGCTTATAGTAATAATATCAGAGAAGAAGAATTAAAAAATAAAGTAGCTAGAGATTATTTTAACTCTTTCGATAATACTCAAATCATAGAAGAGATTGATTTCAGTATTGCACCGAAAAAAGAATCGGATAAAAAAGAAACAGAATATTTTTTGTGGGCAGAAGCTAAGAAAGGAAATAAAAATGATATTTACGAATCATTTGTTCAGCTTATACTCACTATAGGAAAGAAAAGAGTTTTTGACAAGCATTTACCGCCGCCTTTTTTGGGAGCTTTTGACGCTGAGAAAATAGCTTTTATTCAGTATTATAAAGTTCTTGATGTATTTAATCAAAATGATTTTAATTGGAATGTAACGCCTTCAGATCATGAAACTAAAGAGTTTAAACAGCTTTATAATCTAGTAGAAAATACTCTCAAAAATGAAAGCTATATTTATAAATTCGGCGATGATGATAAAGAGATTAAAAACTTCATAAGCAGTAATTTTGCAGCTGGTAAAACAAGCATATCAAAAGTGCAGATAGACAAGAATAATTTTGTTAATATATATTCAAAATGGCTTAATGCTGTAAAAGAATCTATATCAGTAGATTGGGATAAGGCAAAAAGCTATGGTATAATAGATGCCGATTTTTATTTAGCGGATTTACTAAGCGAAAATAATTTAACATTGAAAGAAAAGCTTTATGTAATACTTAAAGAAGATCATTATGAGCTTGACAGAAAAATAGACGATATGGGTTTAGCCTCTAGTAAGGAAGCATATTTTTATGATAAGCAGAAGGCACATAATGAGTTTTGGAAGAGGTATCAAAGACCTCCTAAAAGCGAGTATTGGTATTATATAATAGAAAGACGCGATTTACTTGTACCGCAGGATATAAGGGAGAGGAAAGGCTCATTTTTCACACCGCAGATATGGGTTGAAAAGAGTCAGGAATATATCGCAGAGGCATTGGGAGAGAATTGGCAGGACGAATATTATATATGGGACTGTGCGGCAGGTACTGGTAATTTGCTTGCAGGACTTACAAACAAATATAATATATGGGCATCTACTTTGGACAAGGCGGATGTAGAGATAATGAAAGAGCGGGTAAAAAACGGAGCGAACTTGCTTGAGAATCATATATTTCAATTTGACTTTTTGAATGATGAATTTGATAAACTTCCTAAAGACTTGAAGGCTATAATAGATGATGAAGAGAAAAGGAAGAAATTAGTAATCTATATCAACCCTCCTTACGCTGAGGCTGCATCTACAGGTACTATATCTGGTACTAGTAAGAATAAAGCAAAAGTTGCAACAGAAAATAATACAATAAAAAAATATAAAAAAATTATGGGAGCATCTTCAAATGAAATATTTGCACAATTTTTAATAAGAATATATAAAGAAATTCCTAATTGTATTATAGCAGAATTTTCAAAATTAAAAGTTATACAATCTCCAAATTTTAAAGATTTTAGAAATATATTTTTAGCAAAATTAGAAAAAATGTTTGTTGTACCAGCTGATACTTTTGATAATGTTAAAGGAAAGTTTCCAATAGGTTTTTTTATATGGAATACTTTAAAAAAAGAAATAGTAGATAGTTATTTATATGATATATATGATGATAATCAAATTTTTATAGGAAATAAGAAAATATACTCATATTCTAATTGTAAATATATTAATGATTGGTATAAAAATTATTACGATAATAGTTCAGAAGAAATTGGTATAATGAATACTAGAGGAAACGATTTTCAAAATTATAATTATATTCGTATTTCATCTGATAATAATCATAATCACACAAATATAATCACCAAAAATAATTTATTGCAATCATGCATTTATTTATCTGTTCGTCATTGTATTGAGGCTGATTGGCTTAATGACAGGGATCAGTTTCTTTACCCAAAAAATACTTGGGAGGAGGATACTGAGTTTCAAAATGACTGCGTGGCTTTTACTTTATTTCATTCGCAGAACCGTATTTCCTCAGAGCAGGGCGTTAATCACTGGATTCCGTTCACTGAATCCGAAGTTAATGCAAAAGATTCTTTCTCTTCGCATTTCATGACTGATTTTATCGCTGGTAAGATTAAAAAAACTGCTTCCGACAATGACAGTCTTTTCAGCAGCGGTACAAAATCTTCGTCTCCTTTGAAATTTTCTAAAGAAGCTAAGGCGGTTTTTAAATCTGGGCTTGCTTTATGGAAATATTATCATTCTTTTGACCTTATCAATGTTAATGCGTCCTATTATGACATACGGGCATTTTTTCAGAAGTTTAAAGTGGACAACCGAGCATCTGCATTGAAAAATGCAGATACTTATAGCGAGGCTGGGAACTTAGCAATAAAAAGGCGTATGAACCCTACTTCCAAAGACGAAAAATACAACTCTTTACTTGCCGATCTCAAATTCAATCTTGACGTTCTTGCTAAAAAGATTGCTGTTAAGGTGTATGAGCATGGGTTTTTGAAGGAGTGATTTTTATTTTAATAGGCTTGACAAATTATTAAAAAAGTGTAATATAGCAATATGACCAGCCTATATTAATAAAATAGTATAGGTAGATCCTGCGGTGGTTTACCAACGCAGGCTTTTTTATTTTTATGCAAAAAATATATGCTTATATTGATGGATTTAATTTATATCATAACTTAAAATCTTATATTAAGAATAATAATCTTGACAATGAATTAAAATGGCTTGATGTCAGAAAACTTGTAAGCTGTTTCATAGATGAAAAAATTCAAATTTTAGAAAAAGTTAATTTCTTTTCGGCAGTACCTACTCACTGCAGTATATCTAAGCAGGAAAAACATAGAAATTATTATGAAGCATTAAAAAGTGCAAATGTACATATAATAGACGGCAGATTTTCACAGAAGAAAAATACACATTTTAGATGTTTAAAATGTAATGAAACTAATTTTAATAAAGAATGTCAATATTGTTATAATACAGATACAAATTATTTTGTAACACATGAAGAAAAAGAAACGGATGTTTCACTTGCCATAAATATAATTAGTGATGTTTTAACTATTACAGACTTGAAAAAAATAATTTTAGTAAGTGCTGACACTGATTTTATTCCTGTTGTAAGATATATACTTGAAAATACCGACAAAAAAATTACTGTTCTTCTTCCTTTAGGACATCATTATTCTAATGGTTTTAATAACATTAGAAATGAGTATAAAAATAATCATAAAAGATTTGATATAAAGATTATAAAACTTAATAATATATTAAATTCATTGCTTCCAGATGAAATTGAATATAATAATAAAATATATAAAAATCCTTATAAAGCTAATTAACAATTTTATATGAATTCTTTATTAAATTTTTTCTCTTTACCAAAAGTGAATTTATTGTACCTTTTTGAATAGCCAAAAAAGCTGCTTCTTTTGTTGGCACAGGCACCGCCCCCTCGCGAAGCGTGCCTTCGGCAGGCGAGAAGCAAAAATACTGCAATTATTAATATCATCTTATATATTGTTGATGATTTAATTATTTGGTTTATAATTGAAGTATAAATTTTTTAAGAGTTTTTTATGACTATTTTAAATGTTGATGAAATAGAACAATATGGAATAACAGAACAGCCTAAAGAATATAATTCAGAAGAAGAGCTTATCAAATGGCTAAAGTATGATTTATTAAAACAGGCACTTGGAAAAGGTAAAAACCCAGATGAAAATAATACTATAACTATTACAGATAATGAAGAATATGATTATACATTGAATATTGGTGAAATAAATGGTGAAAAAATAATATTTAATTTTGATATCAATATAAATTATAATTTATTTTTTATGAATAATAATGAAACTAACTATAAAATTAATTTTAATTCTATAGTATTTAATAATTTTGTATCTTTAAAAAAGATTAAATTTAATAATGATATAAATATACAAAATTCTTACTTTAATAATAAATTTGATTTATTTGAAATAACATTTGATAAAAATGTTGATTTTTCAAATTCAGTTTTTAATAAAGATAATATAGAATATTATTTTTATAAAGTAACTTTTAATCGAAATGCATTTTTTAGATCGGTTTCAATAAAACATAAAATAATATTTAATAATATGTATTTAGAAAATAAATTTAATTTATCTATTATAGAAAGCTACAATACTCATATAGAATTTGATAATATTTATTTTCAAAATTCAAATTCTTATTTAAACATATTCTATGTAGATAAAAATATTCATAAAATTATTTTAAAAAATACTATTATAGATGGAAAAATAGAGTTGAGAAATATTGAAGTAGAAGAAGCAGATTTTAAAGGCTCTGTTATTAATGGAGGTTTAATCAATCCTGTTAATTTCAAAGTGCATAAATTTGCTAATCATGAAAGTGCTTTATTTCTTAAACAGCAGGCTTATACTGCAAATAATGCTATTGATGCATTACAGTATAAAGCTCAGGAAGTGGAACTGCATAAAGAAGAATTAAAAGAGCAATTTAAAAAAGATAAAAATCTAAAAACTTTAGGAGATATACTTTCAATTGAATTAAGTTCTTTATACAGCGATAATGGGCAGAACTGGATTAGGGCTTTTATTTGTACTATTCTTTTTCCAAGTGTGTTTTTTACTCTTTCATTTGCTCCGTATACTATAACATTATTTATTTTTATAATTTTATGTTTTGCATATCCAATATTTTATAACAATAATATTACTAAATATATACTTTTTTCTCTTATAACATATTTAATAATTTCGTTTTTATATATGTTTAATGATAATTCTCATTTAAATTTTGTAAAAGAATTATTCTCTTTTTTGACACCTACAAATTTTAATCAAATAATATATAACAATGAAAATTCAAGTTACATATATAGCAATAACTCTAACTATATACAATTGATATTTAAAGGAATTTCATACTTTTTAGGTAAAATTGCTTTTTGGTACGGCTCGGTGCAGACTGTTCAGGCATTTAGGAAATTTGCTAAAGGGGCTTGAGATTATTTATTAATTAAATATTTTGAAAGTATTTGATTAGCTATTTCTGATATTGAGGTTTCTGACTGCTTGGATAAAATTTCTAGCTCAGATAATATTTTTTTATCTAAATAAATGGGAGTTTCTATATCTTCATTATTAATAAAAAATTTACCATTTTCAAAATCTGTAATTCTCTGAGCTTTTGAAAAATTGTATTCTTTTTTTATATTACTCATGATTCCCCCTATTATAATATTGATTAATTTCATTTTTAGTTGCATATCTAGCTGATATGATTCTTATAACTTCTTCATTAGAATTTTTTGTTCTGTCTGTATGAACAACAACAACAATAAACTTTCTTTTAATATTTCCCATTGTAATAAATCTGTCCTCATAATCAGAATGTTCTTCATCTTTCATAATGAGTGCATTTTTATCTGAAAAAACATATATTGCATCTTCAAATGAAATTTTATGTTTTTTTATATTTATAAGATTTTTATTGTTATCCCATTCAAATTTTATCATAATATTATTTTATATTATTAAACTATAATATCAATAGTGATGAATAATATTCTACTTCTTCTTAGGCAAATGCTTTATTACCTGACCCTCAAGCTGAATGGATTTCTGTTTAGCATCGTATCCTAAAATTTTGCCGTACACTTCTATATAATTTTTAGTTTCTAATTTGACAGTAAGATTAACTATCAAATCAGCAACACCCGCAATGTTTTTATCTTCATTATCATAGACTAATATCCTAGCTTTCTTTTTAGGAACTCCGTCTATATTAGTTTGAGATACTGTATTTACATCGGCTTTCCATTTTATATATCCGCCATTGTATAAGTCGTAATTTTCAACTACTGTAAGATAGTCTGGACTTTCTCTAAATATATTATAATCGGGTGCTATTACAAAGTTTTTAAGTACTCTGAATCTCTCTTTTAAGTATTCGTTAATGTCGCTTTTTAATGCACCGTTTATTATCATAACAGCTTCATTGACAGATGCACTTCTCATATTCTTTTTTGCCTTATCAAACATCTCAGCTACTTCACGAGGCGAATATGTGGGACTTTTAGCACTCTCTGGTATCTTTCCATCTTCAAGCCCTTCAAATAAATATACATTCTCAAGTTTTTCTCTTAACTCTTTTTGATCCTTATCAAGAAGAACATATCTTATCTTAGGATAAACTCTGTCTATAACTAAATATGAACCAAGCGTTAGTATAAACGCTATAGGTATAAGAAGCAAAAATTTTGATACAGATATTTTTTTCTTGCCTAGTAAATATACTCTTGGATTAATCTCATCTCCTCTGGCATTGTTAGTTAAAAATCTTATTCTTTCTATATTGTCTTTTGCTATTTTATTTTCAGGCTCCAAATCTAATATTCTAAAATATTCCCTTAAAGCATTTTCTCTATGTCCATTATTAAGACTTATATACGCCTTAGCAAGCATAGCATTAATACAGAAACTATCTTCTCTAAGTGCCTTTCTTGAAACTTCTTCAGCACCATAAAAATCTTTCAAAAAAATATCAGCAAATGCAAGCATAGCATAGGCATCAGCATCATGAGTGATTTTAGATTTGTTGTTTAGAATAAAGTCTTTTGCTTTTTTATACTTTTTCTTTTTTATTAAAATATAAGCATTATAAGCTATTTTGCTTCTCATATATAAGTGATAATCCTGTATTTAAAATGTTAACATAATTATCGGTATTATGATAACTTGCATTAATACTTTTTTGACTTATTAGACTTCCCCCAAAAGTACTTGAGAATATTAACTACAAAAATTATTTAATAAAAAAACCATAAGCATAATGTTTTATATGTTGCATAACATATTATTTTAGTATATAAATATGCATTCTTTTTGTCTTTCTCATGCACAGAGTTCCCAACTATAATAGAAAAATATTAAATCAAAAACTATAAGCATTAACAATTGAGTTTTGAAACAGCTATAAAAAAAGGACAGCAAACAAGCTGCCCTTATATATAAATAATATTTCTATTTCTCTTTTTTGGCATCTTTTTTCTTACTCATACCTAATGCATCAGCTAATTCCTCATCAATAACAACAACAACATCATTGTGTAATTTTAAAAAAGTAACAGGACATTTAGTTGTAACTTTATCATGGCTCAATAATTCTTTCATAGCAGCAGCTTTACCCTTTCCTATTGCAGCAATGACTATCTTTTTTGCCTTTAATATTCCTCCCATCCCCATACTGAATGCTTCTCTAGGAACATCTTTTTCTGAAGCAAAAAATCTTGAATTAGCTTTAATTGTTTTTTCATTTAGTTTAATACATAAAGCATTAGCATGCAAAGCCTCATCATTAGGTTCATTAAATGCAATATGCCCATTAGGACCTACACCTAAAAGCTGTAAATCTCTAGGAAGCTTTTCTATTTTATCATTGAACTCTTTTAATATTTTATCTTTATCCCCTATACCCTTAGGAACAAAAGTATTTTTTTTATCAATATTTACATGATCAAATAAATTTTTATTCATAAAGTATCTGTAGCTTTGTTCATTTTTAGAATCCAATCCCTTATATTCATCTAAATTTACAGATTTTACATTTTTAAAATCTATCTCTTTTTTTTGATAAGCCTTTATTAAATGAGGATACACCGCCTCAGCAGTACCTCCTGTAGCCAGTCCTAAAACAGCATCTTTTTTTACTTTTAACAGATTAATAATTTCAGAGGCAACTTTTTTACCAACAGCATTGGCATCTTTAGCAATGATTAATTTTAAACCCATAATAATACTCCTTTTATTAATTTTGGATTATCATATTTTTCATAAATTTACATACCAATCATATCTGACAAAATTATAACACATATATATTTTATTATCAAATACGTTATTTTTTATTAAATACTTTGCATAATTCATTATATATTTCATCAAATAATGATTTCTCATTTTTCAATCCTGTTACTTTGATAATCACATCTGATAATTTTTCATTATCAAGCATTTTTTTTAATTCTTTACTTTCATTATCATCTTCGCTGTAGAATTGAAAAGCTGCAACAACACCCTTAACCAAATTATCATGTTTTAAATTGTATTCTAAAGTTCCTAATATAGGTTTTATTAATCTGTCATTATATGATAATTTCCTCATAGGCTCTCTTCCTACTCTCAAAACAGAATCTTCTAAATAAGGATTAAAAAATCTGCTTAATATTTTTTGTATATAAGCTTCATGTTGATCTTCTTTGAATCCATGTCTTTTTATCAAAACAGCTCCGCTTTCTCTCATAGCACCTAATACTATATTTTTAATACCTTCATCATTTACAGCATCATATATAGTTTTTTTGCCGTTTATAAATCCCAAGTATGCTGTTATAGCATGCCCTGTATTTAAAGTAAATAATTTTCTTTCAACATAAGCATCTAAATTTTCTTTTAATGATAATCCTTCAACTTGAGGCAAATCACCTATAAAAACAGACCTGTCAATTATAAGATCAGCAAAATTTTCACAAGTAACAGTAAGAGGATCCGAATTTTTCATAGTAGGAACTATGCAGTCAACTGCCACATTAGGAAAAACTATCTTATTTTCCATCCATTTTTTTATATCATCATCTAAAAGTTCATATACACTCTCTTTTAGCTTAGAAGAAGCACCTGTAGTATTTTCACATGCAACTACATTTAATGCTTTTTCATTTTTTGTATCATGCCTTCTTTTTACAGCTTTAACAACAAAAGGTGCAATTTTAGGAAGTATATTAACTCCTACAGCAGTTGTTATAATTTCTATATCATCAAACAATTTTAATAAACTCTCTTCATCATCAGGCACCTTATCAACTTTATCAATTTTTATAGTATTATCAACATCCTTTCCAACAATTCTCACATTATAAGATTTTTTATCTGATATCATAGACAAAAGTTCCATATTTACATCAGAAAAATATACTTCATATCCAGCCTCATGAAATAATCTTCCAACGCATGCTCTTCCTATATTTCCTGCTCCAATTTGTATCATTTTTTTCATTATATTATCTCCTTATTTTTTATTCTCTTTGATTTTATCTGCTATTTCATTATAGAAATTTTTATCCATAAAATTATTGATGCTTAAATGTATTTTATTAGGCATTTTTTCTTTAGCTAAATTAGTCAATGATTTTTGAGTGATGATTATATCAGCACTGTCATCTAAATTAGAAATTGCAGAGTTCACTATAGTTATAGAATCCAAACCTTTTTCTTTTGCTATCTTTTTAAGAACAGTAGCTCCCATAGCACTTGAACCCATACCAGCATCGCATGCTACAACTATCTTTTTTATTTCTACTTTTTTTATTGCATCTTCAAAACTAATTTCTGATACTTCTACAGTATTATTATTTTTATCTGAAATATTACCAGAAGTTTTATTAGACTTGCTTTTTTCTATTGCTTCTTCTAAATCTTCTTCAGGAGCTCTTTTTACAAATATTGAAGCAATTAAAAAAGTTACAACAGTTGCAACTACTACACTTGATATTGTAGCCAAAAAACCGCCTTTAGGAGTTACAGCTAACATTGCTATTATAGAACCAGGAGCAGGCACAGCTATTAATCCTCCTTTAAGTATCAAAGTAGTTAAAACTCCGCTCATACCTCCTACAATCAATGCCAAAATTAATACAGGATTCATCAATATATAAGGGAAATATATTTCATGTATTCCTCCAAAGAAATGTATAATAGCAGCTCCAGGTGCTGTTGCTTTAGAACGTCCTTTACCAAATAAAGTATATGCTAATAATACTCCTAAACCAGGTCCAGGATTAGTTTCTATTGTGAAGAATATTGATTTACCAGATTCTGCAACCTGCTGTATTCCTATAGGTGAGAAAACTCCATGATTTATAGCGTTATTCAAGAAAAATACTTTAGCAGGCTCTACTAATATTGAAACTAAAGGCAATAATTTTAAATCTACCAATACTTGTACCCCAGATGATAAAGCATTGCTTATAGTTTCTACAACAGGACCTATAATGAATAATGAAATAATAGCTAAAATCATGCCTAGTATTCCAGCAGAAAAGTTATTAATTAGCATTTCAAAACCAGTAGGTATTTTAGGTGTGATCAATTCATCCAATTTTTTTATAAGAAATGCACCTAATGGTCCGGTTATCATAGCTCCTAAAAACATAGGTATATTTGAACCTACTATAACACCTGCTGCCATTATACTTCCTACAACTCCTCCCCTATGTCCGTAAACCATATTTCCGCCTGAATATGCTATAAGTATAGGAAGCAAATATGTAAGCATAGGTGAAACTAAACCATTTAATGTTTCATTCGGAAACCATCCTGTAGGAATAAATAATGCTGTTATCAATCCCCAAGCAATAAAGGCTGCAATATTGGGCTGTACCATATTGCTTAGATACCTTCCAAATTTTTGTATTTTATCTAACTTCATAATAAAAATCTCCTTGAAATTTAAGTACTATTATTATATATTATAACATACTTTTATATATTGTAAAACTATTACTACTTTAATTACTAAATATTAATTTTTTTTATATTTTTAAGGAATATTATATGTGTATTATAAAACCTAAAGCAATAATATTTGATTTTGATGGAACATTAGTGAATAGCGAAAGCATATACACAAAATCATTGATAGAAACTGCTGGCAGAATGAATGTACTTAAAGATGTAGATTTTGAATCTATGGCTGGAATGCAGACAAATGATATATGGAATATTCTAAAAAATAAGGGATATTATGTTCCTGATAATTTTTTTAGTGAAACAGAAAAATATTTTCATAAATTACTTGAAACTGATTTGAATGTATTTGACGGAGTTATGGAAACTTTGGAGAGATTTAAAGATTTAGATATGGTTATAGCTTCTAATAGTAATATTAATTATGTAAAAAAATATTCTGATATAAAAGGAATATCTAAATATATTAAAGGCTATTCATGCTTTAATGATAAATTAAAAGCTAAGCCAGAACCTGATTTATTTCTATATGCCTTTGAACTTCTTAAGGAATATAATAATAATTTGAAAAAAGATGATGTTATAATATTTGAAGATAGTTTAGCTGGAATTGAAGCTTCTCAAAAATCAGGAATTAAATCTATAGCAATTACTAACAGCTACAATGAAGAAGAGCTTATAGAAAAAGGGGCTTATATAGTTGTAGATAAAATAAATGATGTCTTCAATTATATAGAATCATAACTTTATAAATATCAATTTTCTAAATAATCAAAAAATATTATTGTTAAAATTGATATTTAATATATGATAAAAATATTAATTATAACTAAGGATTTTATTATGTTAAAAGAAATGTTAAATGGCAAAATACAAATTGCAGATAGTATAAAAGATTGGCAGGAAGCCTTAAGAGCAGCAGCAAAACCCCTTTTAGATGCTGGAAATATAGAAGCTAGATATGTGGATTCTATTATAGAAAATGTAAAGAAAAACGGTCCTTATATAGTTTTGACTGACGGAGTTGCTATGCCGCATTCAAGGCCTGAAGAGGGTGTTATAAAAAAAGGAATGAGCTTATTAAAAGTTAAAAAAGGAGTTGATTTTTATCAAACAGAAAAGAAAGTTTATTTGTTTTTTACATTGGCTGCAGAAGATTCAGACAGCCATCAAGATGCAATAGCAGATTTGGCAGATGTTCTTGGAGATGATGACTTACTAAAAAAAATAATAGAGGAAGATTTATCTGAAGAGCAAATATTAAATTTATTTAATTGATTTATAATTAATAAAAGGTGCTTCATTATTAATGAAGCACCTTTTTATTTTAATCAATATATCAAAATATAAAAAATTACATCTCTGATATATATTTATACATAGGGAATTTTTTGCATAAAGCATCAACTTTCTTAGCAACGGAAGCTATAACTTTTTCATTGTCGCTATTGCTTAAAACCTCATCTATATACTGAGTAAGTTCCATAACTTCCTTCTCTTTTAAACCTCTTGTAGTAATAGCAGGAGTACCAAGTCTTATACCGCTTGTAACCATTGGAGATTCTGTATCATAAGGTATGCCGTTTTTATTTATGGTGATATGTGCTTTATCTAAAACTGTTTCAGCAATTTGTCCAGTTATACCTTTGGATTTTTTTACATCAACTAATATCAAATGCGTATCAGTACCTCCTGAAATAAGTTCATATCCTTTAGATAAAAACATATTAGCCATAGCATCAGCATTCTTTAAAACCTGCTCCTGATATTTTACAAATTTAGGGTCTAATGCCTCTTTAAAACATACAGCCTTAGCAGCTATAACATGCATTAAAGGTCCGCCTTGTATACCTGGGAATATTGTTTTATCAACTTTTTTAGCAAGCTCTTCCTCTGTAGAAATAATATATCCGCCTCTAGGTCCTCTCAAAGTTTTATGTGTAGTTCCAGTAACAAAATGAGCATATTCAACAGGATTAGGATGAAGCCCTGCAGCAACAAGTCCTGCAATATGTGCCATATCTACAAGTAAGTATGCACCTACTTCATCAGCTATCTCTCTGAACCTTTTGAAATCAATAACTCTAGGATAAGCACTTCCGCCTGTTACTATTAATTTAGGTTTATGCTGCAATGCCAAATCTCTAACTTCATTATAATCTATCTGCATTGTTTCTCTATTTACATTATAATGCTTAAAATCATATATTTTACCAGAAAAATTGACATTTTTACCATGTGTTAAATGTCCGCCTGCATCAAGTGATAATCCCAAACAAGTATCCCCCGGCTGAAGTATTGACATATAAACACCCATATTAGCCTGAGAACCAGAATGAGGCTGAACATTAATAAATGGTGCTTTAAATAATTTTTTTGCTCTTTCTCTAGCTAAATTCTCAACAACATCCACAGCACTGCATCCGCCGTAATATCTTTTTGATGGATAGCCTTCTGCATATTTGTTTGTGAATATAGACCCTTGAGCCTCCATTACAGCACGTGAAACTATATTCTCACTAGCTATAAGTTCAAATCCGCCTACCTCTCTCTTATACTCACTTTTCATAGCAGCAAATATTTCTTTATCAGCAGTTTTAAGCGGAACTTCTGATACATAATATTTAGGAGCAGCTACTTTCTTTTCTGCTGTTTTTACTGCTTTTTTAGTATTAGTAATTTTTTTAGCAGCAGTAGTTTTTTTAGCAGAAGCACTTTTTTTAGCAGATTTTGATGAACTTTTATCTGCTGGTTTTTTCTTAGATATGGGCATGTTTCCTCCAATGAAATTTTTATATGCAGTAATGATATATTAATATAATTTTTTTTTCAATTATTAAATATACCTATATACTCTTTTTTAATAAAAAATAATTCCAGCTATTGATTTTTTTTATTTAAATGTTAGAATATACTAACAAATTAGATGATATAACTAACTTTTATAAAGGGTTTATAAAATGAAATATATAATAATCATATCAATGATAATAACAAATACATTATACTCATATAATTCAAAAGAAATTAATAGCTTTTATAATAACTATTATTCTTCAAACTATAGAATAAAATCAATAGAAAATAACAATTCTCAAACATATAAAAATATATATGCCTTAATAAAATCAAAAGGTATAGAAGATGAAAAAGAAAAATACAATTATTTAAAAGAGATAATAAATCAAAATGAAGACTATATAAAATCTGATGATACAGACTATTTAATAAGCGTATCTGAATTATTAAATTATATAGTTTATTATTGTAAATTACCTGAAAAAATTTCTTTTGGTTCAAAAAGTAAAGAAATATATAAAAAAATTTTAGAAATAGATAATAGTAATTTCTTCGCTCTTCTTGGCACAGCCATAGGATATATGCATGCCCCAGCTATAGCAGGTGGAAGCAATAAAAAGGCTTTTGAATATTTTAACAAGGCTTTAAATAATGCTGAAGAAAGATACCAAAAATATTTATCTTATGTTTGGCTTTCTCAGTATTATTTCAAAATAAAGGATAATGAAAATTATAATAAATATATTGATATGAGTAAAAGAATATATCCTAATGGAAAATTCCTTGAAGAAGCTGTAAAAAGAAATAATGAATATAAGAAACCTTTATAAGAAGAATATATTTACAAAGTGAAAATAAAAAATATTAAGTAAGGAGGAAATAAGTATGGAATAATAAAACATATAAAAAATAATAAACAGTTTGATAATAAAAAATGAATAATAAAAAATAATAGTGTTTAGGCGGATACAAAGTTGTTGAGAAGTTATAAACAAAAATATTTGAGGATAAAAAAATGAAACGTTTATATTATATTTTAACAGCTTTAATAATAAGTGCTTATAGTGTGTTTGGATATACAATATTAGAAGATTTTAATGATTTTCTAGTTGATGAAAACCAGCTCACTATAAGGCTTGACAGATTCGGAGTTTTGGCAGGAACAGAAAATTTGAGATTTATGGTAGGAGTTGAAGGAGAAACTGCTGGAGTATTAATTGATAATTTAGATAATGGAGTTAAGGGAGGTGTTAATACATTCAGACCTGCTGCTACAGCTGGATTTGGATATAAAACAGATAGTTTTGGCATAGGATTTGGATATCAATTTAAATATATATCTGGAACTTGGCATGCACATACTCCTATAATAACAGCAACTGCTTTAAATGATAATTTAAGAATCAACATACCTGTTACAATAGGAGTTGGAATGGGAGGAGTTAATGACGGAGATATGGCTGTTTCAACTGATATAAGGGTAGAATATTATACGGGCAATGATATATTCAGCAGAATAAGGGTTAATTTGCAATACGGCATGTACTCAATGAAAGCAAATGACAGCAGAGTTTATAGTATGTCTTCGGCACCTGTTGTCCCTGGTCATAATACTACATTCGGATTTCCTGATGATACTCAGGCACATTCTATAGGTATAGATGTAAGAGGATATTTTATAGCAGCAACAGACCCTATATTGATAGAGCCTCAAATAAGATTAATATACAAAGCTTCATTAAAAGATTTTGGAGGTCCTTCATATACTATAAGTGGTCAAACTGGATCAAGCGGATTTGGTTTTTATCAAGTGGATGCTTCTTCTCCTATTGGAGCTATTGGTGCATATAATCCATCTTCTCATAATTTACCTCTTGAAACAGGGGGAACTATAACAATAGGAGAAACTGATTATTATATTACAAAACCTCAATTTATAGGCTTATCTGTTCCAGTCGGATTTACTGCTGAGAGTGAGTTTATTACTCTATATTTAGAACCTGCCGTATCATTTTCTATGATTACTGGAGGAGTTAATGCTGGAATAGCAAGTATGAAGCCTGTAAGAATACCGCCTGTATTTTATTCGCTTGGATATTTAGTTTACGGAGAATTATATATTACTCCTATGCCTAATTTGGAATGGTATTTTGAAGCTCAGGTTGGAGGTGCCACTACCGTTGATAATATAGGAAACAGTTCTGACAGCGGACTTGTGTTTAATGGAAGTACAGGAATTACTTATAGATTTTAATTTGCTAAATTATTGATTTGGGATAGATTATTGGGTGTCATTAAAATAATGATGCCCAATAGAATATAAATAATATTTAAAGGCTTACAAATGATTAATTCTTATGAAATAAGTAAAGAATATAAATTACAAAATAAAAGGGAACATGAAAAGAAATCTATTCTTTATATGATAAGAATATACTGCAGACATAATCATAAAGAATATCATAAAACTTATTATAAGACATTTGGAAGCAGAGATATTTGTAAAGAATGCGAAGAGATATATAATTATGCTGTTTTAAGAATAGATAAATGCAGGTATATGGAGCATAAAACTTTCTGCAGTGCATGCCCTACTCCATGCTATAGAAAAGATATGAGAGAAAAAATAAAAAATATTATGTCTTTTTCTGGAAAAAGAATGCTTTTTCATAATCCCCCTATAGCATTAAAACATATATTTGTTATGATAAAGCATAATTTAAATAAAAATAAAAAATTAGATTTTAAAGGTATTATATGAGAATATTATTTATAAGTTTAGGTTTTATATTTGTAGGAATAGGAGTTGTAGGAATATTTGTTCCTATTTTACCTACTACGCCTTTTCTTTTGCTTGCTTCTTTCTTTTTTGCAAAAGGCTCTAAAAAGTTTCATGATTGGTTTATATCTACAAAACTTTATAAAAAGCATTTAGAGAGTTTTGTTAATTCAAGAGCTATGACTTTAAAATCTAAACTAAGCATACTTCTTCCTGTAAGTGCTATGCTTATAATTACATTTATTTTTGTAAATAACTTGCATGCTAGAATCGTACTTATAATACTCTTTATTGCAAAATATTTATATTTCTTTACTCAAATAAAAACTATAAAAGATGAAAAAGAAATTAATGAACTTCAAAAAACTGATAATAATTAATTGATTGATTCTTTTTTAATCATACCCTATTTTTTCAGGAGATAATAATGAAAATATTAAAATATATTTTTATGTTAAATACTGTTATTTTTTATTTATCTGCATACGTTTATGCTGAGGAAGACACAGAAAAAAAAGGTTTTCAGTCTGTGTTAGATAATAGATTTTTTTCTATAGGATTATTCAGCAGTTCTGATTCTATTAAAACAACCGTTAATATAGAATTTGGTTTTAAAATTATGAAATATAATAATTTTCAAATTAAAAGCTACACTGCAATAACAGGCTCTAAAATATATGATGACAGTCCTCAAATGTATCAGTTAGGACTTATGCAGAAATTCACTTTTGGAAATAATGATGAATATGTAGGAAAGGTAACTATATCAAGATATGGTTTTGCATTTGCAAGTTTCGGATTTTTATCATTTGATGCTGACAGAAGCGGTAAATTTTTATTTTCCTCACCTTTTTATTGGGAAGTAGGAGGAGGGGCAGGATTTAATATAAATGTAAGCAAACATGTAGGTATAGTATTGGAGTTCGGAGGAGGGCTTCATTTAGTACCTAATGGAAAAGAACTTGGATACCCTGAAAAAATTAATAAGGCTGGTTTTGGAAGAATAAGTGTAGGAGGCAGATATTATTTTTAAGCAATAATGCGTTTTTTCCTTCTCCTAAGACTATGAGTTAACTGTTTATATAATATAAACAGTTAACTATTTATTTAATTTTTGTATTGACAAATAATAATAAATGTACTATACTGAACAATGTTCATTAATTGATTCATTTTTTTATTTAAAATAATGAACAATGTTCAATTTATAGGGTTTATTTTTATGAATAATGCTGTAACTTCAAAAGAGGATATATTAAAAGCAAGCAGAGAATTGATAAGAAAAAAAGGACTTAATTCTATTAATATGCGTTCTGTTGCTGATGAAGCTAATATAGCTGTAGGTTCTATATACAATTATTTCAAATCAAAAGAAGAGTTAACTATTGCTGTAATAGTAAGCGTGTGGTTTGATATATTTCATCCGTCAAATGTTTGTATAGAATCTGATAATTTTATTGACAGCATTGATTCAATTTTTAAAAGTTTGGAGAAAGGAAATAAAAAATATCCGAATTTCTTAACTGCACATTCCACAATAATGTTTAAGAAAAACAAAGATAAAAGTTTGAATGCAATGAAAAAAATGATAGAACATATAAAAGAAAGTTTATATAAAACACTAATGAAAGATAAAAAAGTTAGAACAGATGCTTTTAATAAAGATTTCACTCATAATAAATTTATAGATGTAATATTCTCATTTATTATGAGTGCCATTATAAATTCAAATTATGATAGTTCTTCTATAAAAGAAATTATTAAAAGAACTATTTATTAATATAAAAATTAAATATAAAGGAAAAAGTTTTATGATTAATAAAAGGCTTATTGCTTTGATGGGAGATGCCAAAAAATATATAGCTTGGCATGTTATAATACAGCTTGTTAATCTGGCACTTAATATAACAGCCGTATTTTTTATGGCTGATATTATACAAAAGGCTTCTAATGGTAATATAATAAAAGAAGATATTATAAAATTATGTATTGCTATTTTTGTAATAATAGTATTAAGATTCAGATTTACTGTTTTAATGTCAAAAATGTCGTGTCATGCTTCAGGCAGAGTTAAGCAGACTTTAAGAGAGAAAATATATTCAAAACTCCTAACACTCGGAAGCAGATACAAAGAAAAATTTTCTACAAGCGAAATAGTGCAAATATCTATGGAAGGAGTTGACCAGCTAGAAACTTATTTTGGAAGATATTTGCCTCAATTTTTTTACAGCATGATAGCTCCTATAGTTCTTTTTGCTGTGCTTTCTACTATAAGCATAAAATCAGCTGTTATACTTTTAATATGCGTTCCTCTTATACCTATATCAATAGTTGCTATAGTAAAAATTGCTAAAAGAATATTAAAAAAATATTGGGGAAGCTACAGCGATTTGGGAGAGATATTTTTAGAAGATGTACAGGGACTTACTACTTTAAAAATATATAAAGCTGATGAAAAGAAGAATGAAGAGATGAATACAGAGGCTGAAAAGTTTAGAATTGCCACTATGAATCTTTTATTTATGCAGCTTAATTCTACAACTATAATGGATATAATAGCTTATGGCGGTGCTGCTTTGGGAGTAATAATTTCTGTGCTTGAATATATGAAAGGCAATATTAATCTTTCAGGCACATTTACTATAATAATGCTTTCTGCCGAGTTTTTTATTCCATTAAGACTTTTAGGCTCATTCTTTCATATTGCTATGAATGGAATATCTGCAAGCGATAAGATGTTTGAAATACTTGATATGAAAGATGATGATAAAAGAGTAAATAAAATAAATAAAAATAATGAAGAGATTACTTTTAAAGATGTTAGTTTTGCATACAATGAAGATAAAACTATATTAAAAGATATTAATATGACTATAAAAGAAAAATCATTTGTTTCTATAGTGGGCGTTTCAGGTTCTGGAAAAAGCACTATTGCAGGGCTTATATCGCTTAGAAATGAAAATTATAAAGGCTCTATTAAGATTGGAGATATAGAAATTTCCACAATAGATAAGAATGATTTATACAAAAAAATAGTTGTAGTGGATCATAACAGCTATTTATTTGAAGGTACTGTATATGATAATTTAAAAATGGCAGGAGATAATATAACAGAAAATCAGATGAATGAAGTATTAAAAAAAGTTGAGCTTTATGATTTTTTACAGTCTGAAGAGGGACTTAATACTAAGATAATGGAGAAGGCTGCCAACTTATCAGGAGGACAGAAACAGAGATTGGCATTAGCAAGAGCTATACTTCTTAAAGGCGACATATATATATTTGATGAGGCTACTTCTAATGTTGATGTTGAAAGCGAAGAGAGTATTATGAAAGTGATAAGAGATATCGCTAAAGAAAAAACTGTTATATTAATATCACATAGACTTTATAACTCTATTCTTTCAGATAAAATATACTTCTTAAAAGACGGAGTTATAAAAGAGGAAGGTACACATAATGAGTTAATGAATATAAATGGAGAGTATGCTAAAGTTTTTAATGAGCAGACTAATTTAGAGAGTATAACAAAAGGAGATAGTTTAAGAATAGCTATATAAAATAAATATTTACTTAAAATTTTTAAATTTGTAATTTTTTTTATTGTTCTTTTTCCCGCCGCAAAAAGAACCAAAAAGTGCAAGCATAAAAATAATACTAAATAGTACTAATTTGTGTTTTACATGTTGTATAAATTGTATGTTTAAGCTAGAAAATGCAGTCCTTCGCGACTGCGGGCTGTGCCTACTTCTTTGGGTCACCAAAAGAAGTGGGGGGTTGGGGCTAGTCCCCACAAATATAAATAAAGGAGTTTATAAAATGAGAAGAAGCGGTATAAGAATTATGGCGGAATTAATCGGCTTAATAACTCCGCTTATACATGTTATGATACTTGCAATAACCACAGGAGTTTTAGGTTTTTTATGTGCAATATCAATAACTATATTCGGAGGATATGCCATATTAACATATTTAGGATTAAATAATTTATTTACGGTAAAAACAATATTTATAATAGTGTTAGTACTTGCTGTTTTAAGAGGAGTACTTCACTATATAGAACAGCTTAGCAATCACTTTATAGCTTTTAAACTGCTTGCTTTAATAAGAGATAAAGTTTTTAAGGCTTTAAGAAAATTATCACCTGCCAAACTAGAAGGAAGAGATAAAGGAAATTTAATAGCACTTATTACAAGCGATATTGAGCTTCTTGAAGTATTCTATGCACATACTATTTCTCCTATAGCAATAGGAGTATTAACTTCAATTATTATGACAATTTTTATAGGAAGTTTTAATATTGTATTAGGAGCTATAGCATTACTTGGATATATTACAATAGGCTTTATAATACCTTATTTTTCATTAAAGTTTGGTAAAAATGACGGAATGTCTTACAGAGATGATTTTGGTAAATTAAACAGTTACTTTCTTGATAGTTTATGGGGGATAAAAGAGGTACTGCAATTCGGATACGGAGAGAAAAGAGCAAAAAATATAGAAACAAAAACTGACAGCTTAATGCATATCAATGAAAAGCTAAAAAAATATGAAGGCTTTATATCAGGTATTACAACTTCTGCTGTAACATTATTTACATTTGCTGTACTTGTTGTGAGCATTATACTATCAAAAGATATAAAAAATAATTTTGCTAATATTATAATACCTACTATAGCAATGGCAAGCTCATTCGGACCTGTTATAGCACTAAGTAATTTATCAAATAATTTGTTTATGACTTTAGCAAGCGGAGAGAGAGTGTTAAACTTGCTTAAAGAAAAACCTATTATTGAAGAAGTTCATAATGGAGAGAAAGATTTAGAGTTTAAAGGTTTAGAATGTAAAGACATATATTTTGACTATGAAGGCGAAGAGATATTAAATGATTATAATTTGCAAATAGAGCCTAATAAGATAATAGGAATAAGCGGAAAAAGCGGAAGCGGAAAATCTACACTTTTAAAACTATTCATGCGTTTTTGGGATATCAAAAAAGGAAGCCTCAAAATATCTGATGCAAATATAAAAGATATAAATACAGATTCTCTTCGCGATATGGAAAGCTATGTAACACAGGAAACTTCTATTTTTAAAGACACAATAGAAAATAATATAAAAATAGCGAATCAAAATGCATCGAGAGAAGAAGTTATAGAAGCATGCAAAAAAGCCTCGCTTCATGATTTTATTATGACCTTGCCAAAAGGATATGATACTAATGTAGGAGAGCTTGGAGATACTTTATCAGGCGGAGAGAAACAGCGTATAGGAATAGCTAGAAGTTTTTTGCATAATGCACCTTTTATACTTCTTGATGAACCTACAAGTAATTTGGACAGTTTAAATGAGGCTGTTATATTAAAATCAATAAAAGAAAATAGTAAAGATAAAACTATTGTATTAGTGTCGCATAGACTTTCTACACTTAATATAGCAGATAAAGTTTATAAGATGAAAACTGACAGAGTAAGCTGAAAATTCATATAAAAGCCAAAATAATAATAGAAAAAGTTTAAAAAAGAAGCATGCATATTTTATATATACATGCTTCTCTATTTTTATAATGCGTATAAATTAATTTTCTCTTTTTTTCATTTTTCTCATTACTATTATAATAACGCAAAGAAGTACTATAACTCCCAAAGCAACAGGGATAACCCATCCTTTATATGTAGAATCATTAGAAAGTATTTCATTCCATAAATCTTCCATTAATATATTAGTTTCATCAGGTAAAGTTATGTAAACTTCACAATTATCTAAAGTTACTTGATCAGGATATATTATTTTATTATTTCTAGTTGCTGAACTCATTATAGCAATAGCTCCGTCATTAGGAGAAGCATAATTAATATATTCTATATTTGCTAATGCTATTTCAGGTTCGCATAAGAAATTAATATACATTTCACCCAATTCAGGAGAACCAGAACTAGAAGGTATACATATAGAATCTACAAATAAGTTAGCACCTTTTTTAGGTATAACAAAATTTAAATCATGATTGCTTTCCATCATAGATAAAGAATCTCCAGCATAATAAACTCCAAGTGCTGCCTCGCCTGCTTCCATTTTGTCATATATTTCATCCATTACATAAGACTGCACTAATGGTTTTTGCTCTTTTAATATTCTTGCACATTCTCTTAATTCTGTTTCATTAGTGGTATTTAAAGAATAACCTAAATATGCCTGAGCTATACCAAAAGCATCTCTAGGGTTATAATACATAAGTATCTGACCCTTATATTTTTTATCAAAAAGTATTTTCCAATCTATTTCTTCTTCGTTTTCTGATACTAACTGTCTGTTATAAACTATACCAGTTACTCCCCAAGTATAAGCTACAGAATACTCTCCTGTAGGATCAAATGGAAGTTTAACGAATCTTTTAGCTATATTTGTGTGAGCAGGGATATTATTATAATTTAATTTTTGAACTAGATTTTCTTTAATCAATTTTTCTATCATATAATCAGAAGGTATAATAACATCGTATTGAATTCCGCCTACTTTTAATTTAACATATAATTCCTCATTTGAGGCAAAAGTAGAATAATTAACTTTTATACCTGTAAGTTCTTCAAAAGTCTTATTCACATCAAGCGAACCGTCAGAACCGTCAGATATATATTCTCCCCAGTTATAAACATTAACTGATAAATTTTGCCCTTTAAACTTATGATAATAGTTAGTGTCAAAATTGCTGAGATCAACTGTTTGTGCACTTGCCGATACAGCAATTAACATTAAAACGGCAAAAAATTTTTTTTTCATTGTTACTCTCCTTATAAATATTTATTTTTTTATTTTAATTATTTATGTATTTTTCTTTTAAGCTGCATCAAATATTTTTCTTTCTTTATCTCTTTTAAATTCATAATAACTAAACTTATAAGCACAACTATGAATATAACCGTAGATATAGCATTAATCTCAGGGCTTACTCTTTTTCTAGTCATAGAATAAATTGTTATAGGCAAAGTCTGAGAGGTAATACCAGAAGTAAAATAGCTAACAACAAAATCATCCAATGAATAAGTCAAAGCCATTAGAAAACCAGCAAGTATGCCCGGAAGTATATCAGGTATAACAACCTTCCAAAAAGCCATTGAAGGAGTGCATCCTAAATCCAAAGCAGCCTCATATAAACTGTTATCCTGCTGTCTTAATTTTGGTAAAACATTTAATATAACATAAGGTACATTAAAAGTTATATGTGCTAAAATCAAAGTTGTAAATCCGAATTTTAATTTCATTATAACAAACAAAAGCATTAATGATATTCCTGTTACAATTTCAGGATTGATTATAGATATATAGGTAACACCCATTATGGCACTTTTCATTTTTTTATTGAAACCATTAATTCCTATAGCAGCCATAGTACCAAGAACAGTAGCAAGTACGGATGATATAGAAGCTACTATTATTGTATTAACAAATGAACTTAATATTAAATCATTAGAAAATAATTCTCTATACCAATTTAGAGTAAAGCCTGTAAATACTCCGCGTCCTCTAGCTTTATTGAATGAAAAGAAAATTAGTATTGCTATAGGAGCATATAAAAATAAAAATATAAAAGCAATATAGCTTCTTGAAAGAATCTTTTTTATCATAACGGCATATCCTTATAAAAACATACCCTTAACATCTTCATCTTCTTCATCTATCTGCTGCATAAGCATAATAGCACATAGAGATATAACGATTAATACTAAACTTATAGCAGAACCCAAATTAGGATTATAAGACATTCCTAAAAACTGCATCTCTATTAAATCGCCTATAAGTATATTAGAACCGCCTCCAAGCATACGTGAAATTACAAATGTACTTACTGCAGCCACAAATACCATTGTAACTCCTGCAGCCATACCAGGCAAACTTAATGGGAATATCACTTTAGTAAATACATTAAAAGAATTAGCTCCTAAATCCTGAGAAGCCTCTATCAAACTATTATGTATCTTTGTCATAACTGAATAAAGAGGAAGTATCATAAAAGGCAAATAATTATAAACCATACCTATTAGAACAGCTGCCTGAGTATTTATAAGTTTTACAGGAGAAAGTCCCATAAAAAGAAAAGCTCTATTTATGAGTCCGTTATTCTCAAGTATGCTCATCCAAGCATAAGTTCTAAGAAGGAAGTTCATCCACATAGGAAGCATTACAAGCATTATAAGTGCATGCTGAATAGTCTTTTCCTGTCTTGATATATAATATGATAAAGGATAAGCCAATATCAGGCATATAACAGTAGAAACAGCAGCCAGTACAACAGAACGTACTATAACAGGAGTGAACGATGTAACATTTGCAAAATTATCAAGAGTAAAATCGCCTTTCTGATTGGTAAATGCAAAATATATAACCAAAAAAAGAGGAACTAATACGAAAATTAATGTCCAAATTAAATAAGGTATTGCTGGTATCTTTGTCTTCATATCATCACCTCTTCTACAGTTTTTTTCATAATATGAATATTTTCTTTAGCTACATCTATGCCTATTTCAGTACCTGCCTCCCATTTATCTGTGGAATGTATTATCCATTTATAGCCATGTGCATCAAGTATCATTTCAAAATGCACTCCTTTAAATATAGCAGATTCAACTAAACCCGATATATTGGCATTTTCAGGAGGCACAACTATTATATCTTCAGGGCGTATTACTACATCAACCTTTTCTAATTTTTCAAATCCTTTATCAACACAGTCAAATATATATCCTGCAAACTCTACAACATAATCCTCATGCATTATACCGTCTATAATATTGCTTTCGCCTATAAAGTCAGCAATAAATGCATTTTTAGGTTCATTGTATATATCTTCAGGTGTTCCAAGCTGAAGTATCTCACCATCTTTCATAACAGCAACCGTATCACTCATAGTTAATGCTTCTTCTTGGTCATGTGTTACATAAACAAAAGTTATCTCTAATGACTGCTGAATCTTCTTTAACTCTATCTGCATTTCTTTTCTTAATTTTAAATCCAATGCCCCCAAAGGCTCATCAAGAAGAAGTACTCTAGGCTTATTAATCAATGCTCTTGCAATAGCAACTCTCTGCTGCTGACCTCCTGAAAGACTGTTTATATTTCTTCCGCCGTAATTTTCTAGGTTAACCATTTTAAGCATTTGATAAACTCTTTCTTTAATTTCTGATTTAGCAACCTTTTTTAAATTAAGTCCGAATGCAATATTCTCAAAAACATTTAAATGCGGAAACAATGCATATCTTTGAAAGACTGTATTAACTTCTCTTTTATACGGAGGAGTATCATTTATCATCTTTCCGTCAAATAAAACTTCACCAGAATCTGGCTTTATAAATCCTGCTATAGTTCTTAATATAGTAGTTTTTCCGCATCCTGAAGGACCTAAGAGAGTTAAAAATTCTTTATCTTTGATATCTAAATTAAGATTTTCAAGTATTGAGTTTTCATCGTAGGAAACATTGATGTTCTTTAAAGACACGATAATATTATCGTTCATAAAACGACCCCCTATGCGTATATTTGCAATAGCCTCCGTAAAATTACGTATATACATTTTAACGTATAAAACGCAGTTTACTCGTCGCTTACCCGCATAGGGTTTTTTTCGATCCAGCTAATAATAAGCCTTTCTTAGTCAACAGATACACCTGCAAAGAATATCCATTACTTGAGCTATTGCTAATTGTTTTTTATAGTGCTTTAATATAATACAAATACAAATAATGTCAATACTATAAATAGATTTTTTACTCATTTTTTTATATAAATATTTATCAATGCAAATAAAAAGGGGGTTATTAAAAGCAGCTCATTATGATTTAAATAGCTCAGATTTTAATTTGAAAAACAATAAGATTTATGTAAACAATTCTATTTCAAATAAATTATATTAAAAATGACCCCGTTAACTGCATTTTAACATTAAAAGTTCTTTTTACAAATGAAAGCTTTGAAACTAATGAATTTATTGGAGATATGAATGTTATTTTAGAAAGAGATAATTACACTGATACAGTTGGAGAAATAATATAAATTGTATTGTTTATAGGTCTTTTATCATTGCTTCCTTTTAGTATTTTGCTACCTTTCTTAATGCACTCTCATATAGAAGAATTTAATTTATATATGATGGTAGTATTATTTTTTATAGTAGGTGTATTTATTATTTCTACTTTAATTTTTAATAATTATACTCCAATGCTATTTCAAATACATGCTCCAAAATTTGATTGCTCTTGAAAGGAGTATAATAATTAAAAGTAAAACTAAAATTATTATAATTAATAAGAAGTTTGGCATTTAAATCCATTTTATAATTAGGCGAATGAGAAAAATAAGTTATTATATTAAATAGATTGTTAAGAAAATATAAATAAAGCCCTATAGAATAAAATGAATGACTATCTTCATAAAAATATTCTACATAAGGACTTAATATAAAATCATAATTATAAATAAAAGTATAATTAATACCTAGTAAACTTTTTATATCATTAAGGCTTTTCCCTATATTGTCGCTGCTTAAAATATTGTAAGTAACATTTCCATAAAGTTTAAAGCCTATGTCAAATATATATGAAGCCTCAAAACCAAGCATTAAATTATTTTTAAGTGTTAAGTCATAAGTATATTTTGTAATAGCCATTAAACCCAAATGAGAAGAAGAATATTTTAAATAATACCAAGCTATGTAATACTTTGGTTCTTCTAGTAAATCTATTGATTTTGTGTCTGTGATAAATCCTATAGAATGCGTTATATTATCCTGATAAAAATTAAGCTCGCTGTTGTATAAAGCGTCAAAATCATTATATAATACACTATCGCCCACAAACATATACTGCCTATTAAAACCTTCTCCGAAATGAAATTTTCTTTTGCCTATATAAAAACCCAAAATATCATTTATATATGTAAACTGAAGCTCATCAAAAGTAAAAGAAGCATAAGCCTTATTATCTGTCTGCTTTATAAAATTACCGTTATCATAAATAATATCTCTATTATCTTTTGTATATATTCTTACTGACGGCTTAAATGCAAAATAAAAATTATTATTAATATATTCAAAACCCAAATAAAAATAAGCATCATTGCTTAAAATAGAATTTGGTATAAATTCCGTTTCTTTCATATCTATATAGCTAAAATTATTTTTTATTCCAAATTTAGGAGTTATATCAGCGAATGCTATAGACGATACAATAAAAAAAATAAGATATATTTTTATATTTTTCATTTCTTAATTAATCTTTAAATAAACTAAAAAGCATTTTCATATTCTCGCTTCTAAAATATGAACTTGAGGAACTTGAAGGCTCTGTACTTGATATATGACATACTGTGCTTAAATTGGTATTAATAATCAAATTATAAAACTCCATATCATTAAAAGCATTATTATTTACTTTATATATACCTCTTTTTAATGCTTTACCGCTGTTATCAAAAAAATCTATATTATAACCGTTTGAAGTTTTTTTAAGTACCGCCTTAGCATAAGGAACGCTTCTATTTTTCTTTACTAAATTTATCTCTTCTGAACTTATCTCTTTTTCAATTTTATAATCATCAGTAAAGTTTATGGACATCAAATCATTCATATTGGCAGCACCTGTTACAACATAACTTCCAGAGATTTTTAAAGGTGAAACCTGCTTCTCTCCTTGAACAAAAAAACCCTGCTTATTGGCTAAAAATAAAGTTTTATTATCTTTTAAATACATTAATTTATAATCTTTTCCAACTATCATATCAAAATTATTAATAGTTTTTTTGCCGTCCTTTATATCAGTAAAAGTTCCAGACATCTTATAACTTTTGCCGCCTCTATTATAAATATTAACAAAATCATTAAATATATTCTGACTATACAAATTAAAAGATAAAATACTTATTATAAATAAAACTCTAAACATATTTTATAACCTCTATTATAGGCATTTTTATAACCTTTATTATTGGATAAATACCTGCTAAAATTGATACAGATAATACCCATGCAAATATTAAAACAGTATCTTTGAATGTTAGTAATAAACTTAAAGAATATCCGTCAGTAGCCCCCGGAAATTTCATTATAAAGTTTGAAGCATTAAGTATTCCAGAAGCACTGTAAGAAATAATTATCGAAATAACTGAACTTAATACTGCCATTATTATAATTTCCAAAAATAAAAGCAAAGTTACATTTTTTATATTTATTCCTAAGGCACGCATAGTACCAAACTCATTTAATCTCTCCAAAAAATTTGTAGTAAGCATCTGCATAACTGAAACAAATACTAATATGCTTAATACTCCCAAAGCTATTAAATAATTATTAGTGTTCATATCTATTACAGACAGCAAAAATGCATTCAAATCCTTCCAGTCTTTAGCCTCATAATTTAAATTGTTTTCATTAAAGTATTTGTTAAGATCATTTTTTATTTCTTCCGCCTTTTTATAATCTTTTAAATATATGAGTAAATTATGAGCATCACCATATTCAAGACCAAATACTTCATATACAGCATTAAGAGGACAGTAAATAGTAATAGCATCTGAAGCACTATTATTTAATGATATCAAACCTACAGCCATTAAAGAACCTAAACTTATGCCCTCTCCGAAATCAGTCATCAAATTTAAATAAGACTCTTCATCATAATTGAGATTAAAAAACTCTCCCAAATCTTTACCAAGCACCATAGTATTAATATCATCATCGAATATAGGCGTGCCAGACTTTAAAGAAACTGATGACATGATTTTTGAAGGTTTTTCATAAGCATACCCTGAAAAAAATTTACTTTTATTTTCATTGCCTATAAGTCCGCTTATATCAAGTTTTTTCTGATAATCATTAACTTCATTTATAGTTTCAAGTTTTTTATAAATAATTTCAAAATCATTATCTTTAAGCATATTAATTTTTTCGCTTTTTTTATCCCAATAGGATTTATCAGCTATTACAATAGAGCCTCCGCTTGTATTTATACTTGTAATAATGCCTTCTTTAGTAAAATTATTATATCCGCTTATCATCATAAGAGATACAAAAGACACTATAATAAGTATCATATTTAAAATTGTTCTGGTTTTATTATACCAAAGATTATCAAAAGCTAATTTTATTATATTCATTTATCTATTCCGTTATAGTTATTAACAATATCAATTTAATTTTAAGTTTATCAATTTTTTTATTCAACTTTTTCCCGCCTTCGCTTGCCTACGGCACACAGAGTGGCGGGCTTCGCCAAAAGAACCAAAAAGTGCAAGTTAAAAATAATACCAAATAGTACTAATTATAATAAATCACTTATTCGTATAATAATATATAATTGCGTACTATCTATAATATTTAGCAATACGGTGCGGAGAATATATAACTCCCTCCCTCATAATGTATTTTGTATCAGCATAATTCTCTATCAATTCATCATGCGAAATAAAAAAACCTATGCCGTTTCTTCTCTTTATAGTGCTTCTTATATATTCATAAATAAATTTGCTTGTGTCAGTATCCAAATTTGCACTTATCTCATCGCCAAATATATAAGGAGCTTCACTTACTAATGCCCTAGCTATAGCTACCCTCTGCTTCTGTCCTCCTGAAAGCTGTTCTGGTTTTTTCTTTTTTAAATTATATATTTTTAAGTTTTCTAATATTTCATTAACTTTTTTATTTATATTAGAAGAACTTTCGTTTAAAAATTTAAGAGGAAGTGCAACATTATCAAATACACTCTGAGTTTTTAACAGCTCAAGAGACTGTAAAATAAGCCCAATATTTAAAAGTCTGAAACTGCTTCTTTCTTTATCACTCAATCTTGAAACCTCTTTATCATTCCAATAAACTGCTCCCTCTGTAGGAATATCTATACTTGAGAGTATGTGAAGAAGCGTACTTTTACCAGATCCAGAAACTCCAGCCACCCAAACAATTTCGCCGTCTTTTATCTCCAAACTAATATTTTTATTTGCAGATATATTATAATCTTTAGTCTTATATATTTTTGATATATTTTCGCATCTTATCATAATTAAAAGTCAGCCCCCTCCGCACTTAAAAATCCATCATTACCTTTATCATAAGAGCTTTTTAATAAATACCCGTAAAAACCTTTAGGATACATTTTCAAAGCATTATCCAATTCTTCAAATGCCTTATCCGTTTCATTTACTTTCATATATGCCATAGATCTATAAATATAAGCTCTGTAAATCATATAATCTGGTAAACTGCTTGTATAATTTAATGATGTCATCACAGAATAGTATGCAGCATTATTATAAAAACTCAAAGTAGCTATCTGCCACATTCCGTATACCTGCTTTGCTCTTATATTATTTTTATTCTTTAATAAAGCCAAACGAGAATAAGTATACATATCAACAATCACGCTGTAAGGATATTTTTTATTGAAAAAAGCAAGCGATGTGAAAGAGTTAGCAAAATTAGCATAAGCTCCGTAAATATCAGAAGAGCCTTTTTTAAAAACTTTATCTTTTTTAAGATTTTTATATATATCCCCTAATATTTTATAATCCTCTTCAAAAGTTCCGCTTGCAATAGATACATTAGCCCATAAAGTATAGCATTCTATACTTAAATACATTTTCTCTTCTTCGCTTAAATTACTGTTTTTTATTCTGCTTAAAATATCTTTAGCCTCGCTCGTTCTTACAAGTCTTTCTCCTGAATGATATTCATTATTTTTATTATCTATTTCTTTTAATATATTATTAGCTTCGCTTGAAATCTCAGCGTATAATCCGCAGAAAGAACTAATAAAAATTAAAACAATCACTCTAAACATTTTAATATCCTTATTTATTACAGCAATTTTATATATACTGAAAATTTTTAAGTTTCTCAATTTTTTTATTCAACTTTTTCACTTCGCTTGCCTACGGCACGCAAAGTGAAAAACGCACAATATATAAGTATATTTAATAATTCGTAAATATATCAATTAAACATACCCTTTCCTTTAGCATTCATATCAATAACATTTTTTATAAAAGCCCCCTCTGGAAATATATCTTTTGCCATTTTTATGTATTTATCATAATTGGCTTTATCATTATTTTTAAAATAAGCCTGAGAAGTCCATAAATAAACCGTATGCTTTTCCCATTTCTCTTTGGCATTGCTTTCAGCCTTTTTAAATATTGGAAGTGCTTTATCTATTCCGCCTCCTACAAACTCAGGACTGTATGCTGTAAGTATTGCCTTGCCCAAAAGCGAAGGAAAATGATTCGCATTGATTTTTAAAGCATTATCATATATCTCCCCAGCTTTTGCCGAAAGTTTTATAACATCATTAAATGAGGAATAATTAATAGCACCGCTCATCACATCAGCAACAGAAGCCATATAATCAGCATCTTTTTCAGATAAAAGAGGAGTATTTTTATTAATATTATCATTTAATAATTTATAAGCCTCTCTTTTACTTTTAGGATTCATATATATATCCATAAGTAAAATAAGATTCTCATAAGTTTGTTTTTCTATTTTTCCATAATTACCATTTTTTATCTTTTCTATAACAGCATTTAAATCCCCTTCTTTATTTGTATTAATCATATAATACAAGTTATAAAGTTCATTAAAATCCTTACTATATGGAAAAGCTGAAAGAGCAAAAACTAAATATAAAACTATAAAAATATTTCTCATATATTAAATCCTCCTTAAATATAACTACTCATTAACAATGTTAACATCGCTGTCTTTATTCAAATTATTTTCATTGTTTTCATTATTTAAATTATTCATATTAGAAAAAAATGCTTTGTCTTTTATCCCCATATAAATAAAATAAGAAATCATCACAGCTATAAAAGTACATACAACAGAAACAACATAAGAAATAATCTGCTGTATTATTAAATCATTATTAATAGTTATATTATTTATAATAAAGCTAAAAAAGAATGATGAAAAAGATAATCCGCTTATAACAAATTTTATAAATGCAATTATCAAAGCAGTTATTAAAGCCATATCAATTCCTTTATTTTTAATATAATTTTTGATGAAATAAATAGTTAAGCAAGTTAATATAATACCAATCACATTAATAATAATACCAAAAGCACTTTGAATCATCATATACATCAAAGTTACAGGAGTAGAATCCAAAATAGTAAACATTCTTATAATTTCAAACAATCTAAAAAATATATAATATAAAATACCAATCACTATTGAATAAATAGGAGAATACAAAAAAGCAGGAAGTATAAAAAATATGCTAAATATAGTAGTACAAAATATAGTAATTATACCCAATACTTCTGAATTAAAAGGTATTAAATAAAACGATAAACTCAATGCTGTATAAAAGATTAAGCATATAAAACAAAATATAATTTTATTTTTAATACTTCCCATTAATAATAAACTCCAAAATATTAAAACATTATAGTACTAATTATTAAATTCATAACCAAACTATTATTATTATCAACACCAAAAGTTAATTGTAAAGGTGTTGATCCGTAAAGATTATATCCTATTCCTCCTCCTACAACGTACAATAAATTACCTTTATCAATACTCTCCTCAAAATATTTTCCATAACCTACATTACCAAAAGCAACTAAGTATATATCATTAAAACCAGATGGAAGAAATCGCATAAAAAATTTATATTCAAAATGAGCAAATGTAAGAAAGTCCATATTTTTAAGATGTGCTTCCAAATTTGATAAAGGCATCATCATAAGAGAGTATAAATATTTAAATCCAATAGAATATTTTTTCTCGCTTTTATCAAAATAAGCACTGTATCCTATATAAGGCATAATTCCAAGCTCTCCCCAATAATGAAAGAATGAATAAGGCATACTAGCTGAAACATTATAAGAATACTGATTCTCATTAGGTATAATGCTCGCACCTATACCAGCATTGAATTTTAATTTATTGACTCCATCATCAACAAATGTAGAACTTAAACCAACACTTTGATTAATCTTAAATATAGAGCTTAATCTGTAAACTTCCCTCTCAGAAGAAAGTATTTTTCCTATGTTCATGCCATAATAAATCATTACATTATCAAAAGAATATCCTAATTTTAATTGTCCGTAATATTCTAAATCTTTATAATTAAATGTAGAAAAAGGAGGTGTTATTCCTTGTTTGTAATTTAAATCTATAAAAAATCTTCTGTATCTGTACTCCATTCCAACATTAGCAAATATTCCAAATGATGACTCAGAGCCATAATCAAAACTTATTCCCACACGAGGAACATATACAAAATGCGAATTCTTTTTATATGCATATCCTAAATCAACAGAAAAAGGAAATCCGAAATAATTATAACTATAATGAAAACCCGAGTTTACAAAATCATTCTGAGCAAAAAGAAAACTTGATAATATGCTGAACAAAATTAATATTCTAAATATTTTCATGGAATATAAATCACCTACTATTTATCTTATATTACTATTATAGCATAAGTATTATGTCTGTCAATATACTTTGTGTAAAATATTATAAAATTCATTTTTTATATTCAAATATGCTACTCCTAAATAAATGATAATCTGCAATTATAGAAATAGTCCAATTTAATATTCCATTAAAAGCCCAAATAAACCACAAATAATTATTATATTTATATGTGATAATATTTATAATAAGCATTATTGATGAATAAATAAGAACAGCAATAATAGAGTTTTTTAAATTAATTTTATATATATCATAACTGTATTTTCTTATTTTAGGCTTAATATTATCTGAGAAATTCCAAAGAGTATAAATAATTATATAAATAAATAATATCAAATAAAAATAAGGCATAGTAAGTTTATATCCTATTTTAGTAACTTCATTAAAAAAACTTAAATTCTCTATAATCAAACCCAAAATAAATACCAAAAAAGCTGTAGAAAAAGATGATATCAAAGACGTTAATATCTTTATATATAAATTATGAACAATTTTTGCATCTTTGCTTATATCATCAAAAAGCTCATCAATATTGCCAAGTTCATTTATAGCTTTACTGCTTGCTTCTTCATATTTCATTCCATTTTTTACATAATTCTGAACTTTAGAATTAAGCATATCTTTTATTTCATCTAACTGCTCAAGCACTTCTCTAGTATTAGGATATTTCTTTTTAATATTTTTATAAAACTCATTAATATTCATTATTATTTCCTATTAATATTTTTATCAGAATTTTTAAAAAATTTATAAAATAAAAATACAGTCAAAGGCCAAGATAAAAAATATATAATAACAAATACAAACCAAATATGATGAGGACTGAAAACAATATTAAATATAAATACTGCTATAGATATAATCAAAAAACCTATTATAGAATATTTTAAATTTATTATATAATCATTATAAGTATATTCAACTACCTCATATATACTACGCATATTAATAAATGGTATAACTGTAGTTAAAAAAATAGCAATTATTCCAGAAATAATAAAAAATATGCTTGGCACTAATGAATTATTTATATAAGAAAAAAATAATATATTGTTGTTTTTTAAAGATATAAAACATAATAAAAAAGTTAAAAAAGCTACAATAAAAATATCAATAATACCAGCAAATAAATATAATCTGCATTTATTAATAATTTTTGCATCCTTTGATAATTCTTCAAGAAGTGAATCAGCATCCCCGAAAGATTTAAGAGCCTTTTTAAAAGCCTCTTCTTTAGAATCATTTACATATTCTTCGCTTTTCATATATAAATAATTTCTAAGCTCTTCAATCTGATCTCTAATTTTCTGAGTATTAGGGTATTTATTTTTTAATTCATTACAAAAATCATCTATCATAACATTTTCTCTTATATACAATATCTATTCAATATCAAGTAGTTTATCTATTATCTTTTTAGTAAACAGCCATATTTCTCTCTCTTCATTAAGAAATTTTATGCCTTCTTCTGTAATTTTATAATATTTCCTTCTTCCGCCCTGACTTTCATCTCCCCAATAACTTTCTATTAACTTTTTTCCTTCAAGCCTTCTTATAGCACTGTATAAAGTCTGTCCGTTAATCTCATATTCTCCATTAGTTTTATCGGTTATCAATTTAGAAAGCTCATAACCGTAAGAATCATTATCTTTTAAAAAATGCAAAACTACAGCATCTATATGTCCACGTATAATATCGCTTTCTATATACATTATATTCTAACCCTTAAATTAATAATAATATACTTCTTACAGTAAAATAAATATATAATTTTGTCAATAACTTATTTATCAGCATACCTGAAAGTATTAACAGCAAGAATCAAAGCTACTATTAAACATACTAAAAGTACTGCTATTCCTATAAAGTAAGCCTTAAAATCAAAATAAAAAGCCCCCCTAAATGCATTCAAAAAATACTGAAAAATATTTAATTTGCTTAATAACTTTACTATATTAGGTGCATTATATAATGAATAATATCCGTCGCTTAAAAACATAGAAGCCATTAAAATAATATTATATAATATACTTGCTGTTTCATTATTTTTTACAAGACTAGAAACAAAAAAACTTATAAATATATAAAGCAAAGAAGCTATTATTATTACAGGCAGAAATAACAAAATAGATATAAAAGAAAACTCTATCTTAAAAAATAAAGCACAGACAAAAAATACAAATAAACTGCTTATAATAGATATTATCACCCAAGCAGATGATAAACTTATTATATATTTATATAAAGGAAGCGGGGTTACTTTAAGTAAATTATAAACGCCTCTTCTTCTCTGACTTAATACATTAAAACTAGTAGTCATAAAAGAATAGGCAAGCACACTTACACATGTCATAGCGGTAAGTATATGTATAGTATAGCTTTCCATATTAAAAAAAAGCCCTAGTGATATAACTATTACCAAAGGAAAAAATATTGACCAAAATATAAGAAAAGGATCTCTTATAGCTTTTTTCATTGTAAGTTTAAATATTATTCTCATAATAATTATTATTTCTCATAAAACTTCTAGTATATACATAAACAATTAAAATTTAATAATTAGTAATATGCAGATAAAGTTTCTCTAAACTGTCAAAATTATATTTACTTAAAAGTTCATCTTTACTTCCGCTTTCTAATATCTCTCCTTTATATAAAAATACTATTCTATCAGCAATATCTTCTACCTCTTCTAAATCATGAGAAGTAAAAAGAATTGTTTTATCATTCTGGGCAAACTCTTTTATCATATTTTTTACATTGTATCTTTCTCTAGGATCCAGACTCGCTGTAGGCTCATCAAATATAAGCAAATCAGGATTTTGCATAGTAGCTATCATTATGGCAAGTTTTTTCTGCTCACCTCCTGAAAGTTTAATAGCTAATGTTTTGGCATTAAGAGAATATTTATTAAGCATATTGTTTATATCTTCATCTGTTATTTTTATATCATAAAGAGCTGAAAACATTAATATATTATCTCCTACACTATAGCCTTCAAAAAAAGGCGTAGACTGTAATTGAACTCCTATATGCTTTTTATAATTGTCTATATTAATTTTTAATTCACCGTTATCCGCTTTTAATATGCCTAGTAATATATTTATAAGGGTAGTTTTTCCAGAACCGTTTGGTCCTACAAGTGCTATAACTTCGCCTTTATTTATATCAAAATCTATTTTTTTTAATATTGTATTTTTATTAAACTTTTTTTCTATATTTCTAGCACTAATCAAAGTTTCCATTTTCCGCAATTACCAGATTTCATTTTTTCTAAATTATTATAAAACCCGCTGCATCAATAATAAAATTATCAATACAGCAGGCATTAAAATTTATTATAAAAATTATAATAAATTAATTGTTTGTTGTAGTTGTTACATTAACACAACAAGAACAACAACAAGAGCAGCAACATCCTCCAGGAGTCAATACAACAGATTGGCTTTTTAGAGAACATGTTGTGCGTACTTTTGAAGAATATTTAATCATATCAACAACTCCTTTTGATGTTTTTTATATTAAACTCATCATACAAAACATTTTTATATAATGAAATTAATACCTACGCATATTTTCAAACTGCCCAAAGTAATACATTGTAAAAGCTATATTAGCAAATATGGGCGGTATTAAACTTCCGCTGTACTCAAATGCAAGTCCATTAACAAAAGTAACTACTAAGCAGGCTATAGTAAATATAAATGCCTGTTTAATGCTTGTTACTCTGAAAATTTCTTCCAATGAGAATAACATACCCACTATAAAAATAGTAAAAAATAAATTTTGAAATTTATCTCTTAAAGCTAAGTATATTACTCCATTAAAAAACAAACATTTTATTATACTCGATAATATTATTAATATCCATTTTGGATTTATTCTCGAAGAATAAAGCAAATACACAGATGGAACTAATAATATATTATTAAATATAACATTAGTCCTTATATCTTTATTAATCAAACTTATTACAGCCATAATAATTTCAAAAGCTGAAATAACAGCAAAAATATTAATAAAAATATAAATTATATATTTTCTTTCTATATATAAATATAACAAAATATTTTGTTTTTGCAAAAAACTAATTAAAAATGCAAAGCTAATCATAAAAAGCCAATATATATAAGTGCTTACATAAACATACATATCATCATATTCTAATTTGCTGTGATTCATCAAATTAAAGCATATACTATTAATGATATTATTACGCTCCAAAAACTTAATTATAATACCAAGTATAAATGATATTACTATATAAGGCAGAATGTCTAAAATTATCAATTTATCTTCTCCACTCTCTTTAATGACAATAAATATAAAATCATATTCTGAGAAAAATGGGTAATAACAGGTATTATAATACAGAAAGAAGAATAAACAAACAGCAAAGAATATATTAAACCCACTATAAACTTTTGAAATACAGCATTAGCACCTAAATATATATGATTAATGGCATATATAAAAGCAGAAAGTATAATAACAATAAAGATATTAATAGAAAATATATTATAGGCTATATTAAAAAATACCTGCCTGAAAATAATTTCCTCGCATAAAGCCCCTATAAATATAATTATAATATCAAAAAATATATTCTTTTTTTCTATTATTTTATGAACTTCTATATTTTTTATCCAAACTCTATATTTAATAAAATGAATAATGATGCCTTCAAATAGCTCCAATCCTATGCATATAAATGAAAATACAAAAGCTATTATAATAAAATATATATTAGCACTATAATTAATAATACCAATATACCCTGTAAAAAACACCATTATAACAAATAAAGCATAGCTTAAAGCATTAGGGAGTATATTATTTATTCTGCCTAAATTTAATTTTATAAATATCCCAATCAATGAAGTAGGAAAAGAAACTGCTGTAAGAACAAGCAATGCACTAAGGTAATGGGTGTGGGAATTCATTATTAGAAATTCCTCCGTTTTTAATTATCCTAGGGTGATTACTGTAAGGAAAAGCAGGCATAGACATTTGCACCAGCTCTGGTATATAAACTCTCATAACATGCAAATCTTTATCTGATATTTCAGAAGGTGTAATATCCAAATAAACAGCATATTTTGAAATATTATTAAGACCTTTTAATAAATATTCCAAATCTTTTTGAGTATTAACTTCAAGATTTTTGTATTTATTCAACTGCACTTTTTCTTCTATCTTGCTGTTAATAAATTTAAGTTTTTTATCTTTATTTTCTAAATTAGCCCAATAATTAACATTGCTGTCAAGATTAAGATAATTTTTCTCTGATACAGTTTCTAAATAATCACTAGGCATAGATAATGCTCCGTTAATATTTAATGTAAGTATAGCCAAAGCCTCCATAAAAGCCCTGTATATTACCTTTCTAGGATTAAGCCCAGAAGAAGCACCCACTACAATATACGGAGTTTTTTCGCTTTTGTTTATAAGAATAACAGTAAAAACATAGCCTAAATTATTATCAACTGTATAATCAAATACTCTTATTTTATAATCAATATCCTTCAAAATCATATTAATAGCTTCGTTAAGTATATCATCATCTATAATAACTTCTTTAACCTTGCTTCTTGTATACCACTTTATCATACAAGCATCGCATTCTATTATCTCATTAACAGCAGATTTTAAAGCAAGATAAATACTTTTATGACTTGCACTTCCTTTTGAAAATCCGCTTATAAATACTTTCTCTTTTTTATCTCTTCTTATTATATGCGATAAAAATAAATTCTGTGCTGGTACATAATATTCTTTTTTACTGTCAAATAAGGAAGGAAGAAGCACCCAAGATAATACATCATCTTCTGTAATATTTTCTAAAATACCTATACTATTTAATTTATTTATATCATCATCTGTATATATTTTAACATATTCAAAAGGTATAACATTATCAGGATATTTTTCTTTTAATTGATTGTAAGAAAGATATTTAAGTTTATCCTCAAAATATAAATTTGAAGTAAATAAAGCATACCTCTCAATACCCTCGCCTAATAATCTTATAATAGCCTCATCTCTATAAATACCATATCCTGAAAGATGATAATTCACCTCAGCGTTATCTCCTAATAATATTTTATGATAATTAGGAAGCATAGCAGTGCATGTATTCATATTCTCAGCAATCACAGAATTAGCCTGCATTATGATAATAGAATCCATTATGCCAGTCTGATGTCCGCAAATAGAATTATATTTATTTAAAATGTTTTTATAACTTGGGTAATAATTAATCATATACTTTTATCCGTTTTTATTTAACAATTTCTTTTTTATAATTTTTATCATTTTATTATAACTTTGCTTGAAAACTTTTCTATAATCTCTTTCGATGAAGTATACATTTCATTATATTTTGCCTTGCTTATATGACCGCAAGCAGGACAGAAAGGTACTCTAAGCAAATCCTGAACTTGAATCTCTATAGAAGGTATATAAACATTAATAACTCGCCCTGCTAGTTTGAATTTACCTATTGCAGCAAATAAAAATGCCTCATACAAAGCAATGGAAGTAAAACTTTGCAAAATAGGCGTTATATAAGTTCTTTTATTTTTTATTTTAAAGTTCATAGTCTGCTTAACAAATTTATTATAAACTGATAAACTTTCATTTCTTGCTATAACTCTATTTTCAAAGCATTCATAACAAGCTGTTTCTTTTCCTTTTATAGTTGTAATATTTAAAAATGGTCCGTCCAGTATTGATATAACTATTGGTATTGACTTATCAAGAAGAAGCCTATTAATATTTCTAAGCAAATTAAGTCTTGGCTTCTCTACGCTTATAACTACGCATGATATATTATCAAATAATTTTAATAATTCTTTTTGTATTTCTATGTTTTCAATAGCATCAGTTGTATCTGTAAGATTAGATTTTTCTATTTTTTTTATATCATCAGCACTCATCATATCAATATTTATATATATATCTTTAGATACTAATAAAGCATAATCTTTTAATCTGTCATTATCAGTTATAAACATTATTTTATTTTTTTCTATTTTGCTTTCATCTGGAATATCATAAAAGTATTCGCCTATAAGCTCGTATACCATATTTTGCATATTATTTTTTTTATCATCATACTCTAAAAATCTGTTTCCAATCAAAGAAGATATAATATCATTTAGTAAATTGCTGTCTTTTTCATCTAATAAGAATTTTTTTACTACATCATCAAAAGATATAACCTTGTCATCAAAAAGCTCTTTAGATATAAAAGCTATTACTTCTTTCATATTATCATTTAAATCATTAAGAGTTAAAGAAGCCTCTTCAAAGTTCCATATTCCTTTTCTAAATCTAATCTCATCATCAGAACTGAAAAAAATGCTTACATTATCATAAAGTTTAATATTCTTTTTAGCCATACAAAATCAACCTATTATTATTTATTTTTATATAATTTACATAAAATCATTTTGAAAGTAAAGTAAGATGCACAACATGATTAGTTTGTCCGTCAATATTTAAAAACTCTTCAGATAAAGTTTTATTAAATCCTCCTATATCGCATGCCAGAATACCGCTTGCTGCTGCTGTAAGCTGTATATTCTGAGCAATTTCTCCCGTTTCTATCAATGCAAACTGAAGTGCCATATCACCATATTTCCTAGAGTTTTCATATATGCTGTATACATAATAAATAGATAAAGCAGTTTTTCTTAAATCTATATCTCCTCCAAAAACATTATTATTATAATAATTTTCTAAATCTCTATCACTGAATAATTTAATTTTTTCAAGAGAATGAGTAAAAGGCATATATTTGTATATTCCTTTATCAAGATTATTTATATTAAGAACTGCTATATAAAGATATATTGGATAAAGTCCTCCTCCAGACGGAGCTGTACGGAGTTTTGATATATATTTATCTCCAAATGTTATAGTACTGTATTCATCTTTATTTAGCTTGAAATCAAAATCGCCAGAAATACCATCCCCATAATAAAGAAGAGTAGATAAATCACTTAAAGTTAGAGGCTTGCCTTTAAAATCTCTTCTGCTTCTTCTTGACCTTATTACTGAACCTATAGGAGCATTAATATTTTTATAAGGAGGAAGTTTTACAGCATTTCCTTTTTTATGAATTTCCTCTTCAAGAAGCACTCTATTGCTTAAAGAAGCATCTATAGGAAATGATGAATAGCTTACTACATTTAATATTGAAGAGATATCTATTGATGATTTTTTCGAGTTTAAAAGATATTCTTCGCTTATATTTCTGTTTATTTCAGAATGTATTGCTCCTCTGTATGATGACTCAGAAGTTTTTATGCCTATAGTATCAGCATACATTGAAACTGGTATATTTGAAGAAAAATTTACTACACTAAAAAGAAGAGGTATCTCTTTTGCTTCTAATTCTTCTTTTGTTATTACTATTTTTTTTGTTTTTTCATTTTTTTTATCAACTTTCTTTATGATTCCCATAAGATTTCCGCATTCTAAAACTTATTCAATATAATAACCAAATATAACAAATTTCATAAAAATATCAGTAATTATTTTTTATTCTATTGAAAATACATATCAAATTCTATATAATTTTAATGTTCTCTAACAATTTCTCAAGGAGCATTAATATGATAAAGAAATTATGCATTGCTTTAATATCAATAGTGTTTTTTTTATTTTCTTTTTCCTGCTCAAACTCTTCTGCCAAAAAAACAGGAAATACGGGTACTCTTACAATAATACACATGAATGACACACATGGAAAAGATGAAGAAGAAAGAGTTATAGACAAAGAATTAAATCCGCCTGAAACTAATTATATGTATGGAGCTTCCAGAAGAGCTTCTTATATAAAACAAGTAAAATCCACTAATAATAATGTATTAGTTCTTCATGCTGGAGATACTATTACTGGAAGCGTTTATTCTACGGTATTTCAGGGAAGAGATGAAGTAGATATAATGAATATGATAGGGGTAGACGCTGTAACTATAGGAAATCACTTTGTAGATTACGGACTCGATAATTTTACAGAAATAATGAAAGAGAGAAAATTTCCAACACTTTCTGTAAATATAAAAAATAAATCTGATAATAGCTATTATGCTATTCCTTATATAGTTACAAATGTTAATGGTCTTAATGTTGCTGTAATAGGAGTGACAACTACGGAACCAGTTTATAGTTCTTCAAGTGTAAAAGACTTAGTATTTGAAGAAGAAATACAGGCATTAAAAAATTTTCTTAAAAAAACACCTCTTAATACTACTAATGATGTTACTATACTATTAAGTCATATAGGTTATGAAAAGGATAAAAAGGTAGCAGAGGCTATCCCTAATACATTTGATATAATAATAGGAGGACACAGCCATACAGAACTGCATGAAGCTGATATTGTAAATGGTACGCCTATAGTGCAGACTGGCTGTTATGGAAAGTATTTAGGAGATATTAATTTAAGCGTTAGCAACGGCACTATAAATAGTTTTGATTATAAATTGGTATTAATGGATCAGAATATAGAACAGGATAAAGATATGCTTGCATTTATTGATGAGATGAAAGGTACTGTTGATAAAGAGTTTAATGTAAGAATAGGTACTTTGCCTGTTGAACTTCCTCAAGATGGAATAAGAACTAATTCTATGGCTATAGGAAATTTTGCATGCGATTTAGTGCTTGATTCTTATGATAATATAGATATAGCTATAGTTAACTCTGGAGCATTAAGAACTTCATTGCCTGAAGGAGATATTACTTTGGGAAAAATACAAAATGAATTCTTTCCTTTTAATAATCAGGCTGTAACTCTTTCATTAAATGGAAAAGATTTGCTTGATATGATAAAAATATCTGCTACAAAAAGAGGCGGTGGTGGTTTTCTTCAATATTCAAAAGGTGTTGAAATAGTATATAATACTCAAGGAGAATTGATATCGGCAAAACTAAATGGAGAGGATATTACAGAAAATAAAGATTATAATATAGTAATGTCTGATTATATTTTAGACGGAGGAGATGGTTATACTGATAATGAAGGAAATCCTATAGGAAGAAAAGGAAAAAATATTATCATGACTGGAAATGATATAAGAGATGCTTTAATATCGCAGATAAAAAAACTTAATAATATACCAGCAGATTATATATATGAAAAACCTAGAGTAATATTTGAGTAATTATTAAAATATAAGAGCCTGTTTTATCAAGACAGGCTCTTTTTACAATAAAAAATTTTAATAATTTATTTAAATCTCTCTCCAGTAATGTAATAGTAAACCCATTTAGCTATATTCTCAGCATGATCTCCCATCTTTTCAAAATATTTTGCTATCATCATTAAATATATAGCCTGATCAGCATTCTCAGCACCGCTTTTAATTAAATCAACCATAGCATCACGCATACTATAAAACAGCTTATCCACTTTATCATCACAAGCTATAACATTTTTCGATAATTCTTCATCCTTTTCTTTAAATGCTTTTAAACAATTACTCACCATATAATCTATTATTTCATACATCTCTATTATATGCTTTATATTATCTTTATAAACATTTCCTTCCAACAAAAATCTAAGCAAATCGCATATATCCTTAGCCTGATCCCCTATCCTCTCTAAATCTGTAGCAATTTTTAAGGCGGCAGAAACTATTCTCAAATCAGTTGCAACAAGATGCTCTAATAAAAGCATTTTTAAAGATGCACTTTCTATCTTATATGATATTCTGTTTATATTTCTGTCATTTTCTATAACCTGATTAGCAAGATCAATATCAGCATTTACTAAAGCCTTAGAAGTATTCCTCAAAGCATCCAATATCATGTCGCCTGCTTCAACAACATATTCTGTTAATTTATTTAATTCTTCATCAAATTTTTTCATTTTTTTAACTCCAATTTTTTATTAAAAAATAATAAACTATAAAATTAACCAAATCTTCCTGTGATATATCTCTCTGTTCTCTCATCCTTAGGTTTAGAGAATATCTCTTCAGTATCTCTATATTCTATAATCTCACCAAACAAGAAGAAAGCCGTCTTATCAGACACCCTCATAGCCTGCTGCATATTATGAGTAACTATTACTATAGTATATTCATTTTTAAGCTCATCAACAAGGTCTTCTATTTTTCCAGTGCTTATTGGATCTAATGCACTTGTGGGCTCGTCCATAAGAAGTATTTTAGGATTAACCGATAAAGCCCTAGCAATGCATAATCTCTGCTGCTGCCCTCCAGAAAGCCCTAAAGCATTTTTATTGAGCCTGTCTTTTATGTCGTCCCAAATAGCAGCCTTTGTTAAACTATATTCCACTATCTCATCTAACTCTGATTTCTTTTTTATTCCGAAAGTCCTTGGTCCATAAGCAATATTATCATAAACACTCATAGCAAAAAGATTAGATTTCTGAAAAACCATTCCTACATTTTTTCTTAAATACGATACATTAACATTTTTATTATATATATTAACTCCAGCTATCTCTATATCTCCCTCTATTTTGCAATTTGGAATTAAATCATTCATTCTATTAAAAGTTTTTAAAAGAGTAGATTTTCCGCATCCAGAAGGCCCTATAAAAGCTGTTACGCTGTTTTTGTTTATATCAATATTTATCTTTTTTAAAGCCTGAAAAGATTCATAATATAAATCTAAATCTCTAACCTTAATAGCTATATCAGTATTAAAATCAAAGTTTACCATATTATTTAATTCATTAGCCATATATATTCAATCCCCTTAGAATTTAATAATCTTTTTTTAATTTTGTATTCACTAAAAATAATGAAGCATTAAGAAGTATAACCATTATAAGCAAAATGCTTGCAGTAGCGAATGTTTGATTAATATAAAGCCCCTCGCTTGAAAACATCCACATCATAACAGAAAAAGAACTTCCAGCACTAAAATAACCCTTAGGCATATATCTAACAGCACCAGCAGTATATATTAAAGCAGCACTCTCCCCAACTATCCTACCAATACTTAAAATAACAGAAGTCATTATTCCAGAGAAACCACAAGGCAAAACTATCTTAAATATTGTTCTCACCTTTGAAGCTCCTAATGCTAAACTACCCTCTCTTAAACTTGGAGGTATTGAAAGTAATGTTTCTTCTGTTTGTCTTATTATAGAAGGAAGAATTATTAACACTAATGTGAGAGAACCTGCCATTATACTTCTTCCCATGCCAAACAAATTAGCAAATACCAACATACCAAAAAGCCCAAACACTATCGAAGGTATTCCTGATAAACTGTCTGTAAATATTCTTATTATAGATATTAATTGACTCTTTGCCTTTGAATATTCTGTTAAATAAATAGCGGCAAATACTCCTAATGGAATAGCTATTATTAAAGACATAAAAAGCATCATAGAAGTAGAAACTATTGCAGGCAAAAGCGTCATTTGTGAATTGTTGCTTTCACCAAATAGTAAATTTAATGTTATATGAGGAAGACCTCTAATAAGTATAAATAATACTATAAAAACTAAAAGCAGTGTAGATACAATAGATGCAAACACAGAAATATATTCTAAAATACTAGCTTTTATAGTACACATTTTCATGTCAAACTTTTTAAAAGAAAAATCATTTATATTTGTTTTAAGCTCTTTGTTTTTTCTAAAAAGATTAGAAAAAGAAAATGAAAAATATAAATTATTTCTTTTTAGAATAGAAAGCACTATATTGATTATAAGTATAAATATGAGAAGCACAAAAGCAGTTGCAATTAATGCAGACCTATGATTGCCTGTTGCATACCCCATCTCTAATGCTATATTAATAGTCATAGTTCTAAAATATGAGAATAAATCTTTAGGTATAAAAGGAGCATTACCTGCAACCATCATAACAGCCATAGTCTCACCGATAGCCCTACCCATACCAAGCACTATAGCAGAAAATATACCCGACTTTGCCGCCTTCACTATAACACCAAAAATAGCCTGTGAATGAGTATTACCCAAAGCCCTAGCACCGTCATAATAATATTTGTAAACTGCCTCTAAATTGTATCTTGTAATTGATGTTATAGTTGGAAGTATCATTATAGCAAGTATTATAGAACTCGCTAACACTCCCTCACCTACATCATTAGGAGAGAAGTTTTTTAAGAAAGGAACTAATACCACCATTCCAAAAAATCCATAAACAATAGATGGAATGCCCGCAAGCAAATCTATTACCTGAGATAATATTGTTCTTATATTCTTTGGAGCAAACATTGATATGTAAACCGCAGTAAAAAAACCAAATCCGCCCCCAAGAAATACAGAAAGAATTGTGATATATAAAGAGCCTACAATCATAGGCAATATTCCAAAATCCTTTGTTGAAGGCGACCAATTCATTCCAAAAACAAATTTGAAAAATCCAACCTCTTTAAATATTGGCACACTATAGATAAATATAAAAATACATATTGAAAATACAACTATAACTGAAAATATAGAACATATAAAAAATACATATCTCATTATATTATCTATTATTTCATTAAACTTATATTTATTAATATTCTTACTCAAAATAAATGTCCTTAAAAATTACTTAGAAATAAAAAAAGCCGATATACAAAAAATATTGTACATCGACTTATTCATTTCAAATTAGTTGGCTACATAGCCATTTTCATTTATGACCGCTTTCCCTGCTTCACTATTAATGAAGTCTAAGAACGCCTTAGTTCCTTCATCAAGTTCTATACCCTTTTTAGTGAATATGTAGAAAGGACGGTATAGCTTGTAGGCATCACTTTTGATATTTTCTACTGATGCTTGAACATATTCATTTTGACCTTTTGCTTTATATGCTAAAGGCTTTATTGTATCATCAATAGAACCCAAAGAAATATATCCAATCTTTGAAGCATCACTCATTACTGATGTCTTAACCTTTCCTGTTCCATCTAATATTTCAACAGTTGCAGGTAATGGATTTTCTTTGCCGATAGAAGTTAAGTCTGTAAAAGCACTTCTTGTACCAGAACCATCTTCTCTAGAAATAGATTTAGTTACAGTTCCTATAGCAGTATTGTTCATATAAAGATTGTATAATTCTTCTTCGCTTATCTGAGCAATGTCAGCATCTTTATTAGCGATGATTACTATACCATCTTGACACAATAAATAAGCATCTAAACTAGGTAACTCATCTTCTTTCAAATTTCTTGAAGCCATACCTATATTGTTGTTGCCGTTTATAGTGTCCTGAACTCCAATAGTTGAATCTGATGTTTCTACTGTTACAGTGTAGTTGGAATTAACTTCTTCAAACTTTTCAGCTAATTTAAACATTAGCGGGGACACTGAAGAAGAACCTGTTATAACGATATCAGTAGAACTAGAGGCACCGCCTCCGCAAGAAGTAAGCATGATCATACTCACGAGACTTAAGAAAATCAAAATCTTTTTCATAAAATTGATTTACTCCGAAATAATAATTTTTTGTTAATATCAAAAATTAACACAAACCTTATATACCATAAAACATATTATGTCAATACAAAAAATTGATTTTTTTAATTTTTTTATTATACCTAACCGTACTATTTTAATTTATCAGGATTTAGGCATTTCAAACTGTCAATAACAAATAAACCGTCTTTTCTTATAAGTTTATCATCAAAATATATCTCACCGCCTCCGTATTTTTTTGTCTGAATACATACTAAATCCCAATGTATTTGAGAGTTATTGCCGTTAGGTGCTTCATCATAGCATGATCCAGGAGTAAAATGAAAACTTCCCATAATCTTCTCATCAAATAAAATATCTTTCATAGGCTCTGTTATATAAGGATTAACTCCTATGGCAAACTCACCTATATATCTTGAACCTGCATCGGTATCTAATATCTTATTTATTCTCTTTGTATCATTACATGAAGCATCTATTATTTTTCCATTTTTAAATTCAAATTTTATATTCTCATAGGTAAATCCATCACTGTAAAGAGAAGGAGTATTATAACTCAAAACTCCATTAACAGAATTTTTTACAGGTGCTGTAAATACTTCTCCATCTGGTATATTCATTTTTCCATCACATTTTATAGCCTTTATCCCTTTTATGGAGAAAGTTAAATCCGTACCATTTCCAACTATTCTTACCTTATCAGTTTTATCCATAAGTTTAACCAAGTTATCCATAGCCTTAGACATTTTAGAATAATCTAAATTACAAACCTTGAAATAAAAATCTTCAAACTCATCGCTGCTCATAGAAGCCTGCTGTGCCATTGCTGGTGTAGGATAATTCATAACTACCCATTTAGTATTTTTTACTCTCTCTTTCATGTGTACTGGATTAAGATAAAACTTCTCGTATATTTTATTATTTTCAGTTTTAATGGAAGAGTTTTCAGCACTGTTTAATCCTCCCCATATTCCTACATAAGCATCCATATCCTTCATAAGCATTAAATCAGATTTTGCCCAAGTTTTCATCTGATCTTCATTACATTTTTTTAATAATTCTCTCATTATATGAGGGTCATGATTCCATACAAAAGGATTAGCACCCACTTTATATGCCTCATTAATAATTGCTAAAGCCAAATTGCGTTCATCTCCCTCACCATAACATTTGATTAAAATATTTTCACCTTTTTTTAATCTGCATGAATAATTTACTATAGTTTTTGCTAGTTTTTCTATTCTTGAATCTTTCATTATTTATCCCCTTAAAAAATATATAAACAATAATATATAATAAAAAATAATAATCAATAATTAAATACAAAAAAAGCAGCTATGCAAAAATTATTGCAAACTGCTAAAAACATTCCATCATATATAATTAACAAATTATGATTTAAATAAATGCATATAAGGAGCATTCATTATCTCAGCAAGCATAACAGCCGAAAAATTAGCCTCCTCTCTGTTGTAATCAGCTCCATTATCCAATAATACCTTAATAACTTCCTCAGGCTGATTCTTAATAATAGCTAAATGCAAAGGACTTACTCCTCTTTCATTAATGGCATTCACATTAGCACCTTTAGCAATCAAAGCAGCAACAACATCAGCATTATTTATCTGCACAGCTAAATGCAAACAGCTTATCTTATTATCAGAATAATTAACATCTTCCTCAGTACTCTTATCTATCATCTCCAGCAGTTTATCAGTATTCTCCTTTAAATCAAAATTTTCATCATCTTTTTTCTTAATAATTTTTTGAAGAAGTTCATATAATCTTGACTTCTTGTATAAATTTGAATTAATTGGCATTATTCTTTAATCCCCTAATTTATTAATAATGTATTAGTATTATAATACAAACTAAAAATTGTTGCAAGAAAAATATGATTTACAGTTATTTACAATAATTTTTCTATATCTTTAATTATATATTTAGGATTAACAAAAGGGGCATATCTATGTATTATACTGCCTTCTCTATTAACTAAAAATTTTGTGAAGTTCCATTTTATATTTTTATTAAATATATAACTGCTATTATTTATTAGGTATTCATAAAAAGGCTCTATATCATATCCCTTAACACATATTTTATGAAACCTATCAAAAGTAGCAGCATAATGAAGTTTGCAGAAATTATTTATATCTTCATCTGATTCAGGTGCTTGATTTAAAAATTGATCGCATGGAAAATCTAAAATTTCAAAACCTCTTTCCTTATATAAATCATATATTTGCTGAAGTTCTTTATACTGATTAGTAAATCCGCATTTAGTTGCAGTATTAACTATCAATAAAACCTTACCCTTATATTTTGATATTGATACATCATTTCCATTGGTATCTTTAACAATATAATCATATATACTCATTTTGCTTCACGTTCTATAATTTTATATTCATTCCAAAGTTTATCCATCTCATCCAATGTCATATCCTGAAGTTTTTTATTCATCTTGAATGCACTCTCTTCAACATAATTAAATCTCTTAGTAAACTTTTCATTAACCCTTATAAGTGAGTTTAAAGGATTAATCTTATTCATACGTGCAAAATCAAGTACAGTCATAATCAAATCCCCTATCTCTTCCTCAAGATGATCTTTATCATTCTCACTATATGCTTCTTTTACTTCATTAAGCTCTTCTTCTATTTTCTTTAATGAATCATCAATATGCTCATATTCAAAACCTACACTTGCAGCCTTCTTCATTAATTTATATGATTTCTCCATTATAGGAAGCGATTTGGGAATACTATCAAGCACACTCTTAAATTCTTTTTCATCATTTGACTTTTCTTCTTTCTTTATCTCATCCCATTGCTTCAAAATTCCATCAACATCTTTTACTTTACTATCTCCAAATACATGCGGATGTCTTCTAACAAGTTTTTCATTAATATTTTTACAAACATCATCAATATTAAATTTATTTTCATCTCTTGCAAGCTCAGAAAAAAATACTACATGCAAAAGTACATCTCCAAGCTCTTCTTTAATATTCCCATAATCCTTATTACTTATAGCCTCTACAAGTTCATAAGCCTCTTCTAAAAAACATGGTATTAAACTATCAAATGTCTGCACCCTATCCCAAGCACATCCATTTTCTCCCCTTAATCTCTTTACTATAGATATTAATTCTTCAAATGAATCCATTTTTAATAACTCTCTTTATTAATTAATTTTTTTATTTCTTATAATTCTATAATTAATTCTTTTAGGCTCAAGTATGGCATTGTAAATAATAGCATTCTTTATATCTAAAGAGGTAAGCATATTATTCACATGAGATTTATTATCTGCGGTATTCTTAACTTCTTCTTCATCCTTATTTACTGTATTTTTTATGTTATCAAGTTCTCTAATTTTGGAATTATATCTTTCCTGAAGCTCCAGCATTTCTCTATCTGTATTTGAAGATTCATATTCATTCAATGATTCATTATTTAATTTCTGCAAATCTTTGATATTTTTTTGAAGTTTTTTGAATATTTCTTCCTCATCATTTCTATTATTTATATTTCTTTTTGCAGTACTAGTATGCTGCCTATTATTATAAGATTTTTTTTGAGTATTATTTTTTCTACTATTCTTTTTATTATCTTTATTTGCCTTTTGTATTAAACTAATAATACCCCATATAATAGCTATTATTATATATATAACCAATTCTGACATAATAAAAACCTCTCACTTTTTATTCGGTATCTTTTTCATTATCACTGATATTCTCTTTTTTATCCTTTTCATGTCTAGAATTAACAATTCTAGTTGTAACTGCATATATACAAAGTAAGATAAAACCAATAATTAAAAGTATATTTATAGGCGACATTATTTTCTCCATAAAATATTTATTTATAGTTTAATATATAATGATATTAATTTCAATATTATATTATGCAATAAAAAAGGCGAAGCTCTATAAAAACTCCGCCTTTAATATTCTGTTATAGCTTATATTACCAAGTATCTAGTGGATCATCTTCTTCTTTATAAGTTTCTAAATACATATCTGTTTTAGCCATTAATTGATCGAAGTAGATGTAATATTTACCATAAGAATCTCTAGGATCAACTTTAACATGTATACCCATAAAACTTATACCTTGTTCTACTTGACCTCTAAATTCTTCTTGTCTTACTTTAGCAGGTACTTGAACAGTAATATTTTTCCAACCCATAAAGTTTAGAGCTTCATTACCAACAGACTGAGGTTTGCCGTTTACATCATAGATGTAGAAACTCATTTTGTTATTATGGTTACGTCCAGCTACCCAAACACTAATTTCTTTAGTATATCCAGGTATTTTTACAGGTCTAGGAGGAGTAACAGAGAACCAAGGATTACCAGTTCTAAAATACTCTACTTTAGCACCTAATATATATTTATTATTTTCAGCACCTTCAGCTACTACATCAGCAGGACCACCTTCACGACGTATAATGCTAACTACACCATAATCACTAGGCATAGAAGCCTGCCAAGTATTAGCAAATTCAAAATCGTCTATTAAGTAATTAGTAATAGCTTCTGTAACGAAATTATTATTACCATCACCGCCTTGAGTTTGAGTAGTTTGCTCACCTGTTTGAGCCGCATCTTGGGCAAACAACAAGAATGCAACAGTTAGAATTAACATTGTTATCAAGATACTTAATCTTTTCATATTATTTCTTCTCCTTACTTATACCTTATTGTTGCGCTTCTTGTGGCTGTTCTGCAGTAGTATCTGTAGTTGTACCGCCGCCTTCGCCTACTACTTGAGCTCCACCTTCTGTATACTGTTCAGAAGATCTTCCGCCAACTTCTTGACCAAGTGTAGTTTCAATGTCTGAACCGTCATAAGCTTCTCTAAATGTATCTGTAACTGTTTGGAAGTAGTCTAGTAAAACTACAAAGTTATCAGCTCTTTCCTCTGGTGAAGACCAGAAACGGAAATTCATAAATCTTAAACCTTTAGCTCTAGGTACATAAGGTTCTTCCTGAGGTATGAAAGCCGGTACTGCTGTACTCATATTTCTCCAACCTATGTATCTTATTGATCCTAAAGGCAATGTATAAGTATAACCGCGATAATCTTCAAATATCATTTCCATAGTATAGTCATAATTACCACCCCATACCCAAACATCAAATGTCTGAGCTTTTCCTGGTATGATTTTTTGTACTGTTGGAACTAAATCAAAGAAATTATAAGATTTTCTGAAAAAAGAAACACTTATTGATAATGAATTAGTTGAATTATAACTTTGGTTACCCATACCATATGGTTTTGTAGCGAATAATCTCATGTTAGGATATTTCATTACAACACCATTTTCATTTGTTCTATCACCTCTAAACATAAAACGGCTAGCATTTGATATTGGCTGCCATTCATCTAATGTTTCAAAGTTGTAAAGTAGTCTAGTTTCCATGTAAACACTAGAAGTTTGTCCATAAACAGCAAATGAACATATGCTTATGAATAGACAAATGATTATGAGGTAGCGAGATAAATTTCCCGTACTTCTATAGAATTTCATAGCGCACTCTCCTTAATATTTATAGCTAAGCAATTATATCCAATAACTTAGCACCATTATATTATAATAAACAAAAATTGTCAACTATAAAATATAAAATTCTCATACTATTATATCGTTATAATAACTATTTAATTTTAGTTAAATATTTAATAAATTTGATTAAAAATTAAATTATGTTAATATATATAATATACATAAATAAACAATACTATAGAAAGAATCTAAAAAATATAATGAGACTCAATAAATATATAGCATCAATGAATATAGCAAGCCGCAGGGAAGCTGATAAGCTCATACAAAATGGCAAAGTAAAAATAAATGGAATGATAATAACAAATCCTGCAGTTCAAGTGTCAGAAAATGATAAAGTGGAATATGATATAAAAGATCATAAAGAAAATAAAATATATATAAAATTAAATAAACCTATAGGATATGTTGTTTCCAATAATAAGGAAGAAGGAAAACCTATTTACAGCTTAATAAAAAATAAATTTGATAATATATATCCCGTAGGAAGATTAGATAAAGACAGTAATGGACTTATACTATTTACAAATGATGGAGTATTCAGCAGAAAAATTATAGGAGAAAATACAAATTGTGAAAAAGAATATTATGTTAAAGTGAATGATGATGTCCCTGATGGTGCATTAAAAAAACTTGAATATGGTATATCATTAGATGGACATAAATTAAAACCTGCAAAAGTAAAAAGAATAAATAAAAACTCATTTTATATAACACTTATAGAAGGCAGAAATAGGCAGATTAGAAGAATGTGCCAAAAAATAGGATTTGAAGTCATTATACTAAAAAGATTAAGAATAGCAGGTATTTTATTAAATGAATTAAAAGAAGGATGTTTTCAATGTTTAACAAAGGATGAAATAAATTCAATATTAAAAAAATAAATTATACCTAATATTGCTTAATATAAAAAAATAGTCTATATTATTTACTTAATTTGACACATTAAATATTTTTGTTATAATCTATTGTATTAATATTCTTTTAGGGTTGCATTATGAAAAATAATAAAATATTATTATTAAAATTAATAGTTCCATTTGCTGTTTTTTTGCTTATAGCATACATAATTATATACTTCGCTTACAAAACAGTATATATAAATGATTTTAAAAATAATACATTAATTGAAATGGATAATACGGAATTAGTTTTATCCATAGAAATGGAAAAAATATATGATGTAATGTATACATTGAGAGGATATTTCCAAGCAAATGAAAATTTATTTCCTAATATTAGAAAGACATTAGAAAACATTTTGCAGTCTAATAAGAATATATATGACATACTTTATGGAAATGAAATACCTTATAATATTGGCGGACTGTTTGTTAATGGAATAAGTCCTTATCCTGATACTTATGATCAAACATCAAGAGTATGGTATAAAGGTGCTTTATCTAAAGACGGAATATTCATAACAGAGCCTTATATTGATGCTAATACTGGAGGTATATGTATAACTTTATCTTTGGCAGTTTATACAAATAATTCTTTAAAAGGTGTTATTGGTATAGATTTTTTAGAAATGAACAATATTGTGAAAAAAGTTATAACAGAAAATCAAGTTAATCTAATTACATCAGAAGGCTTATATATGTCGCATCAAAATAAAGACTATATATTTAATGATAAATATAATATATATCAGGAAGTATTATTTAAAGATGCTAAATCATTAGAATCACCTAATAAAGCCATAATACAAATTGTTGGAAATGAATGGTATGCTATTAAAAATTTAAGAAATACTCCGTACAAATTAGTTATACGAGGTAGTATGGATGAAACAAATGGAAGAATAAAAAGAATGATGATTTCTTATTTAGCTATTATGGTTATTTTAATAATAATGCAGACATCTTTGGCATTTTTAGTTGTTATACCTATATCACAAATGCTTGATAAAGCCATAAACAGTATAGATCAAATGTCTAAAGGAAATTTCATAATAGAAACTTCTAAATCAAACAAATTGAAAAATGATAAATCAGGTCATCTAATTTCTCATGTAAATGAGATGAAAAATATAGTTGGAAATGTAGTATTAAAATTAAAATCAAATATTTCTATGATAAATAATGAAATAGAAAATATTTCATCAAGTGCCGAATATTTATCAGATAGAAGCAATACTCAAGCAGCCGCTATAGAAGAACTTACTGGTTCTATGCAGTCATTATCAAGCTCTATAAAAGAAATATCTTCAAACTCTATAAAAGCAAAAGATATGAGTACAAAAGTAATAGAAACTACTGAAACAGGGGTAGATGCTGTTAATGAAATATCAGCACACATGCATGATATATCAGAATCAAGCAAAAAGATATCTGAGATTACAAAATTAATACAGTCTATAGCTTTTCAAACCAATATACTTGCTTTGAATGCTGCTGTTGAGGCTGCACGTGCTGGGGAACAAGGAAGAGGTTTTGCTATAGTAGCAAGCGAGGTAAGATCATTAGCACAAACTGTAAATGAAGCGGCTACGAATATAACTAATATAGTAGATGAAACAGTTAGAAGAGTAGAAGTTGGAAGTGAGTCTGCAAATAAATCTTCTGAAATATTGGAAGCTATTAATAATTTGGCTAAAGATATGGAAAAAGAACTGCATGATATATCTCAGTCTATAATGCAGGAAGAAGACGGAATAATTCAAATGAATGCTGCTATAGTAGAATTAAATAATATTACTCAGGAAAATTCTAATCTAGCAACTCAAAATTCAGCCTCAAGTACAGAAATATCCAATATGAGTAAAGAAATAGTTAATGAAATAGATTATTTTAAATTAAAATAAATGAACATTTCTATTATCTATAATCTTATATTATAATGATTTTTTATATAAAATGGAGATTTCATAATGTTCAAAATATCAATTATTATATCTATTATATTTGTTTTATTATTTATAATATTGATCTTATCAAAGAAAAAAAAGAAGGAACGTCAAAACTATTCTTCTAATGAAGCTGATACTGATATTGGTAATAATGATGATGAATATCAAATAAATGAAATAACAGAAAGAAGATTAAAATATATGGATAGCGGAAATATTAAGACAAAAAGAGTTATGAATATAGAAGAAACAAAAATTTTTTATTCTATGGTAAAAATATTAAATGACTATAGTGTAAATCCGCAGGTATCTTTTAGGGCATTTTTAAAAGGAGAAGAAGACACTGATGCTTGGAAAACATTTAGGGATTTTTACTGTGATTTTTTAATTACACATAAAAGAGGAAGTAAAATGAATGAACCTATAGCTGTTATAGAATATCATGGCGGAGGACATTTTGGAGATACAGAAAAACAAAAAGAAAAAGTAACAAATAATGATATGATAAGAGAAAAACTTTTTAATAAAATAGGATTGAAATATTTTATTATTAAGGATTCTGATATAAAAATGAAAGCAGGACTTATAGACGAAGAAAAGTTAAACTCTTTTTTGAATGATATAAATAATATTTTATCTAAATAAGGAAACATATTATGAATTCTAGTGTATTAATATCTGTGATTATTTTTATTATATTTGTAGCTCTTTTTTTATTTTTAATATCAAAAACAGGAAACTCTAATATTTATAGAAATTATAGAAGACCTTTTAAAAGATACTATAGAAGAAATAAATATTATAAAAGATATAAAGAAATAAAAAAAGATATAACAGAACAAAGACTGGAAAATATGGATAGCGGAAATATTTTAATAAAAAAAATTATGAATATTGAAGAAACAAAAGTATTTTTTTCTATATTAAAAGTATTTAAAGATTATAATATTTATAAGCAAGTTTCATTTAAAGCTTTTTTAGATGCTGAAGAAGATACGGATGTATGGAAAACTTTTAGAGATTTCTACTGTGATTTTTTAATTACTTATAAAAACGGAGATAAAATTAATCAGCCTATAGCAATTATAGAATATAATGGAGCAGGACATTTTGGAAACAATGAAGATATGAAAGAAAAAATCAAAAACAACGATATAACAAAAGAAAAATTAGTAAGCAAAGCAGGAATGCAGTACTTTATCATAGATGAGAAATCAATAAAAGAAAATTCTAAATTTATAGATGATAAAAAGCTAGAGTATTATCTGAAAGATATAGAAAATTCTATAAGAAAAAATACTACTGCATAATATAAATAATAGACTGTTTCAAAACTAATTTTATTTATTAATTGAGGGGGCTACACAGCCCATCTTCTTTTGTTGACACAAGCGAAGCCTGCCTGCGGCGAGAAACAAAAAGACTGCATATTTATATACTAAAATAATAATTTATACAACATATAAAACATTATTTTGCATTTATAAATTATAAAAATTTTATATATAATCTTGTCAAGTACTTTTGAAACAAGTCTAATTTACAAAGAAAAGAATATTTTTCCGTTCTCAACATTAGCACTTGCAACTAATATTTTCACTCTATTGCCTAATTCATAAGCCTTTATTTTATCTATATATACGCTTTGCATATCCTGATAAAATTTATAATTTGAACCTACATACGTAGCCTCTATAAATCCTTCTATCTCTAAACCTTCTATTTCAACATATATACCTTTATGAGATATAGAACTTATAACTCCATAATACTCATCGCCAAGTCTGTCTTTCATGTATCTAGCCGCTTTTATCTGTCTAATATAACGTTCTGCTTTTTTAGAAGTTTTATCAAGAATAGAACAATTCTCTACAGAATTTATACAAATATTTTTTAATTTTTCGTTTACAGTATTATTATTCTTTATTATAGTGTCCTTAACTATTCTATGAACAAGCAAATCAGCGTATCTTCTTATAGGTGAAGTAAAATATGTATAGAAATCAAAACCCAAACCAAAATGGCTTTTATTTACAGTACTGTATGAAGAAGGAGTCATTGAACGAAGAAGCACAGGTATTAATAAATTCTCATCCTGCTTTCCCTTTATTTCATCTATAAAACTTTTTATATTATATGTATTATCATCCAGCTGTTTTAAATCATACCCTTTATTATGTGCTAATATCTTAAAATTATTAAATCTGTACTCATCAGGAGATCCATGATATCTGTATATAACCCCATCATAATTTGAAAGTTTCTTCGCAGTTTCGCTATTAGCAAATATCATAAGCTCTTCTATTATTTTAGATGCCTCTTTTTTCTCTTCAGCATAAAATTCTATTGGTATGCCTTCATCATTTAATACTATCTTTACATCCTGATCTTCAAATTCAACTCCTCTTCCCTCTTTTCTTTTTTTGTACAATATATTTTTCACATTCAAAGCATTATCTATCAATTCTAAAAGCCATGACTCATCCTCTGCTTCTTTTTTTATTATTTTTTCTGCATAATCATAAGATAATTTCCTATCAGATCTTATAATACTTTTGCATATAGATGAATTTAATATATCCCCATTAGTATTTATATCAGCAATCAATGTCAAAGCAAATCTGTCAGAGTTTTCATTCAATGAAATTATATTATTAGATAATACCTCAGGAAACATATTATATACTGTATCAATCAAATATGTGGAATTTCCTCTGTTTCTAGCCTCCAAATCAAGCGGAGAATCAAGTTCTATAAAATGGCTTACATCAGATATATGTACATAAACCTTATAATTATTATCATCTAATTTTTCTATACTAAATGCATCATCTAAATCTTTTGAAGTTTCACTGTCTATTGTTATAGTTTTAAGATTTCTAAAATCAATTCGGTCATCTTCTATATTTGTAAAATCAGCATTATTATTTATTTCATCAGCTAATTTTAAAAGCTCTTCATCAAAGTTTAATTTTATATTATATGCTTTGGCTATAATCTGAGAATCTAATTTTGCATCACTAGGATTAATATTAACTTTTACCGATTTTACTGTTTTAGGTGCTTCCTCCTTACCTTCTATCTTATTAATATACTGCCTGCCTTCCTTAGTAACTTTAAGCAAATTGCCGTCAGTTTTTTGTATATATCCGTCGCTTATAGCTTTTCTTATTAAATTGGTAAGTGCTGTTTTTTCTATTGCTGTTTTTGAATTAAATTTTATAAATATATTATAATCCATCTGATTTTTCATTAATTTTTTTATTAACTCTTCTGCTGTTTTCATAATCTGCCTTTAAATTAAATTTTAAATAAATATATACTCTTTTTATACTTATTTCAAATTAACAATATAAAAAATAAATATTCATACTTCAATTTTAATATTTTATTAACTTTTTTAATTAAAAAGATTATAAAAAATATTTAGTTCAATACTCAATATATAATTTATTACATTCTATTCTAGCAACAGTTATTTATTATATATTACAAATAATATAATAAAAACAATATAAAAATTTTATCAAGTGTTTTATAATTAATTATAACTTTATACAAAAACTAATTAAACAAATTCTCCAAAATCAAAATGCTTCCGTAGATGAACCTGTTAAATACTTCTTTATTATTCTCATTCCTTCCGTTAATTGAAACTTTTATATTAACCTCATCATTATAATTAGAATTTCTTTCAAAAGGAGAATCTATATACAATGATAAGCCGCTATAATTATCCAAATACTCATAACCATTTATAACATAATAATCTGAAATCTCTTTGAATGAAAATTTATTAACAAAGCTTTTTATTTTAGATACTGTAAGTGCTAAACCATTGTATTTATTAAATTCATTTTCTAAATTATCTATTATTTGAATCTGTTTAATAGGCTGTGCTATTTCATAATCTGATAATTGACTAATACATTTTTCCAATAACTCATTACTCATTTCTGCAGGAGAAGATAAACTTATAAAATTATTTTCATTTAATCTTATATAATCATCGTTAAAGTTAATAAAACTTCCATCCCCTAAATATCTAAATATATTTATAAATTTTTCATTTTCATCATATAAGTTCCAAAACAAATTCACAGAATACTGATTCAAAAATGAATTATCAATATAAATCCTCTTCCAAAACTCATAGCTGTATTTTCTGCCGTTCATAAGAAGATGCATTATTTTTTCTTTTTCTCTCTTAATAACATTTTTAATCTCCTTCTTCATAAAATTAATATCTGATTTTAATTCGTTAGAAAAAGTTTTTGGCATAGTCTTTAATATTTTATCATTTTCTATTATATCAATAGACATATTATTATTAATAGATATTTTATATTTTTTATCTTCTATATTTATTATTCTCTCTCCGTTTTTATCAAGTCCGAAATCTGAAACTAATAAACTGCTTAGCTCTTCTCTGTCTATTTTCATTCTGTCAGCTATTACATCAAGTGCAGAATTAGCAGCATTTCTTACACTCTCAATTTTTGATTTTCCAGCCATTTCATCAATTAAACTTAAAGCATATTTTCCGTCATTTAAAGCCAGTATATAAACATAATATGAACGCGGATAAAATTCTTTTCCTTGAATACTTTTAGCATAATCTTTTATAATACTGCCTTTGCCGTATATACCTACAATTATTCTTGAAGCAATTTTACTTCTGTCATTTTCAAATATTTTATAAGCGGCATTCCTAAAACTTTCAATATCAATCAAGTTTATAATATTATCTATAGTTTTTAATCTTCTTACATTATCTTTAATCTTTAAATAACTTCCGTAAATGAACTTAATGATTTTAATATCTATCTTTTTAGTTTTATCCTTTGTAAGAATATCATACTCATCTTTAATAAATTTTAAACTTTTATCAAAAACCTCTTCATAATTTTTATCAACATAATCCACAACTTCTTCTACAGTATTAAATAAAGTTTCAGATTTTGCCTCTAAACTTTCTCTGTATTCTATAAGATTTTTAAGCTCTTCATAATGTTCTTTTTCTAACTTTGTTCTAAAAGCTATAATCTTTCTGTTTTTTGAAGTTATTATTGATTTATATATATCTTTTATATCAATGTCATTAATTTTGTCAAAATCTTCATAATACAGATTAACTCTCAAATTAATAGGAAGTTTTTTTATATCTATATTTTCACTAAATACATTATATGCTTCTTTTATATTATCAAGATTCCATTTATACGGATATTTATCAAAACTTAATGCATTAAAAAACATGAATGGAATCTTTTTAAGATTTGAAGTATTCCAAGAATTCAAATCATAATTAAAATACTCAGCATTCTTAAACATAGCAGTCATATCATAAACATTTGAAGTATCCCAAGTTTCTATGCCTTCAAAATTTTTTCTTTTACTGTTTTCAAATAAAAAACTCATGTCCTTAATTAAACTTGTATCTACACTGCTTAAACAAATATTTTCATCATCTGTTATTTTTTTTAATTCTTCTTTTGATAAAGGCTTATACTTACTCATAATTCTGAATATATTAATCCTCGCGTATTTTTATATTAAATCTGTTTCTAAAACTAGAATATACAGAAGGTATTATTATAAGAGTAAACATAGTAGAAAATATCAACCCTCCGCAAACTCCTATAGCCAAAGGTCTGTACATCTCGCTTCCGTTTCCAACCTCAAAAATCATAGGGAATAATCCCAATATAGTAGTAAGCGAAGTCATAAGTACTGGTCTAAGTCTTCTCTTACATGATTCCAAAGCTGCAGTATCCCAGCTTATATTTCTCTCCAATACAGCCCTATTCATATAATCTATCAAAACTATTCCATTATTAACAACTATACCTACAAGCATTATTATTCCTATTCCGCTGTAAACATTTAAAGTCTGTCCTCCAAAGTATAAAAATACCAAAGCACCGAATAATGCAAAAGGCACAGCAAGAGATATTACAAAAGGCGTAATATATGATTCAAACTGCCCTGCTATTATAGCATATACAAAAACCAAAGCCATTATCAAAGATACTATTAACTGCCCGAAAGCCTCCTGCATATCCTCATAATCGCCTGAAAAATTAACGGAAAATCCGCTCGGTATATATATTATTAAGCTCTTTTCTAATATCGCTTACAATTTCATTTATAGGTCTTCCGTAAGAACTTGCATTTATTTGTATTATTCTCTTATCATTTTTTCTATTTATTTCAGTAGGTCCTGTATCCTTATAAATATTAACTACAGATGAAATTGGAACTATGCCGTTTGAAGTTGGTATCATTATCTTTTGAATACTTGAAAGACTATCTCTGTTAGTATCCTCCAAACGTACAATTATATCAGTATCAACATATATTGAATTATCCAAAGACATTGTGCTTGCTGTTGTGCCGCTGAATGATGTTCTTATTATATTAGCTATAGTATTAATATTTATTCCCATCTTTGAAACTAAATCTCTGTTTATATCAAAAATTATTTCATGGTTGGAATCATCCTCTTTAATAAGCACGCTTCTAACTCCATCAACTTTACTGGCAGCGACTATAATGTTGCTTGCAACGTCATAGCCTCTATCTAAATCATCTCCTACAAGTTCTATAACAATTGCACTATAATCCTTAGGCTTTCCCAAAGCAACATTTTCTGAATTAAGTTCTATACGTCCAGGATATCCATTAACCTTATTTCTTATGCTTTCTATATAATAATTAATATCAGCCTTTCTTCCTTTTTCTCTATCAACGAGTTTTACTCTAACCTCTCCATGATGCTCATTCCTTCCAGTTCTTACCCTTGTTTCATAATATGCCATATTATTACTTACAGCATTCTCTATATCATCTTCCATTTTGTATATAAACATATCGGTAAACTCTACCCTTGAACCTACTGGAAGTCTTAATCTCGAAATAATAGTACCCTCATCAGATACTGGATAACCTTCTTTGCCAATAGTAGTTAATAATAATATTAATAATAAAGATAATGAAGAAGCTATTAATATAAATGATTTCTTTTTATTTTTCATAACTATAGTAAGCATGCTTAAATAAAACTTCTCTACATTATCATGCACCTTATCATTAAAAAATTTTTCCAGTTTATTCATAATATTAGGTTTTATATTCTCTTTAGAATGAGGGCTGTTTAATCTTGAAGCCAAGAGCGGAACTATTGTTAAAGCTACAAAAAGAGAAGTCATCAATGATATAGATACTGTAACACATAAATCGCTGAACATCTGTCCCATCTGTCCTTGAACAAATAAAAACGGTAAAAATACGCATACGCTTGTTAATGTTGAAGCTGTTATAGCAATGGATACTTCGCTTGCACCTAATATAGATGATTTAAAATTATTTATTCTTATTATTCTTTTATCATTAGAAATGCTTTTTTTATTATAATAATTGTTATAATAAAATATATTTTCAAGAACTACAATAGAGTTATCAACCATCATACCGATACCTAGCACCAATCCTGAAAGCGACACTACATTAATAGTTATATCAAAAAAATACATTAAAATAAATGTGCTTATAACAGAAACTGGTATTGAAACACTTATTATGAATACGCTTTTTATATCCCATAAATATATCATAAGCACTATAACAGCAAATAAAGCACCCTGCCATACAGTATTTAAAACATTGCGTATAGAATTTTTTATTGTATCTGAGCTGTTAAATAATATCTGATAATAAACCCCTGAAGGAAGATTAATAGTTTCAAGTCTTTTTTCTACATCCCTTGCTATTTGTATAATGTTTCCGCCTGATTCTTTAGTTATTGCAATAGTAAGGGCTTTTTGTCCGTTTATACGCACAATCTCAGAATCATCTTCATAATCTTCATGAACATAAGCTATATCTCTTACCCTTACGGGATAAGTATTATTTTTTAATTCTACAACAACGCCTTCTATATCCTGTACTTCTTTGAACTCTCCTGTGGTTCTTATATTATATTTATAAACTCCCTCATAAGTTTCACCGCCTGAAACGTTCTGATTTTCTAAAGCGAGAGTTTTTACTATATCATTAATATTAATTGAATAGGCATTTAATCTATTTAAATCTATATCAACACGTATTATTTTTTTTAATCCGCCTCGTATTTCAGTTTGTGCAACTCCCTCAACTTGCTCCAATCTTGTAAGTATTTGGCTGTCAACTAAATCATAAAGCGAAGACAAATTATCAGTACCGAAGAATGCTATATTCATTATAGGTGTAGCATCGCTTGAAAATTTTGATATATTTGGATTATCGCAGTCATCTGGAAGATTTGCTCTAATCATATCTATAGCTTCTCTTATATCATCAGAAGCTGTCTGCAAATCAGTTCCCCAATTAAATTCTATCTCAACATTGGATTCAGATTCTTTTGATTTGGATGTAATATTTTTCACATTATTAACAGAAGATACTGCATTTTCTATAACTCTAGTAACCGATTTCTCTACTTCTTCTGGTCCTGCATTTTCATAAGTAGTTTTTATACTTATAATAGGGACTTCCATATCTGGCAAATAATTTATATTAAGCCTTGATATGCTGATAACTCCAATTATGAACATGGATACAAGTGTAACTAACACAGTTGTAGGTCTATTTATTATAAGAGTAATAAATTTCTTCATTTTTATAAATTTAAATCATAAATATATCACGCAAATATGATATTAAATTTCTAAAAAATATTCAATATCCTTTTATCAATAAATTTAAAAATATAAAACTATTCTTTTTTATTATTTTTATCTTTATCATAAAGCATTTTTACCAAAAATACCAAAGCAACGATTATTAATATTTTTATTATTATATTGAGAATACCATTAATGGCAAAATGAGGTCCGAAAGCTAAATCAAAATATCCCCTGGGATGCGGAGGTCTATGAAGAATATGATTAAATTCTGGAGAACATGAACTCAATAAAAAAATTGATATTACAGATGTCATTAAAAAACTAATTTTTTTTAGCATAATAGTATCCTATTTGATTTATTTGTTTTATTAGACGTAAAATAAATATAAAAGTTCCCAATATATCATTTATTTTTTATAAAAAAGTTGTAAAATATTATTATGAGAATGGAAAAATTAGATTTAGAAAGAGCAGAATATGAATTAAATAAGGCATACAAATCAAATCCCACCCCTTGGGCTGAACACTCTAGATACGTGGCAAAAGCTGCAAGAATAATAGCTTCACAGTACAATAGAAACTCTTCAGACAAAAAACTAGATGAAGATAATGTATACATATTCGGGCTTCTTCATGACATAGGAAGGTACACTGGAATAAGTGCTGAGAGGCATCTAATAGACGGATATAAATACTGCATTAAATACGGCTGGGAAAAGATGGCTCAAATATGCATAACTCATGCCTTCATGATACAGGATATAGACACTGCAATAGGAAAATTTTATATGCCTGAAGAAGATTATAACTTTATCAAAAACTTTATAGCCAATGCGGTATACGATGATTATGATCTTCTTATTCAATTATGCGACAGTCTTGCTTTACCCACTGGCTTTTGTATTTTAGAAAAAAGGTTTATAGATGTAGCATTCAGGTATGGTACATTTCCTCAGAGTGCATTAAGATGGAAAAAACTATTTGAAATAAAATCATATTTTGAAAGCACAATAGGAACTTCAATTTACAACTTGCTTCCGAACATAAAAGATAATATTTTGTAGGTATTCGCCTACTTACCTATCTTCCGCACTACTTACTGTAACGCATATCTTAAATTTGAGGCTAGTACAATGTAGGCAATCTAAGGAAGTACCTGACGAAGTCGGTATGCGGCTTATTACCCAACATCAAACAAAAAATAACATTAAAAACTACATAACAAAATTTCATGATCTTCTTAATGGTATATTTTTTTCTTCAAAATATAATGCTATGGCATTTTTTATTTCTTTCAAGGCTTCTTCTTCTGTTGCCCCAAAAGCACTAATAGAGTCTAATTCTTCAGATAAAGCTATATACCCCTCATCTTCCTCACTATAAAAAATTTTTATACTATAATTCATAATTACTCCTCCAAACCATATTTTCTTACAATATATAAAAACTGCTTGACTTGATAAGGTTTTACTTCTCCATTAACATTTTGTATATTAATAAGCTCATTAACACCAGTTTTAGAGTATATCCTATGGCTGCCTCTTTGCCTTTTACAAACAAAACCAAAAGATTCTATAATACTGCAAAAATAATGATATTTAATATTTTTATTATTATTTTCAAGTTTATTAATAATTTCTTTTTTATCCATAATTTAATTATAAAGTTATTCAATATAAAATCAACTACTAGCCAACAGCAATGCAACCCATTACATACAGACGGCTAATACCAACATTAAACAAAAATAAAATATTTGTAAAAACATGCTCTATATGTTAAAATTAATAAAAAAATAAGGAATACAAATGCCTGCTATATCAAAATTTTATGGTATCATCATAAAAATGTATTTTCAGCAAAAAGAACATAATCCTCCGCACTTTCATGCTATATATGGAGAATATGTTGGAGTTATCGATATAAACGAATTAAAAATGATAGAAGGTGATTTGCCTAATAAAGCATGTTCTCTTGTATTGGAATGGGCTAAAAATAATCAAGATGAACTACTAAATATTTGGAATACACAAAACTTTAAACAATTAGAACCTTTGGAGTAATTATGATTTTCCACAAAATTAAAAATGTTAAAGCTTTGGATAATCTAATCTTAAAAATAATCTTTGAAAATGAAGAAGTAAGATATTATGATGTAAAAAAACTAATCTCTGAGCATAAAGAGTTTGAAATTTTAAATGACATCAGTTTATTTAAACTTGTAAAAGTGGATACTGGCGGATACGGTATTTCTTGGAATGATGATTTGGATATATCATGTAATACTTTATACTATGCCTATGAATTTAGCTAACAAACATTCTGATAATATATAAAAACGCTAACTTGAATTTTTAGTAAATATATAATGCAGGCGAAAGCCTTTTATACTGAAATAATAACATAATTAAATATACGGATGAGTATTAACCTATACTCTTACTTCGTGCAGGCTTCCCTCACGGTACTGCCACCCCATTACCAAACGCCCACTGTACGCGACCGAAGGAAGTACCAGACGAAGTCGGTATGCGGCTGATTACCCAACATCAAAAAAAATAACTAAAAAGCCAACCCAAACACAAAACTAACCCATAAATAATTTTTTTGAAAATTTTCCATATAACCCACCACCTGACCGAACGAAGTGAGGAAATACCCGAAGGGTACGCCCTTATTATTAAAAAAACATTTTTAACAAAACAAGCCTACAAACAGTAACTTTTTTAGAAAAAACACGAAAAAGATTGTACTTTTTTCATAGGAAAAAAGTACCAAAAAACTACTTCTTTTGTGGCACAGGCGAAGCCCGCCTCGCTGTGCGTGCCTTTGGCAGGCGAGAAGCAAAAAGCATTTACATACTGTAGGATAACCCAAACATTCTGGTAGCATACCAAAAACGATAACGCGAATTTTTATTAAATATTGAACGCAGGCTAAAGCCTTTTACTCTGAAATAATGACCTACTTAAATATACGGCTGATTACCCACTACTCGCCGTAGGGGCTTCCCGCACCGTATATCTTAATATTAAGGACAGTAAAATGTAGGTGCGGCTTTATCCAATATTAAACAACTAATAATCTGTATTATTATAGAATTCTATTCTTTCTCTTAATTCTTTTATTCTATCTAATAAGTATTTATCATTTGTTTCTATACTATCTACAAATGGTATCAAATTATTTACCATATCTTTTAATTCTTTAGCATTATAAATAATAGTTTTTGAATTCAAAAAAAATAAAAATATTCTTATTGAAAAAACATCTTTTGTAATAAGTCGTAAATTTTGAGATAAAAACAACAAATGTACTATTGCATAATTATATTGTCCAAAGTCAGAAAAAAAATAATATTTGTTATGATTATTAAAATTTTCTAAAACATTATAAAATTCTTCTGGAACTTCTTTTATTTTCTTTTCATACAAATTATTTAATAATTCTCTTTCATAATTTATTAAAACATCATTATTATTAATGGATATAATATCATTACGAGATATAAAATAGAAAAAATTATTATGCTCATATTCATTTTTTATAAGAAAAATACCATTAACATCTGCATTGTTCCAATAATTATATAATGCATTTTTTAAAATTTTTAAATATCTATCTTTATTATCATAAATAATATCATAATAATAAAAATAAACTTTACTATATATATCGAAACAATCTGAATCCATAAAATTATCAATTTCTTTTTCTATAATATTAAAAACAATATCTATATTTTCTTTGATAATTTCAGAATTTTCATAGCCTTCACTAATTATTTTATAAGATTTTAAATATTTTTTATTTAGATAAATATGATTTTTATATTCTAAAAACAATTCTTCATAATTTAACATTCCGCATTCTATATATTTATAAAAATAATATAAAATATATTTTTTTGTTTCATTTCTTATAACATATTGTTTTCCTATATTTGAAATTAATTCTTTAAATTTAGATAAATATTCTTGATTAATATTATTATTTACATTTTGATTTTCCTCCGTTTTCATATCCATAGAACAATTTTCTATAGCATTTTTTATTATTGCTTCAGTAATAATTTCTGAATGATATTTATCATATTATTCTTTACTTACAAAAACGCTATTATTTATTATATTTTTATCATATACTATTAAAACAATTGCAAATATTTTTAATATTTCTAAAAATAATTCTTCATTATTGTTTAATTTATATTCTTCTTTCTCTATAAATCTATTTATTTCATTTAAGAAATATTTTGACATATCGAAGAATTTTTTAAAAGTCCTTATATTATAACATTCCATTTCCATAAATATATTAATAATATTAGGTATGCATTGCTCATAAAAAAAATGATTACTAATATAATAATTTTCTATGTCTTTATCATATATTAAATTTTTTATTATATATGTTTCTAAAAATAATTTAAAATTATTTTTATCTATACTATGTAATTTTATAGTATGCCTTATGATTTTTTCTTTTATTTTATTATACTCTCCATTATTAATTAATACTTCTTCATTACAAATAAATAATACTTTTACATTATTCGATATAAAATTATCATAAATAGAATATAATAAATCTTCTATATTTATATTTTTAGATAATCTTTCTAAATCATCAATAATTAATAATATTTTATTAATTTCAATAGAATTATTACTTATATCAGATAATATTTTCATAATAGGTTCTTCTAAAATATTATTAGTATATTTTATTATAGGTTTAAAAATTTTTAATGCCATTTTATTTACATTATTTATAGCTTTTATATTTGGACAATCTGAGTCTTTTTTGGGAACATCAAAAATACCAGATATGCTTATATCATAAATTACATCATCTATAGTATTTTTTCCTGCAACAGATACATATATACTATCTTTATAATTATTTTTCACATAATATGTTTTACCAGCTCCCCATTCACCTGTAAGCATTATTCCATAATCTGTATTTTCTTCAGCTAAATAATGTTTTATTGTATTTTCTATATATTTAAAATAATTATCTTTATTTTCCATTTATTCCCCCTCAATAATCTTAATCTCCTCATCGCTCAAATTATACAACTTGTACACTAAAGAATCAATCTGCTTGTCAACGGCATTAATCTGCCTGTTAAGCATAGTAACGGCGTTAGGATTTTTCTCGGAAGCTAATTTTTTGTTTAGAGCTATGATACTGTCTACTAGCGTAACCATCTTGTCATGCATTTCCTTGTCTTGCTTATTAGACATATCTAAAGGATAATAGATGAAATTAGATAATGAATTTTTATTAACATTCATATATCCTCCACTCATAGAATTATGTTTATTAGAAGATTTAAATACCAAATTATATAATTTTGAATTCAATAAACCTAATATATATTTTAAATTATATATGCTTTGTTCTTTATTCATTATTATAGTTGTAGATTTACCACTTAATACATTTGAAGTATCATCATAACAAAATTCTAGTTTATTTACCATTCCTGCAGCAATTATTTTTTCTTTTATTGCACTATTATACCTTTTTGGAAATTTAGATTTAACAATCTCTTTTTCTACTATAGGATAATTATATTTATCTTTTATATATTGAGTATTATTAATTCCCCATAAAATAGGATATCTATCTATAGTACCCGTATTAATAAATTTAAAAGATGAATCAACATTATTATCATCTTTTAAATATTTTTTAATTTCATATGCTTCAGATACTGTAGCAGAATTTTCAATAATAAAATCATCACCTAATAATTTAGATTTTTTCACGACTTTATCTATCAATTCAAATTCTTTATCAAATTTAACAGACCATTCAAAAGTATTATCTATAAGAAATTCTTTTTTATAATCAATTTCTTCTTCAGATATCATTTTATTATACATACCAACTTCAGGATTTTTTTTATTTATTATAATAACAATAGGATATACATTAATCTTTTTATTATTACTTACAAAAACAGATACAGAAGAATAATCCCTAATGTTTTTTATATGATACTTTGAAAATAATAATCTTAAATGCTCTCCATAAGGTAAAGATAAAAATTTATTTGGTATTATATAACCAAAATATCCGTTATCTTTTAATAGACTAATACTTTTTTCTGAAAATACACAATATAAATCCCAATTTCCACTTGCTACTTCATAATTTGAAGAACAATAATTACGTTCTAAAGGACTACTTTTTACCATTTCTTCGGAGTCAACATACGGTGGGTTACCTATCACCACATCGAAACCGCCCGCTTTAAAAACGCTTTTAAACTCATCTTCCCAATCAAAACAATTTATTTTATACTGCGTTTCCTCGTCAAAATCAAGCACCGACTGGCTCTCGTAAAAACCATTACCTACTACGAGCTGTAGCACCTTCCCGCACGGCACTGCAACCCATTACGGACAGACCTCTGTACGTGCGGCTGATTACCCAACCTCAAAAAATAAATAAAATAACTAAAAATCCAACCCAAACTCAAAGACGAACCAATAAATAATTTTTTTTAAATTTTCCATATAACCCACCCTAACCCCCTCTTATTATTAAACAAACATTTTTAACAAAATAAGCCTACAAACAGTAACTTTTTTAGAAAAAAACGAAAAACTACAAGCTGTAGCACCTTCCCGCACGGCAACGCTAACCCTTACCAAACGCCCCCTGTACGTGCGGCTGATTACCCAACATCAAACAAAAAAACTAATGAAAAAGCTAATCCAAAAAATCATAAACTAACACATAAATAATTTTTTAAAATTTTCCATATAACCCACCCAAACCCGCCCTTATAGTTAAACAAACATTTTTAACAAAACAAGCCTACAAATATAATTTTTTTAGAAAAAATTAGAAAAAGATTGTACTTTTTTCAATAAAAATTGTGAGCTTCTGGCAAGTTTACTTGACAGAACCCAAAAGCGAACAATTTTTATTTATAATAAAACAAAAGAAGCAAAAAGCATTTACATCATGTAGGATAACCCAAACATTCTGGTAATATACCAAAAACGCTAACGCAAATTTTTATTAAATATACAACGCAGGCTAAAGCCTTTTACTCTGAAATAATAACCTACTTAAATATACGGCTGATTACCCAACATCAAACAATAAAAATATTATAAATCTTCTAAGCTATTGATACGACCTTCTCGCATTAAATTTAATATTCGTTTTCCTTTTGATGTTAAATATGGTTCTTTATAAATTGTCATAGTCATAGCTGTAGCAAATTCTATGTTTCCACCTATTATATAGTTATTAATTAAAAAATTAAAAATTTCTTTAAATTGTTCATAGTCTATAGACTTTATATATAAATCAAAATTTTCAAATCCTTTATCAAGTTCATCTAAGATATTTTTTATAATTTCAAAGTCAAGCATATTATCCTCCATAATATTTTAATACAATATTAAAAAATTTTATTAATAAAAATTAATCTAAATTTAAATGAGGCTGTACTGTTTTAAATGAAGAAACTTTTTTATCTGTAATTTTGTCTTTTGGTGTTAAGGAATCACATAATAAAGGAGAAGTTTTATCATATTTTGAATGCATTTCATCAATCTTTTTTTCACTATAATTTGCATAACAATAAACGCATTTACTTAAACAAGTATTATATGCCCCTATATCAAAACTTTCTATACAACCGCAAGGCAACCTTTGATTTTTATCTTTATTGGCTTTAATATCATAACCTACAATATCAGATATTAATTTATCATCAATACATTTTCCATGAGTAATACCAAATTTAGACAAATCCATAGTTTCTGCACAAGTATCTATACTCATATTATATGACTTTGTAACTTCAGACATAAATTTTGTTAAATCTAATATCATATTTTCATCATTGTTTATATCATAAAAATTTATGCCTTTCATATTTCTTTTTACTTTTGCATATATATCCATAAAACTTATGGTGCATCTTTGTGTATAATTATGCAAATGTTTGGCTATCTTTTCAAAATATTTTTTATGATAATCAATATTATATTTATCAGTTATCATTATAGGGTCATATCGCCATATAACCTTTTTACTTCCTATTTTGTCAGATAATTTTTTAAATGTATCAAAAATTTTATCATTTTTGGAAGGTACTTTCTTTTCTATATCATCACCATAAGAAGTTACTGTAAATTGAAAATAATATTTATAATGTTTTAACAAATCTAATTTATCTAACATAGGAGCAGGATTTTTACTCCAAAATACTATGCAATCAACAATATCAGGCGAAATATCTATTTTACTAACTTGATATATATTTATAGGATTTCGTACTAAGACATATTTTTCTTTAATCCTATTAAAAAACCACTCCGAATAATAGGACGGTATATCAGTTCTTCTACTAGCACTTATTATCATTATCTATCCTTAAATATTTAACTATAATCTAGTTATTTTTATTATTGAATAATTAAATTTTCTATTTGTAATAACTGGATATCGATTAACATTACAATTTAATCTACAATTTTCTTTCTCAGTACAAAAATGGTTGGTTAATTCATTTAAAATATTTTTTATATTTTCTGGATAAATATAATCTTTACATATATCATTTATATATTTTTTTCCGATTTCATCTACTTTTACATCAAATAAAATTTCATATACAAATCCATTATCCAAAAAATATTTTAATATATTATTTTTCTTTAATCTATCTTCATCAAATGCAAATGAAATTAATAAATATATATTATCATAATAAATTTTTTTGGGAATAACTTTTAATAACTCATCTTGTATTTCTCCTATAGATTTCGGAAAAAATATAATATTACTATATATATTAGTATCAATATAAGGATCTTGATTAATTAAAAAATTATAAAAATCAAATAGATTAAATTTAAAAGTACAATTATCATTATTAAGTATTGTTGGAGTATATTGCCAATCAATAATATCTAAACCAACATAATTTATAGGAAAATTATCTCTGTAATATAGGTTTTTATTATATAGTGAATCTAAAGCATATAAATCTAAACCAGCACCAGAACCTATAGATAGTATTTCACAATTTCTATAATCAATTCGATTACTATAAAAAAAACCAAACAGTAAAGTATACATTTCCATATATTCAAATATATAAGCATATGAATATCTTAATAAGTACAATTGTTGAACACAATATTTATTATAATCAGGAATGTGATTATCGTAAAAATATAAATCATCTAATTCACATAACACCCCTTCACTGTACATATACATATATTGTTTTAAATCATTATAAATAGTTTCTATATAATTTTTTATTATCATTTAATATCCTAAAACTAATTTTTGTAATAATAAAATATTTTTTAACATAATAAACCTCTTATAGTTCCTTTTATTAACCTTCTATAATCCTCACTTCCTCATTGCTCAAATTATAAATTTATATATAAAATTATCAACCCACTATATAGACCCTTAAATTCTAAACAAGGGCTAACAGCCCGCATCATAAACTTAATAAAAATTTTTTGGTTCTTTTGACGAAGTCCGCCTGTGGCGTAGAAAAAAGAACATGTATAAGATATCATATTTAATAAAAGATATCCCATACATGTTGTAAATGTTTTTTGCTTCTTTTTTACAAAAAAGAAGTAGGTTTTTTGGTACTTTTTTGCCTAAACAAAAAAGTACACAAAACGTTTTGCTTTCTTTTACAAAGAACTAACCCTCAATAATCTTTATTTCCTCATCGTTAAGCCCATACAAAGCATACACAATCTTATCAATAGCCTTGTCCACCGCCTGAATACGCGTGTTAAGCATTTCAATAGTGTTAGGATTCTTCTCGGAAGAAAGTTTTTTGTTTAAATCAATGATGTTGTCAACGAGATTAACTAACTTACTTTCAGTTTCTTTATCAGGCTCTGGAATTGGAAACGGTTCTATTGAATCCTTTCTATATTGAAAACCTGCACTACCTAATTGTATATTAGAATAAAAATGATAAAAAATATAAAAACCTGCTTTTGAAGATAATACAGCCATAATATATTTTAAATGTTCTCCTGTCATAATAAAATTTGTTTTGTCAGGAATGAAATTTTCTTCATCATAATAAAAATTAGCTGATGTTGTAGTTTCTGGATAAATTAATTTAGGTTTATCAAAATCTAATAAATAAGCACAATTTCTTAAATTATAAGGAGTATTTCCTTTATCTTGTCTTTTTTCTAATTGTTTATAATATTTATCTAAATGCTTTTTTATAGCTGGATAATCTTTTATATTTATAGGTGGTATATTTTTTTCCTTTATACCATTATGAGTATTAATCAAATATAATCCATTTTTATTATATGAATATCTTTTTATATCCCTTCCTCTCAATAAAGGTTTTATTAACTCTGCACTTTTAATATCTTCATTTATAATATTATTTTTAGTTTCTTCATCAATAATAAATGCCTCATTAAATCCTGTTAAAATACCTCTATTTATATTGATAGCCCAATTCTTTAAAGGTTTAAATTTACTAACTTTCTCAAATATACCATTTTCTAAATTATTCATTATAAGCCATTGTTTATCTTTATCTGCTATAATAACTTCATTTCCAAATTGTATATTTTCAAGTTCTGATAAATCATCATAAAATTTAATCGCTTTAAACTCTCTAGGTTCATTAATTTTTATTTCACCATCATTTTTTGAATATAATATTATACTTGTATCAACTGTAGCACCTTGAAATCTTCCACCTCCTAAATCTATAACACCATTAACATTTGCATTCTTATAAAAATAATTTCTTGTAATAGCTCCATAATTAGCCTGCATCCACTTATTAGATGTTATCATTCCTACAATACCGCCTGTTTTTAATACATCTAAACCTTTTTCAAAAAATAATTGATAAATGTCGCCTGTTAAAACATAATTTTTATAATTAGATTCTTTATAGCCTTCTTTAAGTTCTTTTTCCATACTTTGAATTTGAACATAAGGGGGGTTTCCAATTACTACATCAAACCCGCCTGCTTTCATAATATCCCTAAACTTAGAATTCCAATCGAAACAGTTAATTTTATATAAAGTGTCATCGTCCAAATCGAGATGGCTCTCGTAAAAACCATTACCTACTACAAGCTGTAGCACCTTCCCGCACGGCAACGCTAACCCTTACCAAACGCCCCATGTACGTGCGGCTGATTACCCAACCTCAAAAAATAAATAAAATAACTAAAAATCCAACCCAAACTCAAAGACGAACCAATAAATAATTTTTTTTAAATTTTCCATATAACCCACCCACCCTTTAAAGTTAAACAAACATTTTTAACAAAATAAGCCTACAAACAGTAACTTTTTTAGAAAAAACACGAAAAAGATTGTACTTTTTTCATAGGAAAAAAGTACCAAAAAACTACTTCTTTTGTGGCACAGGCGAAGCCCGCCTCGCTGTGCGTGCCTTTGGCAGGCGAGAAGCAAAAAGCATTTACATACTGTAGGATAACCCAAACATTCTGGTAGCATACCAAAAACGATAACGCGAATTTTTATTAAATATTGAACGCAGGCTAAAGCCTTTTACTCTGAAATAATGACCTACTTAAATATACGGCTGATTACCCACTACTCGCCGTAGGGGCTTTCCGCACCGTATATCTTAATATTAAGGACAGTAAAATGTAGGTGCGGTTTATTACCCAACATCAAACAAAAAAATAAAATACATATTACTCTTTATCTAATTCTTTTAATAATTTTAAATTCATATTTGGATATATATATTTTATTTCATCAATAATATTAACCTCATTTTTATATATAAATTTATAATTTTTTATCATATATGTAGCCAAATTTATTGGTAAACTTCCAATCCATTTTATTATTTGCATTTTTAAAATAGATTTAAATTCACAATCTATATTATTATAAAAATATTTTAATAATGTAGTACTATATTTTATAGTATTTTTATGCCATAATATATTAGATAAATTTAATAAACTATTCATACCAAAAGAAGATGGATCAATAATACTATTTAAACAATCAATATACGAATTTATTACTTCAACAATAGATTTTTTAGCCATATCATGGTACATAATAGATAAATTATTTTTAAATATTCCTTCTAAATATTTAATATCTATATATTTTTTTATAAGTTCATCATTAATAATTTTTTCATTTTTATATTCTAAAATTAGAGATAGTATTGACATTAAAAAATCAAATTTATATACATAATTAGTATTATCATTATAGAAATGCTCTATATAATCATTTAACAATTTTTTAGCTTCTTCAAACAAATAATTATTGTCTCTTGTTATAATTAAAAACTGATTTATAATATATATAGGATCTTGATCTTTTGAAATAAATATTTTTTTTAATTCTTCTTTACAATGTTCATAAAGCTTTTTAATATTTTCTTCAGTAATATCTGGTAGTGCATTAAAACCATTATATAGATAAAATGTAACATCAAAATATTTTGTTAGATATATATTTTCTAATTTTTTATTTAAATAAGAAAAAGTTAAAACTATTTTATACTTTAATTCTGATTCTGCATTTTTAATATAATTAAAATTATTAAATTTTTTATCTTGATAAATTTCTTCTAAAAAATCAATCCATTCTAATATATAATCATTATCAATAATATCATTATATTTAGAAAATAATTTATCTATAATTGTATCAATGAATACATACATTTTCATATAAAAATTAAGATTATACTTATATTTTTTTAATATTTCTAATAAAAATCTTTTTTCTTTTTGCCATAAATCTTGATTATACTCTAATAACAAAATAAATATATTTATATAGTCCTCAATAACAAAATAATTAAACCTATCTTTTATACTTTTTTCTTTTTTTTCAAATTGACTTAATAATTTAGTAATTTTATTAGATAATTTTTTTATATGGTTTTCTTCTAATAAATCAATATTTTTTATAATAAAATTAATTTGAGAAGTACTAATTTTTTTACTTTCTACTATTTGATCAATATATAATAATATTTTATCATAATCTAAAAATGGTAACATATCTTCTATAATTAAACTTGCATCTTTTAAAATTTTATTATTATATAAATTAGAATTTAATAATAAAAAAAATGTATGCAATAATATTTCATTACTATTTTTATAAATACTATATTGTATTATTTGCTCCTTTAATAAAATTGCAAAATGCGAATTTAATAAATTAAACAAACCTAAAGATATATATTGTAAATATATAGAAATCCATTTTTTTATATTATTTCTCAATATAAAAAAACTATTATCTTCTTCTAAAGTTACCACACCATTATAATTTTTTATTACATATTCATATAAAGTATTAGTAATATCATTATAATATCTTTCTATATTAGCAGGATATTTTACATATTCATATTTATATTCTATATCTTCATCACAATATCTTGCTAACTCAATTGCAATATATTTTATATATTCTATATTACATTCATTAACTATTTGTTTCAAAAATTTTACTGCTTTTTCTTTTTCATTTAATTCTATACGCATTATTGCAATTGATAAAATTAACTGATAGTAACTATCATTTGTTTCAATAATATATTTTTTTCTTTCATTCAATATATTAATTATTTCTTGGTAATTTTGATTCCAAAAATATTTTGCTATTTTTAATGCATCATATTTATCTAAAAATTCATTATTTTCATTGTTAATAATATATTCTACATAAATAAATTCAAATAGTGTATGATTTTTTATATTATTATCTTTGATATAATTATCATAATCTTCTTTAGTAGGTAATTCAAAAATATTTTCTAAATATATCTCATCATTAGAATTGAGTTCATTTTTATAATACAATCCAAATAATCCTATTTCTATTAGAATGTTTATAGAATTAAAATGTGGTAAATTATATTCATTAATTTTAAAACTATATTTTTTAAATTGTGGGTGTAAATTCGAATTAGCTATATCTCTACTATTAGTTATATCATTAAATGAATCAATACAAAAATCTTCTATATTATCATATTTTTGTATATAATTATCAAGATATTTAGTAGTATATAAACGTTCAGATGAAGAAGATACTTTTTTCCATATAACAGAAGAAATAATATTTTCTAAGCTTTTAACTCCATAAATAGTACATACATAATCACTACATTTTCTTAAATTAATTATAATATTATAAAAATTTTTATTCTCATAATCTTTATTAAAATCAAAGGCAAAATTATATAATTTTTTAAATTCAGAATTTATATTAGATTCTTCTTTTAAAGTATTTATCAAATCATCAGATATTATTTTATCCTTAATTTCCATATTAAACTCCATAATTTTATATTAATATGTATTTTATAAAATAAAACCTCTTATAGTTCCTTTTACTCCCCTTCTATAATTCTCACTTCATCATCGCTCAAATTATACAACTTGTACACCAACGCATCAATCTGCTTGTCAACAGCATTGATTTGTCTATTAATCATAGTAACAGCATTAGGATTTTTCTCAACGGCTAACTTCTTGTTTAACGCAATGATACTGTCAACGAGCGTAACTATTTTGTCATGCATTTCCTTGTCTTGTTTATTAGACATATCTAATGGATAATATATGAAATGAGATAATGAATTTTTATTAACATTCATATATCCTCCACTCATAGAATTATGTTTATTAGAAGATTTAAATACTAAATTATACAATTTTGAATTTAATAAACCTAATATATATTTTAAATTATATATACTTTGTTCTTTATTCATTATAATAGTTGTAGATTTACCACTTAAAACATTTGAAGTATCATCATAACAAAATTCTAGTTTATTTACCATTCCTGCTGCAATTATTTTTTCTTTTATGGCACTATCATATCTTTTTGGAAATTTAGATTTAATAATATCTTTCTCTACTACAGGGTAATTATATTTATCTTTTATATATTGAGTATTATTAATTCCCCATAAAATAGAATATCTATCTATAGTACCTGTATTAATAAACATAAAAGATGAATCAATATTATTATCATCTTTTAAATATTCTTTAATTTCATATGCTTCAGATACTGTAGCAGAATTTTCAATAATAAAATCATCACCTAATAATTTAGACTTTTTTACAACCTTATCTATTAATTCAAATTCTTTATCGAATTTAACAGACCATTCAAAAGTATTATCTATAAAAAATTCTTTTTGATAATCGATTTCTTCTTCAGATATCATTTTATTATAAATACCAACTTCAGGACTCTTTTTATTTAAAGTAATAACAATTGGATATACATTAATTTTTTTATTATTACTTACAAAAACAGTCACAGAAGAATAATCTCTAATATTTTTTATATGATACTTTGAAAATAATAACCTTAAATGTTCTCCATAAGGTAAAGATAAAAATTTATTTGGTATTATATAACCAAAATATCCATTATCTTTTAAAAGATTAATACTTTTTTCTGAAAATACACAATATAAGTCCCAATTTCCACTTGCAACTTCATAATTTGAAGAACAATAATTGCGTTCTAAAGGGCTACTTTTTACCATTTCTTCTGAATCAACATACGGCGGGTTGCCTATCACCACATCGAAACCGCCCCCTTTAAAAACACTTTTAAACTCCTCCTCCCAATCAAAACAATTTATTTTATACTGCGTCTCCTCGTCAAAATCAAGCACCGACTGGCTCTCGTAAAAATCATTGCCTATTAAACTATTACCGCATTTGATATTATCCTCCAATGACGGTAAAGCACGCTCATTAAATAAATCCTGATTGTTCTGTATTGACGCCGGACTCTCCCCCTCCAAACATTTCATAAGTAATGATAATTTCGTTACTTCTACCGCATTGCTGTCTATGTCCACTCCAAATATATTGTTGCGTAATATCTGCTTCTTTATCCAAATTGTTAAATCCCCATTCTCTTTTATTACATCTTCTTTTGAACCCTTAAACTTCGCCCTGTCCTTTATCTTGTTGTAATATTCAATATGATAATTAAGTAAATATTTATACGCCCCAAGTAAAAAACTTCCGCTGCCGCAAGCTGGATCCAATATTTTTATATTGGCTATCTCCTCAGGCTTCTTCCCCTTTATAGCCTCCCCAACCGTATTCGCTACTATATAATCAACTATATACTCAGGTGTATAATAAACCCCTCCTGCCTTACGCACCTCTGGTTTTAATTCTATCTTCGCACTATGATTCTTCCCTATAGTGATAGTCTTACCCAAAAACTGCTCATAAGCATTCCCAATTATCTCAACCGATATAACAGAAAACTCATAAGGACTCAAAGGATAATAAAGCTCATTAATAATCTCTTTTATTACTTTATTATCAATCTCAATACTGCTGCTAATACTGTCTTTAGAAAAATCAAAAAGCCCCGAATTATATTTACCGTCAGCCCTTTTAAAAATCCCCAAAAGATTATTATAAAAATTCTCATTCTTATTTTCGCATGTCCTTTTTAAATCCCCATACTCTTCAATGCCTCTGTCCTCAGCCGCCCTCAAAAATATAATCCTGTCAATAATCTGCTGAACCGCATAATTCAAATCGCGTACAGATAAATTTTTATTAAGCTTCGCAATATTAGATGCAAGTTTAGTCCTCAAATTATCAAGTGAATTAAGAAAATCAATATCAACACTTTCAGTACCTTTTTTGTTTGAAGTACCCGCAATATATTTTTCAAGCGAACCCTGTTCAATTCTCTCTTTATTAAGTATCTCATAAAGAAAATCAAACCTTTTTAAATAATCCTCAAAATGAATATACTCAATCCTAGCAGTAGAAGCCTTATCATTAACATTTGGCTTTCTAGTGCAATCATAAACGGCAAGCTCCTCAAAATCGGTAAGAAAACTAATACCAAGCTTAGCACTCCAGCCATACCTCCTAAGCTGAAAAGCAGGCAGACTGTCCTCTTTAAGATTAACCCCGGGCTTTTTCGCCTCCACAAAGAAAACCCTACTCCCACCAATACGAAAAGCATAATCGGGAGCTTTAGTTTCTTTACCCACTTTGAGCTTATCCTCATGAATTACATCACGATAAGTCTGCGATTTACCTGCCCTGTTAGCTACATCCCAACCGAACGCCTCAAAGAACGGATCCAAAAAATCCCTTCTAGTCTCCGTTTCATTATAATTTTTGTTAGTATACTGATCCTTGTTATTCCTAAACTTAATAACTAACTCTTCAACTTTTTTATAAACTTCTTCTTTACTATACATAATGTACCCCCATTACTTTTAATAATTTTATTTATAAATTACTTTTATTATATAATTTTTAATCCATATAAACCAACAAAACCATATAATAAAACCGTATATTGTACGTTTACCAAAATTTTATTTTTATGCCGCCAGCCCATACGAAAACAAGTACCCCCAATTAGTTTTATTATATAATCCATCACTAATTAATAAACAATATAAACTACCAAAACCATATAATAAAACTTATATATACCTAAACAATTATATTTTATCAACTTATGCACTTTATATAAATGTTATCTACTTTTTTGTCGCACAAAAAAGTAGCAAAAAACGCAAATACTACAGTTTGATATTTTAAGAATATGCATTAAATGTGGGTAATACCCTAAAATGCAGTATTTCTCCGTAGGCGGGCAATGGACACTACAAAGGCAGACAGCATCCAGCCACCACCACTTTTAATAATTTTATTTTTGTAACATTCAAATATAAAAAATAAACTTTAATCGCAATACTCTCATTAAGTTATAAAATAAATATACACTTTTATATAGTATACAAAATTTTACTTAAATATTCAATGAAAGATACCATTTTTTATATTACAATCTTTGAAAAATATAATTTATAGAAATTACTTGCCTATTGCCTTTAATAATATAAAATACACCAATTATAACTTTATACTAAATACACCCAAACCGCACATTTTGCAACTAAGTATAAGTAGAAAAATCAACCCCAACATCAAACAACTACAAGCTGTAGCACCACTCCGCACGGTAACGCTCACCCTTACAGCAAATACAATATATGTGCGGTTTATTACCCAACATCAAACAATTATTATATTTTAATATCTATACCATCATAAAAATATTGTAAAAAATAATAATCAAAAGAATTTACATCAAATAATTTTATAATATCATCTTTTTTTTCTATAAATTGATTTAAAGTCTTATTAATACCATCTTTTTCATCAAAATTAAATTTAATAATACCAGATTCATCAATTATTTTAGATAACATTCTAGGAAGTCCAAATTCTTCTAAAGTATAGACATGTGGTGGTAAAAATACATTTTGTAGATTATTAACAAATTGAGATATATCTATCGCATTATCTTTTAAAATACATTTTTGTAATGTATTAATATCTGAAAATAAATTATATACATCAAATGATACTAAATTTTCAAACCTAAAATAATCATCTATTCCTATATAATTTTTAGTTGTATTTAAAATTTCTAATGATTTTGAATACCAACTATTTGAAATATCTATAACAAATTGTGACATATTAAAAATATCTTTTTCTTTCAAAGAATTTGGATACTTATGTAATATATTTAATATATATTTACAATCATTTTTCCAGTCATCATTAGAAAATGGCAGTAACATATCTATTAGCTTATTATTCTCACTTGCTTCATATAATTCTTTAGTTATATTAAGCATAGTTTCTCTATCATTCTTTATTGAATGTTCATCTCTAATACTGTAAAATTCTTCTTCATTTATCATTGATATCATTTCTTTTTTAGTTTCTTCTATATTATTTTTTTGTTCCTCCGTTAAATTATTAGATATTTCTGTATTATCTATATCAATAATAGTAGAATCATTAATATCAATATTTAATTTATATTTTTTTTTAGCTGGAGGTTCTTCTAATAAATAAATATTACCTGTATAATACTCAAACATCCTTCCTGCTCTACCCTTTATATTGTTGTATGTAAACCTATTAAATTGTTTTTTTGATATTTTATTACTATATAAAATTATATTCTCAGCAACTGTATTAACTCCTTCTATAAGTGAAGAAGTAGCAATTATCGTATTTATATGACTAATTTCTTTATAATTAAAAAGTCTAATTTGTATTTGAGATAAATACTTTGGTATTTGAGCATTATGAATACCAATTCCTCTTTCAACTAATTTATATAAAATCCATTCATTAGAATAATGTAATTCTAACCATTCTAAAAAACTATTTTGCAATTCAGTATTTGAAGACATATTTATATCATATTTTTCTATACATTCTGTATATATATCTTTTATACTTATAACCGTATTTGTATATATAATATTTTTTTTATTAAATAGCTTATTTCTTAATAATGAATTCAATTTATAATTTTTTAGATCTTTATTATTCTTTCCTTTAATAATGTAATCATGCTCTTCAACTTTTACTGTATTAAAATTAGTATAATAAAATTCATTATACTCTATAAATGGATTTTCTGATATTTCATCAATATTAGGAGCAATAAAATATTTCTGTGTTATTTCAGAACAATAATAAAATATTATTTGCTGCAATATAGAACTTCTTATATCAGCTTTTCCATCATTATCTTTGACTATTTCTATTTTATAAAATTCATCAACAATTAGTAAATCAACATCGATACTAGATAATACTTTATAATATGTTAATGCTCTTTCTTGTGTAAAAATAAATATATTTTTAAAATATATGTTTTCATTTGCTGTAGTAATAATATTATAATCATTATGAAACTTTTTATATATTCTTCTTCTAGTTTCATCAAGTAGTGCTATTGTAGGAACTATTATTAAAATATTTTTAGGTTTTCTTATAGATATTAAACTATCTATTATATAACTTTTACCAAAACTTGTAGGTGCACTTAATAATACATTATGACCACTCAAAAGTACATTTAATACTCTTAATTGCTCCCTATGTAATACTATAGATTTTTTATTATCACTTATAGAAAAAAAATTATAAACTAATTTATCTTCAAATATTGCATCTTCAATATATTTATCTAAATATGGATATAGACCTGATATCCTTATTAAATGATAAAAAAACTGTCTATGACTCAAAGGTTGTAATTCGATATCTATATTATTCCTTATATAATCTAATAGATTAATTAAGGCTTCTCTTGCCTCTTCTTCCTTTTCTTCATTAAATAATGAATTAATTTTTTTACATTCATCAAATAAATTAAATTCAATCATATTTTTCTTCTAATTCTTCTAACTTTCTAAAAAAAAATTTGGATATAACTTCTTTACTATGCACTGGAAAAAGTATTAAATGAAAATTTATTTCTTCTCCTTTATAGACTTTTTCTATAAAATCAAAATTATCTAAAAAGAATTTTTTTACTATTTTTTTATGGCGAGCAATTATATTTGTTTTATAATCATTATTTATAGAGTTATTTAATGATGTTATATCGCACTCATATAATATTAATATAGGTATATGTAATTGTTTTTTTATTTCATCAAGCGAATTAGTTTCATTTAGCATTATCTTAATATTATTATAAATATTCTTATCTATTATATTAAATTTTAACATATCATTTAAATCTTTAGAATTATAAGCCATTGATATTTCTGATTTTAACTTATCATCTTCTAAAATAGATTTAATAGATTTTATAGCATTTTTTACTGCTTTTTCTACATCTTTGTAAAACTTTGATTCGCCTAACCACAAATTAATTTGACCATTATTAATTGTGATATGTACACTATCAGAACCATTAACATAAGTATTTCTATTTGTTTTATGAAATATTTTAGGAACTACATTTAAAGCATTATAATAATCTTTCATTATTCCATATAATAAAATTTCTCCTATTTCTCCAGATTTTTTTATATCATTTGGTTTAAGTTTTGAAATAGCTCTTTTAACCATACTCATTGGAGAATCTGACAATATTTTTCTTTCTTCAAATGAAAGTCCAACCTCCATAACTCTATCATATAAATAATTAACAAATTTATTAATTCTCCATTCTCCATTTTCATAATCATTAATTAAACTTAAAAGACAAAATTTTTCATAATATTCTTTTATATCAAGATTTAAATTCTTTAATATATCATCAACCAATATATTAAATCTTATATTTATATTATTATAATTTGTTTTAGTTATTTCATTATATTTATTCTCCATTCAAACCTTCTACAATATTAATTTCTCTACAGTTTAAATTATAAATAAAACCATTAAATTATCAACCCACTATATATACCCTTAAATTCTAAACAGGGCTAACAGCCCGCGTCATAAACTTAATAAAAATTTTTTTGCTTCTTTTGACAAAGTCCGACTGTGGCGTAACAAAAAAGAAATATAACTCAATACCAGAAATAAAGAGTTATACCTCAAGATTGTAAATGTTTTTTGGTTCTTTTTTACAAAAAAGAAATGCCATTTTTTTGGTTCTTTTTTTGGGCAAGCAAAAAAAGAACATGGAAAAAGTTTGCTTTCTTTTACAAAGAAGTTCTAATAAAAAAGGATAGCCAGCAAACACCAGCTACCCTTTTATAATATCTAAATATTAATTATTTTTTATCTCACTGCCTCAGCACATCTAGTACATAACTCTTTATGCTCGCTGTCTGTTCCTACACTGTCATAATGTCCCCAACAGCGTACGCATTTTTCATGACTAGCTTTCTCTGTCTTAACATAAGAAACACCGCCCTCTATAAATGTATCGTCCTTGCTGTCTGAAATTGTTACTTTACTTACAATGAATACTTCGTTTAAATATTTTTGGTATTTTGTAAGTAAGTCTTTTGAAGATGATTCTTTAGTGCATATTGTTATATAAGCCTCTAAAGATTTACCTATAGTGTTGTTATCTCTGGCTCTTTCAAGCGATAATAATACATCATCACGTACTTTAAGAAGTGAAGCCCATTCTTGTTCTAACTCTAAATCAATCAAACTATCATCAGCTTTAGGATATAATTCCAAATGTACAGAAGAAGCATTTTCCTCTTTATAGTATCCCCAAACCTCATCAGTTGTGAAAGGAAGTACAGGAGCTATAAGTTTTACTAATACATCTAATATTTCAGCAAGTACAGTCTGAGCACTTCTTCTTGAAACAGAATCTTTTCTGTCGCAGTATAATCTGTCTTTTATAATATCAAAGTAAGTAGCAGAAAGTTCAACTACACAGTAATTGATAAGTCTTTGATAGAATAAATGAAACTCATAACCCTCGCAGGCCTTATCAGCAACTTTTATAAAGCTATGAAGTCTTGATAATGCATATCTGTCTACAGGAAGTAAATCTTTAACTTCGATCTTTTCTTTGCTGTAATCAAAATCAGAAATATTTCCAAGCAAATATCTGAAAGTATTTCTTATTTTTCTGTAATTGTCAGCAATAGCTTTCATCATATTATCGCCAACACGTGCATTGTGAGTAAAGTCTTCACTTATACACCAAAGCCTTAATATATCAGCACCATATTTGTCAATAACTTCTAAAGGCGAAACAACATTGCCGGCACTTTTATGCATAGCTCTGCCTTGTTCATCTAAAGTCCAGCCATGAGTTACAAGCTCTTTATATGGAGGAATTCCTCTTATAGCCATAGAAGGCCAAATTGCAGCTTGGAACCAGCCTCTGTATTGATCTCCTCCCTCCAAATATATATCAACAGGGAAAACACCGTCCAAATCTTTATTGGTTTTCTGTGCAGCAAATGATGATACTCCAGAATCAAACCATACGTCCAAAATATCCTCTTCTTTGCCAAAATCAGAAGATCCGCATTCACATTTAGTACCTTCAGGAAGTAAGTCTTTAGGCTCTAATTCAAACCATACGTCCATTCCTTTAGTTTTTACTATTTCAGCAAAATGTTTAGTAGACTCTGCAGTAAGCAAAGTTTTTCCGCAGTTTTTACAGTAGAATGCAGGTATAGGAACACCCCAAGAACGCTGTCTTGATAAACACCAATCTGGACGATTTTCAAGCATCTTTCTCATTCTGTCATGTCCCCAAGTAGGATACCATTTAATATTATCTAAAGATTTAACAGTTCTTTCATCTATATGATCATGCTTCATATCCATAAACCACTGAGAAGTAGCTCTGAATATCAAAGGATTTTTACATCTCCAGCAAATAGGATAACTATGTGTAACTTTTTCTTTATAGAATAATGAACCGTTATTTTCAAGTATTTCAATTACTTTAGGATTAGCATCTCTTACTTTCATGCCCTGCATTTCTGGAAACTCACTAGTATATCTTCCAGCCTTATCTACAGGACAGTATATATCAAGTCCGTAATTAACCCCTGTCTGATAGTCTTCCATACCATGACCAGGGGCAGTATGAACAACACCAGTACCAGCAGTAGCTTCAACATAATCAGCAAATACAACAGCAGATTTTCTATCCTTTATAAATGGGTGAGCTATTTCAAGTTTTTCAATTTCTTCTATAGAAATAGGAATAATATCTCTGCCTTCTGCTTTCATATCTTTTTTACCAAGAACAGTATCAACTAGGCTTTTAGTCATTATTGCATATCTTCCGTCTATTTCAACAGCCACATAATCTAAATCTCTATTGAAAGCACAAGCCATATTTGAAGGAAGTGTCCAAGGAGTAGTAGTCCATATCATAACATCAACGTTTCCATTTAGTTTATCATTGATTTTATTTAATACTGGAAATCTAACATAAACACTTGTAGAAGTATGATTATCATCATATTCTATTTCGGCAGCAGCCAATGCAGTTTCACAGTCCATACACCAGTGAATAGTTCTTAAGCCTTTGTATATATATCCTTTTTCTACTAATTGTGCAAATACTTCAACTATTTCAGATTCATATTCAGGCGACATAGTAAGGTAAGGATTTTCCCAATCCCCCATTACACCAAGTCTTTTAAACTCTTTTCTTTGAATATCAATATATTTCTGAGCATAAGCACGGCATTTTTTTCTCATTATAAATTTAGAAGTTTCTTTATATTTATCTCCCAAACTCTCCTGCACCTTTAATTCTATAGGCATACCATGACAGTCCCATCCAGGAACATAAGGAGAATCAAAACCTTTAGCAGATTTATACCTTACAATAATATCTTTAATAATTTTATTTAATGATGTTCCAATATGAATATCTCCATTCGCATAAGGCGGTCCATCATGTAAAATACATTTAGGAGCACCTTTTCTTAATTCTCTAAGCTGTTGATAAAGTTTTTCTTCGTCCCATTTTTTTATTATTTTGGGCTCTTTTTCCTTTAAACCTGCTTTCATAGGAAAAGCGGTTTTAGGCAAATTGATAGTAGAACTATAATCCATCTTATTTTTGCTCCATTTTAAATTTTCTTTAATATTTTTGATATGCAATTCTATACTATAAGCAGGAATTTTACAAGTTTTTATTTTATATAAAAATATTTAAATAGACACTATTATAACTAAAAAATACATTTAATTTATACTGAAATTTTTTAAGTTTGTCAACTGATGTACTTTATATAGAATTATCAACTTTTTTGCCGCACAAAAAAGTTGCAAAAAACGCATATACTATAGCTTAATATTTTAAGAATATATGTTAAATGTAATATAACACCATTATTTTATGTCAAAATAAAATTATATTTTTGTTTTAATATATCAAATCTTTAACCATTTCAAATATATTTCATTATCTTCATACTTACTAACAATTTTCACATAACCATAAAAAAAAGTTATTTGATATGTTTCTATATTGGTTCTTATTTTTATACCATTTGGGGATGCTATTTCTTTTAACTGCTATTTTGTTAAATTTATATTTTTTGATAAATAACCTTTTTCTCTTTCTATTTCGACAATAGTATCAGAAAAATATACCTCATAAAAAGATATATCTTCATCATAAAAACCTAAACTTAATTCTGCATTATCAATTAGGAATTTCACAAGTTTTTTATTTTGAACTTATAGTTGATAATAATTAATATTTGACATTATAATTTTTATTTTAAAGAAAATATGTTCTATAAAAAATATTTATTATAGCAAATTCTAATTTATTTATTTTATATCATCAAAGCATTTAAAACCATGAGAAGCCTCAGCACTTTTTACAGCATTATTAATAGCACGCCCCATAACAATAGCAGCAATAGTACCCACAGCATCCAAATTAGCATTAATATCACCAACACTCATAGCATAAATACTGTCGCCGTCTAATGTAGTATGAACAGGCTTTATTGTTCTTGCAAATCCATTATGTGCCATAGAAGCAATTTTTCCCATCTGCGATTTTGTAAACTTAGCATTTGTTATAACAGCACCTATTGTAGTATTTGTAACTATATCATTTGCTGTGGAAGTAAATGTTAAATTTTTATTTTGAGTAATTTTTATAAGCTCATCTTCAGAACTCCTTAATCCGTCCTTATTTTCATTAAGAAGCCCTGCCATCATTTTACCATTATCATAATCATATATATCTCCGAAAGCATTAACTGAAACAACAGCCCCTACTTTTACATCGTCAATTTGAACAGCATAAAAACCAAGCCCAGACTTCATAATATAATCAGTGCCTAATATCTTACCTACACAAGCACCAGTACCAGCACCATAATTACCCATCTTAGGATTATTATTTTCTGCATTTATACAAGCCTCATAAGCCATATTAATATCAGGACGAACTTTATAATCTCCTATACGCAAATCAAATATACAAGACTGACAAACCAAAGGAACCTTTGTAACCCCTACATCAAAACCAATATTTCTCTCTTCTAAATACTTCATTACTCCGCCTGAAGCATCAAGCCCAAAAGCACTTCCTCCGCTTAAAAGAACCGCATGTATTATTTCCGCAGAAGCAAAAGGCTTTGTTAATTCGCTCTCTCTTGAAGCAGGTCCCCCGCCTCTTACATCCAAACCAGTAACGGCTCCCCTCTCACATATTATAACTGTACATCCTGTTGCAGCTTCTTTATTTTGAGCATTTCCTATTTTTATATTTTCTATATCTGTTATTTTTATCTCTTTCATAATATTCCTCAATTTATGATGGTATTATTTTTTATATTATATATTAAATTATAATTTTTAGTTGACAAAAAATAAAAAATATTATATACTTACTGCTAATAGAAATATATTTAAATCAATTAATCGAGGTATTTAATAGTGAAATATCTAAACATAATTAAATATTCTTTTTCTTCTATTCAGAAAGCATCTTATCATATAACAACCCTATCAAGGTGATAGAATAATCTATTTTTCACAAATCAATACGTACATATTTTAATGTTCAAAATTTTTAATTCCAAGATCATTGGAATATAAAATTATAATATTAATCTAATAAGGAGAAATTTATGACAGGTTCATGGCTTATGGATTACTTTATTTACGGCTGCGGTGTATTAATGATAGTACCTATTATAGCATGCATTTTCAGAGCCTTAAAAAATAAAGTAAATAAGTAATTAAAACAAAATAAAAGGAGATAACAACAAAATGATAACAAATTGGATAATATTAATAATTTCTTCTATTGCCCTAATATCAATAGGATATTGGTCGCAGTTAAAAATTAAGGAAAATGCTTCTGAAGGTTTTTTGCTAGGGGCTAAATCAATAGGAGCTTTTGTAGGAGCGGGTACTTTAATGGCTACAGGATACAGTGGATGGGGCTTTATAGGTTCTCCCGGTACAACTTATGCTTATGGTGCTATAGAAATATTTGCTAATTTCTTCTTTGCTCCTGCTATAACATTTGGTACACTATTTTTTGCTGGGTTTATGAGAAAGAGAGCTGAAGAAAGCGGCGGCTATACAGTACCTGAATATATTGCTAAAACACATTATGGAAATGAAACACAAAAAAGAATAGTTCATGGATTAGGAGGTATCGCTACTTTTGTATTTTTATCTGTTTATATAATAGGACAAATCAGAGCGGTTGGTTTGGTTGCTTCTCAATGGCTTGGTATTTCCGAACATGCCGCATCTATAGTATTAATGATTGTTATTATTATATTCACGGTTCAAGGAGGGCTTCTTGCTGTGGCTATAACCGATACAATAATGTGTATAGGAATGGTTATAGCTTCTATAATAGTATACTTAACTATAATTAAAGATATACCAATGCTGGAGCTTATACAAAAAGTAGGTGAAGTGAAACCAGAGTTTATTAATCCTGAAACTTCTGTACCTTACGGAAATGGAAAGTACAGTGTATTTTTAGTATTTATATATGCCTTTCTATTCACTACTACTCTTCCATATATGTCAGTGAGATTCTTATCATTTAAAAAAGATGTTAATATACCTTTAATGTCTTTATATATGGCACCTATCGGAATAATATTGAGTTTAGTACCTATAGCAGGACTTTATATGTTTTATAAAAATCCTAACTTATCAAATCCAGACAGTGCCATGCCTGTATTTTTGACAACTTATATTCCTCCTGCAATAGGCGGTATGATAATACTGTTTATATTATTCGCAATGCTTTCTACTATAAGCTCGGTTCTGCAGGCATTAGCATCATCTCTATCGCATGACTTGGTTGTATCATTTACAAATAAACCAGATAAAAGCAGCCCTATAGTTAATAGATTAGGAGTAGTATTTACTGGCGTATGGGGACTTATACTTACATATTTAGCTCCTCAGGGAATGCTTAATCAAATAGCGTATATAGGAACAGGAGGGCTTATAGCAATGTTTGTAGGACCTATAATGATGCGACCTATTGTTAAAGCAAATATTACATCAGCTTTACTTTCTATGATAGTAGGATTAGTAACAAGCACCATATTCATACTAAAACTTAATATAGGATGGGTAGAAGCTCCTATATTCGCAGGCTTGATTGGTTCAGCTGTTTATTTGATTTGCGGATTCATATCAAATGGAATGAAAAGAATGCCTGCAAATGAATAATGATAAAATATTAAATACAATCATTTCAACCTAATTTTATAAAAAAGAGTATGTATACTGAAAAAACAATATACATACTCTTGATTTTTTTTAAATTAAACAAAATTAATTATATATTCTAAAATCCATCTCTGGGAATATATCATCACGCCATTCTATTTTTCTAAGCCATTCTTCATTCAAATCTCTGTTTTTAATAGCATAGTAAAGATCCGTAAATCTTTTAATATAAAGTTTAGTAGTATTAACAGCATAATCAACCATAGTGCCAGTATGCATAATGAAAGCCCAGTCGCTGCTTTGAGCAAGCAATAATTCTCTTGCAGCCTGATTCAATGCTCTTTCATAAAGCCCTGTTTCATTATAATAATCATGTGCTAATTCTATCATGCGTTCAGCAGCCTTATGTAAATGTCTGTATATCCAGCCATTAGTTCCATTAAGCCAAACCTCTCCGTATCCGTTAGCTCCCCAGCTCGACATAGAAGGCATAGATATTTGGTTTACAGGATGTCTTTCCAAATATTCTTTTGGAGTTATAGTTTCTATAGTATTTTGATCATAATGTATCTTTCTCATTAAGAACTCTATAAACATAGGTCCTTCATACCACCAATGCCCAAAAAGTTCAGCATCATAAGGAGATACTACTATAGGAGGTCTGTCCATTACAGAAGCTAAATATTCAATTTGTTTTTCTCTATTAAACATAAAGTTTCCAGCATGCTCTCCTGCCGCATCCATAGCCCACTCTGGATTATAAGGCTCTTTTGCACAGTCTTTTCCTGTAATTCTATAGTATTTTATTCCAGTATTCTTTCTAAGTCCGTTGCTCTGTATAAAGTCTTTAATATACTCAAAAGGCAAATCATATCCAATATCTCTGTAAAACTCTCTGTATCTGAAATCACCAGGGTAACCTACTTCAGCACTCCATACGCTTCTTGAACTTTCAATATCTCTTCCGAAAGCTGCAACTCTGCTCTCTCTTGAACAGTACAAAGGAGCATAAACACCGTATTTAGGCACTTTATCAGCATACATTATTCCGTGCGTATCTACAAAGAAATATTTTATTCCATTATTAGCCAAATGTTTTTCAAGCCCTGGAAAGAAGCCGCATTCTCCAAGCCATATACCTGTGGGCTTTCTTCCTAAATGTCTTTCATGCGTTTTAATAGCCATTTTTAACTGAGCTTCTATTGCCTTAGGATATTCCTGCATAAATGGGAAAAATCCATGAGTGGCACCGCATGTAATAATTTCTAAATTGCCTTTCTCTAAAAAATATCTGAATCCGTTTAATATATTCTTATTATATTTATAAACAAAAATATCTCTTATCTTTCTGAATTTATCTCTGTAAAATTCAGCAGTATGATGAAAACTAGGATCCAATGATGTTCTCTCACATTCCATCTCAGATAATTTAATTAATTTCTCTATATAATTAACATACCTATTTTGAAGAAGCTCATTTGCAAGCATATTCATAAGAGGCGGAGTAACACTCATAGTTATCTTAAAGTTTATTCCGTCATTAACCATTCTGTCATAAGCATCTAATAGAGGTATATAAGTTTCTGTAATAGCTTCGTATAACCATTCCTCTTCCAAAAAGTTCTCATGTTCTGGGTGTCTCACATAAGGGAGGTGAGCATGCAGCACTAAAGCTAAATAGCCTTTTGACATAATTATTCCTTAAATTAAAATGTTATATAAGATAGTATATAAAATATAAATATTAAAATCAAGACTGTAAATATAGTTATTAATAAAAAATGATGTATACAAACTTCTTATAATTTTTAAGAATTTTTGCAGTTTTTACAAGTTCCTGTGAAAACTATATCATGCTTTATTATATCAACACCATATTCATTTGAAACTAACTCATCTAATTTGCTTTGGTACTCCATAGGAATATCTATAAGCTGCCTGCATTTACTGCATTGAAAATGATAATGCTCATTTGTTATATGATCAAAACGTACTGCATCGTCTATTATAGAAAGTTTTTGTATCTCTTTAGTATCTGATAATAGATTTAAATTTCTATAAACAGTTCCCAAACTTATAGATGGAAAATTTGGTTTAATGTAATTATATACTTCCTCAGAAGTAGGATGATTTTTTAATTCTCTAACAGCATTTAATATAACCTGTTTTTGTATTGTATTTCTTGTATTCATAGTATTAATTTCCCTAAATTATAAAATATAAATGATAATTGATCTTATTTAGTAACCTTATTTTAATAATATACTACTAAGTAAATTATTTGTCAAGAAAAAATTGATATATTTATAAAATTTACATAGTATACTATGCTTTTAAATTAATATAGTCTATAGCCAAATCATTAGTAGTTTTAGTAATAAAAAATTCATAGTTACTGGTTTTATAAAAATAAATTTCGGCTAATACATTTCCATTTTCATCATCCAATATTTCTTTTTCTAATGCTATATTATTTGAATTTAAATCATTTAATAAATTATCTAAAAAAATATCTATATTATTTGAAGTATTAAGCGTTATCTGTTCTATAGAATCTTCTCCTGTAAATATAATAAGCTCTGCCTCTTCTTCTCTAACATTAATACTTTTTCTCAAAATAGTATTTTTTAAAAAAGACTTATCCATATCAAACATAGATGATAAACTTTCAAATGATGTTTTAAAAGAAATAGATACTAAAGATTTTATATCATTATTGCTGTATGATAATATGTTGTAATAATTAAAAGAACTGCTTATTCCAGCAACTTCGTATGAAGTAATATTTTTATGAATCAAATTTGCTATAACGATAAATATAATAAAAAAGCATGCAAATACAATAAATTTAATTACTCTCATTTAGCTCTCTTTAAAATACAATGATGCACAAATATCAACAAATGCTTATTTATTATTTATATATTAACTAGGTATATTATGATTCTCTATTAACAATATATCATTAACCTCTTCAATAGAAAACAAAGGCATATCTCCGACATTATAATATGTTGGCTTTAATTTAAATGACAATACGCTTTTATACTGCATATATTTTTCAGACTCAACAACTATATCCAAATTTACTTCTACCTCAGAATTGCTGTCAACCTTCTTAGGCATAAAACAAAACATAAATTTACCAGGTACATTGCCTGATACTATAGCAGGATTTGGGAAATTAACTCCATACCCTTGTAATATTTTATTTTCATAAAAAATATATACTAAAGCATTATCTACTTTCTCAAAATTATTAGAAGATGTTATATTACCCATTATGCTTGGGTATGTTATATAATAGCCGCTCTCATCTATAGAAGGAACTGATTCTAATAAAGTATTCTCTTTTCTTCTGGTAACTATTTCGCAGGCATCTGCTATAATACTTAAAATTTCGGTGTTACTTTGTATAGTATCTCTATTATAGCTATGCAAAACACCTCTTGCACTTGTAACATATTGGGACTGAACTCTATTTAGTGTGTATGCTATAATATCCATACGCATATTTGTGTTAACTGGGATATTCTTTTCCTTTAAATAAGAATCTGCTAATTTTGAAACTTTTTGTTCCATAAGGTTAACTAAATACATAAACACCTTCCTATAAATTTATAATATATTATACAAAATAAACTGTTATTTGTCAAAACAAATTTTTTATTAAGAAAAACAAATTTATATAATATTTTTTATAAAAAAATAATTATTTACAATAGAAATTTATTACTTACTTTGTAATTGTAAATAAAAATAATTCAAAATGTGCCTTGAAAACATTTACAGGAGTTGTAACACTCAAAGTATTCAAGTATGATATCTTTGACATGATATTTATCACCTCATCTAAAGAAAATAATCTTAATGAATTTTTTTTCTTTTTTAGAATAAACTCCGGTATTTTGGTTAATTTACTTATTTCGCTTAAAGTTGTCTGAGGAGTAAATATTTTCATATAATATATAGCCATAAAATTATTCATCATCAATGTAATCGAGCTTGATGCATCCTGATCAAGTCTGTGCATTATACTGAAACACTTTTTCCTATCTCTTTCAAAAACAGCATCCAAAAAATCAAATATATTTCTATTTTTTGATACATAGGTAAAATCCATAATGTCTTCAATATTCAAATAGTCTTTATCATTATAGCTGCATATTTTATCAAGTTCTGAATAAAGTGAATCATAATCAAGATTTATATTATTAATCAAATATTCCACAGCATCAGAGGATATTTTCTTGCCTTGTTTATTAGCATAAGCATTAATCAATCCTCTAAAATCATTTTCATCAGGTAACGGAAAATCTATGAAATATATATTATTAGAATTTTGTTTCTTAGAAAAATATTTATATATAGGGTCTTCTTCTAATGAGCTTTCCGTTTCTAATATAACTATTGCCGTTTTGGATGGATTAGAACAATATTCTAAAAAATCTTCCTGAAAATTATTATATTTATAAATAACAATTAGTCTAAGATTGGAACCAAAAGGAGGAGTATCAGCAACTTCTAATGGAGCAAAACCTACAGCATCATTTTTATCATAAAATACACTGTAATTCATCTCACTATCTCCCTCATCTGGAAACATTGATGAATGAATTGAAGCTATAAAAGCCTTTTTAAAAAGCCTTTCCTTTCCTGTAAGTATAAAAATACCGTATTTAAAAGGCTCTTTTATATACTCATCTTTAACCTTTTGAAAAGCTAATTCTGTTTTTACCGAAATTTTTTTCATATATAATTTTTTCTAATAAATTTGACTATATAATATCATATATACATTAAGATGCAACTGTAATGTCTAACTATTCTTCTTAGCTTTTTTCACTATATCTATAAAAATTCTTATCTCTATTTTGCATTCATCATCTTCTTCAAGCCTAATATTCTTTATTCTAGCATGTATTTTATTCTTTTTATCTTCAAGTTTATATGAAATTAAAGGAGATATTACTTTAGGTATATATCCAAGCCTAGTAAACCCTCTTTCATAAATAGCTACAGCAAATCTGTCATAGGGATTAAATATTTCACGTACTAGTATAACAGGTTCATTGCTGTTTAGAAACTCTATCATTTCTTTTCCGTCATTATATTTGTATCCCGCAACAAAAAAATCTATATAATATCTTTTTGTTTTGTAATTCCTGTTTATAATAATTCTTCTGAAGCTGTTTTTTTCATGATTAGTTATATATGTTATATGTTTTGTATCATCATTCATAAACGAAAAGCATTACCTTTTTAGTATTGAGCATTTAAGAATTTTACTTTAATTCAAATTTTCTGTCAAGCATATAAAAAATATTATATGAACTAATTTTTAAAGTAAAATAGTCGACTTTATATAGAAGTATAATTTTATATTGTTTTTATAAAAAAAAATTATATAATTATATTATAAAAATATAATTTACGGAGATAGAGGTGAAAAAAGAAGTAAAATACATTATTGTATTATTATTTATATTAACATTTTTTTCATGTAAAAAGACAACACTTACAATAACAGGACCAGGAGCAGAACTATTTTTAAGCAAAATGGAAAATAACAAATGGGAAGGGGTTACAGTAAGCGATAACGGAAATAAAATAACAATTAGTGGTGGAAGCGGAGGAGATAAAAACTACACGTTTGAAGATAACATATTAGGCGTAGGCGGAATATATAAAGATGACAGTCCATCAGGTGATAAGGAATATATAGTAACAGTACCAGCTGGAGATACTTTGTATACTGTAGATATGACAGAAGATGGAAAAAATGCTATAAATAATATAGTATCAATAGTAGGAGAAGATAAGGCTCTAGGAATAATGGTTAATATAGCCAGCAACGGATGTATAGACATCAATGGAGATATAGATGTTGATAAACTAGTTGGAAACAGCGGTATTACTCAAGATCAGGTAAGTCAAATAGAAGCAATAGTAAAGGATCTGCCTAAAGGAAGTTTTGGAGATCCTAATGAAATAGGAGCTAAAAAAACTACTACTTAAAATAGGACTTTATATGTTGTTTAGTAAAATTTTTATATTATATGTTTTGATAGTATTAGTTTCATGTACAAAAACTAATTTAACAATAACAGCACCAGGTCCTGAAATAATTTTAAATAAAATATTAGGCGGGAATTGGGGAAATAATGTAAAAGTTGAAAATGGAGGACTAAATTTAACATTAGACGGAAACAGCTACTCATTTGATGAATCTATAGCAGGAGTTGGAGCTGTATATAAGAATAAAAATAATGAATATATAATAACTGTACCGTTTGGAAATGATCTGCATACTGTTGAAATGACAGATGAAGGTAAAAAAGCTATAGATGAAATTACAAATATAGTTGGGATAGATAAAGCTTTGGGGGTTGCTGCTGATGTTATAGCACAATTTGAGAAAGGCGGTAATAATATAAATGATTTGGATGTTGATAAATTATCTCAAAATGTAGGATTAACATCTTCGCAGGCTTCTCAGATAAGGGATATAATTGATAATTTAAGCAGTAATGCTTTTGGTAAGTATACTGGTTATAATAAATAATATTAAGGTGTTTAATGAAAACTAGACTATTACTGATACTTATTATAGTTTTAAGCATATATCAAATATGTTCTGCTAAAGGAATACCAATGTCTACGCAGTCTGATACCAATACGTACAGTTGGATTAAGGGAAGACAGGTAGTAAGTGTAAATTTAGTTCCAGGATATGCTGCTTTGTTTCCATCTCTTATAAATACAGTATTTGAAAATGCTAATACATTTGCAGGTTTGGCAGGAGCAGATTTAAGTTCTATAGAAAAATATATGAATGCAGTTGAGGCTAAAGGAAGTTTTTGGTATGTTCCAAGCATATCATATACTCTTTTGGTTCATCCGCGTGTAGGTATAGAAGTGGGTTTCGGTGTTCAAACTATGACATTTTCTCTTAATATACCGAAAGATAAGGCAGGAGATTTAGTAAACTCAGCAGTTTCAGGCGGGAATTTAGGAAATATAGGAGATGCCATATCAACAGACACAACACTCAAAGCATCTTTTATGTATTTGCCTGCTACAATAGGAATAAAATTTCTTGGAGGAAAAAATAGACAGGTTGTAAATACATTCAGATTTGGTTTAGAAACTCTAATATCCGATATACAGACAGAACATGGTATTACAGGAGTAAAAACCCATCGTCATACTGTTGATACTACAATGTATGTTTCCTATGAATTAGGATGGACTATAGAATTATTCCCTACAAGAGAATGGCCTGTAAAGCCTTATATAGATATATCTTTATTTGAAATAGGATATTATGTACGTTCTGGAATACCTGGTATGTATGAGGATTTAAGAGAAGGTATTGGTTTCTTTGGAAGCGGATTAATTAATATTGATACTATAATACCTGCTTGGAATTCTTTTCCAACATGGGCTAATTATGTGGCATCTATAAAATTTGCATTATTTCCTAGAATAGGTTTCAGTTTGAGGTTTTAAGCGAGGTATGTATGAAAAAAATAAAAAATAAATTAATAATTTTATTTTTATTTATAGTCAGCGGCATATCTTTTGCTGAGGAAATTTCCAACAATATAATAGATAATAATGCAGTAAATAATATAAAACAAGAAAACGGAATAGAATCTCATAGGCATTCGGTAGGCGTCAATTTTGGAAACACAATATTTTATATGTTAGAAGCCCCTACTCTAGTTAATCTTCTTCTTCCTAGCAATGATCCTTATAATCCTAAACTTCAGGGAACTTTTGGGCTGGATTTAACATATACATACAGAGCATCTGAAAAAATAGATGTTAATTTTGATGCTGGCTTATATACTATGAAAACATATTATAATAATGCAAATGCTACATATAATGGAGATGTTTACGGACTTGGTTTTTCTATCGGAGGAAGATTCTATTTTAATAAAAAAGACAGAGCATCAGGTTTTTTTATAATGCCTAAAGTAGGAACTACATTATTTATAACAAAGGGAAATGAATATAAAAATAATGGTTCTATTGTAAACAGGGATACGTATATATGGGATTTTTATGCATCAGGGGAGTTTGGGTTTAGAATTGATATTTCTAGAGGATTAGGTGTTGACAAAGGTGTGCGTCCTTTCCTTGATATATCTATAATGGATGTAGGTTATTCCTATAATTATATATTCAGGTTTGTACTACTTCCTAGATTTGCTATTGGAATATTATTTTGATTTTTACTTTTTAAGGAAAGCATTTTATGATAAGAAAGTTTTTGTTAGGTTGTTTTTTTATAGTTTCTTTAACTAATATGCTTATGGCTTTAGATATAGGAGCTTATTTATCTCCAAAGTTTTTAGTAGAAATAGAAGATTCTGGAATAAGGAAACCTGATAATGATAAAAAAAATATTCAGAATCTATATGTAGGAGGCGGTATTGCTCTTGGATATAACTTTGATATATTTCATAAATACAGTACTGTAAGACTTGAATTTGAATATTTATTTAGGAGTCCTATGCCTGAAAATGCATATATAACCAGCGTACAGACTATGCAATCACATAGCTTTTTATTTGGTGCTTATTATGATTATTATTTTTGGTATGTTGATTATGATGATCCTGATTCTATTAGAAGTAAAATTAATAACGGCAAAAGACCTTTAATGTCAGTTTATGTGGGAATTTTGATTGGCGGGGCTATAAACACATATACTGTATCAGAATCTTATGAATACGGAGGTATTTTTAAAACCAGCACATATTACAATAAAGGGCAATTTCTTTATGGTTTCGGACTAGGATTAGGATTTCATATAACTCCGTTATTAAGTGCGGATATTGGATACAGACTGCTGTTTACAGAAGAAACTCAATCTAACCATGATATTATAGCTTCATTAAGGTTTAATTTTTAGGAGCGGATTTAGATGAAAAGATATTATTTAGCTGTATTTATGTTTATGCTGATTTTCAGCAATTGTCAAAAACTATTTTCATTTATACCAGAAGGTTTGTATGTAACTCCTAAATTCATATTCTCACATGACGGAAATTATGCATATACAAAAGATGATGGAAAGCTTGGATATTTTAATTATTTGGGCGGAGGATTCTCTATAGGATACAGCATACCCACAATAAATAAATCATCTCCTGTAAGATTTGAGTTTGAATATATGGGAAGAAATATAGTTGGAATGACAAATGATCTAAAAATGCATACATTTTTGGGTTCAGTATATTTTGATATTAACTTTTTTGTTATAGATGAAGTATTAACTGATGAAACATACAGACAGACATTATTAACAAAATACCCTCCTTTCACTATTTATTTGGGTATTTCTATGGGAGCTAAATTAAAAGACAGCTTTTTAACTGAATATAATGAAATAGAATACAGAACATCTGTCAGTACATTAGTTTTCGGATTCAGCGGAGGAATGGCTTTTAATGTGCTGCCTTATATGTCTATTGATTTAGGATACAGATATTTGATAGATACGAAAGCAGACGGATACCATGAAGTATTATTAGGGGTAAGATTTAAAGTGCCGAAATTGTAAATATTTTTATTATATTTAATATATATTATTTAATGCAGAGGCTATTTATGAAAAACAATATGAAATATTTATTAATTGCATTTTTTCTATTTATTATTTCATGCAGCAACTATAAAATCATTGATCCTTTTGCTGCTGGCGATAGTATTCTTAATGAAGACAGTTTTATATCAGGACCTGATGCAACTGATTTTGATATAGAATACAACATGAGAGAATATTATAAGCAATATGGAAAATATAAAATAATTATATCAGGAGATATATCTTCAACTAGTACATTAAGTGATGTAAAAAAAATAATAGATAAACAATATTACAAAGATGCTAAAGCTCAAATAGAAGTAGATTTAACTAGAACAACTTTAACAGAAATAAAATCTGATGCTTTTAAAGGATGTACCGCATTAATATCCATATCTTTACCTGAATCCTTAACTGCTGTAAATAATAATAGTTTTGACGGATGCACTGAGCTTGCAAATTTAGAATATTTAGGAACAAAAGCAAATGCTATTAATGTAACATTATCAGGAGTAACTAAATTAGTAAATTTATATCTTCCAAATGTTGCAAAAGATCCAGGAGGTGGAAGTTGGGATACTTTTTTAGGTATTACTTGGACTAAGATAAATTACGGAATTAGTATGTAAAAATAAGAAGGAATATCATAATAATGGCAATATTTTGACTATTATTATAAATTTTATTTGAAAAAAACATATTGATTTTTTTTATTTTATTTATAAATTTATTATATATAATATTTATTATTATCAAGGAAACAATTTTATAAAATGCTTACAAGAATCATTTCATTATCATTATTACTGATATCATTAATATCATGCAGTAATTATAGAGCTACAGATCCTTATGATAATATTACTAATGATGACTTTTATGCTGTGGGACCTGATGCAACCGATTTCGATATAGAATATAGTATGAGAGAATATTATAAGCAGTTTAATAAATATAAAATAATTGTGAAAGGAGATATAAACAAATCAAAAACATTAGAATATATAAAAGAAATTATAAATAAAAAATATTATAAAAATCAAAAAATAGAAATTGATTTAAGCAGAACTTCATTAACTAATATCCCTAAAGAAGCATTTACAAATTCAGAATCATTAAGTGCAATAGTTTTTCCTAATACATTAGAAGAAATATCAATATCAGCATTTCAGGGATGTAAAGCATTAACTTCTGTAACCCTTCCCCCTAGTTTATTGATACTAAGACATCATTCATTTTCAGGATGCAGTGAACTTCAAACAGTAAATTTTAATGATAAATTAACAACCATAGCAAATAAGGCATTTTATAATTGTAAAAAATTAAATAATGTAGTACTGCCTCCGAATATAACATTATTAGATAAATCAACATTTGAAAACTGTATTTCTCTAACCTCAATAAAACTAAATGATAAATTAGAAACAATAAAAGGAAATGTATTTAAAAACTGCAGCAGTCTTGTAAATATATCATTGCCTTCAAGTTTAAAATCTATAGATAACACATCATTCGCATCATGCAGTAAATTAAAAAATGCAGAATATTTAGGAACTTCATTAACTGCAATAACAGGTACTCCTTTTACTTCACTTTCTCTAACAGATTTATATCTCCCAAATGTTGCCTCAGATGCCGCTCAAAATGGAAATTGGAATACTTTTTTAGGCGGCAATTGGGCTGCTGACAAAATCCATTATGGAAAAAATATGCCTAAATAAGCAAAAATGTTAATTTTTACTATAAATCATATAGTTTTTATTAATTCTAAATTTTATTTTAAAAAAAACATATTGATTTTTTTTATTTTAAGTTTATAAATTATATTTATTTATTATTTAAGGAAAATATTATAGAATGTTTATAAAAATAAATTTGTTATTATCATTATTTATATCAATATTATTTATTTCATGCAGTAATTATAAAGCTACAGATCCGCTCTCATCATCTGAATATGTATATGATCTATACTCTATTCCAGAAAATGTTGATCCAAAATATCTAATCAAGGCAGATACAAAAGAAGCAGATATAGAAAATATCATGCAGCAATATTTTGATGAACACGGTTCTTATATAATATTTTTAAGCGACACTAAAGATAATATAAATAAAAATAGTACTATAGTAACAATAAATAAAATTATAAATAAGGATAAATATCTTAAAGGTGCTTTGCTTGATTTAAGCAGAACGGACATGACTGAAATAGCCGACAATGCTTTTGAGGATAATAAAAATTTAGCAAATATTAAATTGCCGAATACAATAACAACTATAGGCGGAAGTGCTTTCAAATCATGTGTAAGTTTAAGAAATATTAATTTTCCATCTTCAATAACTGAAATTGGAGAAAGTGCGTTTCATGGATGTTATATACTTAGTTCTGTAAATTTGCAGAATACAAAAATTACAGAAGTCAAACAGCAAACATTTTATGATTGCTCAAGTTTAAAAACAGTTTTATTACCTAATTCACTAGAAATTATAAACCACTCTTCATTTAATTTTTGCCTTTCATTAACACATATAACTTTACCGCCAAATGTAACAACAATAGGACAAGCTGCTTTTGCTGAATGCAAAGCATTAAAAAGTATACAATTAAATGACAAATTAACAGTTATTTATGATTTAGCATTTGGTAATTGTACTTCATTAGAAAAAATTACTTTGCCAAGCCTTTTAAAAACAATGGAAGGCAATCATACTTTTTCAGGATGCACATCATTAAAAAGCGTAGAATATCTTGGAGATAATAGCACAGGAATTAATCTAACAGGCAATGATTTATTTGGGGCATACTCAACATATCCCGCTTCAACTCCGCAGAATTTATATCTTCCTAATGTGGCGTCTGATCCTCAAGATAGAAGTTGGGATAATTTTTTAACATATAATTGGAAAGCAAATGGTAAGATTAACTATAATACAAAAATGCCTTAATAAAATAGGAGATTTTAAGTGAAAAAAGTATTAATATTATTTATTTTTATTTTAACAATGACTTCATGTAAATATAAAATAACTTCTCCTTATTCAGAATATGACATATCATTAGGCGGTAATGAAAATAAAACTCTTTCTGTAATAGATGCCAATGCTACGGAGGATGATATAAAAAATGCTTTGTCTAATAATAAAGAATTAACAGGTAAAAATATTATAATAGTTGCAGGATATATTTCATCATCTAAAATATTTGATACTATGAAAACCGCTCTGCAAAATGAAAAAAATATAGAATTGGATCTATCAAATGCCTCTTTTGATAATTCTTATAATTTCACATTAGAAAATGCTGCATTTCTGCAAACGGTACTTTTTGCTCCTACTCAAAAGTTAGCTGCTAATTTCTTTAGCGGATGTACTTCTTTAGAGAGCATTCAATTAACTTCATCTTTGACGGCTATTGAAAGTACAAGCTTCAATAATTGCAGTTCTTTAAAAAATGTAGAATATTTAGGTGCTTCTGCAGACATATTATCTGGTGTTAAACCATTTTCAGGTACTGTTAAACCTACGGATTTATATCTTCCAAATATATCTTCGCAAAGCGAGGATTGGAAAGATTTTTTAGGTGTTTCTTGGGCTAATATACATTACGGTGTTTCTATGCCCAAATAATACTTGATTATATACCTTTTGTATACTATAATTGATATATATAATTTTTAAAAATTAATAGAGGTGTGTATAATGGAACAAGAAGTAAAAGCAAGAATAGATTCATGGCTTAATGGTCCTTATGATGAAGAAACAAAGAAAGAAATTAAAGCATTATTAGATGCAGGAAATGAAAAAGAATTGACAGATGCATTCTACAGAGATTTAGAGTTTGGTACAGGCGGACTTAGAGGCATAATGGGAGTTGGTACTAACAGAATGAATAAATACACTGTTGGTGTTGCTACTCAGGGGCTTGCCAATTATATATTAAAGCAAGGCGGAAGTAATTATAAAGTTGCTATAGGATACGATTCAAGAAACAATTCTGATGTATTTTCAAAGGCTGCTGCTGAAATACTTTCTTCAAATGGAATTAATGTTTATTTATACGATGATATTCACCCTATTTCACTTCTTTCTTATGCTGTTAGAAGTTTAGGATGTATTGCTGGAATAGTTGTTACTGCTAGTCATAACCCTAAAGAATATAATGGATATAAAGTTTATTGGTCTGACGGAGCTCAGGTTATACCGCCTCATGATAAAAACATAATAGATGAAGTACTAAAAGTTAAACCTGAAGAAGTAAAAATGGGAGATTCTTCTAAAATCACAATTATAGGAAAAGATATAGAAGATAAATACATGAATGATTTAATGGGATATTTAGTTAATCCAGACATAATAAAAAAACATCATGATATAAAAATAGTTTATACTCCTATACATGGTTCTGGATACAAAATGGTTCCTATGGCATTAAGAAAAGCAGGATTCACCAATTTAACAACTTTAGAAGGAGCTCAGCCTCCTGACGGAAATTTCCCTACTGTAGAATCTCCTAACCCAGAAAATCCTGAAGCATTGCAAATAGCAGTTAATAAAGCTAAAGAGATAGGTGCCGAACTTGTTATGGGTACTGATCCAGACTGCGACAGAATGGGATGTGCTTTGCTTACAAAAGACGGAAGTTACATGTATCTTACAGGTAATCAGATAGGCTCTATTATGGCATACTATCTCATCACAAACAAAAAAAATATTAAAAATCCATACATAGTAAAAACAATAGTAACTACTGAACTTGCTAGGGCTATTGCTGATGCTAATAATGTTAAACTTTATGATGTACTTACTGGTTTTAAATGGATTGCTGATGTTATAGAGAGAGATAAAGAAGGAACATATTTATTCGGATTTGAAGAAAGTTTCGGATATTGTATCAATTCAAATGTACGAGATAAAGACGGTGTTAGTTCTTGTTTGATGCTTGCTGAAGTGCTTGCTTACTGCAAAGATAATAATATGACATTAGCTGATTATTTAGAAAGCATTTACGAGAAATACGGATACTTCTATGAGGAAACCATATCAATAACAAAAAAAGGTGCTGACGGAGCTAAGGCTATATCTGATTTGATGACTTATTACAGAAATAATTTACCTAAAGAAATTTCAGGCGTTCAGGTAGAAACTATAAGCGACTATGAGAAAAAAGAAGTTTATGATAATACAGGCAAAAAAATAAAAGACATCACTCTTCCAAAATCTAATGTTCTTCAGTACATACTTTCTGATAAAACAAAAATTACTATAAGACCTTCTGGTACTGAGCCGAAAATTAAATTCTATTTTGAAGTTTGTGTAAAAGAAAGCAAAGATAAAAGACTTAGTATAGCCAAAGAAAAAGTAGCTAATTTTAAAAAGTTTATTAAAGAATAATATATTTACTGTATTAAATATAAAAAGCCTCATTATAATTTAATGGGGCTTTTATTTTTCAACCTTATCTTAATACCACTATTTTATTATTAATTTATTAAAAACAACAAATATAAAACCATACATATATTTTGAATTTACTCAAAGCATACAGAGTAAAATTAAAATCTAGTTTGGCGTAAAATTCATCTAATTTTTTATATATACCAGTAATAAATTATTATGAAACAAGTGTAATAATCTTTTTTAAATCTAGCTTATTTTCATATATAGCCTTGCCAACTATAGCACCATTAATATTCATATCTCTTAATTTAATAATTTCTTCTTCAAAAGTAACGCCGCCTGAAGCTATTATACTGCATGAAACTTTTTCTCTTAATTCTTTATATATTTCTAAATTAGTACCTGATAATTTTCCGTCTTTTGAAATATCTGTATATATTATCGTATCAATACCCATTTCATCAAGTTTAATACAAAATTCAACCGAGTCTTGTTTATTAATCTCTTTCCACCCCTTAACTGCTATCATCCTATCTCTTGAATCAATTGATACTGCTATATGATTTCCGTATTTATTAATCATACTTTCTGTAAAATTAATATTTTCAACTGCAGCAGTACCTAGTATAGTTCTCCTTACACCTATATCTAAATATCTTTTTATAGTGTCTTCATTTCTTATACCGCCGCCTACTTCTACAAATAGATCGCATCTTTTTATTATTTTTTCTATAGTCTTAAAATTAATAGTTTCCCCATCGCTTGCACCGTCCAAATCCACAACATGCAAATACTCACTTCCGCTTTCTATAAAAAAATCAAGAACTTCTAAAGGGTCTTTAAAATAAGTTTTTTTATTATTATAATCTCCTTCTACAAGTCTTACAACTTCTCCATTTTTTAAATCTATTGCTGGAAGTATATACATTTTTAACACCTCATATATTATTAATGTATTATTATAGCATATAATTTATAAATGTAAAAATTAGCAAACTGCATTTTTTTATTTTAAACTCCGATATTTATAATATGAAATAATTTAAAATTTATGGATTTACTATGATTAAAGATTTATATATAGAAAATTTTAGAGGTTTTGATAAATTAAAAATAGATAATATAAAAAAAATAAATTTTCTAGTTGGTAAAAATAACTGCGGAAAAACAAGCATACTTGAAACTTTAATGCTTATCTTATCAGAATCTCGTATCAACATAATTGAAAATATAAAAGCTATAAACAGATTAGCAAAAAATGAAGTAGAGATAAAAACACTATTTCATAATTTTGATTATAATAACAATATAAATTTTAATTATAATAAATATGATAATACAAGTTATAATATAAATATAATACCAATATTTAAAGATGAAAAAATAACTAATGATGATTATATTGAATTAAATTACAATATAATTATTTATAATAAAGATACTAATATCACCATAGAAGAAAAAAAAATAACTATACCTAATATTAGCAAAACTATATTTATGATGAATAGAAAAACTGAAAATAAAGAAGCTTATATAACTAATATAATGGAATACAATTTATTAAGCAATTATTTAATAGAAATATTAAAAAATAAAAATGAAGAACAATTAGTAAAAATGATTTCTTTTTTTAATAAAAATATAAAAGCAATTAATATGATAAAAAATGACATATATATTAATATTGATGGTATAAATGAATTAGTATTATTAAATTTAATGGGCGACGGATTAAAAAAATATTTATCTATAGTTCTTCCAATAGTTGCAAATAAATATAATACTATTTTAGTTGATGAAATAGAAAATGGCCTTCATCATAAAACCATTAAGCATTTACTAAGAAGCATATTAAATCTAAGTAAAAACAATGATATTCAAATGTTCTTTACAACTCATAGTTATGAAGTATTAAAATTTTTATCTGAAATTGTTAATGATGAGTTTAGTGAGATAAAAGACACTGTAAATGTTATAAATATAGTGAATACGGAAAATAAAGGATTTCAGTCATATAATTATGATATAGACAGTGTTAAAGAATTACTTGAAAATGATTCTGATATAAGGTACTAATTATGAATCAAAAATATTTAATATTAGTTGAAGGCATAGCTGATAAGAAATTTTTAGAAGATTATATAAAACATAATTATAATAATTTTAATGAAAATATTAAAATAGAAATAAATAATGGTAACAGTTTTAATGAAAAGAAAATAATAAATATAAAAAAATATATTGATGATAATCATAAATTAATTCTAATATTTGATGCTGATAATGATATACAAAATTCAATTGCTAATATAAAATATAATCTAACTAATTATAATTTAAATGATGAAGATATATTTTTATTTCCAAACAATAAAGATAATGGTAATTTAGAAAATATACTAATAAATATTGCTGTAAGAAAAGAAATAATGGATTGTTTTGATAATTATATAAAATGCATAGAATCATTAGAAAATACTAATAGTCCTATAAATAAATCTAAAGTATATGCATATTTAGAATCTATAAAAGGATATGATAAAAAGAAAATTAAAGAAGAAAATAGAGATTATAATAATAATAAAATTTGGAATATAGATAGTGATTATTTAATTCCATTGAAAAACTTTCTTGATAAATATTTTATTAACAACAATTAATTTTTATATTTTTCATATACTTACCGCACGCTGAACAAGATTAAAAATATTAATCGATTATAAATTCTAATTTTAATTAGATATAAAATTTAGCTAACCGTACGTTGAATAAAACTATAAATCTAATAAAAATTTGGGTGGGTACTTTAATTTCTTATTAAGTTATAAATATAACAAAAAACCAGAACTCAAAATTAAACTATAAAGAGTAAAGGGCTGATATATAATTAAAGTTAAATAAAAAAGGTAAAGATTTTTCAATCCATACCTTTTTTATAATGAATTTTTTACTGATTATATTTTTATTTTACAACTATGTTTACAAGTTTGCCTTTTACATAAACTACTTTAACAATGTTTTTGCCGTCTATGAACTGTTTTACTTTTTCACTTGATAATGCCTGAGTTTTTGCATCATCTTCGCTTATATTTACATCAGCTTCTGCTCTATCTCTTATCTTTCCGTTTACTTGAAATACTAATTCAAATACATCATCTTTACAGTACTCTTCATTGTGTTCAACCCAGCTTTCTTCAAGTATCATTTTTCCAAAGTTTAATATATGATAAATCTCTTCTGTTATATGAGGAGCTATTGGATTAAGAAGTATCAAATATCCTCTTATAACCTCTTTAAACATAGCATATTCATCATCGCCGTTTAATTTTATTGATGACATATCATTTAAAAGCTCCATTAAAGCAGCAATTGCTGTATTAAAATGGAATCTGTCTTTAATATCTATTGTAACTTTCTTTATAGTTTTATGATATTTTTTATAAAGATTTTTAGCTTCTTTTGATAAGTTATTATAATCAAATGATTTACTATTTTTGAATGCTTCTTCATCTTTATATTTTAGAAATAAGTTCCAAATTCTATTTAAAAATCTTGCAGAACCTTTAACTCCTTCATCAGACCATTCTTTATCTTTTTCAGGCGGAGCAACAAACATAACAAATATTCTAACAGCATCGGCACCGAAAAGCTCTATAATCTCAGCAGGATCAACTCCATTAGCTTTTGATTTGGACATCTTTTCCATTTTTACTATTATGTCTTCTTTTTTTATACCGTCTTTTTCATAAGCTTTATTATTCATCTCTTCCTGAGTATAGAATTTTTTTAACTCTCTTGATTCATAGCTGTTTGCTAAAACCATACCTTGAGTAAGAAGTTTATTGAAAGGTTCATCTCCTTTGATAAGTCCAATATCTCTCATAAACTTGTACCAGAATCTTGAATATAAAAGGTGCATACAGGCATGTTCAATACCACCTATATACTGGTCAACTCCAAGCCAAGCATTGGCAATAGCAGGGTCAAAAGGCATTTTATCATTATGTGCATCAGTATATCTGGCATAATACCAAGAACTGCATGTAAATGTGTCCATAGTGTCAGTTTCTCTTTTTGCTTTTCCTCCGCATTTAGGACAAGTAGTATTAACAAATGACTCTGATTTTTTAAGAGGGTTATCTCCAACTGTAAACTCAATATCCATAGGAAGAGTTATAGGAAGTTCGCTTTCAGGCACAGGAACAATTCCGCATTTCTCACAATGTACAAAAGGAAGAGGATTGCCCCAATATCTCTGTCTTGATATAAGCCAATCTCTAAGTTTGTATTGTACTTTCTCGCTTCCGAAACCTTTTTCTGATGCATAACTTATAGCTTTTTTAATAGCATCTCTTGTAGAAAGTCCATTTAAAATATCTGAATTAACAACTATGCCGTCTTCAGTATATGCTTCAGTCATGTTTTCAGCTTTCAAAGAATTATCAGCATTCTGTATAACCACTTTTACAGGAATATTATATTTTTTGGCAAATTCGAAGTCCCTTTGGTCATGAGCAGGAACGGCCATTACAGCACCGCTTCCGTATTCAGCCAAAACAAAATTAGCAGCATATAAAGGAGCTTTTTCTTTATTGAAAGGATTAATAACATATCTTCCAGTAAATACCCCTTCTTTCTCGTAGTCTGTTTTTTGATCTATTTTAGCAGATTTTTTGATAAACTCTTCTACTGCACTTTTTTGTTCAGCCGTACACATATCTAAAAGTCCGTCATAGTTCCAAGCTATAGCCATGTAAGTAACACCGTAAATAGTATCTGGGCGAGTTGTAAATATAGGAAAATATTTACCGTCATCTAAAGTAAAATTAACATAAGCACCAACACTTCTTCCTATCCAGTTTTTCTGCATAGCTATAACATTATCAGGCCAGTATCCTTCAAGTAATTTTAAATCCGCATCTAATTGTTCTGCATGATCAGTAACTTTTATATACCATTGTTCGAGTTTCTTTTTAGTAACCTCTCCATCGCATCTCCAACAAGTGCCTTCAGGAGTAACCTGTTCATTGGCAAGTACTGTATTACAATGATCGCACCAGTTAACATCTCCGCCTTTTCTGTATAAAAGTCCTTTCTCATACATCTTTAATATAAACCATTGTCCCCATTTATAATAATCAGGCAAACAAGTAGTAACTTCCCTATCCCAATCATAAGAGTATCCAAGTAAGTTTAACTGCTCTTTCATATTAGCTATATTTTTTAAAGTCCATTCTGCTGGGTGAGTTTTATGTTCTATAGCAGCATTTTCTGCAGGCATACCGAAAGCATCCCATCCCATTGGATGCAGTATATCGTATCCTAAAAGTCTATAGTATCTAGCTATAGAGTCAGCTATAGTATAGTTAGAAACATGTCCCATGTGCATTTTACCAGACGGATAAGGAAACATTTCCAGTACATAATATTTTTTGTCTGTAGGTTTAGATACTGTTTTGAAAGAATTATTATCTTTCCAGAATTTCTGCCATTTCTTTTCAATGGTAGTAAAATTATATTCCATAATATACACTCCGTAGTTTGATACTATTAGTTTTGTATTAAATAAAAAAATTGTTTACATATTATTATGACAAAAATTATATTGCAAAACAGTATATTTTTCAAGTGATAATTGTAAATAGTATTTTAACATTTTCCCTTATGATAACTTTTATTTACATTATCTAATATAGAATTAATCTGATTAATTATTATAATATTTTGATTTTTGATAATTGATTCTAATTCCCAGCCATAGTTTTTATTAAATTTACAAATCTTATAACATACCAAAAGTTTTTATTAATACATAATAGTAATATTTAATCATTGCAAAATAAAATTAATAATTTAAAATAATAGTATAAAACAATGGTATTTTAATATAAAAAAATTATATAAATTAGATAATGCGGCAAAACTTTTTGTATCCATCAAAAATAAAAAAAATATTCCAGTATTTAGAGTATCTGCCGTATTAAAAGAAGAAATAGATAAAGAAACATTACAAAAAGCGTTGGATATAACAATAAAAAGATTTCCAACTCTTGCCCTATCAATAAAAAAAGGATTATTTTGGAACTACTTTGAAGAAAATAACAGAAAATTATTAGTGCAGGAAGAAAAATATTATCCTTGCTATAATATAAAAAGCAAATTAAATAACGGATACTTAATAAGAGTAGCATTCTACAAATATAGACTTTCTGTTGAAATAGCACATTCATTGGCTGATGCAACATCTTTAATAACCTTCTTAAAATCTCTGTTATACCATTACTTTACACTTTCTTCTAAAATCATTAATGATATAAATGAAGATATATTCAAAGATAATATACATACAATAGCTGATTATGATGACAGTTTTGAAGTGCATACAAAAAATAAAAAAAGATCTAAAAAAGAAAGAAGGATTAAAAATATTTATTTGATAAAAGGAAAACCATTAAAAATATACGGAGATAATGTAATACATGGAATATTGAGCTTGGAAAAAATTAAAGAAGAAAGCAAAAAATACAATATAACAATAACTGCATATATTTTATCTGTCATAGCATATTCTATTTATGAAACTAGAATAAAAAATAGGTATGAAGGCAAAAATATAGTTATATGCATACCTGTTAATTTAAGAAAAATATTTCCTTCTATATCTTTAAAAAATTTCTTTGGCATTACAAATATAATGGTTAACACTAATAAGAAATTAGAATTTGATGATATAGTTAATATTGTTCAAAATGAGATGAAAAATAAAATATCTAAAGATTATTTGGAAAATTTTATTTATGAGAATACAAAATTAGAAAATAATATATTTGCTAAATTTATACCGCTTTTTATAAAAAATTTCATAATTAATTTAGTATTTAAATTATTTGAAGATAAAACAAAAACCATGACAATATCAAATTTTGGAAATATAAATTTACCAGATGAAATGAATGAGTATATAAGCCATTTTGAAGCTGTAGTATATCCTACAATAAACAGTCCGCTAAATTGCGGAGTATGCAGTTTTTATGATAAACTATCAATAACATTCAATAGAACAGTAATTGAAACTGATATTATAAAGTATTTCTTTAAATATTTATCTGATGTTTCAGAAATAGAAATATATTCTAATGATTTCGGAGTATTATAAAATGGCCTATTGTAATAATTGCAAACTAAAAATTAAAACAAATAAAAATATATGCCCATTATGTTTAAAAGAATTAAACAATAATGATGATAACAAAATGATCTATGAAGAATATCCATATTATGATGATTTCTATAAAGAACAAAAAAAGATTAATGCCAAAAAAATAGTACTTTTAGCATCTTTAGCAGCAATAGCCGCCCTAATAATTGTTAATATAGCATCATCCAGTAAATATGATTGGGCGGTTATATCTGCTTCATCAATAGCTGCTGGATATTTTAGCTATATATACTTCACTGCTGACACCATGTACTTAAGACAAAAGTTATTAATAGAATTTTTCATACTTCTTCCATTAATAATAATAATAGATATATGCACTGGATTTCATAAATGGTCTTTCAATTATACTATACCATTTTTATCTATGGCTTTAAATATAGCAATGCTTATAATATCTCTGATAGATCATAAATATTTTAATGAATATGTATCGTATATAATATCAACATCATTTATATCAATGTTAATGCCTATAACAGCATTGTTTCATTTTGTTTATTGGAGTAGTTTATCAGCATTTGCAAGTGCCTTAATAATAATACTGATTATGATGTTATTATTTAAAAATGATTTTTTGTCATCATTAAAAAAGATTTTTCATGTTTAAAAAATTATGATTTTTATTTTTTAATAATACTTAGAACTATACAATTTCATATTTAAATTATTTATAGATAAAAAAAATAAAGAAAAATGACAGCATAGAAATTAAAATCTATATACATATTTAGTCATAAGTCTTAGTATTTTTATTTGGAAGGTTTAACATTCATTTTTTATTATTCATCTCTAACTATTCTATCTTTTAAATAATTAGCCTTTAATATAAACTCTTCGTTCTCTTTATAAAAATCTTCTTTGTTTTTTTCATCTTTTAAAATAGAACGCATCTCATCCTTAGCCTTACGCATAATTTCACTGTCTTTTATTATATTTCCAAGTTTAAAATCAGGTATTCCGCTTTGCTTATCTCCTAAAAACTCTCCAGACCCTCTAAGCTCTAAATCTTTTTCGGATATTTTAAATCCGTCAGTAGTTTCACATATTATATTAATCCTTTCTTTTATAATATCATTAAGCTCGCTATGAATTATAAGATAGCAGTAGCCCAATTTATCTCCCCTTCCAACTCTTCCTCGTAACTGATGAAGCTGGGATAAACCGAAACGCTCTGCACCTTCTATCAATATTGTAGTGGCATTAGGATTGTCTATACCCACTTCTATTACAGTTGTTGAAAATAATACCTTTATTTCTCCGTTTGAAAATTTATTCATTATAAATTCTTTCTCTTCATCTTTCATTTTTCCATGTATTATTTCTATTTGAACATCAGAAAAATAAGTTTCTTTAGCTCTTTTAAACTCGCTTGACAATGTTATAAAATTTGCATCAGTATTCTCTATAAATGGAAAAACTACATAACCCTGCTCGCCTTTAGCTATTCTGCTTTTTAAGAATTTATAGCAATGATCCCTTTCATAAAGCTCCTTATATTTTGTAAGCACACCCTTTCTAGTACTTGGAACTGTTTTTATAATTGATAAGTCCAGCTCTCCGAATAATGTCAATGCCAATGACTGAGGTATTGGAGTTGCTGTCATAAGAAGATAATCAACATTCTTTCCTTTTGACAATAATTTATCACGCTGAGAAACTCCAAATCTCTGCTGCTCATCTACTATAGCATAAGAAAGATTCTTAAATACAACTTCATCATAAAGTATTGAATGAGTGCCTACTAATATATTACTTTTACCTTCTCTAAGCCTTTTTAATAAATATCCTCGTTCATTCTGATTTACAGAAGAAGTTAATATATCAATTTTTATATTATCCTGCAATCCAGCTGCTTTAATGAGTTTTTTAAAAGTTTTATAATGCTGCAATGCTAATATTTCTGTCGGAGCTAAAAATGCAGTTTGAAATCCTGATTCTGCTGGTATTAATGCTGTCAAAAATGCTACTATAGTTTTTCCAGCTCCTACATCTCCCTGAAGAAGTCTGAACATTTGTCTATTTGAAAATAAGTCATTTTTTATATCCGATATGGCACTTAATTGATCCGAAGTTAATTCAAATTCTAAACTTGATTTAACTTTTTCAAGCAAATTAGAAGAAATGTATCTTTCATCCTTTATTAATATATTAGGTCTTCTTTCACTTAAATGTATATACTGAAAAGTTAAAAACTCTTCAAAAACCAAACTCTCCCTAGCTTCATGCAATGCTTCAAAAGAAGTTGGAAAATGCATTTCCATAATAGATGAAACAAAACTTTTAAGTCTGTACTTTTTCTTTATAACATTAGGTATATCATATTTCATATTCTTTTCAAAATTAACAAGTTCGTCTACAATTAATGTTCGTAACTTTTTTTGAGAAAGCCCTTCAGTAAGAGGATATATAGGAACAATTTTTCCATAAGATAATGCATTTGAGGATGGTTTTTCAAATTCTACAGCTCGGCATTGTATTTTTCCTCGTCCGTTTCTTATAAACTTTCCTGTTATATACAGTTTAGCTCCCTTTGAAACACCAGCAGGAAGTCTTCCTCCGTATATTGGAACTTCACATATTGCAATGCCGTCAGTAACTATAACTAAAGGCTTATTCTTATATTGAAAAGTAAAACTTGATATATCTATAACTTCCGCATAAACAACACTGTTTTTTTCTTTGTTCTGCAATGCTTCATGTATTTTTAATGTCTTTCTTCTGTCATCATAAGTTCTTGGATAAAATGATACCAAATCGTATAATGTTATAATGTTTTTTTTGGCAAGTATTTCAGCATATTTAGGACCTACCCCTTTTAAATATTTTATACTTTTACTGAAAATATCTTTACTATAATTATTTTCCTTCAACTTAGTAAATCCTAATAATTTATTAAAATATTATATCATAAATACGAAAATTATAAACATGATTAATAAACTATTTTTTTATAAAAAAGTAGTTGTATAAATAAAAAAAAATGTTATACTTAAATGGCACAAGTATTGTCAGGAGTCAATTAATGGATAAAGAACAAATAAAAGGCGTCATAATAGAAAATGATGTAGGAATATTAACTAAATATAAAAATGCTTTTGGCGATGAATTTGATATAAGTGTTTTTAACGATGCAAACTCATCACTAGCCTATATTATAGAAAATAATTTAGACATATATTTCTATATTATGAGATATAAAGATGAAGATAAAGACAGCATCAAATTCTTCTCTGATAAAATAAATAAAATTAATCCTCAAATAAAATTAGTCCTTACAGATACTTTAGATGAATTTAATGCAGAAGAATATCCTAATTCTATAGTATTTGTAAAAAATACTGATATAGGAAGTATAGTTCAGGCTATTAAATCATATATATCTCAAGCCTCAGATAATGGTTCTAAAAGAAGACAATATTCAAGAGCTAATTGGCCTCTAAATGTTATTATAGCATATAAAGATAAAATTAGAGGAACTATAGACAGAAATATATTATCTATAAGCGGTAATGGAGCATATATTTCATCAGATACTAATATTCCAGAAAAGGGTGATATGCTTGGCTTAACTATATCTTTTAAAGATTTTAAATTATTTACAGAAGCAAAAGTTGTATGGATAAATAATGACAAACAAAAACCTGATTTGCCTAAAGGTTTTGCTGTACAGTTTATTGATATAGGAATGGCTTCTCAAAAAATTATTGACCAAATTATTAGAGATAAGTTATTGCAGGAAATATTGCTAGAATATAACAATGAGAACTTCTCTTCATGATAATTTAGATATAAAAGAAGCAAAAAAAATAATAAGAAAACCATTTAAACTTATTAGAAATAATTTAGATTCTTCATTTGTTAATAGCAGAAGTGCTGTTATATACAAAAAATTTAAAAATATAGTTAATATTAATAAGTTTTCTTCTATATGTGTTTATATAGATTTTAATAATGAAGTTTCTACTTTTAATATAATAAAGAACGCATTAGAAAATAATGTTAAAGTGTCTGTGCCTTTTATTATAGATAATCATAACATGAAATTAAAATATATAAATGATTATGAAAAAGATATAAATAGAAATACAAAATTTGGACAAGGAGAACCTTTTGAATACTGTAAAGACTGCAGTATAGAAGAAATATCAATGTTCATAATTCCTGCTTTGGCATTTGATGAAAAATGCAACAGACTTGGATTTGGAAGCGGATATTATGACAATATATTAAAAGTTAACAAAAATGCCTTAAGAATAGGACTAGCCTACGACTATCAAATACTGCCTTTTATTCCCAAAGATAATAATGATGAAATATTAGATATTATTATAAGCGAAAGCAAAGTGATAACTGCTGTATTCTAATTAATTTTCAGATACATCAGGCTCATCGTCATCATCAGTAGTAAATAATTTTTCTAAGTCTAATACTACTAATAATTTATCTTCTAATTTACCAACGCCTTTAATATATTTTTGACCTATACCTGAAAGCATTGGAGGAGGAGGCTGAATATCAGAATTTGCTATAGATACTACTTTTGATATAGAGTCAATAATAATACCCATATCAACATCCTCAATTTTTACAATGATAATACCAGTATTTTTATCTCCCTCAATCTCTTCCAAATTGAAGCGTTTTTTCAAATCTATTATAGGTATAATATTGCCGCGTAAATTGATAACACCTTCTACAAAATCAGGAGCATTAGGTATAAGAGTAATCTTTTCCATTTTGATTATCTCTTTAGCCTGCATGATATCTATAGCATATTCACCGCTTCCTAGTCTAAAAGTAACTAGGTTAGTACTATCTTCAAGTTCAGCTCTGGATTCTGTACTTTCTATAGATTGTTGCTCTAGCTGTTCTGCCATTTTTATAATGCCTCCGTCAATATTAGAAGTTATTTCATTATCGGAAATATACTCTTATATTTTATATCAATATAAAAGATTTTCAATCAAAAAAATAACATATATGGAGATAATGGGGCTCGAACCCACGACCCTCACAATGCCATTGTGATGCTCTCCCAAGCTGAGCTATATCCCCTTATACAGTTGGCAGTATTTTATATCATTTTAACTTAAAAGTCAATGACATGAAAATTAAAATATGGATGTAAATATTGACATTACAATTAAAATAGTTTATAAATAAAATTCGTAATTAATAATAATTATTATTTAAGGAAAACTTATGAATATAAAAAAAATAAACACTTTCTGGAAGCTATTCCCATTAATTTTTATACTAGTAACTGTACTTATATTTACGGTTAAATACGGAGTACCCATAGAATTCTTACTTACTGTAGGAACATTAATAGCCTGCGTAATAGCATATTTTGCAGGATACAAATGGCAGGACATGGAAAATGCATTCATTAAAAAAGTTGTTGATACTTGGATTGGTGTTTTGATATTTATACTAATAGGTATAGTTGTTGGTTCTTGGGTATATTCTGGTACTGTGCCTATGTTAATATACTATGGAATAAAATTAATTCATCCTTCATTTATACCAGTAATGGCTTTTATAGTAACTTCATTTCTATCAGTATTTACTGGCACTTCTTGGGGTTCTGCTTCTACTGCAGGGGTTGCTTTTATAGGTATTGCTCAGGCTACAAATACACCGCTTCCTTTAGTAGCTGGTGCTGTTATAAGCGGAGCATACCTTGGAGATAAAAACTCACCTATATCCGACACTACTGTTCTAGCTGCTATGGGTGCTGGTACTACACTTTCCAATCATATAAAAACTATGCTTGTAAATACTATACCTTCTGCAATACTTGCTGCGATAGTGTTCACAATACTCGGATTTAATGCTTCTTCTGCTAATATTCAAAACATTAAAGAAGCTAATGAAATATTAACATCATTAGAAACAATATTTAATTTCAATATACTTTTATTAGTTCCGCCAGCATTTGTACTTATTGCAAGCGTTAAAGGAGTGAATCCTGTCATAACAATGTTTATAGGAAGTTTGATTGCTATAATACTAGGAACTTTTATTCAAGATTTTGGATTTATCAATTCTATGAAATCATTTGTAACAGGATTTAATATTTCAATGTCGCCTAGCGTTAATCCCAATGACATACCTCAAAATCTGCATACTCTATTAAACAGAGGCGGTATGATTAGCACCATGCCTAGCGTATTATTTTTGATACTTGCTCTTACTTATGGGGCTATGCTTCAATTAATAGGAACTTTAAATACTCTCATAGAATTATTAGTAAAAATAGTTAAAGGAGTAAGAAGTTTAATATTTATAACTTGGCTTACTACCTTTACAATAAACTCAGCATTAAGCAGTCTGCAGTTTACATTTTTAACATTAGGTTCAGTACTAAAGGATGTATACAAAAAATATAATGTCAATCTTGGAGTATTATCAAGAACTATGGAGGAAGGAGGAACACTCACAGAAGTTCTGCTTCCTTGGACTGTTACGGGAGTTTATATGACTTCTATACTTGGGGTTCATACATTAGAATACATGCCTTACTCATTTTTTAATCTTATTAGTATAGGCATTTCTTTTATTTATATGCTCACTTTACCTAAATTTGCTGTGAAAATAAATAAAAATATATAATATACCCATATAGATATTTATATATAAAATACAATATATATTGATATATTTTTTTATTATATATATTATTGATTATTATAAATATAAAGGAATATTATATATGTTAAAAGAAGCTTATAGAAAATTAAGGCAAATAATTAGAGGAGATAATAAAAATAGAAGATTAAGACAAAGCAAAAATAATAGAAGAAAATTAAAAAATGAAAAAGTAATATCAAATAGAATAGAAAAAACATCAATGCTTCAGCATAAAACCCATGAGTTAATGGATAGTAATACAAATTATATTGAAAAAAATATTGATTTAGGAAATCAGTTAAATAAAAAAATGGATGAATATAATGAACTATTCATTAAACTTCAGGAGAAAGAAAAAGAACTGGAAATAAAATCTAATAACTTAAATGCCAGAGAAGAAGATTTAAAAGACAGAGCCAATAATATCAGAAAAGAAGAAATAAATTTAAACATAAAAAAAGAATATGTTGATAAAGAAGAGCAAAGAGTAGAAAAAAAAGACAGGGATTTGGATGAAGAAAGAGAGGATATAAAAAAACGTGAAAAAAAATCAAGAGAAGTAGAAGAAAAAGCAAGAGAAAATATAGAAAAATATGAAGCTAAATATGAAGAGGCAAAAAAAGATAAAGAATATTATAAAGAAAAAATAGAAGAGCTTGATTCAAGAGAGAGAACATGCACAGAAAGAGAAAAGGATATAGAATCAAGAGATGCTGATTTGAGAGAAAAAGAAGATACTTTTGATTCAAAGGAAAAAGAGTTATTTGAAAGTTTTGAAAGAGAGAAGGCAGAATGGGAAGAGAAAAGAGAGGAAATAGAAAAAGTATTAGCAGAAAAAGAAAAAGAACTAGACAGAAAAATAGCTGCTATGGAAGAGTCTGCTATAGCATTTGAAGATATAAAGTTTGATGATACAGAAGATGGAAGAAAAGCGAAAATAGTTGTAAAAGAAGCTATAAGAAGATCTTTAAAACTTCTTGAAGAATCTATGAATGAGTTTAAAGAATTAGAAGAAAAATATTCAAGCGGAACATTTAAAGGTTTTGCTACGCCTATAGAAGAAATAAGCGATTCATTTGAAGAATTAAAAAATGAATTTATCAATATAAGGGAACATAATGATGAAAACGGAAATATTTTTGATTTATGGATTAAAGAAATAGAAAATTACATAGAAGAAACTGATACAAATATAAAAAAGCATTTCTTTTCAGAAGCATATAGAAGCTGCATATTTGGTCTTTCATACTGCAAAAGCTATATAAAAATGGTTGAAATATTTAATGAATATACTTCTTCAGGAAGTTCTGAAGAAAGCTATACTGAAGATGAATATAAAGATTCTGACGGAAACTTTATGAATTGGTATGAAATATTATGGGAAGAAGAATACTATGAAGAAAGATATGAAGAATATGCATCACATTCTGAAAAAGAAATAAAAAAGCAATTTAGAAAAATGATGATGAAATATCACCCTGATACAGCAACGGAAGAAAATAAAGAAGAAGCACATGAAAAATCCTCAATGCTTAATAAGGCAAAAGAAATACTATTGGATGATGAGGATAAAAAATCAAATTATGATAGAGAATATATGGAATATTTCGCTAAAAAAAATAAATAATATTTAAGGAGTGTAATATGTTAGAAGAAAATAAAATACCCGCTTTGAGAAAAGGCAATGTATCAATCAATAATAAAAATAATTTAAACAAAATAAAATCTGTTGATACATCAAAATCTAAAATATCAAAAATACTAAAAGAAGATTCCATACAAAAGCAGATGAATGATGAAATAAAAAGAAAGAAGGGGCTTGATCTGCTATTAATAGGCGATTTTACCGATTCTATGAGCGAATATAGAGAAAAATTGAGAGTAAAATTTAAAGAACTTGCAAAAATATTATTTAAGGTTATAGATAATTTGAGAATAGGGGTTATATTTTATTTGGATCATGGTACAGGAATGTATTCTGATTATAATCCGTATGTTACAAGATGCCATAAACTTACAACAGATATAGAGGCTTTATATAATTTTATAGATGAAACAAAAATAGGAAACGGTATAGATTGGGATGAAGCTATTGAAGATGCTTTGAATGATGCATATAATAATATGAACTGGAATGAAATAAATGCAAAATCAATAGTATTATTTGGAGATGCCAGACCGCATGAGCCTAGAGAATGCATACATGGATATGATTATTTTGAATTAACTAAAAAGCTTTATCAAAGGCAAGTAACTATAAATACAGTTTTCTGCGATACTGGACACGGCGGTTATGGAAAGGTTTCTTCTGCTTATAAAATAGATATAGGAGATTTTAGCAAAAGAGTTTCAGAACTTGAAGATATTGAATTTTTTTCTTGGATAGCAAATGTTACAGGAGGAATAGCTATAGGAGTAGAACAAATAGAGGATATAGTTGATATAATACAGGCTATGGCAGCAAAAGATGCTGGAAAAATGGATGAATATGAAGAAGAAATGAAAAAGACGCATAAAGCTGCTAAAATACCTATACTTAAGCATATAAAAGAAGAAGCACTAAAAATAGAAGAGAAAAAGAAAACTCTAAGAATTACAGGAAAATAAATAATAAAATAAAAGAGGCATGCTGAAAATATCAGGCATGCCTTTATTATAAATAATAAAAATTATTTAATCATCATATTTGTACATCAGCATCATAATTTATGCCTTCCAAACCAAAACCGTGAAGATGTAAATATTCATCTCTGAATTGATTTAAATCAGCATTTTGTTTTAATGAAGCATTGTCTTTTATTTTGTTCCAAGCATCAGCAACTTCTTTTTGTACATCATCTCTTAATTCCCAGTCATCTAATCTTAATCTGTGCTTATCATCTAATATAAAGCCTTTATCAGTATATATTTTTTCAGCAAATTGTCTGTACATTTGTTCAATGCAGCCTTCATGTATTCCTTTCTCTTTCATCACTTTAAATAAAATACTAATATACAAAGGCATAGCAGGTATAACAGCAGAAGCTCTAGTAACAACAGCCTTAGCAACAGAAACATAAGCATGTCCATGCAATTTTTCCTGCATCATTTTATCCATATCTAATGCAGTAGCCTCCAAATCATCTTTAGCTTTTCCAATAGTACCATCTCTGTATATAGCTTTAGTCATTTCAGGTCCTATGTATGAATAAGCCAAAGTTAAAGCATTTTCTGAAAGCATATCAGCTTTTATCAAATCTTCAATCCATAATCTCCAATCATCGCCTCCCATAACTTTTACAGTAGCTTTAATTTCTTCTTCACTTGCAGCTGGCATTTTTACTTCTATAAGTTCTTCTTTCATAAAATCAACGCCCATCCCAGAATAATCTTTTCCTATAGGTTTTAAAGTAGAACGGTATGTTATGCCTTCTTTTTCATCTTTTCTTATGCCAGTAGCTAAACTATATATAACACAGTCTATTTTACCGTCAAAAAACTCTTTAGCTTCTTTAATAATATTTGCTTTAGAAGATTCTAAAAAAGCATCGCCTACAATAGTTTTTTCTTTAAGTCCGTCTTTTTTGGCATTCTCGCTAAATGCTTTATTATTATACCATCCAGGTGTTGCTGTTCTATCTTCAGTGGCTGCTCTTTCAAAAGATACACCTAAAGTATTTGCTCCCATAGCATAAGCTAATATTATTCTGCTTGCAAGTCCGTATCCGCCTGATGAACCTAATATTAATGCATTCTTTATATTGGATTTTATTTTAGGATGTTTTTTTACATAATTAATTTGATTCTCAATTTCTTTAGCACAACCTGTAGGATGAGAAGTTTTACATACGTTATTTGCTATTTGAGGTTTTACCACCATAATATAGTGTCTCCTTTTTTATTTTTTAAATTACATAAATAATATATCAAAAAGATTTTTTTTCAATAGCATAAACCTATTTTATTGTTACGATAATTTGTTTTTTTGATAATCATTAATATATAATAATACTATATGTAAAAATATTTTTTAACTCCCCGCCCTATATATTTTATAATTCTACAAAAAATATAACTTGTAGATTTCTTATTGAAGGTAATAAAAAATGCAAAACCCACCCTAGTTTTATTTTATTTTTAACTTATTAACACGCACGCTGAACGAAGCAATATATATAATGAAGTTAATAATATAAATTTATTATATAAAAATAATCGATTAACCGTGCGGTATCAACAATTCAAAATTTAGAAATAACCCACATTATAAAAGATAAAACTATGCTTATTATTATGCTAGTCATCAATGGAAAAGCAAATGTAAAATTTTCTTTTTTTATAACTATATCACCAGGAAGTTTTCCAAAAGGAATTTTTATATTAAATAGAAATAATATGCCAATTATTATTAATATAATACCAATAACTATAAAAAGTTTAGCAAAATGAGTATTCATAACTATTCAGACATTTTCTTATTCATTTTTTCTATATCTTTGTCATGCCCTGCAATAATTAATATATCGCCTTCTACCATAGCTACATCAGGATCAGGAGTACAATCAACAACCACCTTTTTTTCACCTAATATTCCTACTGTTTCTTTTTTTACAGCAACAACATTAATCTTATATTTTTTTCTAAGATCAAGCTCTTTCAAATTCTTACCAGCAAGTCCCCCATGAACAGGAAACTCCACTATAGAATGATATTCTGTTAAATCATAAAGCAAAACAGTATCTCCAACCTCAAGCTGTTCGGCTATATGTATACCCATAGACTCTTCAGGGCTTACCAAATGTGTTATGCCTATCATACTTAGTATTGCTTTATGTTTTTCATTGGAGTATCTTGCTATTATATTTTTTACATTGAGTTCTTTTAAAAGCAATGCCGTTAATATGCTAGTCATCATATCCTCGCCTATAGTAAGTATAACAGCATCAAATTTATTAATTTCAATAGCTTCTAATGCTTCTTTCTGTGTAGAATCTAACCTCATAGCCTGAGTTACACTATTCTTTATAGCTTCTATCTCATTAATATCATTATCTATAGCAAATACTTCAATAGATGGTTTTGTCATAAGCCTATTAATTAAAGCCTTTCCCAAAGTACCAACTCCTATAACAGCATATTGTAGCATAACTAATACCCCTATTATATTATTTTAATTGTTTTATTATAGAATAATATGGAATTTTGTCAAAAAATATTTTTTATAATTATCTGCCTTATTTGAAATTATATTATAAATGAAATGCTTAAAAATATATAAAATTATAATAATTAAATTATGCAAAAATAAAGAGGTACTTAAATTAATCCTCTCTTTATTTATACATAATTATTCATTATTAGCTTGATAATTCAATTTTACTAAATAATCAATCTTATCAACAACCTTAGTAAAAGGTTTTTCCACACTAATTAAAGCTCTCTCTACATCATTTCCGTCTTCATCTTCAATATATATATCATAATACAATTCTTTATGATCATATTCATTTTCAAAAGTAAGTCTTATAAAGATAAAATTATTAATATTAATTCTATCCATTTTAGGCTCATACTCTAAACGCTTTATCTCAGTATTCAATAATTCTTTGCCCAAGTTCTCTACTATGACTTTATATATAGACTCAAGCTCCTTTCTTATATAGTGTACATTGTTGTCAAACATTAAAAACTCCCTCTATTTTATAATTTATTATAAATATATTAAAATAATATAATTTGTCAAAACATTTAATAGGATTCCAAAATTGAAGCAACTTCCTCATCTCCTAATTCCAAAGCAATATTTGCAAGCTCTTTAGCTTTTTTACTTGACAAATTAGGATTTGCATTATTTTCTAATAGTATTAAAGCTATTTCAAAATTACCGTACTCTATAGCAGATGACAAAGCAGTTTCTCCATCTTTATCAACAACATTAACATCCGCTCCATTCTCCAATAAAATATTAATCGCTTCAGGAGATATTTCTCTTCCTGAAAATGCTATTAAAGGTGTAATTCCATTATTATTAGCCTTATTAATATTTGTAGTTTTTGATAATATTTTTATAGACTCCACATCATTTGCTATCAAAAGCGGAGTAATACCTTCATCAGATATTAAATTAATATCAGCTCCATTATTGACTAGCAGAGAAACAATATCAGAATTAGAATTGTCTGCAGCAAAAAATAAAGGACTCCATCCATAATTATTAACAGCATTAACATCCGCCTTAGCGTTCACCAATAGCTCAGCAACATTATAATTACTGTCATATATTCCAATACCCTGCCTAGCCCATACATCAGCAGCATAAAGAAGTGCCGTATAATTTCTTTTATTTTTTAAATTAACATCAGCATTATTTTTTATAAGAGCATTTACTAAATCAGCATATCCGTAATAAGAAGCTATCATTAAAGCAGTTGTACCCTCGTCAAAAGTTACGCTAAGATCATATTCTGTATCTTCTGCATTTACTATATTTGTTGTTTCTGTTAAAGTATTATTGATATTTCCAGAAGCAAGCAAATTTGTTATTATATCCATACTAGGATTACCTTCGTATTTTAATAATGCCTCTTCTAAACTCATATCCTGAACAGTATCTGATGACAAGTTTTCATTTGTTTCTATATTTTCATTTGAAACTGTATTATTAGATTTTTGAGAACATGATATCATAATCAAAATAATCAAAAATGCGTACACTATAACTTTCATAATAAATCCAAATATAATTTTAATATCAATATATTAACATATATTCAACATTATATCAATGATTTCAGGAATCTAATTTCATATCTCCCTTTTTAATAAATCCTTTTTTATACATAAACTCAGAAATTATAAGACTTAATATTGCAGGAAGTATAAAATGAAGAAGAATTATTTTTATGAATACATCCGTACTTGCTCCCATAGCTTCTATGGTACCTACCTGTCCAACCAAACCGCTAGTCCCCATACCAGCACCGCTTGAAACATTTTCCATCTTTAATATTGTTGTACCTATAGGTCCAAGTATAGCTGAAGTTAAAGTAGGAGGTATCCATATTTTTGGATTTTTTATTATATTAGGCATTTGAAGCATTGAAGTACCAAGCCCTTGAGATATTAATCCTCCCAATCCATTTTCTTTAAAACTGCATACAGCAAATCCTATCATCTGGCATGAACATCCTATAGTAGCAGCACCTGCAGCAATTCCTGATATATTAAGCATTATAGCTAAAGCAGCAGATGATATAGGTAATGTTAATACCATTCCCATAATAACAGAAACTATTATTCCCATAGGAATTGGCATCAAATCTGTAGCATACATTATAATATTGCCTATGAATATCATAATATAATTAATATAAGGTCCTATAAGTTTAGCGGCAAGAACTCCTAAAACTATTGTAAATAAAGGGGTTACTATAATATCAACTTTTGTTTCTTTTGATATCATTTTACCAAACTCTGAACATATTACACTTGATACAAAAGCCCCTGCTATAGAACCAAATTCATTTCCTGCCATACCTACCGCAGCAGATGAAAATAATACTAAAGGCGGAGCATTAAGTCCATAAGCTACAGATATCCCTATAGCAGCACCAACAACTGACATAGCTTTAATACCAATTTCTGTAAATATTGGCAGATGAAGATAATCTCCGATTACCTTTATAATCAAACCTATTATTAAAGAGGAAAAAAGACCAAAAGACATAGCACCTAATGCATCTATTGTGTATGTTTTCAGAGATATTTTAATATTCTTTTTTATAAGAAAATTTTTTATTCTATTTTTCATTTCTAAAATACCATAAAAGCGGGTAATGTACCCGCTTACTTTGATTATCAAAAATTATTTTTTTCCAAAAATTCTCTCTGCTATGGCACGTCCCGTAGGAGTATTGGCAAGACCTCCCTGAGCAGTTTCTCTAAATCTTTCATCCATAGCATCTCCAACTTCTTTCATTGCAAGTACAACTTCATCAGCAGGTATAACACTTTTAAAACCAGCACAAGCCATTTCAGCAGATACAATAGCATGCACAGAACTCATAACATTCTTACTCATACAAGGAGCTTCAACAAATCCCGCTATAGGATCGCATATAAGTCCAAGTATAGTAGATAAAGCCAAAGCAAAAGCATTAGCACATTCTTCAGGTGTTCCTCCCATAATCTCTGCACAAGCACAAGCAGCCATAGCAGCAGCACTTCCGCATTCAGCCTGACATCCTCCTTCAGCACCTGCAAAAGTAGCAATCTGAGCTATAATATCCGCAAGTCCTGCAGCAGTAAACATTCCTCTTACTATATCATCCTTTTTATAACCTTTTTTTTCGCATATAGTAAGTACAGCAGGCATTATTCCGCAGCTTCCTGCTGTAGGAGCAGCAATTATTTTACCCATGCAGGCATTATAACCGCTTACTGCCATAGCAGATGCTACTACCTCTCCAACAGTATCTCCTAATATGCCTTTACCTGATTTATAAAATTTTTCAACTATCTCTACACAATCTTCCTGCTGTCCAGTTACAAAATGAAATTTATCCTTTTTCCCTTTTTCAACAGATTCTTTCATTATTTCATAATAGCTAGCCATTTTATCAATAACAGCCTGTCTATCAACTTTTTGGCTTTTAGCTTCTATATCTATTATTATTTCACTCATCTTTACTTTTTTTTCTGTAGCCTCAGATACTAAGGCTTCTATAGATTTTATATCCATAATATATTACCCTCATAATTTTTTTAATATAATTTATCTAAAAATACAAAGTCCCTTATATTTTCTATATTTCTAATCTTTTCTTCTATCTCTTTAGATATAACATTTGTCATACCAATAACTATAATTGCATATCCCTTATTAGGACCTTCAAATTGAGGTGTTACATTCATATTCTCAATATTAATATCATTTTCAAATATAATAGAAGTAACTTTAGCTATAATTCCAGGAACATCTTTATTAACTATTGCAATAGTTGGAAAATCCCCTTTATAATGAACTTCAATACCATTAACCTTATCCAATACTATTAATCCGCCTCCTATAGAAGAAGCTAAAATATTAATTTCATTGCTTTGTCCTTTAGCCTCAATATAAACACTATTAGGGTGAAAAGCATCTCTTAGTGTAGTTGGAATAAACTCATACTTAAGCCCAGACTTGTCCGCAATACTATAGCTATCTCTAAGTCTGGCATCATCAGTTTCAAAACCCAAAAGTCCTGCTAAAATAGCCTTATCCGTTCCATGCCCTTTCCATGTTAAAGCAAAAGAACCATGCAAGTATATTTTAGCCTCTTTAACATCTTCGCCTAAAATTTTTTTAGCAAGTTTACCTATACGACAAGCTCCAGCTGTATGCGAACTTGAAGGACCTATCATTACAGGACCTATTATATCAAATAATGTAGCCATAAAATATCCTCCATTTATTTAAATATAATTTAACATAATAAATAAATTATGAATATAGATTTTTTTAATTTTTATTAATTTTAAATAAAAAATTTAAAATATTTTTTTATGAAATGATTTAAATGATTGATATTATTATATATTACTTTTAACAATATTAAAAAAATAAGCAATGATCTGTAATAATATCATTGCTTATTATAACTATCAAAAATTATATCTAATATAACTTTTTAGGTATTCTGACATTCTTGAGGGCTTCTAATCTTTGTACTATAGCCTTTTGAACTTCAAAGTTGCTAGGCTCAACATAGTCAAAATCATATTTATTTGCAAGTATTAGAGTTTCCTTTTCCTGTACATAATTTCTCATTCTTCTATGAATCAATGACATTCTAAATAATGATAATTTCTGTCTGTATCCATTAAGATATGATTGTCTGTAATAATCTATGGAAGCAGTTCCTCTATTTCTATTAGCATAATGCTGAGCTAATCTAAAATATATTCTTCCCTTTTCATAATTTTTATATGTATTTTCTGCCATAGCTATAATTTCTTTTTCTATATTGGCATAATTATTTTCATCTATTAATTTTTCGTATATATATAAAAGACTGAAATAAGCATCCAATTTATAAGCTGGTATAGTAAGATTTGTAGCTAAATTAATGGCCTTTTTATACTCTTCTATGGCTAAACGGTATGAAGCAGCTCCTCCTTGCTCTGCAGGATTTCCGCCTTCCTTCTCATATATTAACCCTAAAAAATAATGAGCATCAGCATTGTCTGGATAGTACATCAAAGTCTTATTCATTATATACAATGCATAAGGAGTATCTCCGTTATTTATAGCTCTCTTAGCTTCTCCTATATAAACCCAAGCAGGTTCCAGCTTGCCGTTAAATAAAGACCTATAAGAATTAGTATCTATCCTAACTGTAGGAACATTATTATTTGTATTCAAATTATTAAAAGAATTTGTATACTGTGCATTAACAGATAAAGCACTTAATACTGATATCAATAATATAAAAAATGTACGTTTCATATTCATATAAATAACATAAAAATAAAATTATCTTTTTTATAGTTTATCGGTATAAAAAGTTTTTACATTATTAATTTTATTATAAATATGTTAACTATTCATATATTTATTAACTATAGGATCATCCTCCAAAGCAGTTAATATCTCTACACCATTTTCCTTAACGGCTACAGTATGCTCATAATGTGCAGATAATGATCCGTCTTTTGTTATTATAGTCCAATCATCATCCTCTATTAAAATTGAATGATGCCCCATATTAACCATAGGCTCTATGGCTATAACCATATTTGTTTTTAATATAGGACCTGTTCCTGCCTTTCCCCTATTAGGTACTGGGGGCTCTTCATGCAAATTAGCACCTACTCCATGTCCTTGAAACTCTCTCACAAGAGAATATCCAGCATCCTCAGCTGTTTTCTGTATTGCATTCGATACATCTCCTAAATGAACACCATCCTTAATTTTCTTTACACCATTAAAAAATGATTCCATAGTTATATCTATTAATCTTGAAGCTTCTTCAGATACATTGCCCACTTTAAATGTAAATGCTCTGTCAGAATGATATCCTTTATAGTATACACCTATATCAAGTCCTATAATATCTCCGTCTTTTAATATTTTCTTTTTACTTGGTATGCCATGTATTATTTCATTATTAATAGAAGAACATATAGACCCTGGAAACGGAGGATTGCCGTATCCTTTAAATGATGGTTTTGCATTATGTTTTCTTATATAATCATATACAAATTTATCTATTTCTTTTGTAGAAATTCCGGGCTGAACTATTTTTTCTACTTCTTTAAATACATTCGCCAATATATGTCCGCTCTCACGCATTAAATTAATTTCTGATTGAGTCTTAATCTTAATAGCCATTCTTATATACCCTTAAAAAACATTTGATGAATTAGTATTCTCTTTAGTTTCATTACTGCTGCTGCTGTTATCATCATCTGGAATTGATATGCCTGTAAAAGATTCCTGAACAACTTTTGTAATATCTTTTTTCTGACCACCTGTAATAGTCATCTCTCCTTGAATAACAGCCCCTTCGCCTACGTCTATTTTAGGAGCTTCAATATTTCCCAATACTCTTCCTGTTTCTATTAAAATAACTTCTCTCTTAGCATCAATATTTCCAATCAAAGTACCTGCTATAGTTATGCTTTCTGTTATTATAGTACTGGTTTTAACTTTGCCGTTTGTACCTATAATTAAATGTCCGTCAATTTTTAATTCGCCCTCAAATTTACCATCTATTTGAAAAGAGCCTTTGACAATAAAAGCACCCTTAAAAGATGAACCATCACCTATTACGCTATTTATTATATCTCTTTTTGCCATAAATCAAATCTCCAATGCTATATATTGATTTTATAAGTTAACATCGTATATATTATAACATATTTTCTATGTTTTATCTAGGCTTACAAAAAAGTATGGTTTCTCCTCCCCAAGGAGAAAATGTACGTATATAATATTTATATCCTTCTGTAATTTCTTTAATGAATATTGGAACTTTATAAAAATCTTCCATAAATAATTTACCGCCATGATATACAGCAACGGCAAGAGATGGTCTGAATCTATTTATAGTTTCTTTTGCACCTTCTAATATATTCTTCTCAGCACCTTCTACATCCATTTTAATATAATCTATTCTCTTTATATTATTATCATTAACAAATTTATCAACTGTAACAGCATTCATTTTTACAACTGGAGTATTAGGCATCATAGAAATAAAATCAACTGTTTCTTCCTTATTCGATAAAAGTACATTTTCTAAAATAACATTATTCAGTTTATATCTTTCTTTCACGCATTTTAATGCTTCATAAGCATCAGCATCAGGTTCAAAAGCGTAAATTTTAGCATCATCAGAACATTTTTTTGAAAAGAAATAAGACGAATCTCCCTTCCAAGCCCCAATATCAAAAATCACACTGTCATTATTAACTTCAAAAATATCTCTAACATCATACTGCTTCATATCAAATATATGAAATAAAGCAAAAGCTCCTATCTCTTTGGGAAATAATATCCTTCTAAAAATTAAAAACGATGCCATCCTGCTAAGCCATTTATACGTTGATATCGTACCGTATTTAAGGCTGAACATAATTTCCTTTTTTATATTCTGATGAACAGAAGGATAAAATGCAAGCATGTATCTATACTTAATTATCTTTTTAAATAGAGATTTAGAATAATCATCTTCAAGCATATTATAAAAAATATTAAAATTATCAGTTTCTATAATAGCCTTAATAAAATTATCAGAACATTCTATTTTTTCTATTTCCTCTTTACTGAATTTATTTTTTACTATATTTCTGCAGCCTTCTAATATTTCCATAATTCAATCAATCCAATATTTATTAACTAGCTTTTACTATATTTTTATGTATAAAAGACATCATATTAATAAATACCCAAATAATCATTATACTTGCAACTATAAGCTCAAATACAGCAATATAATGCCATATAAGATAATATTCTCCATTTATGCTTTTTGAATAATTAGCATATTTAAGCAAAGCCTGTGCACCAACAGCTAATGGGAAAGTATATGCTGCAAACAGATGTATAAATTTTATTCTAAAAGCTCTTATAAGAGATAAATAAACTTTGAATGTAGTAAATAATCCCAATGCGAGTAAAAAATTAAGAACTGCTGTATTATAGGTTTGAAAAGCAGTTAAATATCCGCAAAGACATAGATTAGCAGGAGCCCCCATAACAGCAAAAGCTGGAAACTTATCATCAGCTAAAGGTTCATGGAAAATAATTCTATAAAATATAAATGGAAATAGTATAATATATAGAATAGTACCAATATAAACTATTATCTGAGATACTTGCGGAAATCCCATGTTAGAACCGCTTACAGCAGCAACAACTATACCTACAGGCGGAACGAACCAACTTGGAAGTATATGATGCAAATCTTTCAAGTTAATCCTATGAGCAATAAATGTAAAAGCAAATATCACATGTATAACTATAGCAATTATCCACATAGCCACACCAAGCGGTCTTACAAACTGTACAACAGAAGATGATATAACCATAACAGCCATATCAAGAGTAGGTATCGTACTTCCAGCTACAGGATGACTTAAATCATTAAGAAAATCTTTGAATGATGAAAATATTTTAGTTATTATTGTCAATATCAAAATAGATGATATGCATGCACCAATATATGCAAAATATTTAACACCTGTATATATAGTCCAAGCATTAAATATACCTCCGATACCAAGTGCCAAGCCTGTAAGAGCCAAAGGCATTTTATTAATTTTCTTTATCATTTTTATTTCACTTTATTTTAAAAAAAGAGGCTTTCATAATTATTAATGAAAACCTCCTTATATATTTTATACTAATTATACGGTTATTTGTATAACTTCCTCTTCTTTTGAAGCACTGTCCATATTATCTTTTTTATCCAAATCACCGCTTTCTTTATTATATACATGAAGTTTATTATAAAGTTTAACACCAGTACCTGCAGGTATTAAATGACCTATAATAACATTCTCTTTTAATCCAAGAAGTTTATCAACTTTACCTTTAATAGCAGCATTAGTTAAAACTTTTGTAGTTTCTTGGAAAGAAGCAGAAGATATAAAGCTTTCTGTATTAAGAGCAGCTTTAGTTAAGCCTAATAATACAGGCTTACCGCTTGCAGGAGAACCGCCAGCTTCTTCATAGCGTTTATTCTCTTCTTCAAACTCATACTTATCAACATACTGCCCTACAATATATTTAGTATCACCTGGGTCTGTAATTTCAAGTCTTCTAAGCATCTGTCTTATTATAAGAGCAAAGTGCTTATCATTAATGCCTACACCCTGCTGATTATATACGGCCTGAATTTCTTCAAGCAAATAAGTTTGTAGAGCCAAATCTCCCTGAGTTTCCAATATATCATGCGGATTTATTTTACCAGCACATAACTGAGTACCAGTTTTTACATAATCTCCGTTTCTTACAAGAAGCATTTTACCATGAGGCACTAAGTGCTTAGTTTCATCAAATTCATTTCTGATTTTAACTACTTTTTTACCCTTATGAGAACCTCCTATCTCAACCTCACCGTCAATACCAGCAATAATAGCAGTATCTTTAGGCTTCTGAGCTTCAAGCAATTCCTGTACTCTTGGAAGACCTCCTGTAATATCCCTGTTCTTTTGCTGTATACGTGTAGTCTTAGCAATAACTTCACCCACTTCAACTTTTTGGTTATTTTCAACCATAAGCTGAGCACCATTAGGTATATCTGTTTCAAATGTATCATTATCACCAGCACCAACTATCAAGATTTTAGGCTGAACACTGGCATCTTTAAACTCTTGTATGATTTTAGTTTTACTTCCAGTCTGTTCATCTATATCTTCAACTAAAGTTCTTCCAGGTATTATATCCTGATATCTAACAATACCTGATTTTTCAGAAATGATAGGTTCGTTATAAGTATCAAAGCTGGCTATAACAGTATTAGCTTCTATAAATACATGTTCATCAACTTTATATTCACTTCCAACTTTAATAGATTTCTCATGTTTAGAACCTGTAATCATTATATATTTATCATCATCTGTTATTTTTAATGTTCCATTATAAGTAGCTTTAATTTCTGTTCCATCTTTGCTATTTGCTATGACATCGCCTATAAGAATTTTAGCATTGTTTTCAGCTAAAATATCCCTTACAGAAGATTTTTCCCATTTCTCTAATACACGTCTTATAATTAAATCGCCTTTTCTTGCTGTAATTTTTACACCATTAGGCTGTACAACATAGTTAGAGAACTGTTCTATATATATAGGGTAATTAACTTTAACTTCATTTTCTTCAACCATCTGAGTAGCAACACCTCCGATGTGGAAAGTTCTCATCGTAAGCTGAGTACCAGGCTGACCAATACTTTGAGCTGCAACTACTCCTACAGCTTCACCGATAGAAGCAAGAGTATTAGTAGATAAACTTCTTCCGTAACATTTCTGACAAACACCCATTCTGCTTTCACAAGTAAGAGGATGTCTTATATTAATTTTTTCTATACCTGCTTTTTCTATAATAGTACCAATTTCTTCTGTTATTTCAGTATTGGCAGGACATATAAGCTCCTTAGTAACAGGATTATAAATATGCTCGCTCGTAAAGAAGCCTACTATACGTTCTTTAAGAGATTTTTTTATCTCATCACCGTCTTTTATAGCTTCTATGCTAATACCTTTTACAGTACCGCAGTCATGTTCAGAAACAACAACACCAATAGCAACATCTACCAATCTTCTAGTTAAATAACCTGCATTAGAAGTTTTTAATGCAGTATCAGCAAGACCTTTTCTAGCACCGTGAGTAGAAATAAAGTATTCCTGTACTGTAAGACCTTCTTTGAAGTTTGATATAATAGGAAGCTCAATAATTTCACCAGAAGGCTTAGCCATAAGACCTCTCATACTGGCAAGCTGTCTTATCTGCTGTTTAGAACCTCTAGCACCTGAATCTGCCATTATATATACTGGATTAAATCCGTCTTGGTCTTGTCTTAAATTATCCATCATAGCTTCAGTTATTTTACCTTCAACTGTAGTCCAAAGGTCTATAACTTTCTGCTTTTTCTCATCTGTAGTTATAACACCATCCTGATATTGTTTTTCAATAAACTCTACCTGTTTAGTAGCCTCTTCTATTTCCTGTTTCTTCATCGGAGGTATAAGTATATCAGCAATAGAAATAGTAGAAGCAAATACTGTGGCACTCTTATATCCAAGTTCTTTAATATCATCAAGCATATTAACTGTTACTGCTGTACCATGCTTTAAATATACTTCATGTATAAATTTAGCCAAATCTTTACTGTTAAATTCTCTATTCTGATATCTGAAATCTTCAGGTATAACTTCATTAAATTTTAATCTTCCAACAGAAGTTTCAACAAATCCCTCTTCTCCAGTATCTTTATTTTTCATTAGAACTTTTATTCTAGCTTCAAGCTCAACCAAATTATTGTCATAGGCAAGCAAGGCATCCTTATAAGAGGAGAACATTTTTCCCTCTCCCTTAATGCCAGTTCTTAATTTAGTTAAATAACTTATACCAAGAACTATATCCTGAGTAGGATTAACAATAGGCTCTCCATTAGCAGGGTTTAATATATTATGAGGTGCAAGCATCAAAGTCCAAGCCTCAATCTGAGATTCCGCAGAAAGAGGAGTATGAACAGCCATCTGGTCGCCGTCAAAGTCAGCATTATAAGCATGACATACCAAAGGATGAAGCTGAATGGCTTTTCCTTCAACAAGTACTGGCTCAAATGCCTGAATACCAAGTCTGTGAAGAGTAGGAGCCCTGTTTAAAAGTATAGGATGTTCCTTAGCAATATCTTCTAATACTCCCCATACTTCTTCTCTGCCCTCTTCTACAATTCTTTTAGCAGTTTTTATATTAGTAGATGGATTAATTTCAACTAATTTTTTCATAATAAAAGGCTTGAATAATTCAACAGCCATTTTTTTAGGAAGTCCGCATTGATGCATTTTAAGTCTAGGACCAGCTACAATAACAGAACGTCCTGAATAGTCAACACGCTTACCTAAAAGGTTCTGTCTGAAACGACCCTGCTTACCTTTAAGCATATCAGAAAGCGATTTTAAAGGTCTGTTTCCAGGTCCTTTAACTACTTTTTTACGTCTGCTATTATCAAATAAAGCATCAACAGCCTCCTGAAGCATTCTTTTTTCATTTCTTATAATGATATCAGGAGCTCTTAAAACTAATAATCTTCTTAAACGTATATTTCTATTAATAACTCTTCTATATAGATCATTCAAATCTGAAGTGGCAAAACGTCCTCCATCAAGCTGAACCATAGGTCTTAAATCAGGAGGAATTACAGGCACTACATCAAGTATCATCCAAGTAGGATCATTGCCGCTTGCCTTAAAGTCTTCAAAGATTTCAAGACGCTTTCTTAAACGTCTGTCGCTCTTCTCACCTTTTTTAATCATCTCTTCTCTAAGCTTTCTAATCTCTTCATCCATATCAAGGTCTTTAAGCATATCACGTATACCTTCAGCACCTATGCCTATCCTAATATTATCGCCATATCTATCTAAACTTTCATTATATTCATCTTCATTTAATAAATCGCCCTTAGAATAAGCACTATCACCAGGATCAATAACAACATATCTTTCAAAATAAAGTACGCTTCTTAAATGTGCTATATTCATATTAAGAAGAAGTCCTATTCTTGAAGGAGTATTTCTATAATACCAAATATGAGCAACAGGAGCAGCCAATTCTATATGCCCCATTCTTTCACGTCTAACTTTGAAGTGAGTAACCTCAACACCGCATTTATCACAAACTACACCTTTATAACGAATGCTTTTAAACTTACCGCAGTAACATTCATATTCTTTAGTAGTTCCAAAAATTTTTTCACAAAAAAGTCCATCTCTTTCAGGTCTTAAAGTTCTGTAGTTAATAGTTTCTGGTTTTTTAACCTCTCCGTAACTCCATTCTCTCATAACCTGAGGACTTGCTATACTAATTTTTATTTGGTCAAAGTTTGAAAATTGCATATTACTTAAACTTCTCCTAATTATTTAAAAATCTTGGTTTGTTTTTTAGTCTTTTGTCTAAGTTCTTTTTCAGTAGAAGCAAGCTGATTGCCCTCTTCATCATGAATAGTAATATTAAGACCCAAACCTCTAAGCTCTTGAACCAATACATTAAAGCTCTCTGGTATACCAGGTGAAGATATAACATCCCCTTTAACAATAGATTCATATATTCTAGCACGTCCTGTCATATCATCAGATTTAACAGTAAGGAACTCCTGAAGCATATTAGCAGCTCCATAAGCCTCCAATGCCCATACTTCCATCTCTCCTAAACGCTGACCTCCGAATTGAGATTTACCTCCCAAAGGCTGCTGAGTAACAAGTGAGTAAGGTCCTGTACTTCTAGCATGTACTTTATCTTCAACTAAGTGATTAAGTTTAAGCATGTACATGTATCCTACAGCAACATCATTTTTGAAAGGCTCTCCTGTTCTTCCGTCATAGAGTCTAACTTTTCCATTAATATTCATACCGCTGCATTCAAAAGCCTCTCTTAAAGCCTCTTCTTTAGGTCCTTCAAATACAGGGCAAGCATATTTAAGTCCCATCTTATAACCAGACCATCCAAGAAGCATCTCAATTACCTGACCTATATTCATACGTGAAGGTACACCAAGCGGATTCAAACATATATCTATAGGAGTACCGTCTTCCAAGTAAGGCATATCTTCAATAGGCATTATTCTAGCAACAACCCCTTTGTTACCGTGACGTCCTGCCATTTTATCGCCTTCCTGTATTATACGTTTTTTAGCTAAAAATACTTTTACTACTTCCTCTACTCCAGGCTTTAATTCATCTCCGTTTTCTCTGCTGTATACTCTTACATCTATAACAGTACCGTCTTTACCATGAGGTACTCTTAAAGAAGTATCTTTTACATCTCTTGCCTTTTCTCCGAATATTGAGTGAAGAAGTCTATATTCTGGAGTTATTTCTGTTTCTCCTTTTGGTGTTACTTTACCAACTAATATATCACCTGCTTTTACTTTAGCACCTATTCTTACAATACCTCTTTCATCCAAATTCTTGAAAGCACTTTCAGATACATTAGGTATATCTCTAGTAATATTTTCTTTATCTAATTTTGTTTCGCGGGCTTCAACCGAAAACTCTTCTATGTGAATGGAAGTGAATACATCTTCCTGAACTAATCTTTTACTTAAAAGTATAGCATCCTCAAAGTTATATCCTTCAAAAATCATGAAAGCAGCTAGAACATTTCTTCCTAATGCCAACTCACCATGATCTGTAGCAGGTCCGTCAGCTAAAAGTCCTCCAGCTTTAACAACATCTCCAACATTTACTACTGGTCTTTGATGATAATTAGTATCTTGGTTAGTTCTTTGATATTTAACTAATTCATAAACATCCAAATCATCATCACTGTTTTGTTTAGTAGGCTTAACAACTATTTCATCATGTACAACTTTTATAACTTTTCCAGCTCTTTTGGCATGAACAGCTATTCCTGTACCAGGCTGACAAATTTTTGCCTCTACTCCAGTACCTACTATAGGAGCTTCTGGGAATAAAAGAGGAACACTTTGACGCTGCATGTTAGAACCCATCAAAGCTCTGTTGGCATCGTCATGCTCTAAGAATGGTATCAATGAGCTTGAAAGCGAAACTATCTGCTGAGGAGAAACGTCCATATACTGAACTTGATCTGGTGAAGAATATGGGAATTCACTTCTGTATCTTGTTGATATAAGATTTTCTTTGAATGAACCATCTTCATTTAGAGGAGCATTAGCATCCGCAATATGATATCTCTCTTCATCATGTGCTGTTAAGTATTCTATTTCATCAGTTACTTTACCATCAACAACTTTTCTATATGGAGTTTCTAAAAATCCATGCTTGTTAATTTTTGCATAAGTAGCAAGTGAAACTATAAGTCCGATATTTGGTCCTTCAGGAGTTTCAATAGGACATATTTTACCATAGTGAGTATGATGTACGTCCCTTACCTCAAAACCAGCTCTATCTCTAGTAAGACCGCCAGGACCTAAAGCATTTAATCTTCTTTTATGAGTGATCTCTGACAATGGATTGTTTTGATCCATGAACTGAGATAATTGACTTGTACCGTAAAACTCTTTTATTACAGCCTGTATAAGTTTAATGCTTACAAGCGACTGAGGAGTTACTGCCTCCATGTCCTGCATCTGCATTCTTTCTTTAGCTATACGCTCCATTCTAGCAAAACCTGCTTTTATTTGCATAGCCAATAATTCACCTACGCTTCTTACACGTCTGTTGCCCAAATGATCTATATCGTCTAATTGTTCTTCATTTATGAAAACTTTTATTAAAAATCTAATAGTTTCTATTATATCTTTATGTCTTAAAACTTTATCCTGCTCGCTTTCAGGGAAGTTTAATCTTTTATTAATCTTATAACGTCCTACATCTCCCAAAGCATATAATTTAGGATCAAATACTAAATCATTACAAGTTCTTATAACGTTTTCTATTAAAGCAGGCTCTCCAGGTCTTATAACATTATAAATTTTTGTGCATGCTTCTTCTTGATTTTTAGTTGTATCTTTATCTAAAGTATTAATTATGGTAACATTACCTTTAATTTTATCCATATTTAATACTGAAACTTCTTTAATTCCGCTCATTAAAAGTCTTTCAGCAAGGTTTGTATTGATAAGTTCTCCTGGGTTTAATATAATTTCATCAGGATTTTCTGTATCAAACACTGTAGAATATGAATGCTTACCTATCAAGGCTTGTTTTTTCTCATCATCTGAAAGTTTTTCTAATGATATATTGTCCACTTCATAAAATAATTTTAAAATTTCTTCATTAGTTGTAATGCCTATAGCTCTCAAAAATACTGTAACAGGAAGTTTTTTCTTTCTGTCTATTCTAACATACATTATGTCTTTTTTAGTATCAAGCTCAAATTCAAGCCAAGTACCTCTATCTGGAATAATTTTAGCTACAAACATGGCATCTCTGTCGCTTCTGTTAAAAACAACACCAGGAGATCTGTGAATCTGAGAAACTACAACACGTTCAGCACCATTAATAATGAATGTACCTCTATCTGTCATAGCTGGTATTTCACCGACAAAAATTTCTTGTTCTATAATTCTTTCAGGGTCTCTTACGGTTAATTGTACTTTTATTTTAAAAGGGTAAGCATAAGTTTTATCTCTTCTTCTAGCTTCTTTCTCTGTAATCTTTGGCTCTCCTATAGAATAGGAAATAAACTCTATCTGCATCTTTTCGTTAGATGCTACTATAGGAAATATAGAAGTTAATACTTCCTGCAAACCTTCATTCTTTCTTTTATTTTCAGGTACATCCTTTTGAAGGAAACTCTCGTATGACTCTTTCTGTATAGCGAGGAGATCAGGAGGTTCTATTACTGAAGCCGAACGTGAAAAGTTTACACGTCCGTTTTCTATCCTATACTTTTTTGCGAACTCTACCCCTCGTTCTGGATATACTTTATTATCTATCTGAATATTATTGGCCATATTAAAAGATCTCCACAATTTAACGCTTTATTTTTGATTTGACTAAATATACTAATAAGAAGGGTACAAGCGTATCATACCCTCCTTATATTAAATCATTAAATGTTAATGATATATTTACAAAAATAATTATTTAACTTCAACTTTACCGCCTACTGCTTCTAATTGCTTTTTGATAGCTGCTGCTTCTTCTTTAGAAACGCCTGATTTAATAGTTTCTCCGCCTTTTTCTACAGCATCTTTAGCTTCTTTTAAACCTAAACCGCTAACTGCTCTAACTTCTTTAATAAGAGCAATTTTTTGAGCTGCATCAAAACCAGTAAGAATAATATCAAATTCATTTTTTTCTTCTTCTGCTGGAGCAGCACCGCCTGCTGCTGGAGCTGCTGCTACTGCTGCAACTGGCATAGCTGCTGTTACATTAAATTTTTCTTTAATAGCCTCTACTAATTCATGAAGCTCTATAACTTTCATATCTTCTATTGCTTGTAATATTTCTTCTTTACTTAAAGCCATTGTTTATCTCCTTAAAAATGTTTTGTTTATTATTTTCTTTAAATCATAACAGCAATATTATGCTGATTTTTTCTTTTCCTCTTCAACACTGTCAAGCACATAAGCAAGTTCTGATATAACACTTTGCAAACTGTTTGCCAAACTTGATATAGGAGACTCGAGTGCTGTAACAAGATGAGAAAGTAAAACTTCTCTTGGCGGTATATTTGCTACCACTTGTACATCAGCTGGGTTTAGTAAATCTTCACCCATATATCCGCCTTTGATTTTGATTTTGTCATTTTTCTTTGCAGCTTCGCTTATTACTTTGGCTGCAGACGGAACATCTTCCTTAGCAAATACTACTGCTGTAGGATTAATGAACATCTCATCTTTTACTTCTCTGCCTAACTCTTTTAAAGCAATATCAACTAAAGAGTTTTTACATATTTTCATTGAAGAAGAAGTTTTTGCTAATTCACGTCTTAATTCTGTAAGCTGTGCTACTGTTGCTCCTCTGTAATCAAAGAATACTAAACCAGCACATCCGCCCATACTTTCTTTAAGAAATGATACTGTTTCAATGTTTTTCTTATTAGGCATACTACCACCTCTATTATATTAAACCATTTTGCTAATACTATTCATATAATGGGATCACAAAATATGACTTCGCTTATCAAAACAGGTTTATTGCTAATTACATTTTTATCTTTTTATGATCTATTTTTATACCTACACCCATTGTAGATGTAACACCTATAGCTTTGATATATTCGCCTTTCAAATCTGTAGGTTTTTTTCTTAAGATTTCATCATAGAATGTTTTGAAATTTTCATTTAATTTACTTACATCCATAGAAGCCTTACCAATACCCATTCTTACTATACCATGTTTATCAGCTCTGTATTCCATTCTTCCTGCTTTAAAACTTTTTACAGCCTGAGCTATATCAAGAGTAACTGTTCCAGTCTTTGGGTTAGGCATAAGTCCTTTTCTACCAAGTATCTGACCTAATTTACCTACTTCTTTCATCAAATCCGGAGTAGATATAGCAACATCAAAGTCAGTATATCCGCCTTTAATTTTATCAATTAAATCTTCAAAACCAACTTCTATAGCACCAGCAGCTTTTGCTTCTTCAGCTTTCTCACCTTGTGCAAATACTACTACTCTTTTTTCTTTACCAAAAGCATTTGGGAATGATAAAGTATCTCTTATTGAGTGTTTTTGTAAGATATTAAGGTTTATTGTAACCTCAATAGTTTCATCGAATTTACAGGTAGCATTTTTTTTAGCTAAATCAATAGCTTCTTCTACTGAATAGAGTTTAAATTTCTCTACTCCCTTACGTATAGCGTCGTAACGTTTGCCACCTATTTTCTTTTCTTTTGTAGCCATAATTATTGTCCTCTTTTCAAACGTGTACTTCCATTTACTCTAATTAATAAATGGTATGCCTTTTTAATTTATTATTCTACTTTAATACCCATAGCACGAGCTGTACCCGCAACTATTTTTTTTGCTGCCTCTATATCATTTGCTGACATATAAGCCATTTTCTCTTGAGCTATCTCTTCAAGCTGCTTTTGATTGATTGTAGCAACTTTAGTTTTATTAGGCTCTCCAGAACCTTTTTCTATACCCAATTTTTTCTTGATTAATGCAGAAGTAGATGTACCTTTAGTAACAAATGTATATGTTTTATCTTCATATACTGTTATATAGGTATTCAATATTTGCCCCTTCATTTTAGATGTTTTGGCATTAAAATCTTTAACGAAAGCGGCTATTTGTATCTGCTTCTGACCTAATGCAGGTCCAAGTGGCGGTGCAGGAGTTGCTTCTCCGCCTGGTATGCGAACCTTTACAATACCAACTACTCTTTTAGCCATATTTACTACCTCTTATATTTATTTTTATAATTTTTTTACTTTATTAAAATCTAATTCTGTAGGTGTACTTCTTCCAAATATTTCTATTTTTACTGTTACTTTACCTTTATCCGAATTGATATTTTCTATAACACCATTTAAACCATTGAAAGGTCCGTCTATTACCTGAACCTTTTCTCCTATATCGAATTCCATTCCTATAATTTCATTTATTTCTGTTTTATCTTTTGAATCTCTATTTTGGAATATACGGGCAACATCCGCTTCGCTTAAAGGAGTAGGTATTATATTGCCCTCCTCTTTCGTAGTAGCATGACTTCCTATAAAACCAGCTACACCTGGTGTTCTTCTAACCATAGACTGAGTAGCATCATTCATTATCATTTTTACCAAAACATATCCAGGATAAAAAAACTCTTCCTTAGAAACTTTTTTACCATTTTTTGTAGAAGTAACTGTTTCAGAAGGTATATATATATCTACAATAAGATCCGTCATTCCATTCTCTTTAGTTCTCTTTTCTATACGCTCACGAACCTTATTTTCGTAACCATGCTGAGTATGTACTATATACCATTTATAATCTTTTATATCAGAAATTTCTTCAGACATATTTTTCACCTACTATATCTATTTTTTCTTAAATAACGTATAGCAAAATATATTACCAATAAAACAACTACAGCTAATACTAAAATCAATGTTATTTTAGATGACATTAAACTTGATAAAACTCTGCCGTCCAATAAAGCCCTAGTCAAAAACGTAACAACATAATCAGCCGCACCCAAAAATGCCGATGCTAATACAAGCAATACTATAACAACAACAGTCTGATTTATTACATCTTGACGTGTAGGCCATACACTTCTTTCAAATAATTCTTTTTTTATCTCAGTAATAGAGTTTAGAAAGTTATTTTTCTTCTTATTATCTGCCATAAAGCTACCTTAAAATATATTAATTCATATTAAGAAAAACAATCAGGTCAGACAGGAGTCGAACCTGCAACACCCGGTTTTGGAGACCGGTGCTCTACCAATTGAACTACTGACCCA
>NZ_CALXKQ010000002.1 GCF_944388875.1 uncultured Brachyspira sp.
GTAATTAAAATTTTATTTACACACCCCGCCCATCATTTCTTATAATTTAATTAGTCATTTTTGTTTTTCGTTTCTTTACTGTTTAAATAGATATTTCTGTACCCGCCCTAGTGTTTTTTAGATTAAAAGCTATTATTCACGCACGCAGAACTTATTTTTTATATAAAATAAATTAATAAATTGAATTGAAATTAAGAGTAAAAATTTATTAACCGTGCGTAAAATTGCTACTTCTTTTTATTTGTAAGTGCCAATATAAGAATATGCACTACTGATTTATCTACTTCAGGTATTCTTAATGCCTGCGATATATTATAAGGCTTGTACTGCTTTAATTTGTTAATAGCATCTATCTTTACGCTTTTTAAACTAGAATAATCAAAGTCTTCTGGTATAAGCATGTTTTCATATTTTTCAATGTCTTTTATTTCATTTAAATATCTTACGATATATCCTTCATATTTTATATATATTTCAGCATTGTTTAAAACTTCTTTATTATACTCATCATCTATTAAAGATGCTAGCATATCAATACTGCATTCTGGACGCTTTATTATAGAAGCTAAACTCATAGTACGGTACTCTTTAGCCTCTTTTGTAAATCCTAAATCCTCAGTTTCTTTCTGCGTGAGAGTTCTTTTATTTAAGTATTCAACGAGTATTTGAGTTTTTCTTTTTTTATCTTTTACTTTCTCAAGTCTTTCTTTGCTGGCAAGTCCTATATTATAAGAAAGTTCTGTAAGTCTTTCATCGGCATTATCCTGTCTTAAAAGCATTCTATGTTCTGCCTGAGATGTAAACATTCTATGAGGCTCTTTAGTTCCTTTAGCAGTTAAATCATCAATTAAAACTCCTATATATCCGTCGCTTCTTTTGAGTATAAAAGGCTCTTCTTTTTTTATTTTTAATGCTGCATTTACTCCAGCCATTAAACCCTGACATGCAGCTTCTTCATATCCGCTTGTGCCGTTAATCTGACCTGCTAGAAATAATCCTTCTATTTTTTTTGTTTCAAGCGTGGGCTTTAATTCTATAGGATTTACATAGTCATATTCTACTGCATAAGCTGGCTTTAATATTTTCACCTCTTCAAGTCCTTTTAATGCTCTTATCATCTTTATCTGCACTTCTTCTGGTAAACTTGAAGAAAATCCGTTTATATAAACTTCATTAGTCCTATAGCTTTCTCTCTCTAAATGAAGCTGATGTCTTGGTTTATCTGCAAATCTTACAACTTTATCCTCTATACTTGGGCAGTATCTAGGACCTATTCCAGTAATTGCACCGCTGTACATTGGGGATAAATGTATATTATCCTGTATAAGTTTATGAATATTAGTATCAGTGTATGTTATATAGCAAGGCTCTTGAACTATATCAATTTTTTCATCTAAAAAAGAAAAAGGTACTATTTCCTCATCGCCTTTCTGAATTTCTAATATATCAAAATTAATAGAATTATAATCTACTCTTGCTGGTGTTCCTGTTTTTAATCTTCCTACTTCAAGTCCCAAACTTCTCAAATTATCAGAAAGTCCTATAGCAGGAAGCTCTCCAATCCTTCCAGCCTGCTTTTGATATGTTCCTATATGAATAAGTCCGTTTAAAAATGTTCCTGTAGTAAGTATAACTGCTTGGCATTCGTACTCTCTGCCTCTTTCTGTTTTTAATCCTTTAAGCACATTATTTTCCGCAATTATTTCTGTTACTATATCCTGATGAAGTGTGAGATTATTTTGATCATAAAGAGTTTTAGCAGCTTCTTCCTTGTATGCATATTTATCAGCCTGAGCTCTCGGTGCCCATACAGCTTTACCTTTGCTTCTATTAAGCATTCTAAACTGCATCATAGTTTTATCTATTAAAAGCCCCATCTCTCCGCCTAGTGCATCTATCTCTTTTACAATAGTTCCTTTTGCTACTCCTCCTATAGAAGGATTGCATGACATTTGCCCTATAGTATCAAGATTTATAGATATAATTAAAGTGTTCATTCCTAGTCTTGCAGAGGAAAGTGCTGCCTCTATTCCTGCATGACCTGCACCTACAACTATTACATCGTACTTATTATTCATATATAATATTTCTCTTTTAATAGATTTTAGTATAAGATGATATATTAAAAACATTATATTGTCAAAGGTGTATTATAATTTAAATAAAACTAGGGCGGGTGTGCTTTTATTATTTAAACAATTAAAAAATGATGAAGTTATATTTCTAATCATTAATAATAAAAAATAATGGGCGGGGTATGTAATTTAAGTTAAAAAAATTAGTTACATTTTCCCACCCTTTAGGCTTATGACTTTCATTTGTAATTGTAATTTTTATTTTCTTTTTTGTTTAATTAGAATCTTTAGCTGCCCACCCAAGATTTTTTTAAATTTATTGTGTATATACCGCACGTTTAAACAAAATTAAAAATATTTATTTATTGTTAATTTAAATTTTGATTAAATTAACAATTTCATTAACCGTGCGTCAATTAAAATTTATTTTAAGTCTTTTATTAATTTATTTTCTATATTATTCATCACCTCAGCAAATTCTTTTATGTTTCTAAAATTCTGATTAGGAATTTTTAGAGCGTATTTATATATTTTACAATCTGCATTATTATATTTATTATATTTTCTATTTAGCTTTCCTATATAAAAATTGTTTTTATAATTATTACTTTCAATAGGATAAATAAAACCAGCCTTTTTAGCGTTAAGTGTATAGGCATAAGAGACTATTTGATGTTTATCGTTTCTGTCTATGCTTTCACTGTCTGAATAATTAAGTCTTTTGTATTTAGCATCAAGAACTATGTTATTATCATTTTCTATTTTATAAAAGTCAGGATACACCCTCCATCCATTATCAAGAAGTTTGATACCGTTTTTTGAATTTCTATTCTCAGCATGAACAAAATTTTCTTTGCTTAAAAAACTGTTTAAATATTCTTCAAATAGCCATGCCCCATCAAACAATAATCCATACACTGTATTATCCTCTCTACCATACTTTAACTTTTCATGCCTTAATATTTGAATGCATATTTTTCTTAATGGCTCATATTCATAATAGTAGGGGTGCGATAATTTTTTTAAGTTTTTATTTATAATGCTTTCTCTTTTATTTCTCTCATAGCTGGGTGTAGAATAAAATATCTGATGAGTATAATCTTTTATTTCATTATCACAGCTTAAAATATATCTGTTTTTATTGTTTATATATTCTATTGTATGTCTTATTAATTGAGTGATATTATTATCATAGCTGTATTCTCTTGTATTATAAGAAATTTTACCATTGAAAGGAATATTGTTTTTGATGTATCTATTAATATCAATAGTGCCTTTAACATTAGAATCATTATGCTTTATTAATTTGTATTGCTTAAAAAGCCCCTGCCTCAATGCTCTCTTAAAAAAACTAATAAACATATAAATTAAAAAATCAAACGAATCATCATAATCCTTACTATGCTCTAAATTAACAATATTAAGAGAAAGTACTTTCATAAGCATATAATGCAAAAAATAATCTTCATTATCATTTACAGCGAACCTTGAAGAGATTTTTATTTGCGTATTATTGTAGCTTATAAATCCCATTATATTGTTAGTACGTATTTTATCATCAAGTAAATTGAATATTGTACTTTTTTTATTTATATCTTTAGTCTCATCAAAACTATTTGGAAATATTAAAATATTATCTGAAATATTTTCAATAGAATGGCTAGCTATATATTGAATATTGCTTTTATCTATATCGTTTGATAATTGTGATATATCATAATCATTATTATCTTTTAATTTAATAATTTTATTGTTTGTATTCATTTATTATTGCAGGGCTTTGCCCCGCACCCCAGTTCTTTTATTGGTATAAAAGAACCAAAAAAACTGCATTTTTGGCTCTTACTTATTTTAAAATTTATCAATTATCTATATTATTATCATCTATATTAGTAGTATCTTGTTCTATACAATAAGCATTTTCTAACTTTTTAAGTTTATCATTTATATCAGGCATACCTCTCAAGTACTCAAACAAAAGCCCTTTCAAATGATTCTCCCATAGGCTTTTAAATGCTGTTTTTTTATTATCACTTGAACTCTTATAATAATTTTTTAGTTTCAAGAAATAAGAAGCTCCTATATGATATGAAGAATTAAAGCCTTCTATTTCACTAATTGCCTTATTTAAATTATCCATTCTTTCTTTAGCTTCATCTATAAATGATTGTTTATCTTTTTCTGTAATTTCTTTATTATCATCAAACATACTATCAAGCATATCTTGCGTATCTTCCGCTTTAATCTCTTTCCAAGCGAATCTCCTACGCATAGCAAAGTCCATACTTTCAACGCTTCTGTCAATGTCATTCATAGTGCCTATTATATAAACATTCTCTGGTATATAAAAATATTTTTCTGATTCCTCATCTATTAAATTAGAGTATTGAGTAAGTACTTTTCCTTTAACGCCTCTATATCCGGGGTCTATAGCAAAAAATAATTCCCCGAAAATTTTTGAAATCTCTCCCCTGTTAATCTCATCTATGATGAATACAAAATTTTTCCTTTCAACTTTTTCTATTGTATTAGTACTACTATTTTTTAATTCTTCTTCTATAGCAGAATTATATTTTATATAAAAATTATGTAAGAAAGCACATAAATAAGTTACACGACCTGCAAATCCTACCGCTTTTTCCATATTGGCTGTAGTTAAACTTCCATTGTCTTTTTGCTTTTTATATATTTTGTACCACTCCACATATTGATACATTTTACCATTTATAGCGTATTCATATTTTGATTTTGCTGTCATTAATAGTATTTCTTCTTCTTCATCAAAATATATATTTATATATGGTGCAACTGGTTTATTACTAATACCAGTTAATATAAGTTCATTATTTTTATTAAATTCTTCATATTTTTCATTTGCAAATTTAATCAAATATTTTTTTATTATAGCATCTTCATTCAATTGTGAAATATCTTTTTTACTATCAATTAAATTCTTAAGTGCCATTCTACAAAACTCTTTAAAAACTCCGTCCTTTCTTTCAAAGCCAATATTTCCACTGCTGTCTTTAATAGGTCTTAACCCTTCAACAAAATCGGTATAATCATAAGATGGGTGAAACTGCACAAACTCATATTGATTTTTAAAATTCTCATCTTCTTCTAAAGCTTCTGTATACTCTTTTTTATCATCACCAAAAATAATCTTAGCTGCTATCTGTTTTGCTAAATAAGTTTTTCCTGTACCGGGTGCTCCTGTGAGTATGAGGTTGTAACTATTTTCTAATAATGTTTTATAGTCTTCCATTATATTTTCCTTAAATTCAAAATGAGGCTCATTTTTTAATGCTCTTACTATATTTAAAGCATCTTCTTTAGAAATTTCTTGTATAGTATCAAGTGCTAATTTATATTCATGGGTATATTCTATTGACTCTCGTTCTATATCACGCCATTTATCTATATCTATTCTCTGTCCCCATCCTGATTCTCCATCTTCCAAATTTTCATAAAAACATTGGCAGTCTTCAAATTCTATATAACCATTATAGTTATCAGAACGATATTTAAAATTATTATGTCTAGTATTTATAACTTCTTCGCAATTTAATTGTACTTTTTCTAAATTGTTTTCAAATCTAGGTTTTATAGCATATCCCCAAGAATATTTATAACTGTTACCATAAGCCCCCAATATTATTATATCACCTTCTTTTATTTCTTTTAATAAATGCCATATTCTAGTAACCGTAGCAGGATCTTGAAATGTTTTATCTCCATTCGTTATTTCATCATAGGTTCTATATTCATATTGACACATACAAAAATTATTTTCAAGAGCTTTATTTATAATTTCTTCAGCATAATCATCATTACCATGTTTAAATACCCAATATCTCATATTGCCCCCTTAAAGTAAAATTATATATTACTTAAGTATATAAATATTATTAACAAAATCAATATACTATAGCATACTTTTTAATATTTAATTATATTTTAAGCATAAAATCAGCTTTTTTAAAGTTATAGTATTAATTAAAATTTAATACACACAGTTATAAAGGATTTATAAAAGTTTTGTCATTATGATTTATTTCTAAAAAATGTAAATACTATAATATTAATTTTATAATATATACTAAACATTTGTTAATACTTATAATTTTTTAATTTATATTCTTTTAATTATAGTTTTTACTTTGCTACAAAACACAAAGCCGTACAGTGTATAAACTATAAATTTAAAAAATATTGGGTGGGAAGCTAAAATAACAGTTAAGATTTTTAAATAATAAAAATACAAAAATAACAAAAATGATTGAAAGCCTAAAGGGTGGGTAAGTGTAAGTAAATTTTAAAACTTTATTTTTATCCCCCGCCCTTTATTTTATATTACTTTCTATATGATTATAATTTAAATTGTTTTTATATTTAATCAGAAAATAAAGCACCAGCCCAAGTGCTGATTGGATTTTCAATCTCTTTAACGCACGGTTAGTTAAATAATCAATATAATAAAAATTTATATTTCAAATAATACTATATTTTTAGTTTTGCTCTGCGTGCGGTAAGCAGATTTTAAATTAAAAAAATCTTATAGTAGAAAGCTTACATCAAAAATCATGATATCAGCTTTAATTTTTTATTAATTAATTTTTTCTTTTACAATACCGCTTCTGTATGCTTCCAAAAGTTCAGAAAGATCATTTATTCTTTTATATAATTCTTTTCCTGTATCAGTTTCCCCTACAGTTATTCTTTTTATAAATCTTTCTACTATTATTGATTTAGGCTGTAATTTAAATCCTGATTCTACAACCTCAGTAAAAGGTCTATGTTCAGCTATTACCATTCTATTGGAGTTTGATATTAAAGTATATCCGCCAATACCAGTGTTTTTATGATATGCTTTTGAAAGCCCTCCGTCTATTACAAGAAGTATGCCTCCTCCTTTTATAGGACTTTCCCCTTTATGAGTTTTTACAGGTACATGTCCATTAACTATATGGGAATTTTCAATATCTAAATCGAATTCTTTTAGAATTTTCTGGCAGTACTCTTTACTGTCTATATGATAATAATAAGGGTTATAATGTTCTTTATGGGTTTCCTTATCTTCTATAAAATATCTCTCAAAAGTAGTCATTCTGCTTTTTCCAAATAGAGGAGATTTAGGACCAGACCATAAATACCAGCAATAGTCTAATGCATTTAATTGCTCTTCGCTTCCTATTTCACAGTAGAATGCTTTTCTTACCTTATCTTCAACCTGCTTTAAATATTTTTTACCAGATAAATATTTTCCGTCTATATAAACATCATCGAAAGTACCATCCTCTTTAGTAGGTATGCATCCATGATAAAGAAGATTGCCGTTAAATATTCTGTATATTCCTCCTTTAGCATATATGTAATTAGTATGTCTTTGAAGAGTAGGACTGTTTATAAATGAAAATGCTAAGGTTTGTATTAATGTATTTTCCCCTTCTGTAAGTTCAAAAGGATTATTTTTGTCTATTGTAGGAAAGTTTTTATCTTTAAGTTCATAAGTTTTTCCTTCTATTGTAATAGTTCCTTTATCATAATCTATTTTATCAAGCAGTATCCTTTCATCCATTCCGTAATTAGGATGTCTTTTTATAAGCTGGCATTCTAATTTCAATTGTATTATTGATATAGCTTTATGCATTTTAGCAGCCAAATCTTTATCTACTTCATCGTATATATTTTTATCTAATGTATTGGGCTTAAAAACTTCGCATGGATCATCTTTATAAACATCATTAGCGAAAGATGATAATGATCTTAAATTAATTCCATAACTGTATTCAAGCAAGTCAAAATTATTATATCTTACAGCCAAACGAACGGCATTAGCAACGCATATTAAACTTCCTTTAGCGGCTCCAAGCCAATGTATGTCATGGTTTCCCCAAGCTATATCAACTTCATTAAATGTCATTATACTTTCCATAACTTTATCAGGATGAGGACCTCTGTCATAAATATCTCCTACAATATGAAGTCTATCTACACTGCATTGACGTATAAGCTGACAGAGGGCTGTTATGAATTTATCTGCAGCAGATATTTCTATAATTGAATCTATAATTGAGAAGTAATAATTTTCTTTATTTTCTTCAGCATCTGTTTGAAGAAGCTCATCTAATATATATGCAAAGTTCTGAGGCATTTTTTTTCTTATTTTTGATCTAGTATATTTGCTTGTAACTAGTTTGCATATTCTGATAAGTCTGTATATAGTTATTCTGCACCAATCTGCAAAATCTTCCATATTTGCTCTATTGTTTATTGTGTTTTTAGTATCTACTATTAAAATTTGAAGTTCTACTCTGTCATGTTCAGGTATAGTGTTTTTAAATAATATCTCTATTTTTTCTTTAATAACCCCAGATGAAGTTCCAAGTAAATATTCAAAACCATCAGATTCTCCGTGTATATCGCTTAGAAAGTATTCAGTTCCTTTAGGAAGTTTTGAAATAGCTTTAAGATTAATAATTTCTACAGATGCATCATCTATAGTAGGGTATTTTTTTGAGAGTAATTCTAAATAATCTTTATCTCTCATAATTTGACCTCCCAAATAATAATAGATATTAACAATTATATACAAAAAAGTCGATTAATCTATATAAAATGTAAAATATTCCTAAATTAAGTTAGAAAAATTAAATTATAATTTTCACAATTAAACATATTGACAAAAAAAATAATTATTATATAATGGTTTTAACTGAAAACGATTGCGGGATGTATTGCAATTGGTTAGCATACCTGCTTTGGGAGCAGGTGGTTGTGAGTTCGAGTCTCACCATCCCGATACGCGCTAGTAGCTCAATTGGATAGAGCAACTGCCTTCTAAGCAGTAGGTTACAGGTTCGATTCCTGTCTGGCGCACAGAAGTTTTTATATAACATATATGGCGAATGTAGCTCAGTTGGTTAGAGCGCCAGATTGTGGATCTGGATGTCGCGGGTTCAAGTCCCGTCTTTCGCCCATTCAAGTACGCAGTTTTTCATCCTAATATTCACTAATTTTTTATTTATAAAAATATATAAACTATTTCCGATAATATTAACAGTAATTAGCGTCTGTGGCTCAATTGGATAGAGCAGCGGATTTCGGTTCCGTCGGTTGGGGGTTCAAGTCCTCTCAGACGCATATAAATTTATTGATAATTTAAACTAAATATGTTAAAATATAAAATATATTTTCTTAATTTAAGAAAATAAGGTATTTTGGATTGTATGAAAGAAAAAAATTTTAGAAAGTTGAATTTTATAGTATTAATATTATTCCCAATAATGCTGCTTATATTTTCGATAACATATAATATATATAGTGTAGGTACTACAAATAGAATAAAAAATGAACTGGAAAATTTTACTAACTCTCTTTCTCTTAGAATGGAAAGCAAATATATGGATATGATGAGTTTGTATTTTAAAGATGAATTAAATAATTATACAATAGCGAATGAATTTACAAATTTAGTAAAAGAACAGGTAAGATTAGGAGTTACACCTCATTTTAATTCACTTAAATTCTCTATAGATTATACTATAAAAAAGAATATAAGAAATACAACATACTCTATATTATTTATAGCTGTTTTGATGTTTATATTAACTTTAGTACTTAATTTTACTAATAATAATTTTAGTTCAGTTCCTGCTTCTAATGATGCAGCTAAAAATAATAAATCTGAAAATATAAATGAAATAAAAGAAAAGCCTAAAGCAATAAATAATGTAATAGATAACTCATTCAGCGATAATGTTAAAGCTGAAATTGAAGAGATGTATAAAAGTCTTGTTGCTGAAATAAAAAATTCCAGAGATGAAAAAGCATTAGAAATATTAGAGAAGATGTTTCAAATTGATGATAGAAATTATTTAGCTTTAAATGGAGCTGGGGTACTTCATACTAAAATATACAGCAGAGATAGTAAAGAAGAACAATTTAAAAAAGCAGATCAGTATTTTGAATATGCATTATCATTATTCGGAAGTAATGATAACATACAGAATAATAAAGGCATACTGTATTCTATAAGATATGAAATAAAAAAAATGGAAGATGATTATGAAAAGGGATTAATGATGTTTAATGATATATTATCTTCCAATTATTTAGATTCAGACTTATTGAATAATAGAGCTACTTTATATGCTGTCAAATATAAGATAAAAGGTGATGATGATTTATTTAAAAAAGCATTGAAAGATTATAATGATTTAATAGAAATAGACTATAATAATATATATGCCCTTAATAACAGAAGTGCTCTTTTCTTCAATAAATATAAGTACTCAGGTGATAAGGCATATTTTGATAAATCTATTGAAGACTGTAACACTGCATTTAAAATCAATTCTTCTGAAGCATTGTACGATAATACTGGCTCTCTTTATATATATAAATTTTAATTATATACCCCGCCCTTATAAATTTACAGCCTTGTAAAAAACAGCATTCTAATTAATTTTGTTATTTAATTAAAAAAGCACCCCCGCCAAAGTTTTGGTTAGATTTGAAATTTGATTAACGCACGGTGAATAAATTTCTGTAACATAACAAAATGTGTATTGCAAATAAACTTATATCTTTGATTTTATTCTGCGTGCGGTGATAAAGTATAAATTTAAAAAATGCTTGGGTGGGCAGTTAAAAGAACAGAATAAAATGAAAAAGAAAAATAAAATAAAAATTGCAAATGAAATTAAAAACATAGAGGGTGGGAAAATGTAAATAAATTTAAAAAATTAATTACATACCCCGCCCTCATAAATTTACTGTCTTTATAAAAAACAGCATTTCAACTAATTTTGTTATTTACTTAAAAAAGCACCCCCACCCAAGTTTTTATTAAGTTTATAATTTTTCTTAAAATAAATAAAGGAGGGCTTTTAACATCCTCCCAAACTCTATTTTATCTTAATAATAAATTACTGAGCAGTATCTCCTCCAAGTGAAGGCAAGTACCAAGTTATGCCTGTAGTAGTTTCAAAATATATTGGAATAATATTATCTGCAGGAGAATTATTATTAATATCCATCTCGAAATACCATTCCAAATCCTGAACTGGATGCACATACATTTCAGCATAAGCTCCCCATACTAAATAATATTCAACTAATTGATTTTTATATCCTGTTCCTGCGATTTTGTATCCTATAGAAGGTTCAAAGTATAGAGAAACTATATCGCCGTTTGCTGCTAAAGATAATACTGGTGTTATTGTTATGTCATACATATTATAATCATACTTTACAATATCAAATATCTTATCTCTATAGTACATAATACTGCTTGATAAAACATGAGTTGATGCTACAGATTTACCTTCGCTTCCTAATGCTGTATTATATTGAACCTTAATAAAAGGATTAATATTTACATTATTTATTTGACTGTTTAAAAAATACAGTCTGAACTCAAAACCTAAAGACTGAGCTAGAAACATATTTTTAAATGAATTATATCCATAGTTAATATACAGCCTTAGAGCATTAATTGAATCTGCACCTGTATAATATCTTATTTGTGCCGATGTACTCACGCCTGTATATGCACCTAATTGATCTGTATCAAAAACGGCAGCCTGTATTGGTATTGCTATTCTAAGATTATCATTTAAAGCATTAATTGTAAGTACTGGGGTATGCACTTGCAAATCATTATACATATAAGTAAAGTTATATCCTAAACCTATACTGAAATCAGGAGAAGTATATCCCACTGCGGCAGATAATGTTGAATCTAATTTTATGTTATTTAAAGATGAACTTAATATTGATGATAAATACCCTATATCTGTTCTAAATCCGAATGTTCCTTTAACTGTTTCATTTCCAAGTACAAATCCGAATTGATCCATTCTTGCCCTTAATTGATTTCCGTCTGTAAGAAAATCTATCCAATCCTCGCTGTTTCCATACATAGCAAATATATATGAACTCATTATAAATAATAAAGTAATTATTGATAATAAAAACTTTCTCATTTTTATTTACCTAATCAATATAGTCTTTTAATATTATATCAAGTATCAAAATAAAGTAAATCAAAATTATATTTTTTAATTATTTTATTATATTGTGTTTTATAATGAATAAATCATAATATTTGTTATAGTCTATAAGATATCATATTTAAATAAATTTAATTTCTTATATTTTTTGGAATCTCTATTTTTTTTCTTCTTATTCCTAAATTATTTTTTCTATATTCAAATTCTAAATTATTCATATTTAATGCATTATTAAATTTTTTAATATCATCAGTATTGTAAAGTACGCTCATATTATCTTCTTTATTTATAAAAAAATAATTATGAAGCTCCATATCTTCCATACTCATCAAAGTTACATCATGCGTAGAAAGTATTAACTGAGAAGTTTCTTTTTCAATATCATTAAAAGCATTATTTCTAAATAAACTGACAGTAAACTTAAGAAGCTCAGATTGAATGGCATTGAACTCATCCAATATTGATAATGTTCCATTCATAATGGAGTATAATATATATATAAGATTTATGGCATAAACTTTATTACCCTCAGATTCAACTTCATCAAAATCATTGCTGTAGCAGTCATGTCTTGAAAGCAGTTTTTTATTATCAAATACAAATGAAAAATCATTATTATCTTCTGCTTCTGCTATATTTAAATCATCAATATCTGCCATATTAAGCAGCTTTTTATAAGTTTCCCAAACATTATTTTTACTGAAATAATTAAAAGCACTCATTATAGCATAAGATGAAAAATCAGCTTCATTAGTAAAAGGAAATAAAAAACAAAGATTTGTAAATAATGATATATAATAATTAGCTTCTTCTCTATATTTATCTATTATTTCATTATTTTGTATATCATTGAAAAAACTCAATACGGTATTTGTGCTTGGTATATTGCCGTCATATTTAAATATGCCGTCTGTTATACTATACTTTTTTCTTTCAAATATTATATTATTATCTTTTATTAAAATTTCTGAATATACAGCCTTATTTTCATTATCCAATATTAATTCATATTTGCATAAGCAGCTTTCATCGTATGAGAAGAACTCTATATAGAATTTGCTTTTATCATATTTGCCGTAAATCATATTAGGGTCTAATAGTTTATTAATGCTGTCATTACTTGATGATATATATCCGTTATTTGCATAGAATAAATATTTCAATGCATTTATTAAATTGCTTTTTCCGCATCCGTTATGTCCGTATAGAAGACATATTTTAGATATATATTCATCCTTGATTTTTTTTATATATGGATTTGTGATGCTTTCTGATACTCTGAAGCTGATAGATGTTTCATTATAAAATGATCTGTAATTTGACAGGCTAAATTTCAGCAGCATAGTGAATTCTCTTTTTAGTTATAAAATATTTTATATATTGATACTTAATATAACAAAAAAGATTACAATATGTAAATTCGTATTGCTTTTTTGGTATTTTATTTATAAGATATAAATATTATGAAAGAGAAAAATAATATAGATTATAAGAATTTAAATAGATGGCGTTTAATACTTGGAAGTTTTGCTGATGATAATATAGAATTGGAAAGAGAATATTCTGAAATAGATGACGCTTTAAGTTTTTTATATGACAGAGAGTACAGTGAAGAATCAGGATATGCTGACTTTGAAAGCTTAAATGGTCAAAACAAAGATAGGGGAGGCAGGGGCAAAAGTAATTTAACTGTTCCTACTTGGGTGTCTAAAGTAAAAAAATTATTCCCTAAAAAAACTGCAGAGATAATGCAAAATCAGGCATTAGAAAAATACAATATGACAGAGATGCTTACCAATGAGGATATTTTAAAAGAAATGGAACCTAATATGGGGCTTTTGAAAAATATTCTTGCCTTTAAGGACATGATGGATGGAAATGTAAAAAGACTTGCTTATGATATAGTGAGGAAGGTTGTTGAAGATATTAAAAAGAAAATGGAAAGCGATATAAAAAAAGTATTTTACGGTAAAAAGCTGCCTAATTCAACAACTCAAAATAAAATATTCAAAAACCTAGATATAAAAAAAACTATACGTAATAATCTAAAAAATTATAATACTGAAAATAAAACAATTTTTGTAGATAAACTTTACTTCAATCAAAATATAAAAAAATATAATCCTTGGCATATAATAATACTTATAGATGAAAGCGGTTCTATGATTGATTCTGTTATATACTCTTCAATAATGGCTTCTATATTTTCAAATCTTCCTTTTTTATCTATAAAACTTGTAATATTTGATACATCTATAGTAGATTTAACCGATTATGTAAAAGACCCTATAGATATATTATTTAAAGTTCAATTAGGAGGCGGTACTGATATTGTTATGGCTTTAGAATATGCTAAAAAAATAACTACAGTTCCAGATAAAACTATAGTTCTTCTTATAAGCGATTTATATGACGGCAGTTATAAAAGTATGTATAAAAGTGCAAAAGATATAATAGAATCAAGAACTAAACTTTTTGTACTTCCTGCTTTGGATTATAGTGCGAGTGCTAGCTATGATAAAGAGGCAGCAAAACATTTTGCGAAAATTGGTGCTAAAGTTGCAGCCATTACACCTGATGAACTTTCAAAATGGATAAGCAGTGTTATATCATAATTTTATGATATAATGGAAAATCATAAAACATGATTAGGATTTTTTATGGAAAAAAATAATTTATTTGAGAAATATTATGAAGAGGGGGTAAGTTTTTATAATAATAAAAAATATGAAGATGCATTGAATTCATTTTATAAGGCTTTAGAATATAATACTAATTTTGCTAAGATTTATTTATATATAGGAGTTTCAAAATTAGTATTGGGAAGAAATAAAGAAGCTATGCTTGAGCTTGATAAAGCTGTAGAATTGAATTCTAATTGTGCAAAGTTCTATTTTTACAGAGGTGTTTGCAAAATGGCACTGAATGAAAAAGAAGAATCTATATTAGACCTTGATAAAGCCATAGAATTAGATCCTAATTATTCAAAAGCCTATTTATTTAGGGGGCTTTCTAAAAAATCGTTAAATAAAAGGGAGGAAGCTGTATTAGATTTTGACAAGGCTATAGAACTTAATTCAAATTATTCTGAAGCATATTATCATAGGGGATTTTCTAAATTAGGATTTGATGGAAATGATGAAGTGATGGAAGATTTTGACAAAGTTATAGAACTTAACCCTGATGATGCTTTCGCTTATTTTATCAGAGGCAGCGTCAAAAAAAATCTAAATAAAAGCGAAGAGGCTAAAAAAGATTTTGAAAGGTATGAAGAATTAAAAAAACAAATATAGGATTTTGTAATTTATTTTTCTATTATTTTTTTTGTTATTTCTATAAATGTATTCATTTCATCATCCGTTCCTATAGTTACTCTTATATAATTGTCTATTAATTTGGATTTGAAATATCTTACTAATATGCCTTTTTCTCTTAGTTTGAAATATATTTCTTCAGCGAATATCTCTTTATATGATATAAATAAAAAATTAGATTTTGAATCAAGTACATTAAAGCCTAAATCTTTAAGTTCTTTTTTTATTCTTTCTCTTGTATTAATGATTTTAGAAACAGTATCTTCAAAGTATTTTTTATCTTTTATAGATTCTATTCCTGCCAGTATTGAAAGTCTGTTTATTGTATATGAGTTAAAAGAATATTTTATATTTTTAAGTCCTTGTATAAGATTTTCATTTCCTATTGCAAAGCCTAAACGCATTCCTGCCAAGCATCTTGATTTAGAAAATGTTTGTATAATTAATATATTATCATATTTATTTATGAGTTTAACAGCACTTTCTCCTCCAAAATCTATATATGCTTCATCAATTATCACTATATTATCTTTATTGCTTTTAACTATATCTTCTATCTCTTCTATAGTTAAAATTATTCCAGTAGGTGCATTAGGATTTGCTATAAATATTCCAGAGTCCAAGTTTTTATAATCATTTATATCTATAGTAAAGTCATCTTTTAATGGTATTTTTACTTCGTTTAAATCGAAAAGATTTGAATATACAGTGTAAAAGCTGTATGTTATATTAGGGTAATATACTTTATCTCCCTTATTAAAAAAAGCCATGAAAGAAAATGCCAGTATTTCATCGGAACCGTTCCCAATAAAAATATTATTTTCGTTTACATTATAGAAGTCTGCTATTTCTTTTTTTAAATCTCCGACATTAGGATCAGGGTATAATCTTAAATCATCAAAGTTTGCTTCTGATATAATTTTTTTTACCAAAGGAGAAGGAGGATATGGAGATTCATTTGTATTTAATTTTATATATTTTTTATCCTTAGGCTGTTCTCCTGGAGTATACGGTTCTATAGATTTTGCTTTATCACTTAAAAATTTATTCATATAATAAAATCCTTTCATAGATTTTTTGATAATAAATTATATATTATTTTTAATATAAATAAAGATATTTCATTATTAAAAAATAAAAAAATTACTCAAATTTAGTTTGACTTTGATAATTTAATTGTTATATTAAATTTGTATTTTCGATTGTTGTCATAATTAAATAATTTTATACAGAGGTTTTTCACAATGAAAAAAATGCACAGCTTATCTTTTAAAGTGCCTATAATAATAAGTTCTATTATTTTTATAACAATAACTATATTAGCAATTATATCAATAATTTCATCTTCAAAAGGTATAAGAAAAGCAACATTAGAAGGCTTTACAGCTACAGTTTCAGGTTATTCTTCAATGATAGATATGATACTCCATGAACAATTATTAGCAATAGCAACATATTCTCAGTCTGCTGCTGTGGTAAATGCTGTTATTAATACTAATGATATAAACATAAAAAATGAAGCTATAAAGAGGTTAAAAGATTTTGGTTCAGTTAATACTTATGCTATTAATATAGGTCTTGCCGACATTAACGGACGTATTATACTTGATGATGTTAATTCTAATCTTGAAGGTGTTTCTATAGCAGATGTACATCCTGATTTATTTAATAAAATGAAGGCTGATAATTATAAATTTACTTTTGATAATTCTACGAGCGTATCATCTACTACAGGAGGACAGGCACTTTTACTTTGCGGAGGATTAAAAAATTCTTTAGGAAATGTAATCGGTTTAATATATATTAATTTGAATTTGTCTAGTGTTAATGAAGATTTTATAGGAAATCTTAATTTAAATGGACGTATTACAGTAGCAAATAATGACGGAAATGTAATATTATCATCAGATAGTGAAAGAATAGGCGATACTTTGCCTGATGTATACAGCGTTATAAAAACAAGTTCTCAAGGCATCATAGAATCATATTATTATGAAGGAGATAATGGAAAGCGTTCTGCTGCCTATAAAAATGTAAGTATAATGCCTTAGTCTGTTATATTTGCCAAGTCTGACAGCGAGATATATAAAGAGATTAGCTACATTATATTACGTACGGTTATAATAGGTCCTTTATTTATAATATTATGTACTATAATAATAGCTATGTATATAAAAACTATAACTAGACCTTTGAATGATTTAGTTTCTATTTCAAAAGAAATTTCTAATGGCGATTTGACATCTACTCATAGAAATATTAAACGTCAGGATGAATTAGGGATATTGGCTAATTCTTTCTTTGATATGAGAGATAGGTTATCAGAAATTATTGTTAAGGTTAGAACATCAGTTGATGAAATAAGAATGAATGCTAAGGAGCTTTCTCAGGGAAGTATGGACCTTTCACGCCATACAGAATCACAGGCTGCTAGTTTGGAGGAAACGGCTTCTTCAATGGAGGAGATGGCATCTACCATTAAATCATCAACTGATCAGTCTGTAGAGGGCAATAAGATGATGATAGATTCAAGGACTTCTATTCAAAATGCGGGAGAAATAATTTTAGAAACTACAAAAAATATAGAAGAAGTTTACGATGCCAGTGCTAAGATAAAAGATATTACTAAGATAATAGAAGATATTGCTTTTCAAACTAATATACTTGCTTTAAATGCTGCTGTAGAGGCGGCACGTGCTGGAGATATGGGTAAGGGCTTTGCCGTTGTAGCAAGCGAGGTTAGAAATTTGGCACAGACAACTCAGACTTCTGTAAAAGATATTACTCATTTGGTTGATAATGCTTATGATAAAATTAATAAAGCTACAGAATCAGCAAGAGAATCTCAGGAGATATTTAATGATCTTCAGCAAAAAATAGAAAATACAGCTAGAATAATGCAGGATATTAGTTCTACAGCAGTGGAACAGCAGGCAGGTGTAGATCAGGTTAATAAGGCTGTTTCAGATATGGATACAGTTACACAGCAGAATGCTGCTTTAGTAGAAGAAGCATCAGCTTCATCTACAGCTTTATTAAATCAGGCTGTAGAACTTGTTGATGCTATGAGTTTTTTCAAAGTTTAATAGTTCTCAATATATATTTTTTAATAAAGGATTGTTTTCTATACGGAGATAGTCCTTTATTTTTTAAGTTATAATTTTGTATATGTTATGAAATTATCATGATATTAAATAAAAAAAACATCAAATTTCAATTTTTTTGTAAAAAAAACGATAATTTTTTTTAGTTTAATATTTTAATTATTCTAATTAATTATATATTAAGAAAATGTAAATTATATTTTAATAAAGGTTTATATTATGAAGAAAACAGATAGCTTATCTTTTAAAGTTCCATTTATTATATCATTAATTATTTTTATTACTGTAGCAATATTGGCTACACTTTCTGTATTATCATCTACAAGGGCAGTAAAAAGATCAACTTTAAATGGTTTTAGATCTACAGTTTCAGGTTATTCTTCGATGATAGATATGGTATTGCATGAACAGTTATTAGCTATTGATACTTATGCTAAATCATCAACAGTATTTAATGTTCTTTTTAATACAAATGATACTATTTTAAAACAGCAAAGCAGAGATAGATTAAAAGATTTTGCTTCTGTTAATAGATATGCTATTAATATGGGGCTTGCAGATATTAACGGCAGAATAATATCAGACAGTGATTATCCTAATCTTGAAGGAACATCCATAGCAGATATTGATTCTGAAATGTTTGCAAGATTAAAATCAAATAATTATGACAATACTTATGGAAATAAAACTACAATAGATTCTCAGTCTGTTCTACTTAGCAAAGGAATACGATCTTCAGACGGTAAACTGATAGGTATTCTTTATATAAATATAGATTTGGGAAAGGTTAATAACGATTTTATAGCAAATATTGCTTTTGACGGAGATATTACAATAGCAAATAATGACGGTATTATTATGCTTTCATCTGATGTAAAAAGAATAGGAACTGAGCTTCCTGATGTTTATCATATAACAAAAACTACATCAGAAGGCATTATAGAATCCTATACTTATGGAGAAAATGGTGCTAAACGTTCAGCTGCTTATAAAAATATTAATATTATGCCTTGGTCTGTTATATTTGCAAATTATAATGCTCAAATATACAAAGATATAAGAGGTATAATTTTCCGTACATCTACAATAGGTCCTTTTTTTATAATATTAGCTAGTATTGTAGTGGCTCTATATATAAAAAGTATAACAAAACCTTTAAATAATTTGGTTTCGATAGCAAGCGAAATATCAAACGGTAATTTAACTGCTGAATATAAAAGCACTGACAGAAAAGATGAATTAGGCATACTTTTTAATTCTTTCTTTAATATGAAAAATAAATTATCTGAAATCATTTTTAAAGTAAGAATATCAGCTGATGAAATAACTAATAGTGCAGGAGAACTTTCACGCGGCAGTGAAGATTTATCTCATAGAACAGAATCACAGGCTGCAAGTTTGGAGGAAACAGCTTCTTCAATGGAGGAGATGGCATCTACTATTAAGTCATCAACTGAGCAGTCTGTTGAAGGTAATAAAATGATGATAGATTCAAGAGATTCTATTCAAAATGCGGGAGAGATAATTTTAGAAACTACAAAAAATATAGAGGAAGTTTATGAAGCTAGTGCTAAGATAAAAGATATCACTAAGATAATAGAAGATATTGCTTTTCAAACTAATATACTTGCTTTAAATGCTGCTGTAGAGGCGGCACGTGCGGGAGAACAGGGACGCGGTTTTGCTGTTGTAGCAAGCGAGGTTAGAAATTTAGCACAGACAACTCAGACTTCTGTAAAAGATATTACTCATTTGGTTGATAATGCTTATGATAAAATTAATAAGGCTACAGAATCAGCAAGAGAATCTCAGGAGATATTTAATGATATTCAGCAGAAAATAGAAGAAACTTCGAAAATTATGCAGGATATTACTTCAACAGCTATAGAACAGCAGTCTGGAGTAGAGCAGGTTAATAAGGCGGTTTCTAATATGGATACAGTAACACAGCAGAATGCTGCTTTGGTTGCTGAGGTATCATCATCTTCTAATTCGCTTCTTAATCAGGCGGTAGAGCTTGTTAATGCTATGAGTTTCTTTAAAGTTTAAATTTTTAAAAATATAAAAAATTATAATAATAGGCTGTCTTTTAAAGGCGGCCTATTATTTTTCAATATCAAATATACAATACTTATGTATTGTATATTAAAAAACTTGACAAGTTATATATTGTATTGTAGTATTGAAAAAGTTTTTTTATTTATAAAAAAATTAGGAGGTAAAAATGAAAAAACTTTTAATTATTTTTTCTTTTGTTTTTATAGCCGCATGCGCTGCAAATGCAAAAGAGCAAGTTTCAGTACCTGGAGTTGAGAAAAATAGTAAAGAAGCTTATGAGTTTTTGAAGGCAGTTAAAGGAAAAGCTATTGTACCTTTAAGATCTATAAGAGGATTTCCTGCTGGGTATTTTAAGGATAATGGAGATATAGCAAGCCGTTACCATGAGCCTGTTCTACAAGGTGATTTAATTTTTATAGGTATGTACAATAACTATGCTGTATATACAAGAAAAATACGAGAGGGAAAGAAACTCGTAGATGCATATACACTTATAACTTTATCTGAAGATAAAAAGCTTTTTAGAGTATATCTTGAGTCAAATGATTATATTTCTGAAATTTATAAATGGAGAGTAGCAGGTTCTGATTGGAAGAATTATCCTAAAATGGAGATATCAGATATAGGATTAGGAGAGAGACAATATAATAAAGATGATTATGTTTATAAGATTACAGATGATGAATATGACAAGAATGATTTTAAGAACTAAATAAAATTATTTATAAAGCGGGCAGAAATTATATGTTTTTGCCCGTAATTCAAATATAGCAAAGTTTAATTATTTAATTCATAAATCTTCATTTATATTTAGTTTTCAAGTCTATATTTTTATTTGATTATGTTACCTTTTGTTACAATAATAATAAAAAAAATGTAATAAATTTTTTTATAAATACGATAATTATAGTAATTAGAAGTAAACTATTTTTTAAGGAGCATAATAATGTCAACAAGCTCATTTTTCGGTATAGAATTAGGTAAAAGATCACTTCAGAACTTCAAAACAGCTTTGGAAGTTACAGGTCATAATATAAATAATGTTGCAACTAAAGGATACAGCAGACAAAGAGTTGTGATGCGTACATTTGATAAGCCTCTTGATGAACCAAGCTTAAACAGAGCGGAGCGTGCTGGTCAGTTGGGTCAGGGTGCTGAAATTACTACAGTTGAAAGAATAAGAGATCAGTTTATAGATGCAAAAATTATGACTGAACTTGGAACTGACGGCTATTGGAAAACTAAATCTGATTATCTTAAGCAATTAGAAGCAGTTTATAATGAACCTGGAAATTCTAATTTGAGAAGCGACTTAGATGCTTTCTGGGATGCTTGGCAGGAAATGGCTACTAATCCTACTGAAAGAGGAACTAGAATGGTTTTAGTAGAGAGAGCAGACAGAATAAATAATTCTTTAAATCAGATGTTTGATCAAATGAATGGAATGCGTATTAATTTGAATAATCTTGTTGAAAATAAAGTAAACAGAATAAATAATATTGCCAATTCTATAAAGGATTTAAATACTGAAATAGTTAAGCAGCAGGCTTTAGGTCAAAGTCCTAATGATCTTTTAGATAGAAGAGATTTGCTTGTAGATGAACTTTCTTCCCTTGCCAATGTTGATATAAAATCTATAGACCCCGATGAAACTATGGTTTATATAGGCGGAAGGGCATTGATTCAAGGAAATATTGTAAGTGAATTGAGTGCTGAAAGAAATATAAACAATGAAGGAATGTATGATATTTATTGGAAAAAAGATCATGTTCAAGTTCAATTTGAGGGAGGAGAATTAAAAGCATTATTAGAATTAAGAGATATTGATACAGTTGATGCTCTTAATGATTTGGATACTTTTGCTATGAATTTGGCTGACAGCGTAAATGAAGTTCATAGAAGCGGTTTCGGACTTAATCAGGAAACTGGTATTGATTTCTTTACAATGACAAAAGCATCTCCTTCTGTAATAGGAAATTATGATATTAATAATGACGGACAGGAAGATTCTACTATAATGTTTAAAGTAAGCGGTGTTAATTCTGTAGATTCTACAGACAGTATAGGAAGCAGCGGAACTTTAATATTCGGAAACAGATCTAGAGAAGGTGCTGATGTAGCAATAGATTATACTGCTCAAATGAAAGTAGGCGATTTAATAGATAAAATTAATTCAAGTGAAGCTAATGTATCAGCTTATTTGGATGATAAAAACAGACTTGTACTTAAAGCAAGGGGCTTTGATGATTATATGCGACCTTCATATTTCATTAAACATATAGAAGATTCAGGGGATTTCTTGGTAGGTATAACAGGAGTATTAAATCAATCAGGTGCTGCTGGTGCTTATACTTGGCAGACAACTGATCAGGTGAATCAATTAGCAGGCGATTTTAGAAACTTTACTACTACTCCTTACAGACATCCTGCATCAGCTATTGCGGTTAATGATATTATAAGAAATGATGTAAATTATATAGCGGCTTCAAAAGGTATAGATACCACAGGAAACGGATTTAATGATAAATGGAATGGTATTGGAGATGGTTCTAATGCCTTAGCTATTGCTAACTTAAAAAATAAAGAAATAATGGTAGAAAGCAAATCTACATTCAATGATTTCTATACAGGAAGCATAGCAAGAATAGCCTCAAGAACAGAAACAGCAAATGCAGAAACAGAAAAACAAACTGTTGTTATGGAATATCTTGAAAAATTAAGACAATCTGTATCAGGTGTTAATTTGGACGAGGAAGTTGCACAGATGGCTATGTATCAGCATGGATATAATGCTTCTGCTAGGGTTGTAAGTGTGATGGATCAGCTCCTTGATGTTGTGATTAACAGAATGGGTGTGTAAGTTTTATATAAATTTTTTGATGGGCGGTGTCTTTTATTAGGATGCCGCCTTTTTATATGAAATTTACTGATTTATTTTTAAGTAAAATATTATCTTTTTTTATAATATCTCTTTACAGTTATTGTTTTTAAGTATATATTATAGAACAAATCTTTAAAAAATATGCTTATAATGCCGATACTAAAGTTCATAGGAGCATTTTGCAATGGGTATAAAAATTCGTATAATTTTAATGATAGTTGGGGTAATGGCTCTAGTAGCATTAAGTACTAACTTTCTAAGTAATACTTTAAATACAGAAACTTTTTATTCTATAACAGAAAGAAGTCTTGATAATAGATTCAGGCTCATAGAAAAAGAGTTTGAATATAATATTATAGCAGCAAGAGAGGAAATTTCAAAAATATCTGCTGCTCTCTCTATAAATTATAATAATATTAGAAATGCTGATTCTGCTTATATCAATAATTATTTTAAAGATTTCCTTTCAGCTTCAATAAGCGAATCTCAGCTCTATTTTAATAGAACTATCGATATATTAATTCATCCTTCTGCTATAAGCAATGCAAACAGAGTTTTTACAGCATATAGATATTCAACTATTGATAATCAATATTCATATATGAATGTTAATACTAATGAAATAATATATAATTATTTAATAACTAATTATAATTTAGAAAGCAGAAGAATATTAGCACATCAATTATTAAAGCCTTATATTAATAACGAAAATAATATAACTACATTGAATATGGCTTCTACTATATCCGATCTTGCCAATAATAGAATTATTGGTATAGCAAATATTGGTATAGTATTTAATTATAATACAGATGATATAAAAGAAATATTTAATATAGATGGTGCTGAATTATTAATTGTAGATAAATCAAATTTAACTATTATTAATTCTAAAAATGGAAAATTAAATAATGTAAAATTAGATATATTATATCCAGATGATTATGATATTTTGAATTCTAATCTGTCAGCAGGAAATATTAAAGTTGAAGATATTATGATAGGCGATGTTCTTTACAAATCATATATTGCAACTATATCAGGCACTATAAATATTGTAATGCTTATACCTAATTTATATTATACTTCTCAAATTAAGGATATGAATAACTCTATATTCTATACTATAATTATAGCATTTTTAATGGCAATAGTGGCTATAATTTTCTTTATAAAAATGCTATTTAAATCTATTACAAAGATATCAGATGCCATAGGAGATTCTGTAAATAATAAAGATTTAACTATTGATATACCAGAGATTTCAGGAAGCGATGAAATAGGAGAGATGACTAAATGGGTTGTGCTTTTAAATAATTCTCTTCAGTCTGTACTTTCCAGCGTAAAAAGAACTATTTTGACTTCAAAAAAACAGAGTGATACGCTTTCAGAAAAATTAAGTACAAATTTAGAAGTAATATACGGAATTAATAACAGCATAGAAGCAATTAGAAATAATGTAAATGATGAATTAACTCAGGTTGAAGTTGTAGAGAGCAGCAATAAAAACATTCAGGAATATATAGCAACTAATACAAGCAATATTGATGATATAGAAAGAGATACAAGAGAGCTTCAAAATAAAATTATAGAAGAAGGCGAAAGTATTGAACAGATAGCAACAGCTGTAGAAGAGATGAGCAAAACTATTGAAAATATAGATTCGATTATTTCTAAAGCCACTAATAAGGCTAAAGATTTGTCCATAGCTTCTATTAAAAGTAAAGAGAAAATGCAGGCTACTTCTATGGCTACAGGCGATTTAAGAAATGCTCTTGGCTTCATTTCTAATTTCGTAAGCTCCATTAGAAATATAGCCCATCAAACAAACCTTTTGGCTATGAATGCTGCTATTGAGGCTGCTCATGCTGGTAAATATAGTTCTGGTTTTGCTGTAGTTGCTGAAGAGATACGTAAATTATCAGAAGTATCCAATGAACAGGCAGATAATGCAAATAAAGTTCTTCAAAACATAGAAGATAAAATAATAATCACTACCAATGATTTAACAGAATCTACTGAACAGTTTGATATTTTAACAAGAGATGTTCAAGAGGTTACAGAGATTATGGGAAGCGTTCATTTATCTTCTGTAGAACAATTAAAGGCTATCAATGAAATAGTAAGTTCTATTACAACTATTTCTGAATATAGTGAACATATTAAAACTCAATACATAGATGTGGCTGATAAACTTACTAATATAAGAGAAAATCTTGAATCTTTAAATAATATATCTGTAAATGCTTCTAAGACTATGAATAAACTTAAAGCAATATCTGAGTCTATTCATAGTAGTGTAGAAAATATTTCTGAGAGTTCTAATGATCTTTCTACTTCTGCAAATACAATGAATAAATTTGCTTCTGACAATAATAGATTATTATCAGAGCTCGAATCTGAAATATCAAAATACAAAATCAAAGATGTTAAAGGCAAAAAAGATGCTGTAACTCAGAGGGTAAGAGGTATTACTTTAATTATATTAAAAGAGTTTGTTAAAACTAAATTTGGTGAAGAGGGATATCAAAAATGGCTTGCAGCAATGGAGCCTTCATCTGCTTTAATATTTAAAAATGAAATATCAAGTAAAGAATGGTATCCTTATATGACTTCTTTCCATAAAACTTATAAATTGGTATGCGATATGTTCTATGCTGGAACTAATACTGGTATTAAAGAAATATCAGAATACCATTTTAGTCAGATAATACCTAAATATTTAAGACCTATATTATTTTTGGTGCCTAAACATGTTGCTTTAGCTTATGCTGCAGAACATATATTCCCTAATTTGTTCGACCCTGCAAAAATAGAACTTATAAAGGCTAGAAAAAAATTATTAGTTGTACATCTTACTAATTTCAATGAAAACCCTGAAGTTATTGAGCTTGCAATACTTGCTTGGGCTAGTCTATTGCTTGAATCTATTACGCATATTAGGGCTACTATGGAAATAAGTAAATCTACTAAAGATGGTGAGATTTATACTGAGTTTGTTCTTAAATGGTAATAAATTAAAAAATATGTATGGAGTTTGGAAATTTTTTCAAGCTCCATATTTTTATAATAATGTTTTAGTATTTTTATGGAGGTTATTATGATAAAAAATATTAATGAGATTACAAAGACTTTAGGATTTAAAATACTTATAATAGTGATATTGGGTCTTTTGCTTTTAATTCCTATGAGTTTTATCAATGGTGTTGTAAGAGATAGAATACGATATCAGAATGAGGCAGTATCTTCAATAATAGAGCCTGTTGGAAATAGTGCCAATATACAGGGTATTGTTATAGCTATTCCGTATTTAAATATAGTTATTGATAGTGAAACAAAAGAAATAAGCTACATAAGAAAATATATTTTCTATATGCCTAATGAGTATAATGTTGAAGGGGATATTGAAGTTTCTAGTTTAAGCAGAGGAATATTTAAAGCTCCTATTTTTAATTCTAAATTAAATATTACAGGAAGATTCGATAAATATAATGCTGAAATATTTAATTTGGATGAAAATAATAATACCATACTTTATGATGAGGCTATGCTTATATTAGGTATAGGAAATAAAAAAAATCTTATGAAACTTCCTAATATATCAGTTAATCAAAATGAAGAGCTTCAATATTATGAGAAAAACATTAATATATCTTTGAATATGTTTAATAATAAGTTTTTATATACTATTTCAAGAGATAAAATATTAAACGGTTTTGATTTTAATATAACAATGGATATTCAAGGTGGAAACTCTCTTATAATAACACCTTTAGCTTCTGAAAACACTTTCAAAATATCTTCAAAATGGAAAGACCCTAGTTTTACAGGCGGATTTCTTCCTACAAAAAGAGAAGTTAACAATGAAGGATTTAATGCTGAGTGGAATATAGCAAGTTTTAATACGGCATTTACAAAGTACTGGACTAGCGATGAGAATGCCAATAGAATAAATGATAATGAATATTTGAGAGTTGGTGATGAAAATTCTAATAATGTATTAGTATCTTTTCTTCTTCTCAATGACAATTATCAGAAAACTTCAAGAAGTGTAAAGTATGCAATACTTTTTATATTCATACCGTTTTTTGTATTATTTCTATGCGAAGTTCTTTCAAAGAAACGCATACACCCAGTGCAGTATATATTAATAGGTATAGCAAATGCAGTATTCTATTTGCTTTTATTAGCTATATCAGAGCATTTGATATTTAATTTAAGCTATTTTTTAAGTGCATTAATGGTAACAGCCTTAACTTCAATTTATATAGGCTACATTATAAAATCTAATAAATATGCTTTTTCAATGGCTTTAGTAAATGCATTAATCTATATATTCTTATTCGGTATACTTCAGCTTACGGACTATGCATTGCTTATGGGAACATTGGGATTGTTTGCTGTTATTGCCCTTGCCATGTACTTTACACGTAATGTAGATTGGTATGGAGGAAATATCAATTAATAATTTAATAAAAAATATAAAATTACTATTGAAAATATTTTTTATTAATATATAATGTTACTCGTAATATATACATATTAGGAAATAATAGAAATGAAAAGCCTTATCGTTATAAACAAAATGTTTTGCCTCATGCAAATGCGTCTTTTTATAATGATGGCTGTATAGTATAATTTATATTTTGTTTAGTTGTTTCAGCCGTCATAGTTTTGACGGCTTTTTTATTTTTAAATTATGAATTTATATTTTAAGGAGAATTAATAATGTCAAGAGAATTAAAGTTTGAAACATTAGCAGCACATGCAGGGCAGGATTACAGCGATACATTTGCAAGCAGGGGAGTACCCGTTTACAGAACAAGCTCTTATTTATTCAGAGATTCTAAACATGCCGCTGATCTATTTGGATTAAAAGAATTAGGCTATATTTATACAAGGCTTGGAGATCCTACTGCAGATGTTCTTGAAAAAAGAATAACAGCATTAGAAGGAGGCAAGGCTTCAATAGCAGTTTCATCTGGTACTAATGCAATATTTTATACTATAATTACTATATGTGAGGCTGGAGATGAGATAGTTTCTTCATATAGTTTATACGGCGGTACTTATTCTCAGTTTGCTGCTATACTTCCAAAATTAGGTATTAATACAACTTTTGTGGATGCTAGAAATCCTGAAAATTTTGCAAAAGCAATTACAGATAAGACTAAAGCAATATATATAGAAACGATTTCAAATCCTTCATTAGATTTTACAGATATAGAAGAAGTTTCCAAAATTGCTCATAATGCAGGAATACCTTTAATAGTTGATGCCACATTTACAACTCCGTATTTGCTTCAGACTATTAAGCATGGTGCTGATATAGTAATTAATTCTCTTACTAAATGGATAGGAGGACACGGCAATGCTATAGGAGGTATTATAACTGATTCTGGAAACTTTAATTGGCAAAGCGATAAATTTCCTCTATTTTCAAAGCCAGACTCTAATTATCATGGACTTCGCTGGGCTTATGATCTGCCTGATGAACTTAAAAGTATAGCGTTTGCTTTAAGAGTTAGAACTGTGCCTCTTAGAAATTTAGGTGCATGTCTTTCACCTGATAATTCTTGGATATTCATTCAAGGCATAGAATCTTTAGCCTTAAGAATGGAAAGACATTCATATAATGCATTGAAAGTAGCAGAGTTCTTGGAAAAAGACAGCAGAGTTGAATGGGTGAGATATCCAGGACTTCAAAATGATCCTTCATATAAAACAGCAAGCAAATATTTAAAAGATAAATTCGGCGGTATGGTGGTATTTGGTATTAAAGGTGGCTATGAAGCTGCTGTTAAGTTTATAGATAATATAAAGTTATTTTCACATTTGGTTAATGTAGGCGATGTTAAGAGTTTGGTGGCTCATCCTGCTTCTACTACTCATTCACAACTATCAGAAGAGGAGCTTATAAAAGGAGGAATAAGCAAAAACTTTATAAGGCTTTCTATTGGTATAGAGCATATAGACGATATACTTTATTATTTGGATGAGGCTTTATCTATAGCAAGCAAATAATAAGATGAATTAAGGATAATGAAGGATAATTTATGAAAAAAATAATAAATAATAAAAAAGATACAAATAGTAATAAAGAAAGTATTTCTCCCGAACTTAAATTTTTTAATTATGAAAAAAAATTTAAATTTGAAAACGGTGCTTTTATAGAAGATTTAACTATAGCTTATACTACAAACGGACATTTAAATATTAACAAAGATAATGCTATTTTGATATGCCATGCTTTTACAGGGGATTCGGATGTTCTTTCTTGGTGGAGCAATTTTGTAGGTAAGAAAAAAGCTATAGATACGGATAAATATTTTGTAATATGTTCAAATGTTCTAGGAGGATGCTCTGGAACTACAGGACCTTCATCCAAAAAACCTGACAGTAATTTATGCTATGGAACTGATTTTCCTACTTTTACTATTAGGGATATAGTTAATGTTCAGAAGATATTAGTTGATTCACTTGGAATAAAGAAGCTTTATTGTGTTGTAGGAGGCTCTATGGGAGGCATGCAGGCTTTACAGTGGACAGCTTCTTATCCTAATATGATGGAGAAAGCTATTATAATAGCAAGTTCTATGTGTCATTCTCCTATGCAAATAGCTTTAAATGAAATAGCAAGACAGGCTATAACTGAAGATACTGAATGGTACGGCGGAAAATATTACGGCATGTCATCTCCTGACAGGGGACTTGCTTTGGCTAGAATGCTTGGACATATTACATATATGAGCGAAGAGTATATGAGAAAGAAATTCGGAAGAAAGAGAAAGAAGGCTCTCAAATATTTTACTCCTTCATTTGAGGTAGAAAATTATCTTCACTATAACGGAGAAAAATTTACATCAAGATTCGATGCAAACAGCTTTTTATACCTTACCAAAGCTATGGATTTTTTTGATGTTAAAGATGAGATAAAAAAAATTAAAAATAAAAAAAATGTTTCTCTTAAAAGGGTTTTGGTGATATCTTTTATATCGGATTGGCTTTATCCCAGCTCTCAGTCAGCTGATATGGTGCTTACATATAGAAATGCTAATATAGATACATTATTCTATGAGATAGAATCCAATTACGGACATGATGCTTTTTTAATAAAGAATGCTGAGCAGACAAAGTTTATTAAAGAGTTTTTAAATAATTAATAATTATTTACGGTCTAAAACCTAGAGAGAGATCTATTTCTTTGCTGTAATTGCTTTTGGGATACCATTGATAAAGTTTCCAATTATTTATATTAAATATATTATCATGCACATGATAATATGTGTCAAAGTCATAAGAATTTCTTTCCTGATTTTCAGGCTTCCAGCTTCTTATGCGTACTATATTTGCTCCGTTAGTTTTATAGTCATTGGTTATTAATTTATTATTGAATGGATTTTTTATATTATCTATATGCTTTGCGGCTAAATACGGCATATCAGCTACTGTCATAAAGTTGGTGTTTAATTTTATTTTGCCTCTTGAATTAAAGTCCTTATACATTAATAAGGCATTGTATAATCCTATAAATTTCATATTATCATTTTTTAAATACTGAGAGTTTATTCTATATCCATGATCTGAAATTATTATTATTTTTGTATTATCATAAACATTATTTATTTTTAAAAACTGTATTATCTCAGCAATACAATTGATAGAAGCAGTATTGGCATAAAAATGTTTTACGCTGTTTGTATCTTTATATATAATCAGATCATTATTATTTATATAATTTGATGAAGCCGAAGGCGTATAATCTGGCAGAAAATAATGAGGCTCATGTGTAACATTATTATGAAGTATATTATAATTGTTTCCGTATTTATTTATATTTATTAAATCCTTAATTGAACTTAGCATGGCATAAGTACTTAAGCTTGTATTTATTATATTATTTTTATTTATAAGCCATTCTTTATCGCTGTATAAAGCATTCCTAAGCCATACAGGAATCATCTTAAAAATTGAAAAACGTATCATTCTGTCGCTGTCTAAATTATAAAGGTATATATTATTTTTATTTGTATATTCATTTATACTGTAATCGTAAATATAATCTTCGCTGTATGCTTTTATATTTTTGTAATTAGAGAATATACTTAAATCTCCTTTATATGACATATTAGCATAAACAGGATCAAGCATATATGATTTATAGCCGTATTTCTCTAAAGCCAAAGGCAGAGTCAGTATTGACTGATTATGAATATTAGTTATATTATAATTTCCATTTGTACTTACTTCATAAGGCAGATAATCGTATCCTCCGTAAAGAGATGCTATTGTTATTGTATTGTAATTATATGATACTGTGTTTGGATAAAATTCAAAGCCTTCAAATATCTTTTTATATTTATGATGTCTTTTAAAAGCATCATACCAGTATGAAGGTATTGCTCTGTCTAATATTATAACAAATATATTCTCTCCTTCTTCAGACACATTAAATATTTTTTCATTTTTATCTATTTTGTCTTTAGTACTTATTAAATTATAGTATGAATTATAATTAAATATATTTACCATATAAAAAACAGATATGCTTATTAATGCCAATATTATCACTAAATAAATATTAATTAATAAATTATATTTTATTTTTTTTATTATTATATATATGAAAGCAGCAGAAAAAAATATCAATATTATATTTATGATTATATCTTTTTTATCTGCTATTATAGACATTTGATTCTCAAATACGAAATCCGATGTCATATTTGAATAGCTTGCTGATGAAGTAAATGTTTCTAATATAAATATTAATGCGGCAAATGATAATAATAAACTTATATAATTTTTTACTTTGCTTGAAAACAGAATATATATAAATATTGGATAAAATAAAAACATTCCTAAACTTATTGAGAAATTATTTAATATCAGATTAAAATGATTATCAAAATCTGATATTGAACTATTTATAAGAGAGCTTGGTATGAATAATCCTGATAGTATGGATATTGTTAAAGATGATATTATAAGAAGTTTGAATCTATTTTTTATGAAGTGATAATATAAGTTTTTATTTTTGAATATTATTTTTTGTATATAGTTAAAGTTTAATGTTAATAATATTATAACAGAAAATGTTAATATATTTTTTATATCATATTTATTTATAATCAATACTACTATCAATAAAATAGATAAAATATTTAAAAGTATTGATATTTTAATTTTTCTGTAGAATTTATATTCTAGTATTATATTTTTTATTAATGAAAATAGGCAGTTAATATTCCAATAAAAAAGCAGTCCTGACGGCGAATTATATAGAAGAATTAAGAATATAAGTGATGTTATATATATAGGCATGCTTTCTTTAAAGTTTAATTTTTTGCTGTATACTATTGCAGACATTATGCTTAGTATAGTCATTGTTATAGGAAGCACATTTATATGAATATTTGATATATTTATTAAATTATCAGGCATTGAGAAATCTTTTATAAAAAGGAAATGTCCTTCTGGTAAATTATTTAATCCGTAGACAAAGTAATATGCCGCCATAAAGAAAGGTATTTGTATTAATAGTCCTAAAATACCTCTAAAAGCATATATTGTTTTATATCCGTTTATTTTATGGCAGGTTTTTATGAGCAAATATCTTTGATCTCCTTTATACACTGCTTTAATGTTATTTATCATAGGCTTCATTTTATTTTGAATATCTCTCTCTTTTTGCTGCCAATTTTCTGCTATATTATATAGAGGAAGAGATATGAAATTTACAGATAAACTTAAAAAGAATATGCTTGTACTAAAAGAAAAATTAAATACTCTATTAAATATAAAAAATAAAGTTTCTATAATAAATTCTATTGGGTAAATTGTGATATTATAAAGCATATCAAATATGATCATAGATATTATTTCCAATGCATTTATGATTATAATGAATAATAACAGATTATATAATAAAAGGTTAATTATGTTAATTATTTTTATAAAAGTCTTGTTTTTTTATCAATATTAGTTAGTATATACAAATATATATTTAAGGTTTTTAGCTATGAAATTTATATTTTCAAGATTTTTGATAGGCAGTATAATAATAGTAATAGGTGCATATATACTAATGCAGTATGTTTTTCATATTTATATTCCTGCTTTGGCATATACTCCAGTATTTACTATAATAGTTTCTCTTTTGATAATAGCTTGGGGATTTGCAATGATTTTAGGCAGAGGATTTTATGCTTCAAAAGTACTTTTAGGGTTGGTAGTTATATGTTTAGGCATATACATTCTTATAAGATACTGCTTTAATGTAAATATGCCTTTTATATTATATACTCCTATATTTAGAATGATTATAGGAATGATAATAATATTTTTGGGAGTTTATATATTAGTAGGAAAGCATTATTTAGGCGACAGTGTTCCTAGAAGCGGAAAGTACGATGTTTATTTCAAGACTACTACAATAGATTTGTATGATTTAGAAATAGACAGAAATAGAAAAATAAGTGTTAATACTGCATTTTCTGATACGGTAATATTGATTAATGATTCTATTCAGGTTCATATAAAAGCGTCCAGTGCTTTCGGCAGTGTTTCTCTTCCTACTGGGGACAGCGTAAGTTTTGGAGAAACTAATTTTGTTATTGGAAGCTCTGATAAAATATTATATTTAAATGTAAATGCAGCTTTTGCTCAAATTAGGGTTTTATATAAATAATTATTAAGGCAGTTTTGTTTTATGCATATTATATCTGGAAGCAAAAAGGGAAGAAAGATACTAACTCCTAAAAGGGATTTCAGACCTACTCAGGCTAAGGTTAGGGAGGCTTTTTTTAACATAGTTGATATTGAAGGTAAAACATTATTAGATCTTTGCTCTGGAAGCGGTGCTATTGGGTTTGAGGGATTAAGCAGGAATGCTAAATATGCCGTTTTTATAGAGATAGACAGAGAGGCTGTTAAAACTATATTTGAAAATGCAAAAATTATATTTGAAAACTATAATGATATATGCAAAATAAAAAGAGTATCGGCTGATGATTATGTAAAAAAAACTAATGATAAATTTGATATTATATATTTCGATCCTCCTTATCATTCAAAGATTTATTTGGATGTAATCAGTTTTGTAATAGAGAGAAAACTTTTAAATGATAATGGTATTTTTGCTGCAGAGTTTGGTGCTGATTATTATAAAAAGTTTTTGGAAGATGAAGCATTTAAGAGTATTATAAAAGATAAAATGGAATATGATATAAAAAGCTACGGCGAGAGTATACTGATTATTTTTCATTATTGCTAGCTAGCTTATAACCAATACAAACTCTCTTTTTTTATTATCCTGATATTTACTGCATATATTATTTATTTCATCTATTATTATTTCTTCGTTATCAGTTGTAATATCCAAACATAATGCTGCTGTTTTATCTTTTGAATACACTTTTTTTACGGCATTTAATACCTTTGAAAGTCTGTATGGAGTATCTAAAATAATAACAGGTACATTTAATTTTTTTAAGTATGATAATTTTTTTTCTCTTTCTCTGTCATCTCTAGGTAAAAGCCCAGCATAATAAAACTCTTTGAAATTAAAAGGCAGGCACATAATAGCTGCTGTAACGCTGCTTACACCTGCTACAGGCTTTACTTTTATATTATGAGAATAGCAGTATTCCAAAAGCAGCCTCCCAGGGTCTTCTAAAACAGGTGTACCGCAATCGCTTATTAATGAAACGGTTTTGCAGTTTATAATTTTCGTTATTATGTCATCAATATCCTTTGATTTTTTAGTATGCTCGCTGAACTCTATTAAGCATTCTCTATCCTTTTTTATATTCAAAGCCTTAAAAAGTGTAGTAGCCTCTCTGAAACTTTCAGCTAGTATAATATCACTTTCTATAAGTACCTCTTTTAATCTCTCTGTATTATCTTTATAATTTCCTATATCTCTTGCTGCAATATAAACAGTAACCATTTTTTATACTACTTCCTTTTTAATAAACTATTTGTATACATATAATTCCAATTAGTGCTTATCATATAATTGCTTATAAAAATATTTGTAAAGAATGTATTAGTTAGGAAGTTATTAGCTTTGGATCGTTCTTCTCTTTCATTTATTTTCTTTACTTTTTCATTTAATGCTCTTATTATAGCATAAGTTTCATTATCTATATTTCCGTCCATTTCATTAGTTCTGAAACGGCATTGAAATGCATATAATACCTTCCTTGAATCAAAATCCCAAATATTATTTGTAGGCATGCTTGTATAACCATATTTTATAAACTCATCTTTTATTTGCTTTACAGTTGCTCTTCTGTATTTATTATCATTTAGAAAATTAGTATAGTCTTCTTCATCATACCATATACCAATATCATATTCATCATAAAGTCTTTTCCAAGGGAATTTAGGACCTGGGTCTTTCTTTCTAAATGGTGCTACATCGGAATGTCCCAATATATTATAAGGCTTTATATCATATTTTTTTATTAAATTTTTAAGAAGGTATGCTATCTTTTCTATTTGGCTTTCATTATAGTCTATATACTCATCATAAGGTATAAAAAATAAATTTTCTCTCTGTAATTTAGTCATTCTTCTTAATTGTTGTCTTGTATTAGTAACTTTCTGTAAAAATCCTAAGTTTACCACTTCTATTCCTATTGAACTGTCATTCATGCTGTATCTGTTATTAAACATCGTTATGCCCGCATGCCAAGCTCTGTTGCTGTCATCTACAAGTTTATATATAGGATCATCTTCTCTTGTAGTTACTAAATAATGTACCGATACTCCAGGGCCTGTAAGTATTTTTAATGATAGATCATCATCCAAAGCTGTATAATGCATTATAATATAATTTATTCTAAGATTATATGACTGAGCTTTATATACGCTTGAAATTTTAGGAGCTATTTTTCTTTGTTTTATGGGCGTCATATCATAAGAATTACTGCATGAGAGAATCAGAATTGATGATATTAATATAAAAATAATTCTTTTAAATATTTTATACATAAGCAGGAACTCCATTAAATCTATAACGCATAAATCCGTTATACAAATCTTTTATTTCAAGATAGGCAAAATAATAAGCCTGTGCCGTATTTATTCTGGCATGTTTATGAAATAAGTTGCTGTAGAAACTATATATAAAATTTATGTATAATCCGTCAGCTAAAGACCCTACGCCTGATATAACCGTATTAACTCCAGAAGATAATAATGATTTTGACAATTTATTATTTATCTCTTCCATATTGCATGCATTAATAAAAACTAAAGAAGGAGGATTTTCTAATGCTCCTATAGAGTTTAATAAATAATCATCGCTTAATTTTATACCGCTTTTGTATCCATGCGTAATTATATGAACAATATCATAGTTCTCTAATACTTTTATAAACTCTAAATAATTATGCTCTTTTTTGTATATATCTATTTCTATATTTTTAATACGGCTTATATATTCTATTTCATTTTTATCATCAATGTCGTCATTAGGTATAGAAATAACAGCCATTTTTATTTTTTTATTGGATATTCTGCTTTTATTTTTATGTATAACATTTGAAGCATTATTGTATGAGAAAATTATATTCTCAGATATAAATTTGCCGTTATAGGAAAGTATATCCCAAGGTATATTATATGTGCTGTCATCAAGATGAAGATAAACTATTCTAAAGCCTTCTAAAAGATGCTTTCTAAAATCTTTTTCAGGTATCAGCATATTCATTAAATAGCTTCCGATTTCTATATATTTGCCTGAATTATCATTTTCGCTGTTGGAATATTTTATTAAACGTAAGTATTCTTTGTATATACTTTCATAAGCCTGATAATCAAAACTTTTTTCATAATCGGCAACATATAAAGAAGGATATGTTTCTATGGCTTTATATTTAAAAATATTATTTTCTATAGAGCATGAAAAAAATGTTTGAGATATATTGTCATTTAAAATAATTAATCTGTCTTTTAATTTTGAAAACGTTTTATAATCTATCTCATATATTGAAAAGTCAGAATACTTATTTTCAAGATTATAGTATATTCCTCTTCTTCTTTTGTAATTATCTGATATATAAATATTTGTATAGTCTTTATCTTCTTGTATATTGTTTTTTAAATCTATTTCATAATATCCGTATAATTTATTTTTTTCATTATCATATAAAAATATATTTACATGGTTATTATCTTTCTTTATTATTTTTAGAATCTTTTTTAGAGATGAATTTTTTAAAGATATATATTCCATATTATGAGATAAAAAATAATCTCTGTTTTGAGTTACAATATACGATTTACTTTCTTCCATAAATTTTAATTTTTATATTTTACACTGATAAATTATTATATAATAATTTTTTATATAATCAAATAAAATGTTTATCAAATAATGAATAATAAGACATAAATTATTTTGTTTCAAATCCGTCAAAAGTGCATTTATATGTATCATTATCAGGATATAAAACTATAGATATTAAAGCTGTATTATTATATTTGTCTTCATCAAAGTTAGTTATAGGTATAGTAACAGAGAAATTATTTCTACAAAAGCCTTTTCCTGAATTTAAAATCCAAATATATCCATTAAAAGTTACATTAGTATTTTTATCATTGTATACTTATAATTAATAGTTTCTTCATCTAAAAAATCTAACAAATTTGATAGTTTTTGTCAATATCTTTGTTATATTTAAATAATAGTAAATGTAAATCTATTGTAAAATTTTAAAAATAATATAACATATTATGTTAATATATTATTGCAATAATTTTACATTAAATATATATTTATTAGTAATTATTATTAATAATATAAAAAATTTTAGGAGGTTCAACTTGAGTTGGATAGGTGCTATTATACTATTAAGCGTATTAGTATTCGTTCATGAAATGGGTCATTTACTTGCTGGTTTAGCAGTTGGAATAAAGGCTGAGGCTTTTTCTATAGGATTTGGTCCTATAATTTTTAAAAAAGAAATAAAAGGAATAGATTTTAGGCTTTCAATTATACCTTTCGGAGGATACTGCAAGTTTAAAGGCGAGATTTCTGAGGATGGAAAAACAGAAGAGGGAGATTTTTTAAATATGTCCCCTCTTAAAAGAATAATAGTTTATTTTGCAGGACCATTATTTAATTATTTATTTGCTTTTCTGCTTCTTGCTGTATTGGTATCATTGCCTTCAAAATTGGAATTGTATTCGCCTACAGTTTCGGTATTTAAAGACGGAAGATATATGCATGCAGAATCTGGAATGACATTGGCTTATGAATACGGAATACAAAGCGGAGATACTATTACTGCTATAAACGGAAGAGCTGTTAACTCTGATAATGATATATTAAAAACTATTAATGATGAAGCTATACAAAAGGCTGCAAATGAGATAACATTTACATTAAACAGAAACGGAGAAACCATTAATGTAACAGTACCTTCTGTTGAAATGCTTAAGGCATTAAGCGGAGAGAGAGTATTAGGTTTATACTTCGGAGATGATCTTATAATAAAAAATGTTATAGCTGATTCTGCTGCTTCTGAGGCTGGGCTTATGGCTGGAGATAAAATAATTGCTATTAACGGAATGAATGCAAGAAATATAGCTGATTTCAGACCTATAGTTATGGATAATGCCTCTCAGAAGATTAATATAACAGTGATTAGAAACGGAGAGGAGATTACAAGAGAGGCTATACCAGTTCCTTTAACTTCAAAAACTATAGGCACTTACGGAAGTTTAGGTGTGGAATTTGAAAGTACTCCTATGAGAGTTGAAAGAGTAGATGGAGTTCCTTTTCCTAAATGCATACCAGAGGCTTTTAAAGAAACTGGAAATTATTTAGTTTCCTATATAAACGGACTTAAACTTCTTTTCACTGGAAAGCTGTCAGTACGCGAAAATTTAGGAGGACCTGTAAGAATAATACAGCTTTCTTCTCAGGTTATTTCTGTTGATATAGAATACAGATTGAGAACTATACTTTCATTTACAGCTACTATAAGTTTAATATTATTTATAATGAATCTTCTTCCTCTTCCTGTAGTAGACGGAGGCATGATAGTGTTTTCATTTATAGAGCTTGTTATGAGAAGACCTATAGACAGAAAAGTTTTAACCAAAATACAAACTGTTGGTGCGGCATTCTTAATAACTCTTGCTATATTCATAACTATTAATGATATAACACAATTATTTAAATAGTATATTTTTGTGTATAAAAATTATAGAGGTTTGTAAAAAAATACGAACCTCTTTTTATCATATTAAATATTAATTATAATTTTTAAAGCGATAAACATGCATCTTATAATATACAAATATTTTAGCAAGTTTACCGCTAGCAGTAATAATAAGTTATTATTTTATCTTAATGGTGCTTTTGAAAAAGTTACAGGTATAGTGTGTAATTCTTTATTTAGTTTATTTGATAATAATTTTCTAATATATTCAGTATAGGATTCTGGATTTTCAACTTTAGCCCCTATAATAATTTTTTTTATATAGTTTGATTTATTATCAAATAATTTAATATAATCAAGATATAATTTTTTTATATTTGTATCTAATTTTATATTTTCTGATTCAATATCAGATATAGTTAATATTCTTAGTTCCTGCTCTTCAAAAAAGCCTCATGTTTAATGAGATATCTTATATTTTCAAATAAATAACTAAATATATCTGATTTAATATTTTCACCTTTTATATTATTGTTTATATAATCTATAGTTTCAAAAATATTATTAAAAACACTTTTTATAATATTAACTATATACTCATATCTTTTATCTTCATATTCTTTTGTGTCAATTTTATTCAGATCTATTACAACATTTGTATATTTAGAATTGGTAGGATTAAAAATTAATATATTTTCTTCTTCATTATAATATAAAATCCAATATAAATTTTTCTTGAAATTAATATTTTTACTAAAAATATCATTGGAATTGTATTGGAAATTATCATCATCACTATTGAAATAATCATTTTTTATTACCAATGATGCACCTGTAAATTCCTGATTATTTGATTTTCCGTATAATCTGAACATAGTTAAAGAATCTGTATTTCTTGAAAAGGATGTTTGAAATGATATTAAATTATCTATATTTTTCATTTTTACCTTTTTTCCTTTTTTGGCAAAAATATCTTCTAACATTTTTCCTTCTTTTGAATCATTGGCTGTTATTATATTCGTTATTCTCATATTATTTGAATTTACTTTATCATTTTGATTTTCATTCAATAATATCATTAATGTATTTAGTGTTAAATAATGGTTTATATTAATTTTATTACTATAATATTCGCTTAATAAAGGATTATTGAAAGAAAGTACTGAAAGCAGTCTATATTGATAAAGTAAATTAGTTTTTATATTGTTTTTTATTATATTAAATTGTGAATCATTATTGATACATTTCATTATACTTGCAAATATTTTATTGTTTTTCCATATATTATCCTTATTTATTAATATTTTAAAAATATTATCTATATAGTTTTCTCCTTTCTCCATTCCGCTAACTATATTTATAATACTCATAACAGCATTTGTTGCAAAATTATCAATTTTATCGAGATAGTTTAATATATTTTCATAATTACATATATTATTTTTTAATTCTAATATAATTTTACAGTAATAAAAATATTCTATATGATATTAGAATATTCATTGTCCTGATTAGCAGTACTTTTTTTATATTCTTCAATTATATTTATAGCTTCATCATATTTTTTTAACATAGATAAAGACATAGCTTTAGCATATATAGCATAATAATGATTTTTATATAATACCAGTGTTTGATCATATTCTTCAATAGCATCTGCATATTTTCCAGCATAATAATTTACAAATCCTTTAATATAATGTGCATTAGCCTTATTATTTGTTTCTTTATTAATGGATTCATCACAAAATTTTATTGCTTTATTATAATAATCTTCATTGTAATCAGCTCTATACAAATAATAATATGATAAGGCTAAATTATAAAAAGTATTAGCATTAGTTTGCTTTTGTTCAATATTTTTTTCTTCTTTTTCTATAATATCATTACATTTATCTTTAACTTTTTGGATATCATTATTTTTTAATAATCTCTCAATTTCTTTAATAAAATTATCCATAATTATTAACTCCTTAAATATATATTTAATATTAATTATTTAATAATAAATATTTAATAAATACCAAAAATTTAGATATTTTTTATAAATTTGTATAATAATAAACTTTACTATATAATACTAATTCAAAAAATAATTAGGATAATTATAATAAAATGAGCGGAAATTTAAAAAATGAAATACTAGAACTTGTTAAAAGCGAGGATATAATAAAACCAACCAGATATTTAGGCGGCGAGATAAATGCTATAATAAAACCAGACATGCCTTTTAAATTTGTTATGTGCTTTGCTGATATGTACGAAATAGCTATAAGCAATTTGGGGCTTTCTATACTTTATGAGGTTATTAACTCTATTGAGTATGCATCATGCGAGAGGGTGTATGCTGTTGCCGAAGACTTTGAAAAACTTTTAAGAGAAAAAAATATACCGCTTTATACTTTGGAAACTTTCAGCAGGGTAAAAGATGCTGATGTTTTGGGGTTTACTTTGCAGTATGAGCTTATATATACAAATATACTTCAGGTACTAGAATTAAGCCAAATACCTATACATAGAGATGAGAGGGGAGAAGATGTACCTATAATAGCGGCAGGAGGACCTAGCGTATTTAATCCTTTCATGCTTGCTGATTTTATAGATGTATTTTTATTCGGCGAGTTTGATATTGAGATGAAGAACTTCGTTGATATAATTTATAATCTCAAAAAAAATGGAGCAAAAAGAGATGATATATTAAAAGAGCTTTCAAAACTTGAGTATGCTTATGTGCCGAAATACCCAAGAGAGCATGTAAAAAGAATATTTGTAGAAAATATTAATGATATGCCTTATGTTAAAAAACCTTTAGTTCCTCTTGTAGAGGGCATACAAAACAGAATATCTGTTGAAATAGCTAGGGGCTGTACTCATAGCTGCCGATTTTGTTTGGCTGGTATTACTTATCGCCCTGTAAGAAACCGTACTATAGAAAAAATTGTAGAAATATCTATGGAATCATTAGAAGCTACTGGAGCTAATACTTTAAATTTATTTTCTCTTTCTGCTGACGATTATCCGCATATTGCTGATTTGATAGAATATCTGCAGACACTTGGAGAGCATAAGGGGTTTTCTTTATCTCTTCCATCTCTTAGAATAGATTCATTTGATAAAGAAACTGCCAATAGAATAGCACAGTTTAGAAAGACTGGGTTAACATTTGCATTAGAGGTAGGAAGTCATGAATTAAGAGAAAAAATCAATAAGGAAATGGACGAAGATGCCATATACAATATACTTGCTGATGTTCAGAAGATGGGCTGGAAAATAGTAAAGATATATTTTATGATAGGTTTTACTGATAATCCAGAGAAAGAAGCAGATGAGATAATAGAAGCACTTGAGAAGATGATTAAAGTGTCAAAAAATAAGGTAAAAATCAATGCGGCAATTAATGTATTTATTCCAAAGCCTCATACCCCTTTAGAAAATACTAATCAGCTTACAGATGAGGAGGCTATAAAATATATAGGAAAAATCAGAGATCATTTCAAAGGTACGAAGGTTGCTATAAAGTATCATCCTCCTAGAATGGCAGAAATTGAGGGAATAATATCTAGAGGCGATGAGAAAATAGGCGATATTATTTATAAAGCTTATAAAAAAGGTGCCAGATTCGATGCTTGGGTTGAGCATTTTAATTATGATATTTGGAAAGAAACTATAGAAGAAAGCGGATATACTATAAAAGAATTATTAAGCAAAAAAATAAATATGCCTTGGAAATGTATTGATACTCTTGTAAGTCAGAAGTTTTTTGATAAAGAATATGATAGATTTCAAAACGGTAAGTTTACAGACTACTGTTTTACAGGGAATTGTCAAAACTGCGGTATAGATTATAAAAAATACTGCCATAAATACAAAAAAGAAGTTTTAAATACAAACTTCACTCAAATGGCTGAAGAATTAAAAACATTAAAAAAACGCGATATATTTGCTGTAAATTATAAAGTATTAATGAAATTCAAAAAAGAGGGTATATCATCATTATTAGGTATGCATGATTTATCTCGTGTTATGATATGTGCTTTAAAAATTGCAGGGGCTAGCATATCATTAAGCAAAGGTTTTCACCCATTGGAGAAAGTAGTATTTACGCCTCCTACTCCTTTTGCCTGCGAGAGTGAGGCAGAGTATATGGAAGTGAGTTTAACTGAAGCCATAGACATAGATTTATTAAAAAATAAAATTAATAATTTGCTTGCTCATATAGGTATTGAAATAATTAATGCCGTTTCTGCACCTGTAAATGCTAAAAATATACAAGCACTTCCAAAAAATACGGTTTACAAACTTATAACAAACGATGATAAAAATGCTTTTGATATACTTTCAAATAAAGAAGATTTAAAAGTAAGCGAAGAGAGAAAAGGCGATTATTTAATTATAAATAAAGATAATGACTTAATTATAACTCTTTTAGAAAGCAGTGAAAAGGCTGTTAGGGTACGGGACATAAAAAGCTATCTTTCAAAAAACAATATTAATATAAAAAATATCAGAAAATTGGAGCTTGTATAGATATCAAATATTGTCCTAAATGATTAATTAATTTATAGGAATTTTTATTATGAGTAAATATTATTTAGAAAATGCATTCGAATTAAATAAAGAGTATCCAGACACTTTTAAAATCCCATCTAAAAAAGAAATTAATTCTTTAAAAACTGATGATTATGTTAAATTAATTTTTACTGAAGAAAATGCTGTACCTGAGAGAATGTGGGTAAAAATTACAAATATAAATGGGGATAATTTTAGAGGTATATTAGACAATGATCCTTATAATTTGAAAAGTGTAAAATGCGGCGATGAGATAGTTTTTAAAACTGAAAATATAATTGATACAGACTTAAATTTTTAAATTTGCATCATTTAAATTATCTTTTGATATATAAATGTTATTATAAAAAAATGCCTGATAAAAACTATCAGGCATTTAAGTTTTTATATTTTTATAAAATTATCTTAATTTAAAGAAACGCATTGCCTGTTCAAGTTCTTTTGCTTCATTTAATAATGAGTCAGCAGCTGCAGATGACTGTTCAACTAATGCAGCATTCTGCTGTGTAACCGTATCCATTTGTGCAACTGCTGTATTTACCTGATCAACACCAACCTGCTGTTCAACGGCCGTTTCGCTTATATCACGCATTATATTTGAAGTTTCTTCTATCTTTTTCTCTAAATCTTCAAATATCTGCTGAGATTCTTTTGCTTTTTCTGCTGATTTATTAATTTTTTCATATATAACATTAATTAAATTTGTTATGTCTTTTGCAGAAGTTTGAGAGTTTTGTGCCAAGTTTCTAACCTCACTTGCTACAACAGCAAAACCTTTACCCTGTTCACCAGCACGGGCTGCTTCAACTGCAGCGTTTAAAGCCAGTATATTAGTTTGGAATGCTATATCTTCTATAACTTTTGTAATATTTTTTATTTTTTCACTGTCTTCATTAACTTCTTCTATACTTTTTGTAGTTTCTGCTATTATAGAGCCTGCATTTCTAATAGAATCCATAGATTCCTTCATCATATTATTACCCTCTACAGAATGTGAAGTTGAAGATTTTATTGTTGATGCCATCTCTTCCATAGAACTTGCTGTTTCTTCAAGGCTTGCAGCCTGTGCTTCGGTTCTTCTAGATAAATCAGCATTTCCATTTGATAATTCCTGAGCAGCACAAGTTATTTTTTGAGAAGAATCATTAACTTTAGATATGATTTCTGTTAATTTTTGACGCATTCCTTTGAATGACTCAAACAATATTCCAAGTTCATCCTTTCTTTTATGCTCATTAGCAACATAAGTCAAATTACCTATTTCTATTTCTTTAGCTTCTCTTATGATACTATTCAAATGTCCCATTAATCTTTTAATAAATAAATAAACAAATGCCGCTAATAAAGCAATAGCTATTATAGCTACTATAGAACTTATTATTATTAAATCTCTATTTGTAGAATATATTTCACTGTCAAACATACTCATAGCTACAATCCAGTTCATATTTTTCATTTTAGTGTATGATCCAGTTCTATCCTGACCCATATATATGTATGATAATCTTCCTTGTGATAAATTATTATCAAATACTGTTTTGTATGCTGAAACTGCTGTTGAACCTATTTGATCGTATAAATTATCCATCATATCAGTTAAAGTAGAATCTATTGCTAGTATTCTTCCTGTTTTTCCAAGTGCTATATCTGTGAAATAATTATTATGTATTAACTTCCAATCTATTATAACAAATACAACTCCTATTAAATTATTAGATGAATCTTTTATTCCTCCTCCTACAGCTATAGAATGTACTCCAGTATCTTTTGAAGTAACCAATTTATCATCAAATGTAAACTCATAATTATTAGATTTTAACTTGCCCCATAAGGTAGGTCTTCTGTCAGTCATGCTTCCCGATGTATTTCCAATAGCATCCATAACAACATTTCCATCCAAATCAGTAACTACTGTATTTATAGAATATTCATTAGCATTATTAAATTGTTTTAGGGAGTTCAAAAGATTTCTTAATGTGTTTTCATTTCTGTTTACTAATGAGTCAATAATTGCAGGTGCCACAGAATATGTTTTTGCCAATGCAATTTGACTTACCAATATAGAATCAAATAATTTTGCATAAGCCTGTACAGTGTTTTGGAAGCCTTCAAATCGGCTTTTGCTTATTCCTATATTAGCAAAGTTTACTGCTATTGATAATATAATCACTATAAGTACAATAGATATCAATGTTATAATAACTGGTATCCTGAAAGATAAACTATTTATTTTTTTCATAAAAAACTCCAAATAAACGATTTAGATTAAATTTTACATTAATATTGGTTAATAATTATATATCAAAAAAAAATAAAGTGTAGATTTTTTATACTAATTTTTTATGAAAAATAAAAATCAAATTTTATAAAAAAATTTAAATTTTATTATTTTTTTATTACACTTTTTTAAAAACTTTTGTATATTTACAATATATCAGAATTGATTTGTATCTAATTTTATAAATTTTTTTCTTCATAATTTACCTTAATAGCGGATATAATATGTGTTATATCCGCTGATTTTTATAATTTCATATTTATTATATACATAAGTCTTATTTTTTATATGAATCTATCATAAATATTATTATTACATCATAGCTTTTATATGAAAATTAATATACAATGTTTATTCTTATACTGACAATACCAAAAAATATTATGATTGACTATTATATTTTAATATGACTAATTACTAAAAAACCGCTGATTTTAAGGAGAAATTAAATATGAAAACTACAAAAGAAACTGTTGAAAATATAGTATGGAAGGCATGCGATACTTTTAGGGGTTCAATAGATTCTTCTGTTTATAAAGATTATATATTGAGTATGCTTTTTGTTAAATATTTATCAGATTTTGTTAAAGAAAAAACTGCAGAATTAAAAAAGAAATATGGAGAAAATGAAGGTATTTTATCGAGAAGTTTATTAAGAATGGCATATAAAATAAGCGAGGTATCCAGTTTTGATTATCTTTATTCTATGCGTGAGGAGAACAATATAGGAGAGATAATAAATACTGCATTGCGTGAAATAGAAAAGCAGAACCCTGATAAATTTGAAGGTATTTTTAACAATATAGATTTTAATGATTCAAATAAATTCGGAAATACAAAGACCAGAAATTCCATATTAAAAAATTTATTAGAAGACTTCAATGATCCTGCCTTAGATTTAAGTCCAAGTGCATTAGATAATAATGATGTTATGGGTGATGCTTATGAATATTTAATAAAGAACTTTGCAGGCGATGCGGGTAAAAAGGGAGGGGAATTCTTTACGCCCCCTGAAGTGTCTATGTTAATGGCAAAGATAGTAAGCTATAATAGAGAGGGCGGATTAAAGGTATATGATCCTACATGCGGCAGCGGTTCTTTGCTTGTAAAGGTGTATAAAGAGCTTGGAGGAAATAACTGTACTATATACGGTCAAGAGAAGAACAGTCAAACGTATTCTTTATGCAGAATGAATATGTATTTGCATGAGATTAGAGATAAGGCAATAATAGAGTGGGGAGATACTATTAAAGAGCCTAAATTTTTAGATAAAAATGGCAATTTGGAAAGATTTGATATAGTGATAGCGAATCCTCCTTTTAGTTTGGATAAATGGGGCGAAGAAATAGTAGAAAAGGATAATTACAAAAGATTCGAGTACGGGATACCGCCTAAGAGCAAAGGAGATTATGCTTTTGTACTTCACATGATAAACAGCATGTCATCCAATGGAATAACTGCTGTTGTAATGCCTCATGGTGTATTATTCAGAGGGGCAAGCGAAGGTACTATACGCGAAAGAATAATAGAGGATAATCTGCTTGATGCTGTTATAGGTTTGCCTAATAATTTATTTTACGGCACTTCTATACCTGCATGTATATTAATATTAAAAAAAGACAGAAAAGAAAAGGATATTTTATTTATAGATGCAAGCGTGGAATATGAGAAAGGCAAGAATCAAAACCGTTTAAGAGAAGAGGATATAGAAAAGATAGCACAGGCATATAAAGACAGAAAAGACATAGAAAAGTACTGCAGAAGAGCGTCAATAGAAGAAATAAAAGAAAATGAGTACAATCTAAATATACCTAGATACATAGATTCATTTGAAGATGAAGACAATGTTAATTTAAAAAGCATCAATAAAGAAATAGATGTTTTGTATAAAGAGCATGATGATTTAAGCATGAAATTAGGAAGTATTTTAAAGGATATAAAGCTTTAATTTAATGCATTTAGAATATAATACCATAATATATAATACTGGTTTACTTAATTTTATCATAGTGATATAATTCAATTATATAGTAAATTATATTTTATAATTAGATTTATTTTGTATCAATCTATACTATTGGAAATTTATTTTTTTAGGAAAGCTTTATGAAAAAAAATATTGGCGAAATTTTGAGTGAGTTTAGAATAAGTAAATTTTTAAGTTTAAGAGATTTATCTGAAAAAATGAATTTAGGAAATGAAGGACATGTATATTTAAGTGATATAGAATGCAGCAGGATAATACCCTCTAAAGATGAAGTTATAAGTATATTAGAAGCATTAAATGTAAATTATAATTTAAATGAAATAATTGATATACTTGAACATTCAAAAATAGATAATAGTATAGATGAAGATGCAGACTATTATGAAGAAACATATTTTAAAACTTTTGAAAAATTTGGTAGATAATTATGAAAAATAGTGAAATTATAGATATAATCGAAAAAAATTTAACAAACTATATAAATAAAGGCGGAATAATAAAATATCCATTCCCTGTTGCAGATTTTGCTATTAGAACTTTTGGTTTAAATGTAATATATGATGAAAAACTATTTTCTAAATATAAGAATAAGGCAGGAATGATAAATATAAAAAAATCTATTATAAATATTAATCCAAAAAGAGAAGATTTTAAAATAGGAGATTTCGTAGTACCTAAAGAGCTGTATATAGAAGAATCTGAAAATCAAATTATAGCTCATGAAATTGGGCATTATGTTAAATATGTAAATATAGACAGCAGAGAGCTTTTTGATAAAGCTTATTATGTTGATGAATATTCCAATATAATGTTCAGCAATGAGGTATTTGCTAATAAATATGCAAGAAATTTATTAGTTCCTAAAGATGAATTAAATAAATTTCTTGGTAAAAATGAAATAATAGGTACTATAGATATTTTAAGAGAATCTTCAATTATAAGAAAGTATTTTGGTATAACAGAGTTTATGCTTGAGGTAAGGCTGAAAGAGCTTAAAATACCATTTGTAAATGGATATTATATACCAGATCAACTAAAAAAAGATAATTTAATATATAGCAGAGAAAATTTATTAAAACTATTAGAAATTTCAATAGGAAATGGATTTGGATTAAGCCCTGACTACAGCGATTCTGAAAAAATAGCATATTTATATAATAAAGCAGCAGGCGAAAACATAGACAGCGGTCCGATATATATTACATTATGTAGAATAGCAGAAGGAAAATATGATCATTTTGAAGAAATATGTGAAAGAAGATTAAGGTTTATAAATGAGCAAAGAAAAAAAATACCAGATATACAGAAACAAATAATATTAAAAAAGTTGGAGAAAGAGGGAGCAGGCAAAATAACCATATTTGGATCATTTGTAAAAAAAGGAAAAGCAGCTTTCAATGATAAAAGCGATATTGATATATTAGTTGATTTTAAAGAAACTAAGAGCATATTTGAGATAATGAGGATAAAAAATGAATTAGAACAGATGCTTTCAAGAAAAGTTGATTTGGTTACAGAAAATAATATAAAAGATTATATTGCTGAGTCAATAGAAGACAATAAAGAAGTATTATTACAGTAATCTAGGTAAAACAAAATGAAAAAAAGTGATGTTTATTTTATTAATGATATAAAAAAATGTATAAATTCAATAGAGAAATATTTATTAGAAATAAAAGATAAAGATGATTTTATGAATAATGAAAGGATGCAGAAGCTAATGATGTTCGAAATAATTATTATAGGAGAGGCTAGTAATAAAATATCATCAGCAACAAAAAACAATAATCCTCAAATAGAATGGCGTTTATTATCGGATATGAGGAATTTTTTAATACATCAATACCATGATGTTTGTAATGATATAATATGGGCAACAGTAAATAGAGATATTCCTAAATTGAAAGAAGATATTTATAGTATAAAACTATAGGAGATACAATGACTCAATGGCTTCCGAAAGGCTGGCAGGAAAAGAAGTTAAAAGATATTTGTACTATACAGGACGGAATACATACTACGCCAAATTATACGGATAGCGGAATAAGATTTATAAGTGCAGAAAATATTAATAATATATATGCAAGCAATAAATTTATATCAGAAGAAGATTATAATAATTTATATAAAATTAAAGCAAAAAAAAATGATATTTTTATGACAAGAATAGGCGATATAGGAACCCCCGCAGTCATCACTAAAGATGAAAAATTAGCCTATTATGTTACAATAAGTTTATTTACAAATATAAGCGAAGAAGTTTATTATCTCTATCTTTATTATGCAATGCAGTCATATTATTTTCAAAAGGCATTATATTCAAGAACTCTTCATGCTGCATTTCCAAAAAAAATAAATTTGAGAGAAATAGGCGAATGTAAATTGCTGCTTCCTCCTATTGATGAACAAAAACGCATAGTCAACATACTTTCATTATGCGATGATATTATAGAGAATCTTACTAAACTTATAGAAAAAAAAGAACTTTATAAGAAGGGTGTAATGCAGAGGGTTTTAACAGGCAAGGCTAGATTTAATGGTTTTAATGATGATTGGAAAATAAAAAAATTGTCTGATATTTGCAAAACTATAAAGACTGGAAAATTGGATGCTAATGCTATGGAGCAGGATGGTAAGTATAGATTTTACACTTGTGCCAAAGATTATTATAAAATAAACACTTATGCTTTTGACGGAGAGGCTTTATTAATATCTGGGAACGGTGCTTATGTTGGTTATATACACTACTATAACGGCAAGTTTAATGCCTATCAGAGAACTTATGTATTAATGGATTTTACAGAAAACATTAAATATATAAAATACTATCTTGACGAATATTTAAAATATAGAATAAAGAAGGAAAGACATGAAGGTAATACACCATATATAGTTATAAGTACATTAACCGATATGGAAATAAAATTGCCTAGTATTGAAGAGCAAAAAAGAATAGCTGAACTTCTTTCTGTGATAGATGCTGAAATAGATAATATAAAAAAACAGTTAGAATTACGCAAACTTCAGAAGAAAGGGCTTATGCAAAGGCTTCTTACAGGTAAAGTTAGGGTTTAAGTTTTTTTCTTGTATAAATATTACAGTAGATATAAAAATATAATTACATTATAATAATTTATGTCCAAAATTAAAAAATTGGAGAAATATTATGCCTAAAGAATACAGCGAAAGATTTTTACAGGATAAAGTAATAGAGCTTTTTAAGAATATGGGGTATCAATATATAAGTCCAGAAGAAGCATTGACAGAAAGGGATAATGATACCAATAATGTGCTTTTAAAAAATATATTAGAAGAACAAATGAAAAAGTTTAATTATTTTGTTTATGACGGCAAGAAGATTAATTTTTCTGATGATAATATAAAAAAAGCTGTAAATGATTTAGACATGCCTTTAATAAAAGGGTATTTAATTACTAATGAAGAGATAACTTCAAAAATTATAAGGGGAGAATCGTATAAAGAAAAAATAGGAAATAAACAGGAAAGTTTTAATATAAGATATATAGATTTTGATAATATAGATAATAATGTTTTTCATATAACAGAAGAGTTTATGGTAAGCAGAAACTGCACAGAAGAGAGAGAAAAAACGAGAAGACCTGATTTAGTAGTATTTATAAACGGAATACCAATAGGAGTTATAGAATTAAAAAAAGGAAGTGTAGATTCAATAAATGCTGTAGAGCAGATGGTAAGAAACCAAAATGAAAATGAAATAAGACAGCTATTCAAATTCTCTCAGATTCTTATTTGTGCTAACGATGATATTGTAAAATATGGTACGGCAGGTACTCCAGAAAAATTATATAATATATGGAAAGATAAAGAAAATAATGATAATAAAAGATTAAAGGCTTCAAATAAAGAACAAAGCAAGGTAATGAAAGAGCTTAATAAAATAATAAAAGACAGAATAATAAATGAAATAGATATAACATTATATTCATTATTTGAAAAAGAAAGACTATTTGAGATTTTGGAATATTTTATAATATTTGACGGAGCTGTAAAAAAAGTAACAAGATATAATCAGTATTTTGCAGTAAAAAAGACTATGGAGCGTATTCAAAATATAGTCAAAGAAAAAAGAGAAGGCGGAGTTATATGGCATACTCAGGGAAGCGGCAAAAGTCTTACAATGTCAATGCTTACAAAAATGATATCCAAAAAAATAAAGAATTCAAAAATAGTTGTTGTTACCGATAGAGTTCAATTAGATGAGCAGATACATGATACTTTTTTAAATACTGATATTTCAGTGGCAAGGGCAGAAACGGGGGCTAATCTTGTCAAATTAATAGAAAGCGGAAAAAGTGTGATAACTACTGTAATAAATAAATTTGATAAGGTATTTGAAAAAAAAGTTATAATAGATTCTTCTGATATTTTTATTTTGGTAGATGAAAGTCATAGAAGTCAGTATGGTGATTTTGCTTTTAAGATGAGAAAAATTTTTCCAAATGCATGTTATTTAGGATTTACAGGAACCCCTTTATACAAATCTGAAAAAAGTACGGCAGAAAAATTCGGAGGCTTTATAGATTCTTATACTATAAGGGATGCATTAGAAGACAATGTAATAGTGCCTTTATATTATGAAAGCAGATTTATAGAACAGAAAATACATGATAAAAAAGGACTTGATTTCAGATACGATTTAATTACAAAAAATTTAACTCAAGAGGAAAAAGAGGATTTAAAAAATAAAAAAGTTACGGAAAAAGTTATATTAGAAAGCGAGCAGAGATTGGTATTGTTAGCTGATGATATAGTTAAGCATTATAATAAAAATTTGCTAAATACAGATTTTAATGCCATGCTTGCCGTTTCAAGTAAGTATCAGGCTATGAAGATGAAGGAAATATTTGATGTTTATCATAATCTTGAAACTGCCGTTGTTATATCATCTCAGTATGATGAAGGGGAAGATAATAAAAATAATGCAGAAAAGAAAAAATATGTATCAGAAAAATGGAAAGAGCTATACAGTAAATATTCAAATGATGAAAATAATTATACTAAAAAAGTTACAGACAGCTTTAAAGACGGCAATATAGATATAATTATAGTGGTTGATAAACTTCTTACAGGATTTGATGCACCTAGGGCTCAGGTTTTATATATAGATAAAGAGTTAAAGGATCATGGACTTTTGCAGGCTATAGCTAGAGTAAATAGAACATATACAGGAAAGGATAACGGAGTATTAATAGATTACAGGGGACTTCTTCAAAATTTAGATAAGGCTTTGAATGCTTATGATATATTAGCAAATTATGATTTAGAAGATATAGAAGATGCTGTATTTGACATAAAAGAAAAAATAAAAGAGTTTAAAGCTGCTTATGATGAATTGGTAAATTTTCTGCCAGAGCTTATTTTGAATGATAAGGATAAAATAAATAAATGCAGTTTAATTTTACATGAAGAAAATAAGAGAAAAAAATTTTATGAATTATTTTTGAATTATTCAAAGCTTTTAAATATATGTCAGTTTAGCATGCATTTTTTAGAGAGTTTTAGTTATGAGGAGATATCAAAATATAAAGAATTATTTAAAACATGTATAGAGCTTAGAAAACGTTTGAGAATTAAATATCATGAGGCAATAGATTTTAAAGAATATGAATCTAAGATGCAGAAACTTTATGATGAGTTTATAGGTACAGAAAGCGAGGTAAAAGTTTTAAATAGAATACCAAGTATATTTGATGCAGATTTTGAAGCTGAAATAGATTCTTTAAATGAAGAAAAATCTGATGCTGTATTAAATGCAGCAAGCAGTGTAATAAAAGAAAGAATGGAAGAGAACCCAGAACTTTATACTAAACTCTCAGAAAAGATATCTGATATAATAGAGAGATATAAAAATCATAGGATAACAGTAGAAGAAAAACTTGAAGAGGCTATGGAAATAGCATTGACAGTGAAAGGAGAAAATGAAAAAGAGAATATGAAATATGATGAGAGAATAAGGGATAATAAATGTGCCAGATCAGTTTATGATAATTCAAAGAAGTATATAGATAATGATGATGCATTGATAGATTTCTCTTTATTTGTTGATAAATTGTTTAAATCAAACAGCACTTTGCCTGATTGGCAGAATATTAAATCTGTAAGGGATAATATAGAAGGCGATATAGATGTAAAATTATTTGAATTGGGAAATGAGAGTAAGGATGAAAAAATATTAAGCATAAGCAACAATGAAATGACATCATTTTTAAATGTGCTTTTAAAAATAGGACTTAACATATATTCAAATTATAGTAATAAAAATACAAGGTAGAAGATGAGTGAAGTTATAATAGAATACAAGAGGATTAAGAATATATATATAAGAGTGAAGCCTGATTTAAATATATATGTAACAGCACCTAAAAAGGTTGCCAAAAAATATATATATGATCTTTTAGAAAAGAGAAAAGATTGGATAGAAGATAAAAAAGAAGAGATAAAAAAGAAAAATATTTATGATATAAGCCTTAAAGAATTATCAAGCGGCAATGAGATATATTATCTTGGAAAAAGCTATATGCTTAAGGTATTAAAATGCAGAAAGGAGAATATAATTATTGCAGGCAGAATTATGTATATGTACGTTAATATCAAAGATGATGAGAATTACAAAAACAGCGATATAAGAAAAAAACATATACTGCTTGATACTTGGTATAAAAAAGAGGCTTTGAAATTATTTGATTCATTGATAAAAAAGTACAGCTCCCTTATGGAATTGCAAGTTAATACATTCAGTGTGAAAAAATTAAAAAGCAAATGGGGTTCATGCGATGTTAAGAAAAAACATATAACATTTAATTTAGAGCTTATGAAGTACCCTGTTCATGCTGTAGAGTATATAGTTCTCCATGAATTGGCACATCTTTTGCAGGCAAATCACAGCAAACAATTTTATGATATTGTAAGTCTTTATATGCCTGAATGGAAAAAAGAAAAAAAGATACTGGACACATTTTTTAATAATTTGTAAAAAGTATCTCACTCTATCTTTTATTAAGTTTGTAATTTTGTAAAAAATATAAAAATGCTATATAAAATTATTTTTTTATAATGTATAATTATGAAAAAAGTTTATATCAGAGGTTTACATACTAATGGATTACAATGAAAAATTATATAATGTATTTTCAAGCGGCGAACAGAGATTAGAATCATGGATGGCTGCTGTATTTAATAAAGAGTATGATCATAATATGACTGTTGATGAGCTTAGAGAGATATTGTCTGAATCTGATGAGTATATGGTAATGGATTTAAAAGAGATAGATGAGTCTAATTTCATAAGGGATAAATCTAAATGGGAGGTATCGGTAAAGCTTCAGTATTTGCCTATGGTTATAGATGAAGAAGGGCATGAATGCGGATGCAGTAATTCCGATGAAGGATGCGGATGCGGATGTCATTGTGAAGAGGAGGGTAACGAAGAGAATAATGATGAACTTAATTTCTATATTGCTTTAGTTGATGCTTCAAGCGTTACAGAGAATGTTCCAGAAATATTTTCTGTAAATACAGTAAGAGAAGAAGATTATAATGAAGCTTGCAAATGCAAATACGCTGTGCATATATCTACAACATTTGATAATTTTCAGCTTACGGATTATCAAAGACAATTAAAATTATTGGACAGTTTAGTTCCTGAAGCCTCTATATTTTTGGATATGTCATGCTATACAGCACATTCAGGAGATTGGCTTTCATACACTTCTACTTTTGCTTTGCCTTCATCTTTGGATTATCTTTATACTATACATGCCGTTTATGATGATGATAAAGACCCTAATAAAATAGAATATTGGTTTCATACGCATGGACTTTATAGGGTAGGCTCTATAGAATTGGAGATAGTAGGTGTTGAAGATTCAAATGCTGCTTATGGACAATTATTAAATACATGTGCTAAAATGTTTATAGAAAGAGGAGTTCCTGAGCCTGGATTTAAATTTAATCCTGCATATAATGTTTATGTTTGCTGGCTTCCTTGGGAAGAGGCTTTGAAAAAACTTAATATTTCTGATGATGTGTCAGGAAGTGCTAAAGATAGAAATGACGGTGTGCATAATACTCCTTCAGGAATATTAGTTGCAGTAGATAAAGAAGGAAATTATCACACGCTTGATTTTTATAAAAAAGAACTTACAGATAATCCTATGTTTATGATGAGCAACTTTGAAACTTCACTTATGAGAGAGGCTGCTTTTGATAAAATAGAATACTTTTTAGAATTATTAAATAAAAATAAAGGCAGTGAAGAAATTTCTTTCCTAGTAAAATTAGGATATGGAGAAACAGAAGAAAACCCTAATGATTTAGAACATTTATGGTTTGATGTGCATGATTTTACAGATGACGGATATTTTGATGCTACTTTGCTTAATGAACCTTATAAAGATTTGGGTATGCATGAGGGCGACAGAGGTATGCATAGTATAGAAAGACTTACAGATTGGGCTATATATACAGGAGAAGAACAGTATAATTCAAGAAATATTTATTTGCTGTTTGATTAATATTTAATATATAAATAAGTTTAATAAAAAACAATGGGATATAAAAAATCTCATTGTTTTTTATTGTTTATAATTTTAAATTACTCGCCTATTATTTTTATTAACACTCTTTTTAATCTTTTTCCATCATATTCTCCATAAAATATCTGCTCCCAAGTTCCGAAATCAAGTTTTCCATCTGTAACAGCAACTACAACCTCTCTTCCCATAATCTGCCTTTTCATGTGAGCATCAGCATTATCTTCAAAACCATTATGCTTGTACTGACTATGAGGTTTTTCAGGAGCTAATTTTTCAAGCCAAACTTCAAAATCATTATGAAGACCATTTTCATCATCATTTATAAATACGCTTGCCGTAATATTCATGGCATTGCATAAAACTAACCCCTCTTTTATGCCGCTTTCATCTAAACATTTCTGAACCTCTGGAGTTATATTAATATAGCCTCTTCTTTTAGGATAATTAATCTCTAATACTTTTCTATAAGATTTCATAATTATTCTCCAATTAAATGATTTTTATATTTTTCTATAATCCTTATATTTTTCCATTAAATCATCGAATATTTTGGCTGCTTCAAATATTAAGTAGCTGCATCCGTTTTCAGGATGTCTGTATTTTTCAACTAAAGTATCGCAGTTAATACTTTTCATCTTATTGTTAAAAGTATTTATAAATTCAGCCTCAATCTCTTTTAAAAGTGTTCCCTCATGTCCTTTTTCTTTTATGAATGCCTTAGATAAAGCCATTATTCCGCCAGTTAATATTCCGCATGTTATTCCAACAGCCATTCCTCCTCCAAACCCTGCGGCTAATTTTAAGTCATTTCTATTTATTCCTAAATTGTATACATCATTTGCACCATAAAGCATTTTTTCAGCACAATTTAAATCTTCTGCTTTACCGAATCCTGAAGATAAATATTCATATAATGTCATAATAAAAACTCCTAAAATTTAATTAGTGTAGATCCCCAAGTAAGACCAGCACCGAATGCAGTTAGAAGTACATAATCTCCGCTTTTTATAGTTCCTGATTCAAATGCTTCTGTAAATGCTATTCCTACACTTGCAGCAGATGTGTTGCCGTATTTTTGTATATTAACATAGAACTTATCATCGCCTAATCCCAAATTTTTAGCAACAGCATTCATTATTCTTGTATTAGCCTGATGAGTTATTATCAATGATAAATCTTTTAATTCTAAATCAGCATTTTTTACAGTTTTATTTATAGTATCATCAAATGTTTTTACAGCCTTTTTAAATACTTCAGTTCCTGCCATTTGTATGGTATTGGTTTTATTTTCAACATTTTCTTCAGTAATAGGTGAAACGCTGCCACCTCCTTTAACTATAAGTATTTCATCATTTGATTCAGCACCTATATCAGTAGATATAATCCCTTTATTAGTATCTTCCGCCTCTAATAAAGCAGCACTTACTCCATCTCCGAAAAGTATTGCTGTTCCTCTGTCATCCCAATTAAGTATATCAGAGCATTTCTCAGCAGCAACAATTAAAACCTTTTTACATTCTCCGCTTTCTATTAATGAAGCAGCTGTGTTCAATGCATATATATATCCTGAACATGCAGCCGATATATCGAATGCAAGACATGAATTTTTTATATTAAATGCCTTTTGAATAAGTCCTGCCGTAGAAGGAAAAGTATATGATTTAGTTGAAGTAGCTACAATTATTGCATCAGCATCCTCTATAACAGCTCCCTTTTCTTTTAAATTCTCTACAGATTTTATTGCCATATCACCAGAACTCTCATTTTTGTCAGCAATTCTTCTCTCCTCAATACCAGTTCTGCTGACTATCCAGTCATTATTTGTATCCAATGTTTTCTCTAAGTCATAATTAGTAAGTACGTTTTTAGGTAAATACGATGATAAATATTTTATATTAGCCTTCATATTTTTTCACTCTCATTCATTTATTTTATTGCATTAATGTCAAAAGATAACAATTATATCATTTTATGTCAATAGTATTTTTTGTTATAGTTAATTCTTATCTTTTACTAAATAAATCATAGGTACGCTTATTACAGTAACAGCATATTTTACAACAAAATTAAATATAAATATTCCAACCAAAGCATCAAAAGGCAAAGCACCCCAGAATGCTATAAGTACAAAAACCAAATTATCCACAGGTATGCTGAATGCATTGCTTATTAATACCCTAAGCCATTGGTATTTTTTTGTAATTTTTGTAACAAATAGATGGTATATTTCTGTATCAACAAGTTCTGATAAAGTGGAACCTAATATAGAAGCTATTGATATTCTAAGTACGGGGCTTAATGTTGCTTTAAAAGCCTCATTAAATTCCCAGCTTGCATCTGCAGGTATTTGAGAAACTATATAGAAATATATAGGTGAGAAAATATTTATGATAGCAGAAATTATTATAAGTTTTTGAGTGTTTTTTTTACCTATTGTTTTATGGGCCATATCTCTTATTGTAAAAGCTAATGGGTATAAAAATGTTCCTCCGTCTACAGCCAAAGTTAATACATTTGCTATTTTTACACTGGCTATATTTGATATCATTTGACAAGCTATATATGAACAAATTACCAATATAGTTATAAATGATATTTTGTATTCTTCGTTTTCCATAATTTCAATCCGTAATTTTTTGTATTAAGAAGCTATATAATATACTAAAAAGTGATTTTAGTCTATTATTTTTTACCCTTTATCTATATTTTTTAACTTTCAATTAAATATGATTATGATATACTTAAAAATATAGCATTATATTATCTTTTGGGGGATTAAATATGAAATCATACAATGTATTATTTATAATAGTATTTAATTTAATAATATGTATTCATCAGGCATATTCTCAGAATAATAATGAGGCAGATGAAATATTGAAGATGATAAATGAAGAGAGAAAAAAAGCAGGACTTACAGAATATAAAACAGAGAATAGTCTTCAAAATGCTGCTAATCAAAGGGTTAGAGAAATAGCAAATGGAGTTGGTAAATCTACGGCATTGAAAGATAATAATATACAATTTTCTTCATATTCTGAGAACTCTATAATAGCTAATATGAATGTTAATGATATATTTAATCAGGTATTGAAAAATAATAGAAGTCTTATATTAAGCAAAACTTTCACGCATGCGGCTGTTGGTGTTTATGAAAATAATGGAAAAAAATACTGGGTGATGATGTATGTTGCATCAAGAAATAATGATATAACAAGAGAAAAATTAGATATAGATAAGGAGAGAAAAAGGGTTACAGAGCTTGCTAATATTGCTAGAAAAGATAATAGAGTTTCTTCTTCGCTTATACTTGATTCAAAATTGAGCGAGGCTGCACAGAAAAGGGCTGAAGAACTTATAAAATTATTCTCTCATACAAGACCTAATAATACTTCTTTCATAACAGTTTTAAAAGATTATAAAGTTGAATACACTACCGCTGGAGAAAATATTGCTAATGGACAGGCAGATGCAGATGATGTAATGAAATCTTGGCTTAATTCCCCAGGTCATAGGGCAAATATATTAAACGGCAAATTTGGAAAAATAGGTGTAGGAGTATTTGAATATAATAATACTTTGTATTGGGTTCAGATATTTACAAATTAAAAGGCTCGCTATTATATCATAACAGCAAGCCTAAAACAATCATAATTACAGATCAGGATGTAAATGGTTTATAAGTTTAAGCAATTCAGCTCTCCATTTTTTTCTATCCCATCCGATGTATTCTATTGCATCAACCTCTCTAGACTTAGATATATCACCATTTGGGGATATCAATATTTTATCACCTTTTATATCCAATCTGAAGTTATTATAATTTATATCTTTATAATATAAAAAATCTTCAGTATGACAATTATTTTTATCACCATTTCTATAATGGACAAAATATCCGTCATGAAAAAATAGCAGTCCAGTTAGTATTATCCCAAGTAAGATAATCTAAACAATATGATGCTGTTTTTATTTCTTTATGTTCTATTCCAGAAAATAAAAACCATTGATTGTTATTCATAATGATACTCCTTTATTTTGAGTTTATAGTGTTTATTATATTTTATATATCTATAAAATAAACAATATATAATTCATTTTCTTTTCATTAAAGTAAATTTTTTAATTTAATAAAAAAGGCTTACTAAATAGAATAGTAAGCCTTTTATTCATTGTCTATTTATATTATTGATTAGGAACTCCTACCGTTCCTATATACTGCATTATCTGAACTCTTCTGCTTTCAACATCCTTATCTAAATTGGATATAACCTCATTAGTTGAAGCTAAAGGCGACATTCTTTTTTTGAAGTCATTATATACATTTAATGCTTCTATAATTTTATTCTGCTCTATATATATATGACCTATAGCATATAGTGCAAAAGCTCCATCCTGTGTTAAGTCATTGGTATATTTTGAATAAGTATATACAGCTTCATCATACATTTTATTATTAAGATAAATATTAGCCAAATCAAATTCAAGCCCTGTTCTTTCTTCTTTTGTAAGATCAGGCATTCTTAAAGTTTCATTCAATGTATTAATGGAGTTTGCTGTATCTCCTATATTAGCATAAAGTATGGATATATCTTTATTAACACCTATTAAATGATCTCTGCTTCTTGCTCTTTTTTTGGCTTCAAGTTTAGCCCATAAAGTTTCTTCTATATCCTGTCTGTTTTGATATATATAATTGGCATAAGAAGAATAGCTTTCAAAAGAATCTTCTTTCATAGCCTGCTCTTTAAGATTATCTGCCTGCTGTCTTGTAGTTTGAAGCTGAGCATCTATTCTAGCCATAAATTGTTTTATCTGCTGATAGGTTTGATTCTGTTCTCTTGCAGCATCTCCCATATCTTTTCCTCTATGGAAAGTTTTTTCTGCTCTGACAAGTACATCTTTAGCTTTATTCAAATATACTGCCTCTTTCTCATAAGGAGTATCTTTTGAACGTGCTAAATATTCATAAGAAGCAGCTAAATTGAAGTATGCAGGATAAATAAGTTTTTCTAATTTGATAAGCTCTTCAAACATCAAAGCAGCTCTTTCATAATCATTATCCATAATAGCCTGATTGCCCACAGCAAAATAAACATTGGACATATCAAAGCCTATTGTAAGCATTCTCTCTTCTTCTTCTCTTTTTAAGTTTTTAAACTCTTCTATTTTTTGATTAGCTTCCGCTCTGGTTATTCCATTTTTGGCAGTATCTCCGTTTCCTATAAAGCCTAATAATTTTTGGTACATTTTTATTTTTCTATTGTACATATCTATTTTGGCAAGGGAATAAGAACTTACAAATATTTCTCTTGTAAGAAAATCATAATGAGAAATCTCTTCAGCAGTTCCCTGCATAGTGTAGCTGTTCCAGTAATCTTCTTCTGTTTTAAATTGAGGGAAAGGAAGTTCATACATTTTCACAAATGTTATCTCTTCATTACCATTATAAATATTCTTTCTTTCAACAGAAATTAATCCCTCATCTAGTAAAGCATTTAAATCAGCGGCAACTTTTTCATTCTCATAATCCCTTTTTAAATGTTCAAATGCTATATTTTTATAATCATTAACTGTAAGAACTTTAAAGAACTCTAATTCATCAACTAAAGCATATTTTATAGGCTGTACTTTAAATACTAATCCGTAAGCCTTAAAGTAATAATCTCCTAATCTGTAAAGTCCGTCACGCCTCCAAGCCATATAATAAGGTCTGCCAGAATCTATAAAATCTTTATCAACAGCATCGCTTATATCTCCAAGCCATCTGCCGTCAGTTTTCATAAGGTTTCCATATATCCTTTCAAATACATTACCCTTTTGGTCATATATTTTTAAATCTGGTCTTCTTCTTTCAACCATAGTGTAATATACAAGTCCGAATACTTGGTTATCGCCTCCCTCTGTAGCAAATATTGCATTATCAGGAAGAGAGTTCATCATATTGTATGAATAGTCATGGTTGCTGTAATCTTTTGAGTTATTATTACGGCTTAGATTCATAACAAATATAGGTATCATTATCGCAAATATTGCTATAAGCGATATTGCATGATAAGGCTTTAATTTAGTATCGGCACTCTCTTCTTTAGCAGGCTTCAATACATTTTTTATATTAGTATTAAAGTATTCCATATACCACTGAATACCGAATCCAACTATCACAATCATATATAAAGTAGCAGGCAAGAAAAATACTTCTACAAATGATAAAGTTCTTACACTTGGAGGAGGATTAGTATATGCCATGAGCGATACGGCAAAACTTAAAAGTCCGAATACTGAGAATATACCTATAAATTTATTTTTCTTAAATATTTGAAATAATCCAGGTATTAAGAATAAAAGTCCCAAAGCTGTTAATTGAGTTTTGAATATATTTATTAATGCACTAACCTGTTCTGGATGAAGTATGAATGCAGCTGCAACATCATTTCCAGAAGCTCCATACTGCTTTCTATGTATCATACTAAATAAGTAGCTTAAATTCTCCCATCCTGAAGGTTCATTTAATTGTCCCCAGTTTAGAGGAGGCAAAGCTCTTGCTCTTATAGGCATGTAGGCATATATCATAACGCCAACTGCAAGCATTAAAAGCATTTTATAATAAACTATTGATATTCCTGTTATAAAGTCATTGTCATTATTAAATTTATCTATTTTGCATAAGAAGTATCTATAAACTAAACACCAAACTACAACTAAGAATAAAGGCCAGAATACTAAAAACATTCCTTTATAAAGAGTAGGGTATGTAGGAGCTTTTAAATTCACAAGCATATCAGGTCTTAAATAAGAACCATTTGCAAGAGCTGTAAATATGTCGCTTAATATATCCATATCAGCGAAAGGCTTAAATATTATAGAAAATATTGAATCATTAGAAGCTACTCCAGGAGGGAAGTATAAATAAGCTTCATAATTCATAATAAATCTGTAATAACCAAATCCTCCTATAAATAAGAGTACTAAAAATACAAATATTGATATAAAAGAAGTTTCTATATTATTGATATATCTGTCTTTATGCACCAAAAATAATACTATAGCTATAAACAAAAGCGGAGCAAAAGCGAAAGGCAAAGTTACATGGTGATTAGCAAGTGCTACTCCGTAAAGGAATCCGAAAGCCATTAGATGTTTGCTTCCGTAATATGGAACATCATCATCTGCATGCTTCCATACATTTTCAAGCCAATAAACTAATATTAAAAGCATAGAGGCTATTTGAAGTATATTTAAGCTGTAAACCTCAGCCATTGTAGCCTGAGCCCACATATTATCAGATATAGCAAAGGCAACACTTGAAAGTAAAGCTGGTATATGAACTATTGGAGAAAATCCTCTTTCTATCCTGTTTTGCCCTAATACTTTTACCATAATAAGATAGAAGAAAATCATTGCAAATGCGGCACAAGTACCAGAAAACAAATTTGTTCTCCAAGCTATATTTCCTATAGGTATATAAGTAAATAATTTGGACATTAATGTATAGAAAGGATATCCAGGGGCATGACCTACACCCAAAAAGTAAGCGGCAGTTGTAAGCTCTCCGTTATCTCCTGCAGAAAGCGAAGGAGTAAGTGTAAACAAATACAAAAAGAATGTGAAAAGAAAAGAAACAGCGGCAAATACAGCATCTATTTTTGAAAGATGATATGGTTTTATTTCATATCTTTTAAAAATAGGCTCTTGATTATCTTTTTTAGAAAACAGTTTGGAGATTATATTTCCTCTGCTTTCGTTTCTGCTATTTGCTTTTTCCTTCTTATTAACTTTTGTATTGCTTTTTTTATTACTTTGCAGATTATTAATATATTCTTCTATTAACTCTCTGTCTTTTTCCAGCTTTTTTGCAAGCTCATCAATGCTTTTATTTTTATAATTAGCTTTGATATACTCTTTTTCCAGATGAGAAAGTTTTGCCATTAATTATTTCCTCTTATTATTTTATTATATATTTAATAGTTTTCGATTGTTGTATTTTGGATATATGCGGCAATGAAGTTATTTTGTACTTTTTCCCGCCGCAAAAAGTACCAAAAAGTGCAAATACTTATTATCTATTAGTTTATATAACTTTACATAATAATATAATTTTTTAAATAATTCAACTACAGAAATTACTATTATATAATAAAATCGCTTATTATTCAAGAATGTAAAACTTATTTTGTATTGAAATAAAATAAGTTTTAAATTATAGTATAATTATATTGATAAGGCATATTTTGGAAATAAAATGAAATTTGTAAAACAAAATAAATTAACTATTATACTAATATTCATTATAATTTCTTACATATTTTATAATGATTTGATAAAAAATAATAATAAAAACTTAGAAAACAATATTCATAAATTAAACTATATAGAAAATAACTATATTATAGAAAATAATTATAATACAGACTCTGATATTAAGTATCAAAACATAAGAAGATACAGAGATGTTGATCTTGACCTTGAAGAAGATAGAGTATTTATTATGTTTATAGGTTCTCTGATCATAGGTTTTTTACTTAGTCTTATATTATTATCAAAAAATAAATTTTCTAAAAAAGAATTAATTACTGCCAAAATAATACTCATTTTATCTGTTATAATTACAGGGATAATTATTTTTATAAATTATGAGAATATAAAAAACATATTAGAGTATTTATCTTTACCTATAGGTTTTATAATAGGCTTTGTATTGGGAAGATTATTATTTAAATAAAAATAATATATTTGTTTAAATTTTATTCTAATTCCCCGCCCTTTAAGAATTGTTAATCTCTTTTTCTATCAAACTTTATTTAGATTTAAAAGTTTATATTAAGTTTTTAGCACCCGCCCAAGATTTATTTAGAATTAAAAAATTTACTAACCGCACGATTAACTGATTTAAAAAAATAGTAAAATTAGAATTATTAAAATACTTTATTTTAAGGCTTCATTTACCGTGCGTTAATATTATTTTATTAATACACTATCTAGGTACTAACAAATAACTTGAAATAAAAATCAATTTATGATAAAAATGTATTATTTGCTTAAGCATTTTTTTAAAGAGGTTTATATGAAGATTAGTATATTAGCGGTTGTATTAATTATTATTTCTTTTATATTCTATACTGAAATGACAAAACATAATTATAATGTATATAATGTGAATGTAATAGAAGAAATTGAAGAAAACATTATTTATAATGGTAACTATATAGTAAGTGATAATGATATTATTTTAGAAAATGGTTATGATTTTAATAATAGTATAGAAATTAAAGAAATTCGCCGCAGCTACCTCAGATGGAGAGATAGAGAGCATCCTAATGTAGATTTTGAAGAGGATTCAAAAGATTTATATGTGAGATTAATAATAATATTTACGATTGGATGTGCTATTATAGGTGTTTTAATGGAGATACTATTTTTTAAAAACACCTCTTATAAATTTTATATTATTCTACTTGCAGTAATTCTTGTAATAAGTTCGGTTATTATTTATAAAATACATGAAAACTTGGCTATATTTAATATGGATGGAAGTACAGAAAGCATATTAGAATTATCAGCTTTCTTTTGCGGCGGTATAATATCATTTATAGGATTATTAATTAGTAAATACCTTAGATCTAAAGATAATAAAAAAAATAATTAATAATCATAATAAATTAATGCTTGTATAACTGATGCAGAAAATCTTGTGAGATTCATTTTTGTGTGTGCATAAAAAATTATAAAATATAGAAGTTAATAAAATTTATTAGCTATACAAAATTAAGAAATTATATTTTCTCCTTATATCTATTTTGATTTTCTCTTTTCAATTCTTTTAATTATATAAATAATTACAATTGTAAATAAGATGAAAATTAATCCTATAATTATATACTCTTTTAATGTAATATCCCCGAATAAAACCGAAGCAAAAAGATTGTTATATCCTAATAATAAGTCAGCAATATTTTTTTTAGCAGATAAAGTTGATTTTAAATCATTAGTATAATTATTTGTAATGTTTTGATTGTTCATAGCTGTATCATTTATAGTTTTAGGGGCATTAAAAAATGATGCATATAAAAGTATAAGAAAAAATACAAAAGCAGCAATTAATGTCTTTTTTATATTATCTTCATTTAAATTGAATAATGCCGTTATAACACCAATGGCTATAAATATATATTCATAAGTATTTTCAATGTATTTTATTATAAAAAATCCTGATACTCCAAAAAATGCTATTAGTTTGGGCAAGTTCTCTATGATAATAAAAGAAATGTCATCTAAACCTTCAGAAAAGGAAGTAGAAGAATTAAATAAGCAGTTACAAAATAAAAAAGAAAAAGGAATTGATTTTAAAGTACCTGAAAATTTTAAAGAAGATATAGAAGCCGTTTCTAATAATCCTTATTTTATAGAGATGGCATTTGAATTAGATGAAGATACTTTAGATGATATAAAAGACAGAGATTTATCAAAAGAAGAAATAAGGCAGTATGTTTATGACAATATATTTAAATATTTTAATGATGACGGTTTTATAGCATTATCTGCAGTAGGTGATTTTGTATTGATAAGAAGACTTAGAGAATCAATAGCAAGTCTGGAAAGAGATGAGGGATACTGTCCTAATCTGGCATTATGGCTTTTTGATATTTCAAAGGCAGAAAGACCAAATATTAATAGTGTAAAAATAGATAAATGGCTAAATAAATCAATAGAAAATAACAGAGAACAAAATATTGCTGTAAGAAAAATGCTTGCCGCTAAAGATGTTTGTCTTATACAGGGACCTCCGGGTACAGGAAAAACTACAGTTATAGCTGAGGCAATATATCAATTTGCTTTAAGAGGGGAGAGAGTATTAATAGCTTCTCAGACAAACTTAGCGGTTGATAATGCATTAGAAAGACTAGCAAAAGAGCCTATTATAAGGGCTATAAGACTTAATGCTCAAAAAAGCACAGATGATATAGCTCACATGACTGAAAACAAAGTATTAAGTTTTTTCTTTAAAAATATATCTGACAAATTAAAAAATGAATACTTAAATAAATGGGAAGCAAGCGAGAAACTTGTAAATAATTTGGATTTATATTTAAGAGATATTAATCAGTATACTTCAAGAATAGAACAGCATAAAAAGCAATTAACTAATTTGAATGAAGAAAAGGATAGACTGAATAATCAGATAAATGATATTAATGAGAAGATTAATAATGTAAAAAATAAAAATAATGATTTAAACAGAATAAAACATCAAATTAATCTTTTTAATAAATTTATAAAAGAAAATAATGATACAGACTTTGTACTTCCTAAAGATTATATTAACTTAATATTAAATAATATAAATGATAAACTTTATTCTTTAGAGAATATAAAAATAGATTCTATTAATATTAATGATAATATGTCAGAAGATATACTTACAAAAGGCGTAAAAGAAATATATAAAAATATTAATTATTTTTATGAATTAAAAGAAAATATAGCATCTTCCAGCGGTATTGAAAAATCTCCTGAAAGTATACTTTTAGAAAGACAAATGAATGAGATAAAAGATAAAATGAATGATGCTGATATATCTGATGATGATTATGATAAACTTTCAAAAGAGTTTAGGAAAATTAAAAAAGAGATATCTCAATTAAAAAACAATAGTTTTGAATTGAAAGAAACATATAAAGCATTATTAGATGAAAGTATAATAAAAGAATATAATGATACTAAAAATACTAATATTATAAAAGAATATATAGATAAAAATGTTTCAAAAATAGAGAAAATAAAAAATGTATTTAATAATATAGAAGAATATTCCAATAATTATAAAGATTCATTAAAAGCAGAAGACGTAAAAGAAATTGAGAATCAATTAAAAACAGCACAGGGAAGAATAAAGACAATAGATAAAGAAGAGGAAAATTTAAGAAACAGCTTAAATGAAGACTATAAAAGAATAAGAAATATAAAAAGAGAAACTAATATTGCTGAAGATACTCCCAATAATGAAATATATAATTTGTTATCCTCAAAAAGAGATGAAGCTAAAAATATTTTAGAAAATCAAAAAGAGTTTAGAGATAAATTTGGTTCTTTTATAAAAGATTTTAATGAAAGATTAGAACATGTAGATATTAATTATGAAAATGAATATTTTAAAGATACATATATAAACTCATGTAATGTAGTAGGTATGTCATGCACAGAAAATATAAAAACATTAGAAGATAAAGGCTTTAATGCATTTGATGTTGTTATAATAGATGAGGTAAGTAAAGCTACACCGCCTGAATTGTTAATGCCTATGCTTAGGGCAAAAAAAGTAATACTTGTAGGCGACCATAGACAGCTTCCTCCTCTTTTCGGAGAATATGAAAAATCGTATAAAGAGATTATTGACACTATAGAAGATACTGATGAAAACAGACAAGTAAAAAGCATTCTTACAGAAGAAAATTTTAATAAATATGAGAATATGGTAACCTCTTCAATATTTAAAACTTATTTTGAGCAGGCTCCTCAAGAAATAAAGCATTCATTATTAACACAGTTTAGAATGCATAGCGATATTATGGAAATAATAAACAGATTCTATGAAAACAGATTGAATGCTGGTATTCCTAAAGATAAAGAAGGTACAGCTAAAGATCATCAATTAGAAATAAAAAGAACAAACGGACTTTCATTTATTAAAAGAGATAGGCATGCATATTGGATAGATTCTTCCGAAATAAAATTATCTCAAAATCAAAGAAAGCCTATATATGAATCAACAACTCAGACAAGCACCTCTATTCATAATGTACTTGAAGCATATATAGTGATAGAGTTATTAAAGCAAATAGCTTCAGAATATAAAAAATTGAATTTAGAAGAAAAAGTTCAGGTTGGTGTTATAAGTTTATATCAGCTTCAGGTTAATAAAATAAGAGCTATGTTAAAAAATGAAAGAAGGAAATTTGATTTTTCTGCTATAAATATAGATATTAATACTGTTGACAGATTTCAGGGTAAAGAAAAAGAAATAGTAATAGTAAGTTTAGTAAGAAATCCGCAAACTGGAAAATCAAAATCTAAACATATTACTGCTTTTGAAAGGGTAAATGTTGCTTTTTCAAGGGCACAGAATGCTTTAATAGTAGTAGGGGCAAAAAATATGTATGAAAAATTAGATGTTGAACTTCCTAATATGAATAGAAAAGGAATAACAAAAAGAAAAGTATATAAAGAAATCCTTGAATATTTAAACATAAATGCCTGCATTTTTGAAAGCGATACTGTAATAGATTATAAAAGAGCAAATACAATATTAAATGAATATAACAGCAGTTCTAAAAGATAGATAATAAATATAGAGGAAATAATTTATGGAAATATCATCAATATCTTTTTCTAAGCCTTATATTAAATATGATTCTATTGTATACCATTTTACATCAAGAAAATCTATTGCTATAGAATGGGTTATATTAGAATTAATAAACAGATATAGTAATGATAATGAATATGGCTCTATATCTATTAAAACAATACTCGAGAATATGCTTTTTATACCTGATACAGATTCTTTGGTACTGCCTTCTATTATAGAATTAATTAATTTAAGAGCTTTAGAAAGCGATTTTTATATAAACGAAAATACATCTTTAAGCAGTATTTCTTTATCTCAAATAAGGCTTACAGATTCAGGAAAAGAACTTCAGGCAAAAGGATTAATACCGGGAAAAGAAGCAGAGGACATTGTTTCTTTTATTTATGATATAAGTGAAAATATATTTGAATTATATGATGATAAACTTAAATTTGATAATTCTCCAAAAGGTATAAAATTGGTAGAATATGACGATGATGACGAAGAAGATGACGATGATGATGATGAATATATATTTGATTTTAATAAAGCTAAATCAATATTAGAAGAATTAAAAAATAAAAATAAATTCTCTTGGCTTCAGCCTACATCAGAAATAAGGGATATTGATAGAGGCGATATTCAGGTTCTTTGGAGAAATTTTAATGACAGAATAAATTTACTTGAAGACGGCAAAATAGAATTAAAAGATAAAAAAAATGATGATGATTTTAATAAATTACTAATAGAAAATATAGATAGTGTAGAAACATTACAAAACAATTATGATGATGATTTAGACTTATATGATTTTAATTACAATAATTTCTCTAAAATACTTAATATATATGAAACTTCAAAAATTGATGAAAAATTAAAAAATATATTAGGCAGTAAAGATTTTGTTATAGTAAATAAAAAACTTTATCAAGATGAAATAAAAATAAGTTCTAATCTTTTATTGGTATTCGGAAGCGATGATTTTTCTATAGATATAAAAGATAAAAAAATGACTTTATATATTGAAGATGATATGATATTAAAAAATTGTATAGCATTAAACAAAGATAAAACTAATGTATGTATATCAAATTTCAGAGTTCATAATGATTTCGGAGATGGTGTTATTAGTTTAGGATATTCTATTTCTCATCAAATTGATTTTAATGAAATTGTTTCAGAGTTAATAAATAAATACCAGATAAAAGATGCAAGGATATTATTGATATCTTTAATTATAGGAGGAATTGAAGCATTCAGAAATAATGTTTTGTATTTGTTTAATATAATAGAAAACTTTGATGATGCTTTAAACTTTATATCAGATATTATTAATAATGCTAAAGCGTTAAAATTAGATGATAATCAGGCTAAAAATATTCTTAATCATATACTTTCAAACAATAAAAAAGTTAATGATACAAAAACTATAAACTTATTAATAGCGTATTTGATGCCTATAGTTAATAGTAAAACACTTGATAATAATTCAATTTCAAAATTATATTTAAGTATTATTAAAAGAAATAATATAAAGTCTTTAGATTATAATGATTTAAATACTTTATTTGATTATCTAAAACATATAAAGGCAGAAATTAAAGATATTGACAGTGTATCTAAAAACTTATATCAGAATGCATTTATTGATATGATGAAAAAATATATGTCTGATACTAAATACAGATTTGAAGAGTTTTCATCTATAGAAAAATCTATTAATAGTTTTGCTAATAATATAAAAAGTATAGAAGAAAGTTTAAAATTAAAAATAGGAGATATTTATAATAATATATCAGCTTCATCTTTAAGTCCTAAAATAATAGAATACTATAAAACCTCTAAAGATAAGGATAAAATACTCAATAATTTAAATAATATAGATAAAATATTAAAAGATATATCATCAAAACTTGAAATTACAGAAGAAGACTTTAAAAATAATGGTATAATAAATGCAGCATTGGAGAGTATAAAGTCAGCAGTTTATAAACTTAATGATAAATCAATAAATAATTTTACTAAAGTTTATGCTGTTGATACTAATGTTCTTTTGAATGAACCTAAAATATTTGATTATATAGATAGTAAAACTCTTTTAATAATACCAATTACAGTTATAGAAGAATTAGATAAATTAAAAGAGAAGTCAGATGAAGATATGAAATTTAAAGCTAGAGAAGCTATAAGAAATATAGAAGCTAATAATAATAAAGCAAATATAAGAAAAGAAGATTATGACAACAGCATACTTCCAGAAGGTTTTGATAAAAATAAAAATGATAATAAAATATTAGCCGCTGCAATGAAGTTTTTAGCTAAAGATGTTGTTCTTATAACAGATGATAATAATTTAAAAGTTAAAGCTGATTCTCAGAGTATAAAATATATTTCTTTAGAAGATTTTAAAAATAATAATTTGAATAAGAAAGATTCAAATCAAAAAGATAGTAATAATAATAAAAAATAATATTAGGGGGTATTGTTATGAGCCATAATGATCAATACTATTATGAACTAGAAAGAAGAAGACAAGAGCAAATAGCAAGAGAGAATGCTAAAAGAGATGTAATGAATGCTATTGCAAGACATAGACAGTCTGTACAAAATATTATTAATGAAGGACTTAATAAATATGTATCCTTACAAAATATAAACATAGAAATTCAAAATATAGAAAGAATTGTTAGTTCAAATCCTTTTTCAGCAAGAGATTTAAGTTACAGAGTAGAATCTGATATAAATTATTTAAGAAATGAGGCATTAATCAGAAAAAGAGAAGAAGAAAGAATAATAAAAGAGCAAAAAAATAAAAATAAACAAGCTGTTTTGGATTATTTCAATAAAACTATAATGAGTATAGATGATATTATTTTAATTGATTTTGCCAGAGATAAATTTGATAATTTAAGAAATGAATTATTAAATGATGAAGGCGTTACAGACAGTGAGATGAATGTTTATAGTAAAAAAATAGAAAGCAGAGTAAAAAATATTATAGATGAAGCTAATGCAAATGCAGGCGAATGGAGAGCAAAAAAAGAAAAAGAGAGAGAAAAAAGAGTATTGCAGACAAAAATAGAAGATATTGAAGATAATCTAAAAAAAGAAAATATTGAAAACAAAGAGAATATTGAAAAGAGAGAGAAATTATTAAAACAGATAGAAGCAGCCAAAGCGTCTTTAAATAATGATAATGTTTCAGAAAATATTGAGAGCATAGTAAAAGATGTTGAAATAATAGATAAAGAAACAGAGGACATACGAATAACAGAAGAAGTAAGAAAAGATGTTGTAAAATCTATAATAAAATCATTAAAAGGAAATGAGTTTGAAGTTTCAGCACCAGAACTCATAAAAGATGATAATGGAGGAATAGTAAAAATCATAGCTAAAAAACCTTCTGGAAAAAGAGCCGTTTGTAAAGTAGGACTTAATGGAAAATTAGAATATATTTTTGATAATTATGAAGGTTTAACATGCGTTAAAGATATAGATAAATTTAATAAAGATTTGGAAGAAATTTACTCTATAAAATTGTCCGATAGAAAAGTATTATGGGAAAACCCTGATAAAATATCTAAAGGTGCTTTGGATATTAATAATACAGATAAAAGAACATTATAAGGAGCTTTATTTATGGAAGAGAGAAAAATGGATTTATGGATTGAAAGATTTATAAGAGATTCTAAATTAAAAGGCTCTGTTATTTTAAGCGGAAATTCTTCTGATATAATAAGAAACAGAAAAACTGGAAAGTATGAATATATTTCAAATTATATTATTAAACTCTTAAATGAAGAGAGTAAATTTAATAATGTTATAAAATGGGATAGAGTTGACGGCATTGATTATGATGTTTCAAAAATATCTAATTTGACATTTGCAGAAGAGAAAACAAATCAAGCACCAAGCAATGCTTATGATTTGGGCGATGATGATGAGATGGCAGATAATCAAAACAACAATCAAGGACCTAAATATAAAGATATAGATGAGTTTTTTAATTATGTACTTCAGCAGATAAAATCAAAAGCAAATAATAAAATTTGTTTTATTATAGATTATTCTGATTATATATTCGGCTCTAATGCTTCTTTAAGTGAAAATGAAAGGAATTGGCTTGCCATAATAGGAAAGGCTTTAAGAGAATCTATGAATTATGATATGTTTGATAATGATTTTAAAGAACAAAAAAGATGCATAATCATAATTACAAATAAACTTTCAGCAATACCTTCATCATACTATTTAAATAATCCTGATGTAAGTTGTATCAATATACCTTCTCCAGCAAGACCAGAAAGGGAAAGTTTTATATTAAATAATGAAAGTTTAATAAATTTAGATCCGCCTTTAGATGAGAACAGAAGAAATGATTTTATAGATTCTTTGGAAGGATTTAAATTAAAAGATATAGCTCAGATAATGAAGCTTTCAATGCAGACAGAGCCTAAACTCAGTGCTGATAAAATAATTAATCTATATAAATACGGTGAGAAAAAAAGTCCTTGGGAGGATTTAAGTAAAAATAAATTAGCTAATATAGAAAAAACTTTAGCTTTAAGAGTAAAAGGTCAGGATGAGGCTATAGAAAAAGTAAAAGATGTAATAATAAGAGCATTTACAGGTTTTTCTGGAATACAGCATTCAGCAAAGCAAAAAAAGCCTAAAGGAGTATTATTTTTTGTAGGTCCTACAGGAGTTGGTAAAACAGAACTTGCAAAATCTTTGGCTGAGTTTTTATTTGGTGATGAAACAGCATGTATAAGATTTGATATGTCAGAGTTTAATCATGAACACAGCGATCAAAGACTTGTAGGGGCTCCTCCTGGATATGTAGGCTATGAGGAAGGAGGTCAGCTTACTAATGCTATAAAAGAAAAGCCTTTCTGCGTACTTTTATTTGATGAAATAGAGAAAGCACATGGAAGAATACTTGATAAGTTTTTACAAATACTTGAAGATGGAAGATTAACTGACGGTAAAGGAGAAACAGTATCTTTTTCAGAATCGGTTATAATATTTACTTCAAATATAGGAGCTAGTCAAATAGATTACAGTACTGATAAAAAACAAGTGTATCAGCAGTTTTTAGAGCATGTAAAAAAACATTTTGTTGAAGAATTAAAAAGACCAGAACTTCTAAATAGGGTTGGAGATAATATAGTGCCTTTTAACTTTATAGATGGTGCTGATTTCCTTAATAATATAGCAAGAGGCAAATTTAAGTCTATAGAAACATTTATTAAAGAAAAATACAAAGCTGAAATAAAGTTTGAAAATGATGAGAGTTCATATTTGGCAATATCTAATTCTGTTGATATAAAAAACGGCGGACGAGGAGTTTTAAATGTGCTTGAAAGTAAAATCGTAAATCCGCTTTCTAATTTTGTATTTGAAAATATAGATTCTCTTCAGGGAAGGACTATAAAAATAATTCAGCTTAATCCTAAAAGAGCAGATTTTGAATTTGAATTAGAATAATATGTTATTAAATATTAATAGTATAAGAGAATGTACAGAATCTGAAGGTATAGGTAAAAGATTTGCATTATGGACACAAGGCTGCATGAAAAGATGCAGAAATTGCTGTAATACTCATATGCAGCCTATTATAAAAAAACATATAGTAAATTGCGATGATATTATAGAGCAGATACAATGCAGTAAAGAAAAGTATAATATAGAAGGCATTACTTTGCTTGGAGGAGAGCCTATACTTCAGTCTAAAGGGCTTGCTTATATATCTAAATGGTGCAAAGAAAATAATTTATCTGTAATACTCTTCAGCGGATATACTTTAGAAGAAATTAAAACAGGTAATTTTGAAGGTGCTATGGAATTATTAAATTATACTGATGTATTAATAGACGGAGAATATATTGATGAGCTTTATGATGAGGATAGGGGCTTTATAGGTTCATCTAATCAGAAAATATATTTCTTTAGTAATACATACAGCCAAAAAGACTTTGATAATTATAATGGATATATTTCTGTTGAATTTATTATAGATAATAATACCATAAAAATAAACGGCTGGCCTACAAATTAAATTTGCAAAAAAAATTATTTATACTAAAATAATTCCTATAATATGATAAAAAAGAGAGAAGGAAACAATTAATGGTTTATGATATATTTACAAATAAATTGTCCATAGGCTTAATATCCTATATGGTATTTATAATATCTGCAAGTACTCATGAATACTCGCATGCAAGAACAGCATATATGCTTGGCGATGAAACAGCATTTAATCTTGGAAGGCTTACTCTTAATCCTTTTGCTCATATTGATATATTAGGAAGTGTAGTACTGCCTTTAATAGCTGCTGTTACAGGAATACCTGTTATAGGATGGATGAAAGCTGTGCCAGTAAATCCGTATAATTTTAAGAATTATGAGAGAGATCAGGCATTGGTTTCATTTGCAGGACCTTTTGCTAATCTTATAATAGCATCTATATCTTTCATAATAATGAAAATACTTACAATGCCTATAGACGGTACTTTTGTTGTATATAAAATATTAATGACATTAGAGTCTTATAATAATGCTTTTTCAAATTTTGCTGTTAATGGACTTCCTATAATTTTAACAATGCTTTTTATGTTTTATATGATTAATATAATGCTTATGTTTTTTAATCTTCTTCCATTTCCTCCTCTTGACGGCGGATGGATACTTAGATTCTTTTTATCAGACAAAGGCAAAAGTACTTATGATAAAATATATCCTTATGGATTTTTAATACTTTATGCTTTGCTGTTTTTTGGAATATTAAGAACGGTATTAGGATTTATACAAAATATGTCCCAGTATTTATTGGGTAAATCTATAAATGTAATATTTTCTATTTGACGAATTTACCCTGCCACCAATCCCATTTAGGTGAATAGAACATATATTCTATGGCAAAATTAAATGTTGATGTATTAGGTACATATCCCTGTCCCCATACAACTTTATGATATGATACCGTCATATATAAAAAGTCTGATATTGTTGCTTTAAATTTTACAAAAGGTTCTAAATAAGTCATATTATTATCTTTTGTATATGGAAATACATAGGTAACACCTGTGTATAATGTTATAAATGGGGATGTTATTATCTCTATTGCACCTACTATCTCTCCTATATTAAATATATCTTCAAGCAGATTATCTCTTGTATCAAATGTATATGCAAATAGAAAATTTACAGGTATAACTTTAGGTATTCCAGCTATCATTATAGTTCCGTATATATTCAGAGGGTCTTTCACATCCTGATATAAAAAGTTATTTTTTCTAAATGTATATCCTACTCCAAACTTAGCACCTATAGATAAGTACCAATCCAAAAGAGTTGCTTTTACTGAGGCATTGATAGCATCAAATCCAAAGCTGTCATTCATATTTGTGGCACTTGTTAAATCATTTCTTGAATCCTGTCTTTGATATATAAAACTTGTTGAAACACCTAATTCTATAAATTTTATTGGTCTGAATTTGAAATACGGCATAAATGTGAAATATATATCTCTTCTGCTTATATTCTGATTGTATGGATCTAATGTATAAAGCTGTCCGTTAAACCAAGAATTGTATTCGCTGAATATTCCGCCTAATCCTACAGAAAACATTTTATTTTTTTCTATAAGCGGAGATATATCAAAATAATAATCATTTCTTTGTGCAAATGAAATTTGAGAAAAACATAAAAGTATCAAGAAAGATAAATATATAATTAAAAATCTATTTTTCATAAAAAATTTAAAGACTTTAATTAGTCCTTTTTTGGATTTAATAATGATAGATTTTTTTCTATATTATGTCTATATCTCAAATCCGTAACTAATATTTGATATTTTTGCTGAGTTTTAGCCTCTATAACCAATGTTTCAAGTGCTTTTTGAGCATCAGCATAAGGAAGAGAGTCTATATTATATACTTTGCCGTATTGTTCATACGCTAAATTAATCTCTTCTTCAGTAGGTTTAGGTATAGTTGATCTTATAACTTTATCTATATAATGAGATGTAACAGCACTTCTAGTTAAAAAGTTTTCTATAGATTTAGCCTGAGGTGTATCATAAAAACCTGTTTTTTTAGCTTCATAAATCATAACCTCTCTTGCCACAAATGCTTTGAACATACCATCTCTTGCCTGTATTCTTAATGCAGCAGGTATATTTCCTCCAGCCTGTTTTAATGATTCATTAAACATATCATTAAATTCTGATAAAGGAACTGTATATTCTTCTATAGTAAGGCATGGATCTCCATTAACAGAATATACCAAATTATAATTGGTTTTTGCTGACTCTATGATTTTATCATATTCATTACGCATTCGTTCCTGCAAAATAGTAGTTTCTATATCCATAGCAACCTGTTCATAAGTTACACTAGGACCTACAGCAGCCTGTATTCTTGCTTTATTATTGTTAAAAAATCTTCTTTTTTCTTCATCAGAAACTACTCCAAAGTCATCACTGACTTTTTCCTGCATATATAACTGAGATATTTGATTATCCCTTTCTTTTGAGATTAAATTAACAATTTCTTCATCCTTATCATATCCTTCTTCAACAGCTTTCATATAAACTAATTCCTGTTCTATAAGCTGAGAGGCAAACTGCCATAATTGAAGATCATTTGTAAGAATAATATTTACCGCCTCTTCAGGTGCACCTCTTAATATAGAAAGATTTGAAAGTTCGGACAGACAAGTTTCAACTGTAATAAGTTTTTTTACATTACCTTGAGCATCTCTTATTCTTATAACCCAATTAGAATCATCCTGAGAATATAAAAAATTAAATAATAATGTAGTAAGTGAAACTATGAACAATAACTTTTTCAACATATATAAAAAATCCTATTATAAATCAAAATCATCATCTGTATTTCTTTTATTTTTTCCCATGAACAAACTGAATATAGATTGAATAATATTAAACATGCTAAAATTATTCATAAAGTCTTTAGTTATTGCACTAAAACTATTAGCACTCTCTGCCAAATTATTAAAAGTATCATGTACAATATCTAAAGTATTTTTTGCCTTATTTGTTTCTTCATCTATTGTGTTAGATATATTGTTAATTTTTTCACTAATAGATTCAACATTTTCTAATATCTTATCAAATCTATTAGTGAATCTAAAATAACTAGCAAGCAATACAAAGAACATAGCTAATACTAGTATAAGCACCGATATTGCAATAAAAGCTAATGATATAGCTATAACATTTATTTGAAATGTAATATCCTGCATTAATCTTCAGCTTCTTCAGTAGATTTTTTTCTTCTTTTGTCAAAGAAATCATTAGTTTTTTCTTTGCCTTTTTCAACAAATTCTGAAGTTTTCAAAACACCTCTATGATAAATATCATCCACTTTATATTTAATATTTTCTACAGTTTCTTTAATATCTTCTCTTGTTTCTTCACCTGCTTTTGGAGCAAATAGTATACCTAATGCTACACCTGTTGTTATACCCAATAAGAATGAAAATATTCCTGATACTTCTTTAGACATAATAAAATATCCTCCTAGGTTATATGCTTTATTTTAATATTAAATTTAATTTACGTTTTTGTCAACTAAATAAAACATTTTATAAACCCTATTTTTGCATAAAAAGTAATAAAAAATAAATAGTAATATTGTTTTTTTATACAAAAGTATTAATATGTAATTTAAAATTATAATACGGAGATTATTTATATGGAATTAAAGGTATTGAATAAGCAGAATAATTCAAGAATGTGTTTAGTATGCGGATTTAAAAATGATTTAAGTTTGAAAGCCGAGTTTTATGAACTTGAAGATAAATCATTATGTGCTTTAGTAACTTTTAAAGATGTTCATCAGGGATATCCTTCCAGAGTTCATGGCGGAATACTTGCTGCTATATTGGATGAAACTATAGGGAGGGCTATGATGCCGTACACAGGAGAGGAGAAATGGGGCGTTACTATGACTCTTACAACTAAATACAAAAAGCCTGTTCCTATTAATGAACAAATAAGAATAGTAGGAAAAATTACATCAGGAGATGGCAGAATTTATGAAGGAGAAGGTTATATACTTTTAAATGACGGAAAGATTGCTGCAACGGCTAAAGGAACTTATCTTTGTATGGGGCTTGATAAAATAGCTGAGATGGATCCTAATAATGAAGAGGATTGGTTTGTAGAGAAAAAAGAAAGCGATCCTAAAGCTATAGATATCCCTCAGTAATTCGGAGTTTTTTATCATGGCACTTTTAAAATACAGAGATTATGATAAATATGTATTAAAATTCTTCTATGAAGTAAATAAACCAATGCATAGAAAAGATACATACGATAAATTAAAAGAGTATACCGATACATCTGATGAAGATTTCAGTATGATAACTAAAAATGGATATAATAAATTTAATTCAAGAATTCATTGGTCTTTGGTTGTTTTAAAAAAAGCTCAGTTAATAGAAAATGTGGATAAGGGAGTTTATCAAATAACTGACTTCGGAAAAAAATTCTATGAAGAAAATCCAGATTTTGATTTTAAAACTTTAAAAGAAAAAACACCATATTTAGAAAACAGCAAAAATAATTCACATGACGATATATATGAAATTGAAGAAATAGAAGAAGATGAAAACAGAAACGAAATAGAAAAAAGCATTGAAGAGTATTATGAAAGCGTAGAAAAAGATATACTTGACAGGCTTCAGTCTATGGGAGAAAGCTCTGTTGATAAAGGCACTAAATTTGAGAATATATGCTTGGAACTGCTTGAAAAAATGGGTTATGGTAAAAAGTATAGAACTGGAGGAAGCGGAGACAGAGGAATAGATGGTACACTTACTATGGATAAATTCGGATTTGACATCATAGGTGTGCAATGCAAATGCTATAAAGAAAATAGTAAAGTTAATGATACTGAAATAACAAAATTTGCTCATGGGCTTAAAAATGTTAATGGTATAAACAGAGGTATATTTATAACAACTTCCGATTATACTCAGCAGGCTAAAAAGGTTGTAGAAGAATTAAAAGATGTAAAAATAATACTTATAAACGGATACAGACTTGCTAAATATATGCGTGAATATGAGGTTGGTGTTAGAGTTTTGGAAACTAGGAATATTTACGACATTATAATATAATAATTTTGAATTACAAAGCGTATGTTTCTTTTGCTGCTGTATTTTTATAATAACTACAATTTGTTTTTGAAAAAATACTGTAAATTAAAGTTTTTACAATATATAACAATTATTTTATAATTTAAAGCTAATCTTTAAACAAGTATATTTATTTAAAATAAATTCATTTTAATCTTGATGTTATCGTATATATTTACTATAATTATTAATGAAATATAAAAAATTAGGGTACAATATAAAATACTTCATATATATTATTTATTATTTGTAATATCTTTTATGTTATTTTGTAAGAGTCGACAATGATAATGAAAGTAAAAAAACATTTGATAAATATATATTTAACTTAAGTAAATTATATTTATGTAATGTAAATAGAATTCGTTTTTTATTTACACTTTCACAGTAATAATAGCTGATAATTCCGATATTTTAATAAAATAAATTTTATTAATCACTTAAGGATATGTAATTATGATGAAATTTAGAATCGTATTTTTAGTATTATTTGCAGCATTGTCAATTTCATGTAAAGAGAAAACTTCAAATACTGCAGATGAGATTAAAACAGAGATTATAAGAGTAGGTTATATGCCTGATTTTTCAGGAACATCAGCTGCTGCTATAGCACAGGAGAAAGGATATTTTCAGGAAGAAGGCTTAAATGTTGTATTACTCAAATTTTTAGACGGTCCTTCTGAAATTAATGCCATGCTTTCAAATAATTTAGATTTTGCATATATTGGACATGGAGCACATTCTCTAGCTATTCAAGGAAAAGTTAATGTATTATTTCCTAACGGCTTAAGTAAATCAGAACAGATTATAGCAAGAAAATCATCAGGAATAAATACAATTTTAGATTTAAAAGGCAAAACAGTAGCTGCACAGTTTGGAACTTCATCAGAAATATTTTTAAATCTTGCAATTAATAAACTTGGAATCAATAAAGATGAATTAAATATTTTAGATATGAATGGTCCTAATATAGTGTCTGCTATGACCAATGGAACTATTGATGCAGCATCTGTACAAGCTCCTTATACATTTTCAATATTGAATACGCTTGGAGATGAAGCAGTACCTATTGCTTCAATTATAGATTATTCAGATTCTGGTGCATTCCCAAGCAGCTGGGTAGTTACTCCCGAATATCAAAATGCTAATCCTGATATAGTTAATAGATTTTCAAGAGCTATACTTAAAGCTATGGATTATAGAGCTAATAATATGAATGAGGCTGTTGAAATAGTTGCAAGACAAAATAATTCCCCAATTGAAACTGTTGCTTTAGAAAAAGAAACTGCTTTATGGTTTTCAGGTCAAAATGTAAAAGAAGCATATCTTAATGGAAAAGCAGCGGAGTGGTATAAATCTCAGCAGAATGTATTTATTTATACCAAAACTATTACAAATACTAGTGATATTAGTAAGTATGTACAGATAAAATATATGATTGATAATGTTTTTAATAATTGATATTAAATGATTATATTGTTAAAGGCGATGTAGAAATTATTTTAGTATACATCGCTTTTATTTTTAATTTTTGTATAATTTTCATAAAAAAGTAAAAAAAAATATTAAATGCTATTGATTTTTTTGTATAGCTGCTTTATAATGCTAGAACTTTCATAAAAGCGATTAAAGCGTATAGTATAGTTTTTCTTATGTTTTAATACTATAGTGCTCAGTGTATTAATGCTGTTTCGTATTTGAAGTAAAAACTGTGTTTAATTTATCGCCTTTCCGTTAGGATTAGGAATTTTAAGAAATAAAAAATTTGTAAAAAATAAATATTAGAGGGTTTAGTATTTTATGCCTACAATTAATCAATTAGTAAGAAAAGGTCGCAAGCGTATAATAAATAAAACAAAATCGCCTGCATTAATGAAATGTCCGCAAAGAGAAGGAGTATGTACTCGTGTTACAACAACAACTCCTAAAAAACCTAACTCAGCTATGCGTAAAATTGCTCGTGTAAGAGTAACAAATGGTATGGAAGTAACAGCTTATATTCCTGGTATAGATCACACATTACAGGAACATAACCGCGTTCTTATAAGAGGCGGACGTGTTAAAGACTTACCTGGATGCCGTTATCACATAGTTCGCGGAAGCCGTGAAGCTACAGGTGTTGAAAAAAGAATGAAAGCTAGAAGTAAATATGGTACTAAAAAACCAAAGGCTTAATGGAGTAAAGTAATATGGCTAGAAGAAGAAGAGCACAATCTAGAAAAATAGACGCTGATCCTGTATACGGCAGTGTTGATATAAGTAAATTTATTAATAAATTAATGTATGATGGAAAGAAAAGTAAGGCTGAAAATATATTTTATAAAGCTATAGATGTAGTTAAAGAAAAAACAAATAAAGACGGCTTAGAAGCTTTTAATGAAGCTATAGAAAATATTAAGCCTCGTGTAGAAGTAAAATCAAGAAGAGTAGGCGGTTCTACTTATCAGGTTCCAGTAGATGTAAGAGAAGACAGACAAAAATCATTGGCGTTCAAATGGCTTATAAACGCTTCAAGAAAAAGAGGCGGCAGAAGTATGGTTGAACGTTTATCAAATGAGATTGTAGATGCTATAGACGGAAAAGGTCAGGCAGTAGCTAAGAGAGATGAAGTTCATAGAATGGCTGAAGGTAACAAGGCATTCGCACACTTTAGGTGGTAGTTTTTAAGGAGTAAGTAAAAAGTGGCACGTCAAATTTCATTAGAAAACACACGTAATATTGGTATTATGGCTCATATTGATGCTGGTAAAACTACTTTAAGTGAGCGTATTCTTTATTTTACTGGTAAGACCCATAAAATAGGAGAGGTTCATGAAGGTGCAGCAGAGATGGACTGGATGGAACAGGAGAGAGAAAGAGGTATTACAATTACTTCAGCAGCAACAACATGTTTTTGGAATGGAAACAGAATTAATTTGATAGATACTCCGGGACACGTTGACTTTACTGTAGAAGTAGAAAGATCTTTGAGGGTATTAGATAGTGCCGTTGGTGTTTTCTGTTCAGTAGGCGGTGTTCAGCCTCAGAGTGAAACAGTTTGGAGGCAGGCAAGCAATTATAAAATTCCTAGAGCTATTTTCGTTAATAAAATGGATAGAATAGGTGCTAACTTCTATGCTGTTTTAGAACAAACAAGAGAAAGATTAAAAGCTAACAGCCACCCAGTAGTTATACCTATAGGTGCAGAAAGTAATTTCGAGGGTGTTGTTGACTTAGTAAATATGAAAGAAGTAATTTGGGTTTCTGAAGACGGCATGAAAATGGAAGAGAGAGAAATCAGACCTGAATTAAAAGAAAAAGCAGAAGAATACAGGAATTCATTGTTAGAAGCAATCGTTGAATACGATGATGATGCTATGAATAAATTTTTTGAAGGTGAGGAAATAGATGTTCCTACTGTAAAAAGACTTATAAGAACAGCTACTTTATCAGCAGAGTTCTTTCCAATGTTCTGCGGAACTGCTTTCAAAAATAAAGGTATTCAAGTATTAATTAACGGTATAGTTGACTATTTGCCATCTCCAGTAGACAGATCAGAAATAGAAGGTACAGATTTAGATGGTAATCCAATAACAAGAAAAATATCAGATGATGAAAAATTCAGTGCATTAGCATTTAAAATAATGACAGATCCTCATGTAGGAAAAATAGCATTCTTCAGAGTTTATTCTGGTATATTAGAAGCTGGTTCTTATGTGTTTAACGCAACAAAAGGAAAAAGAGAGCGTATCGGAAGAATACTTCAGATGCATGCTAATAAAAGAGAAGAAATTGATACAGTATATGCTGGTGATATAGCAGCAGCAGTAGGTCTTAAAGAAACAACAACAGGTGATACTTTATGTCCTGAAAATGCTCCTATAATTTTAGAAGCAATCAATTTCCCAGAGCCAGTAATCAATGTTGCTATAGAGCCTAAAACAAAAGGCGACAGAGATAAAATGTCAGTAGCTTTATCAAGACTTGCTGAAGAAGACCCAACATTCAGAGTAACATTTGATGAAGAAACAGGTCAGACAATTATTGCAGGTATGGGTGAATTACACTTAGAAATTATCTGCGACAGAATGAAAAGAGAATATAAAGTTGAGGCAAATGTAGGACGTCCTCAAGTATCTTATAGAGAAGGTGTTAAGAAAACTGTTGAAGTTCAAGGAAAATTTGTACGTCAGTCTGGCGGTAAAGGTCAGTACGGAGATGTATGGTTGAGAATAGGTCCTAATGAACCTAATGCAGGATTTAAATTTAATAATGAAATCGTAGGCGGTGCTGTTCCAAGAGAATATATACCAGCAGTAGAGAAAGGCTGTGTAGAAGCTATGAATACAGGTGTTCTTGCTAATTATCCAATGCTTGATGTTATAGTATCAGCTTATGACGGTTCATTCCACCCAGTAGACTCATCAGAAATGGCATTTAAAATAGCAGCTTCAATGGGATTCAAAGATGGATGTAAAAAAGCAGATCCATATTTATTAGAGCCTATGATGACAGTAGAAGTTGTAACTCCAGAAGATTATATGGGTGATATAATAGGAGATTTAGCTTCAAGAAGAGGACAGGTTCACGGATTTACAGATAAATCAGGTTATAAATCAATTAATGCTACAGTACCTCTTGCTGAAATGTTTGGATATACAACAAGTATCAGAAACGTATCTCAAGGTAGAGCAAGCTATACAATGCAGTTCTCTCATTACGAGGAAGTACCTAAAAACGTAGCAGATGAAATAATAGGTGCTAGAATGGGTAATAATAAGTAAGTAACATAAATAAAAGGTTACTGATTAGTAAAATAAAAAATAATTCCTAAAGTATAAATAATTGGAGGATTAAAATGGCTAAAGGAACTTACGAAGGTAAAAAAACACACGTTAACGTTGGTACTATCGGACACGTTGACCATGGTAAAACAACATTGACATCAGCAATAACAGCAGTATCATCTGCTATGTTCCCAGCAACAGTACAGAAAGTTGCTTATGACTCAGTAGCAAAAGCTTCTGAAAGTCAAGGTAGAAGAGACCCAACAAAAATATTAACAATAGCAACATCACACGTTGAATATGAATCAGACAACAGACACTATGCTCACGTAGACTGTCCAGGTCACGCTGACTACATTAAAAATATGATTACAGGTGCTGCTCAAATGGACGGTGCTATATTAGTAGTATCAGCAGAAGACGGTGTAATGCCTCAAACAAAAGAACACGTACTTCTTTCAAGACAAGTAGGTGTAAATTACATCGTAGTATTCTTAAATAAATGTGATAAATTAGATGACCCAGAAATGGCAGAAATAGTAGAAGCAGAAGTAATAGACGTATTAGATCACTATGGTTTTGATGGTTCTAAAACTCCTATTATTAGAGGTTCAGCTATTAAAGCTATTCAAGCTATTGAAGCAGGTAAGGATCCAAGAACTGATCCAGATTGTAAATGTATAATAGACTTATTAAATGCATTAGATACATATATTCCAGATCCAGTACGTGAAGTAGATAAAGACTTCTTAATGTCAATCGAAGATGTATACTCAATTCCTGGAAGAGGTACAGTTGTTACTGGAAGAATTGAAAGAGGTAAAATCAAAAAAGGTGATGAAGTTGAAATAGTTGGTATTAGAGATACTCAAAAAACAACTTGTACTGGTGTAGAAATGTTCAAAAAAGAGGTAGAAGGTATAGCTGGTTATAACGTTGGATGTCTTTTAAGAGGTATTGAACGTAAAGCAGTAGAAAGAGGACAGGTATTGGCTAAACCAGGTACAATTACACCTCATAAAAAATTCGAAGCTGAAGTATATATCTTGAAAAAAGAAGAAGGCGGAAGACACAGCGGTTTTGTAACAGGATACAGACCTCAAATGTACTTCAGAACAACAGACGTAACAGGAGTAATCAACCTACAAGAAGGTGCTCAAATGATTATGCCTGGCGACAATGCTAACTTAACTATTGAATTAATTACTCCTATCGCTATGGAAGAAAAACAAAGATTCGCTATACGTGAAGGCGGTAAAACAGTAGGTAACGGTGTTGTAACAAAAATATTAGAATAATAGGAAAAATAATGAGGGTATACCTTTGATTAATTAAAGATATACCCTTTAATTAAATTAAGAGAAAGCGAGTAATTCAAGCTATGAAAGAACAGAAAATACGAGTTAAACTAAAAGCCTTTGATATTGAGCTTATAGATCAATCAGCTCAGTCTATAGTTGCTAGTGTAAAGAAAACAGGTGCTAGAGTATCAGGACCTATACCATTGCCTACAAGCATACGTAAGGTAACAGTAATAAGAAGTCCGCATGTAAATATTAAATCAAGAGAACAATTTGAGATGCGTATATACAAAAGATTAATAGATATATTTGATGTAAACTCTCAAACTACAGATTCTCTTAAAAAATTAGCGCTTCCAGCTGGGGTTGATGTTCAGCTTAAATAAGCGTTTAATGAAATATTAAAGATAAAGCTTTACTACGTTTTATCTGTAATAGTTTGATATAGTAAGAAAGTAGTAAGTAAAATCATTATAGAGGATTCGCCGATGGTAGGAATAATTGGCAAAAAATTGGGCATGACAACAGTTTTTGATGAAACTGGCAATGCTATAGCAGTAACAGTTGTAGAAGCTGGTCCATGCACAGTTATGCAGATAAGAGATAATGAGAAAGACGGCTATAGTGCTATTCAATTAGGATATGGTTCCGTTAAAGAAAAGCATTTAAATAAGCCGCAAATAGGGCAATTTAAAAAAGCAAATTTAGAGCCTAAGAAATATTTGAAAGAGTTCAGAATGGACGATGCTAGTTCTTATACAGTAGGTCAGGAGCTTAAAGTAGATATATTTCAAGCAGGCGATTTTATAGATGTTAGTTCTTTGAGTAAAGGTCGTGGTTTTGCAGGTGTAATGAAAAGACATAACTACGACGGCGGTCCTATGAGCCATGGTTCTAACTTCAGAAGAAGAGCAGGTTCTATAGGATGTAACAGTTATCCTGCAAGAGTATGGAAAGGTAAAGGTATGCCTGGACACATGGGCAATGCTTTAACTACTATACAAAACTTGAAAGTAGTTGAAATAAGACCAGATGATAATTTGATTATGATTAAAGGTGCTATACCAGGTGCTATTAACAGCATAGTTAAATTGACATCAGCTGTAAAAAAACGCAATAAGAAAAAGAACTCAATGAATTAATTATGACAGGATGATAAAATGGAAGTAGTAATACTAAATGAAAATGGAGATAGCGTAGGCAATTTAGAGGTTGTTGACGAGATATTTAAATCAGAAGTTAACAATAATCTACTTTACGAAGCAATCAAAAATGAATTAGCTAACAGACGTCAGGGAACACACTCCACAAAAACCAGAGCAGAAGTTTCAGGTGGCGGTAAAAAACCTTGGAGACAAAAAGGTACTGGCAGAGCAAGAGCAGGTTCTACACGTTCACCAATTTGGGTAGGCGGTGGTAAAACACATACTCCTAAACCACGTGATTATAGCTATAGATTGCCAAAGAAAATGAAGCGTAAGGCTCTATTGTCTGTTTTATCTTTAAAATATGGAAGCAATGTTCTTAAAGTTTTTGAAGATTTCACTTTTGATTCACCAAAAACAAAAAGAATGGCTAGTTTTATAAGTAAGGTTAAAGAACCAAATACAAGAAAGGTAGCATTTGTAGTAGGTAAAGATGAATCTTTAGGTGATAATTATAATAAATTATTATTGTCATTAAGAAACATCAAAGATTTAAAGCTTGTAAATGCAGACAGTATGTCTATACATCCTTTATTTTATGCTGATGAAGTATATTTTACTAAAACAGCTTTATCTAAATTAAATGCTAGAATTAAGGGTTAAAAAATATGAGCATGTATTCACTTTTAATTGAGCCTATACTTACAGAAAAAAGTAATATGCTAAGAACTGAGCCAAAAGGAACAGAAAAGCGTTATTATGTATTTAGAGTAAGACAGGATGCTAATAAGCAAGAGTTAATGAAAGCGGTTGAAAAAATATTTAATGTTCATCCGTTGGATTGCAAGATAATAAATGTTAAGCCAAAAAAGAAAAATCGCAGAATGAGCAGACGCGGATATACACGCAGTTATAAGAAAGCGATAATAGTTCTTGACGGCAAAGAATCAATAGATATAGTAAAATAATGAGGGACACCGATGGCTATTAAGAAATTTAAACCGACAACACCAAGTTTACGCTATCGTACAGTAGTGGACTTTTCGGATATTACGACAAATGAGCCTTGTAAATCATTAGTATGCGGAAAAAAACGTATAAGCGGACGCGGTTCTAATGGTCGTATCACTATGCGTCGTCGCGGAGGCGGACATAAAAAACTTTTTAGATTTGTAGATTTTAGAAGAGATAAGCATGATATAGAAGCAAAAGTAGTTTCTATAGAGTATGATCCAAACAGAACTGCTCGTATAGCACTTTTACACTATACAGATGGCGAAAAAAGATATATAATATGGCCATTGGGATTAAATGTAGGAGATAGAGTAGTAAGCGGAGAAAATGCAAAAGTTAAAGTTGGATGTACTTTGCCATTGAAAAAAATTCCATTAGGTACTATAATACATAACATTGAAATTACACCTGGAAAAGGCGGTCAGCTTGTTAGAGCAGCAGGCGGCGGTGCACAGATAACAGCTAAATCAGGCGGTTACTGTGTAATAAGACTTCGCTCAGGTGAAGAAAGAAGAATACTAGAAAATTGTTATGCTACTATAGGTCAAATTGGCAATTTAGATCATTTCAATACTACAGATGGCAAAGCTGGTACTACTAGACATAAAGGCAGAAGACCAAAAGTTAGAGGTGTTGTAATGAACCCAGTAGATCACCCACATGGTGGTGGTGAGGGTAAAAGCGGACAAGGTAATCCGCATCCAGTTTCACCAACAGGAGTACCTACTAAGGGTTACAAAACAAGAAAGAAACATAAGTATTCTGATAGATTAATATTAAAAAGAAGAGGGGGTAAGAAATAATGTCTCGCTCTATAAAAAAAGGACCTTTTGTAGATAAGAATCTTTTTAAGAAAATACAGGCTGGAGATAATAAGCACCAAATAAAAACTTATAGCCGTGCTTCAACAATTATTCCAGAGATGATAGGTTTTACTATAAACGTGCATAATGGTAAAACATTTGTAGCTGTTTATATACAGGAAAATATGATAGGTCATAAATTAGGCGAATTTGCACCAACAAGAAAATTTATATCTCATGCAGGTGCCGCTAAAGTAGGTAAGAAATAAGGATTTAGACTATGGATTATAAAGTAAAGGTACGTTATTTACGCATTGGTCGCAGAAAAGTAGCAAGATTACTTCCATTTGTAAAAGGCGAATATGTTAATCATGCTATATCTAATTTAGCGACAATGCCGCAGATGTCATCAGTAGTTCTAAGAAAGGCTATTAAGAGCGGAATAGCTAATGCTATATTCCAATCAAGAAATATCAATCCAGATACATTATGGGTAAAAACTGCTTTTGTAGATAAAGCTCCAACATTAAAGAGAATACGTGCAGCAAGCAGAGGCAGTGCTGATCCAATATTAAAAAGACTTTCACATATTACTATAGTATTAAGTGATGATAAAAAACCTGAAAAGAAAAAAATTAAAGTTAAGAGTGCTAAATCAGAAGAAGCACCTAAAGCAGCGGAGGTATAAACTATGGGTCAAAAAGTTAGTCCAATAGGCTTAAGACTCGGAATTAATAAAACTTGGTCTAGCAGATGGTTTGAAGACAAAAGAACTTATGCAGACAGTTTGCATGAAGATTTATCTATTAGACGCTATATAATGAATTATTATTATAAAACATTAAAAGAAGAGCAGAAAAAAATCGGCGGAAAAAAAGAGTCTTTTGACCCTGCTATATCTAATATAGAAATAGTACGTTTCCCAGATAGAATTAATATATTCATAGCAACTGCAAGAGCTGGAGTAGTTATAGGACCTAAAGGTCAAAGAGTTGAAACTATAAAAACAGCAGTACAAAAAATGGTTAAAAAACCAGTTCACTTCTCTATCACAGAGATAAGAGATGCTGAATTAGACGCTACATTAGCAGCTCAAAGCGTAGCACGTCAATTAGAAATGCGTATTGCTTTCAGAAGAGCTATGAAAAGTGTTATAACTCAAGCTATGAAGAAAGGTGCTAAAGGAATAAAAGTTATGTGTTCTGGACGTTTAGCAGGAGCTGATATTGCTAGAACAGAACAATATAAAAATGGTTCAGTACCTTTACATACTTTAAGAGCTAATATAGATTATGGCACTGCAGAAGCCCTAACTACATTTGGTATTATCGGAATAAAAGTGTGGATCTATAAGGGAGAAATTCTTGATAAAAAAGAACATAAGCAAGATGATGCAGGTAAAGTTATCAGTGCCAAAGGAGATAGATAATGTTACAACCATCAAGAACTAAGTATCGTAAGCAGCATAGAGGCAGAATGAAAGGTAAATCAAAAAGAGGAAGTAATTTAACTTTTGGAGATTACGGTTTGATGGCATTAGAGCCTGTATGGTTAACAGACAGACAAATTGAAGCTGCACGTATTGCTATATCAAGACATGTTAAACGTGTAGGTAAAATGTGGATAAAAGTATTTCCAGATAAGCCTTATACTAAAAAACCTGCTGAAACTAGAATGGGTAAAGGTAAAGGTAACGTTGAATATTGGGTAGCTGTAGTTAAGCCTGGAAAAGTAATATTTGAAATAGCAGGTGTTCCAGAAGAGTTAGCTCAATCAGCTTTCAGACTAGCTGGTTTTAAGCTTCCTATAAAAACTAAGTTCATTAAGAGGGAGGCTATATAATGGCTAAAAATAAAAAAGATTATAAGTCATTAGGTTTAGAAGAGCTTAAAGGTGAACTTCTAAAATTAGAAAAAGAATATCAAGAGCATAGATTTGAAAAAGTTGTTGGCGATGCAAGACAAACACATCAGCTAAAAAAAGCTCGTAAAGATATAGCTAGAGTTAAGACATTTATTCGTCAGCATGAACTTGGTATAAAAAAATAGTGAGGTATTACTACAGTGGAAAGCAAAGCAAAAAAATATAAAAGAGTACTTGAGGGAATTGTAGTTTCTGATAAAATGGATAAAACTATAGTTGTAAAAGTAGAAAGCAAGCAGAAACACCCTCTTTATGGTAAAACTATTAGTAAAAATAAACGCTATAAAGCTCATGATGAAAAAAATGAATGTGTAGAAGGCGATTTAGTAAGAGTAATAGAGTGCAGACCTCTTAGTAAAGATAAAAAATTCAGATTAACAAAAATAGTTAAGAAAGCTGAGCGTATAGAGAAAGATTCTATGGATAGTGATGTAGAAGGCGTATTAAAACGTGAAAAACATGCTCCAGAAGCATCAGTTTCACAGGTTGAAGGAGAGTAAGAACTATGATACAAGTACCAACTACTCTTAATGTAGCCGACAATACTGGCGTAAAAAAATTAAAATGTATTAAGGTATTAGGAGGAAGCAGACGCAGATACGCTACTTTAGGCGATGTAATAATCTGCTCTGTAACAGATATAATTCCTACTTGCTCTATAGAAAAAGGTAAAGTAGTTAAAGCTGTAATAGTAAGAGTTAAAAAAGAAGTTAGACGTCCAGACGGTTCATATATACGTTTTGATGAGAATGCTGCTGTTATAGTAGATGATAAAAAAGAGCCTCGCGGTAAACGTATATTCGGACCAGTAGCACGTGAGCTTAGAGATAGAGGCTTTATGAAGATAGTATCACTTGCACCAGAGGTAATATAATATGATAAAGAAAAAAGATTTAAGTAAGACAAAATACAAAGTAAAAAAAGGCGATACTGTTGAGGTAATAGCTGGAGAACAAAGCGGAGAACGCGGCGAAGTATTATCTATAGACAGAGAAAAAGGCAGAGTTTTCGTAAAAAATATTAATATGGTTAAAAAGACTATGCCAAAAAGTCAGGAAAATCAGAAAGGCGGTATAGTTGAAAGAGAAGCTTCAATACATATTTCTAATGTTATGGTAGTGAATAAAGGCGGAAAAGCTACTAGAGTTGGAAGAAAAGAAGTAGATGGTAAATTAAAAAGATATGCCAAAAAATCGGGCGAAGTTCTTGATAAGTAAGCAGGAGAAGTAAATTATGTCAGTATTAAAAGATAGGTATGAAAAAGAGATTAAACAATCTCTGCTAAAAGATATGAATTTAAGCTCTACAATGGCTATTCCTAAAATTGAAAAGATTATAATCAATATGGGAGTAACTCAGGCAGTATCAGATAAAAAATATGTTGATTCTGCTGTAGAAGAACTTAGCCAAATAGCTGGACAAAGAGCAGTAGTAACAAGAGCTAAAAAGTCTATAGCTAACTTCAAATTAAGACAAGGTATGCCTATAGGATGTAGAGTAACATTGAGAGGCGATAGAATGTACGATTTTCTTGAGAGATTAATTTTTATCGCTTTGCCAAGAGTAAGAGATTTTCAAGGTATTCCTAGAAAAGGATTTGACGGAAACGGTAATTACAATTTAGGAATAAAAGAGCATACAATATTTCCAGAAATAAGTTTTGATAAAACAGATGCTGTAAAAGGCTTAAATATAACAATAGTAACAACTGCAGATAATGACGAAATGGCACGCACATTATTAGAGAGAGTTGGTTTACCATTTCGTGCTGCACCTAAAAGTCAGGAGAATAAATAATGGCTAGATTAGCACTTAAAGTTAAAGCTACAAAAAAACAAAAATATAAAACAAGACAATATAACAGATGCCCAATATGCGGTAGACCAAGAGCTTATATAAGACAGTACAAGATGTGCAGAATATGTTTTAGAGATTTAGCTAATAAAGGTTTAATACCGGGTGTAACTAAGTCTAGTTGGTAATTTAAGGAGAGTATAAATGAGCGTACATGATCCAATAGCAGATGCTTTAACTATAATTAGAAATGGATGCAGAGCAAAAAAAGATGCTGTAACTATACCTTTTTCTACAAAAATGGAAAATATACTTGCAATTTTGAAGAAAGAAGGATATATTAATGACTTCAAAAAAGTAGAAGTAAAAGATAAAAATTTCTTCCGCATAGAGATAGACTTAAAATATTATGAAGGAAGCTCAGTAATAGAGGGCATTCAAAGAGTATCAACTCCTGGTTTGAGAGTTTATACTTCAGTAGGCACTATACCTCAGGTAAAAAATGGTTTTGGTATATCTGTGATATCTACTAGCAAAGGCGTTATGACTGATAAAGAAGCCAGAAAAGAGAATGTCGGCGGCGAAGTTTTATGCTATGTTTGGTAATAAATTAAGAGGGTATTAATAATGAGTAGATTAGCGAACAAACCTATAGCGATTCCTAAAGATGTTGAAGTTAAAATAGACGGTCATAAAGTAATCGTAAAAGGTAAAAGAGGAGAGTTGACAAGAGAGTTTTTTGATTATATAATACTTGAACTCGAAAATAATTCTCTTTGGGTTAAACCTCCTAAGATTGAAAGTACTGACGAGAAAGCTATTAAAGAAAATAGAGCTAAATATTCTGCACAATTAGGTTTAGTGTGGAAACTTATTTCTAATATGATAGAAGGTGTTACTGCTGGATATAAAAAAGTTCTTCAGTTAGAAGGTACAGGTTATCGTTCTAATGTACAAGGGGACATTATAACATTGCAATTAGGTTTTTCAAGTGATGTAAAAATGAAAATACCTGCAGGTATTAAAGTAACAGTAGAGAAAGACACTAAAATCATTATCGAAGGTAATGATAAAGAACAAGTAGGCGAGCTTGCTATGAATATCAAGAAAAAAAGACCTGTTGAACCTTATAAAGGCAAAGGTGTTAGATTTGATGGCGAGCATGTAAAAATGAAAGAAAGTAAAAAAGCTGCTAAGTAAGGGGTAAGCTATGGGTTTAAGAGAAAAAATTAAAGCTCAACGTGAAAGAAGAAAGAGAAGTATACGTATAAAAATAGAAGGAAGTTCAGAGCGTCCAAGACTTACAGTTTATAAAAGTCTTAAATATGTATCTGCTCAAATAATAGATGATAGTAAGGGTGTAACTTTAGTATCAGCATCTTCTCAGGAAAAAGATTTAAAAAGTGGTAAAAATGTTGATGTAGCTAAAGAGATAGGTAAAGTTTTAGCTGCTAGAGCAAAAGAGAAGAATATTAGTGAAGTTGTATTCGATAGAAACGGCTATATATATCATGGAAAAATAAAATCCTTAGCTGACGGTGCTCGTGAAGCAGGATTGAAATTTTAAGGAGTATTACCTTGGCACACGATATGAACAACAACGAAGAAAAAAGTATGTATGAAGAACGCCTTATAACTTTAAACAGAGTAGCTAAAGTTATGAAAGGCGGAAGACGTTTTAGATTTGCCGCTTTAATGGTTTTAGGTGATAAAAATGGTCATGTTGGTTTAGGTTATGGTAAAGCTAATGAAGTACCAGATGCTATTAGAAAAGCTATAGAGCAAGCTAAGAAAAACATGATAGAAGTTAACTTAAAAGGTGAAACTATACCTCATAATACGGTTGGAGTATTTAGAAGCAGCAGAATAATAATGAAACCAGCTTCTAAAGGTACTGGAGTTATTTCAGGCGGTCCTGCTCGTGCAGTATTAGAATTAGCAGGAGTTAAAAATATTCTTTCTAAATCTCTTGGAAATAACAATTCTATGAACTTAGCTAAAGCTACATTTGAAGGTTTGAAATCTTTAAAAACTGTAGAATATATGGCTAATAAAAGAGGAATTAGTATAAACCAAATTTATGGGAGGACTGAATAATGGCTAAAGTTGTAATAACATTAGTTAAATCTCCTATAGGCTATGAAAAATCTCAAAGAGATACAGTTGTAGCTTTAGGTTTCAAAAGAGGAAAAAGAGTTGTAGAACATGAAGCAACTCCTCAGATAAATGGAATGATAAATAAGATATCACATCTTCTTAAAGTAGAGTATAAGTGAGGGCTTAGCAAATGGCACAAGAAAATACAAAAATATTAAGAGCTCCTAAAGGTTCAAGTAAAAAGCGTCATAGGGTAGGACGCGGTCAGGGTTCTGGATGGGGCTGTACTGCAGGCAGAGGTGATAAAGGTGCACAATCTCGTGCAGGATACAGCAGAAGAGCTGGTTTTGAAGGCGGACAAATGCCTTTGCATAGAAGAATTCCAAAAAGCGGATTCACTAATGCAGCTTTCAAAAAATTTGTAAATATTATCAATGTAGGTGATTTAGATTCCATAGGTAATGAAATAAGCAGAGAAACTTTATTAAAATTAGGTTTTCTATCATCTAAAAGAGATTATATAAAATTGCTTTCTATGGGCGAAGTAAAAAGTGCTATTACTATTACCGTTGATATGGCTAGCAAAAAAGCTATAGAAAAAGTTGAAAAATCAGGCGGTAAGGTTATAATAAACGAACGTAAAAAATATATTAGAAAAAAAGAAGATAAAAAATCTTAAGGTAAATTATAATGCTGAAATCATTAACTAATATATTTAAAGTACAAGAATTAAGAAGCAGAATCCTATTTACTATTTTAGCCATATTGGTTTACAGAATAGGAAGTCATATTCCGACACCTGGTATAGATCCTACCGCTTTATTAAGTTTTTTATCCTCATCGCAGGGCGGTGCAGGACTTTTGACTATAATGGATTTATTTTCAGGCGGTGCTTTATTCAGATTTTCTATATTGGCACTAGGTATAATGCCTTATATTTCTGCTTCCATTATTATGCAGCTTTTGGGTGTGGTAATACCAGCACTCGAAAGAATGCAAAAAGAAGGTGAAAGCGGTCGTAAAAAGATAAATCAGTATGTTAGATATCTAACGCTTGTTCTTTGTATGATACAATCTGCAGCTATGGCTAGCTGGATACAGAGTATAAATGAAGGTGCTATGATCTTTATGAATCCTGGAATTGGATTTATACTATTAGTGGTTGTAACGGCTACAGCTGGTACCATGTTCTTAATGTGGCTAGGTGACCAAATTACAGAACGCGGCCTTGGTAACGGTATATCTGTTATAATTTTTGCTGGTATAGTTGCTCGTATTCCTGCTGGTGTTTATGATGTTATACAGAAGAGAGATAGTGAATATTTGAATTCTTTAGTTATAGTTCTTTTCTTCATAATTTTTGCAATAGTTATATTCTGTGTAGTTTATGAGGAAAGCGGACAGAGAAGAATTCCAGTACAGTATGCTAAACGTGTTGTAGGAAGAAAAGTATTTGGGGCTCAATCAACTCATATACCTTTCAAAATCAATCCGTCTGGTGTAATACCTATAATATTCGCTTCAGCTTTAATGGCTATTCCTGCTCAGGTAGCAAGCTTAACTAGAGGTGTTCAATGGAGATGGCTTGATGCATTGCTTAGATTTTTCTCTTATGGAAGCTGGGCGTATATCATTCTTTATTGTCTTTTGGTTATTATGTTTGCGTATGTTTATACATCAGTACAGTTCAATCCAGATGATATAGCAGAGAATCTTAAGAAATCAGGAGGTTTTATACCTGGTTATAGACCTGGTACTCAAACTGCTGAATATCTTAAAACAGTATTAAGCAGAATAACTATAGGCGGTTCAATATTTTTAGCAGCTATAGCAGTATTTCCTGATTTGATGTCTAAGATTCCTATATTTGCTCCTTTCAGAGGTACGAATAATTCACTTGTATATTTGATGGGCGGAACTTCAGTGATGATTAGTGTTAGTGTTGCTGTTGAGTTATTAAAACAAATAGAATCCTATTTACAAATGCATAACTATGACGGCATATTAAAGAAATCTAAGGTTAGAAGGTAATCAAAATGGCTGAAAAAGAAAATATAGAGATAGAGGGTATAGTAGTAGAACCTCTTCCGAATGCTACTTTTAGAGTGGAATTAGAGAATGGTCATAAGATATTAGCACATATATCAGGAAAGATGCGTATGAATTTTATACGTATACTTCCAGGTGATAAGGTAACTATAGAAATGTCTCCCTACGATTTAACAAAGGGTAGAATAATTTATCGTTATAAGTAAATAAAGTAAATGGAGATTAGTTACAATGAAAGTAAAAAGTTCTATAAAAAAACGCTGTAATGACTGTCAAATAGTTAAGAGAAAAGGCGTAGTTAGAGTTATATGTAAGAAAAACCCAAGACATAAACAAAAACAGAAGTAATTAATTTAAGGAGATAATTAATATGGCACGCTTAATGGGTGTTGAAATAAGAAATAATAAAAGAATAGAAATAGCCCTTACTGATATATATGGTATAGGCCGTACTCTTGCTCATGTTATTTGTGATAAGGCTAATATAGATTATTCTATTAAAGCTAAAGATTTAACAGATGCTCAAATTACTGCTTTAAGAGATGCTATAGAAGCAACTACTAAAGTAGAAGGTGATTTACGTACAGAGCTTTATAACAATATAAAGCGTTTAAAAGACATTCACTCATATCGTGGAATGCGTCATATTAAAAGGCTTCCTGTACATGGTCAGCGTACCCGCACTAACTCTCGTAATGCTAGAGGCGGCGGAGCTAGAAAAGCTATAGCTGGTAAGAAAAAAGCACCAGGTAAGAAGTAAAATAATTAATGGGGGAGAATAGTGGCTACTCAAAAAGGTAAAAAAACTCTAAAAGATAAAAAAATTAAAAAAGATAGAAAAGTTGAAGCTTTTGGTATAGTACATATAAAAGCTAGCTTTAATAATACAATAGTTACTATAACTGATAGAAACGGCGATACTCTATCATGGGCTAGTGCTGGTTTGGATGGAGAGTATAAAAGCAGTAAAAAATCTACTCCTTTTGCAGCTCAGGTGGCTAGTCAGAAAGCATCTGAAAAGGCCTTTGCAATGGGTGTTAGAGAAGTTGAAGTTTATGTTAAAGGTCCTGGAATGGGAAGAGAAAGTTCTATAAGAGCGGTTGAAGCTGCAGGACTTAAAGTTAAACTTATTAAGGATGTTACTCCAATGCCTCATAATGGATGCCGTCCTAGAAAAAGAAGAAGAATATAATTTTGTATTTAAGTTGTAAAATAGGAGATAAATAATTATGGCAAGATATAGAGATGCTAGTTGTAGATTATGTCGCCGTGAAAAAACTAAACTTATGCTAAAAGGCGAGAGATGTCTTACTGCTAAATGTGCTATAACAAAAAAAAGAGATGTACCTGGTCCTGCTAACCGTAAAATGAAACAGTTATCAGAATATGGTATTCAGATGAGAGAGAAACAAAAAGTAAAACGTATTTACGGAGTGTTAGAAAAACAATTTAGAAATTATTATCATGAAGCTGTACGTGTTGCTGGCGTATCAGGTGAAAATTTGCTCAGATTATTAGAATTACGTTTGGATAATGTTATTTACAGACTTGGTTTTGCTAGAAGCAGAAATCAGGCTAGACAATTTGTTGCTCATGGTTTTATATCAGTTAATGGTAAAAGCATGACAATTCCTTCATACTGCGTTAAAGTTGGAGATAAAATTTCTTTAACAGAAAGAGGAAATGCCATAGCTGAAGTAAAAACTATAGTTGAAGGTTTAAAAAGTGAATATGTTCCTGCTTGGTTAAGTTTAGACCTTTCTAGTAAAACAGGTGAAATAGTTACTTTACCTATAAGAGAACATATAGAGTATCCTATTAACGAACAGCTCATCATTGAGTACTATTCTAAGTAATGGAACTCTTTTATAAGGGGTATTATAAGAATGGCATTAAAAGAAATATTAGAATCTATTAGACGTCCTCATAGAGTTACTTTTGAAGCTAAAGATTTGACACCTAGTTACGGTAAATTTATAGCTCAGCCTTTTGAAAGAGGATATGCGGTTACAGTTGGAAATGCTTTAAGAAGAGTATTATTATCTTCTATACCTGGATATGCTATTGCTGCAATTAAAATTTATGGTGTTAGTAATGAATTTGAAAATGTTCCCGGAATGAAGGAAGACACTATAGTGATGATTATGCATCTTAAAAATGTAGTGGTTTCACTTCCAGAGCATTTGGATACTAAGACTATACACATGAAAAAGGAAGGTCCTTGTGTTATCACAGCTGGAGATTTAGTAGAATCAGATTCTGAAGCTGTGGTTCATAATCCTGATTATTATATAGCTACTATTGCTGAAGGGTATACTTTTGAAATGGATATTCAAATTGAAGGAGGATACAGTTATGTTCCTGCTGAATTGAATATGGAGCTTGTGGAAGATGTTAATGCTATTGCCATAGATGCTATATATTCACCTATTTTAAGTGTTAAATATAGTGTTGATGACATAAGAGTTGGACAGCGTATAGATTACGGCAGACTTACTTTAGAAATAGAAACTAAAGGTAATGTTGCACCTGACAAAGCTCTTTCTTGGGCAGCTAAGATATTAAGAGAAAATCTCACTCACTTTATGCAGCCTGAAGAGGCTAATGGAGATGATGGAAAAATAGAAGAAGCTCCTAAAGATTCTGTTCTTGATTCTTTAAAGGGTAAACACATAGAGGAAGTTGAATTTTCAGTTAGAACTGCTAATTTCTTAATGTCTTCCGATTTAAAAACTTTGGATAAGGTTGCCGTTAAAACAGATGCTGATCTTTTAAGACTTGCTGGTGCTACTGAGATGATCATAGAAGAAATTAAAGAAAAACTTGCTGAATATGGTGCTCATCTTGGTATGAGAGGTTAATATAAACTTTTAAGGATAGTAAAATGAGACATAGAGTTACAGTAAAAAAATTTAATAGAACAAGTGCACATAAAAAAGCTATGCTTTCTAATATGCTTACTTCTCTTTTAAAATATGAAAAAATAGAAACTACTAAAGAAAAGGGAAGAGCTATAAAACAATTAGCTGATAAAATTATTTACAAAGCTAAAGTTGATAATGTTCATAATAGAAGAACGGTTGCTAAATATGTTAAAGATAAAGCAGTACTTGCAAAACTTTTTAAAGATATAGCTCCTAGATATGCTGCTAAAAATGGCGGTTACGTAAGAAAAATTTTATCATATAAAAGATTCGGTGATGCAGCTGATATGTGTGTAGTTATGCTTTGCGAATCTGACAGCTCTTCTGTTAAAACTGAAAATAAATAAATTAAATAATTCAAATTATAAATCAATATATAATATAGCAATTTAAAAAATAAATAATATTTATGTTTAAGTTATAGCGTTATTCGCTATAACTAGACATTATATATTATTTATGGAGGATTATTATGGCTTCTATAAAGAAACATGCTAAAACATCTGTTGAAAATGAGGAATTGGAAAATAGTGCTGCTGCTGTACAACAACCTGTGAAGCATAGAGCTATAAGAAAAAAAGTAGTAAAATTGGACGCTAATACTGAAAATAATACAGAGTCAAATACTTCTGATAAAGAAGAATTAAATGTTCAGAAAGATACGATAGAAAATGATAAAGTTATTAATAGACCTCATGATATACTTTATATTAGTAAACTAAGTTCTTTGACTTTTGAAGAGCTTTTAGAATTTGCTGAAAGTTATGGAATAAAAAAAGATACAAACAATAACATAAGGCGTCAGGAATTAATGCATTCCATACTGAGGGCACAGATATCTATGGAAGGTAAAATTGTTGCTGAGGGAACTTTAGAAACTTTGCAGGATGGTTTCGGTTTCTTACGTTCTAAAAACAGCAATTACTTGGTTGGACCTGATGACATATATATTTCACCTGCTCAGATAAGACTTTTCGGACTTAGAACAGGAGATGTTATTACTGGTGAAGTTAGACCTCCTAAAGATAATGCGGGAGAAAAATTCTTTGCATTGCTTAGGATAGAAAGTGTTAATGGAGAAGAGCCGAATAATTTATATAAAAGACCTTTATTTGACAAACTTACACCTATTTTTCCTAATGAACGTATAGATTTAGAGTTTGCTCCAAATAAGATTTCTACCCGTATTATTAATTTGGTTTCACCTATAGGTAAAGGACAAAGAGGATTAATTGTAGCTCCTCCTAAGGCAGGTAAAACTATGATGCTTCAGGAAATTGCTAATGCAATTTGTAAAAATTATCCTAATATTAAATTGTTTATTTTACTTATTGATGAGCGTCCTGAAGAAGTTACAGATATGAAAAGACAAGTTCCAGAAGCTGAAGTTATAGCTTCTACATTTGATGAACTTCCTGAAAGACATTGTCAAGTTTCAGAAATGGTATTAGAAAAAGCTAAAAGATTAGTAGAAAATAAACATGATGTTGTTATAATATTAGATTCTATAACCAGACTTTCAAGAGCTTATAACTTAGTTGTTCCAGCAAGCGGTAAAGTTTTAACAGGCGGTGTAGATTCTAATGCTCTTCATAAACCTAAAAAATTCTTTGGGGCTGCAAGAAATATAGAAGAGGGCGGATCTCTTACTATAATTGCTTCTGCATTGGTTGATACTGGAAGTAAGATGGATGATTATATCTATGAAGAGTTTAAGGGTACTGGTAACATGGAGCTTCATTTAGAGCGTAAATTTGCCAATAGAAGAATTTTCCCTGCCATTGATATTGATTCTTCTTCTACTAGAAGAGATGATTTACTTCTTAATGATGAAGAACTTGCTAAAATGAATCTGCTTAGAAGTGCCTACGGACAAAGTATTAATATTGATGAATATGAATTTATAGAAAAGATGATAGCCAAAATGAAAAATACTACTAATAATTCTGAATTTTTAAAAGTATTAAATTCATAATTCTTTTTTTAGGATTTTATCATTATGGCAAAAAATTCTGAAGAAGAAAATAGAATACTATTTGAGTTCTATTTGAAACATGGATATTTTCCTGATGATAAAAAAAAGGAAAATATAAAAAAGTCAGAAAATACTAAAAATTATAATGATGAATATGCAAAAAAAGAAGCATATACGAAAGAAGATGAGGAAATGTTTTTAAGTGCAATTGAAAATCTCGATTGCACTAATCATTCTAAAAAATCTATTTACGATAAAAGAAATAATTATAAATTTAAGCCTAATGTAAAAAATGCATCCCCAAAAGACAGACTTGATTTGCATGGATGTACTAGAGAAATAGCATTACATAGAATAAGAAAATTTATATTAGAATCAAAAAAAAATAAGCTAAGCCCTGTTCTAATAATACATGGTAAAGGTTTTAGAAGTGAAAATGGAATACCTGTACTCAAGGATTTAGTTGAATATTATATTGCAACTGAGGGAAAGCATTATATCAAATATTCCTCCGATGCTCCTTCAAATCTTGGAGGAAGCGGTGCTAAAATAATATATTTGCATATTAATAATGATAATTAATATTTATTATAAACTGTGAAGCTGAATTGCTGTTTTATTGGAAGAATTAATTTTGAATGTGTTTTATTGTTTTCATCGAATATTTTTAAGCAAGTATGCGGATCTAGATTCTGATTGAAAAGTCTTAAATCACATAAAGCAAGTCCAAAACCTGCACTCTCGCTGTTATCTAATTGCTCCATAAAGAAATTTTCTACCATATTTTTTTTATAATATTCTTCAAATGTGAGTCTTTTTGAATCTATTCTAGTTCTGCTTATCATTATAAGAGGAGCATCATTTATAACTTGAAACTCTAAATTATTTTTATTTAATTTTACGGATAATTTTATTATGAATTTCTTTTTTGTATCATTTCTATATGAAAGAAGTTTTTTATATTTCTCTTCATCTATTTCTATATTGCTGTCCATATCTTTTATTAAATTATTTTCCAATTTTATAATTTCTTTTAATATTTTTTTAGATTCATCGTCTTTAAATATATCAGAATATTCACTCATTATATTATAATCATAAAAATATTCATCAGTATCTATCTTTGGATTAAACTCTTTATGTTTTTGTCTTAAAATTTTTATTGTTATTATATGCAAATATCTAGCTTTAATAGCATTTGATATAAGCTCCATTATAATGTAAGAAGCATCATCGCAATACTTTTCTATCTTATTTTTTTTTAACACCTCTTCTATTATAACCATAACCTTTTGTTTGGTTTCATTATTAAGCCAAATAATATCAAATTCTAAAGAAGATTTTTTATTAGATTTTATATATTCTCTTATATCATCCAAATTTGTCATGATTCTATAATCTCTTTTGCTACTCGTTCTAGCACATTTTTTTCACCTAAAGTATCTCTCACTCTAAGTAAATTACTGCTTATTTTGGTATAATATTCCTTATCCGTTAAGTATTTTATAATATAGCTTGTAATAGCATTAGGATTGCAGTCGTTTTGCAGCAATTCAGGTGCGGCTTCCTCATTAAGAAGTACATTAGGCATACCGACATATTTTATATTTGTAAGCAATTTACCTAGAAAAAATGTAATATAAGAAATTTTATAGCATATAACCATAGGCTTGCCGTAACATGCAGCTAGAAGACTTGATGTACCGCTTGACATTATTAGAGCATCAGAATATGAATAAACATAGTCTTTATCATCTCCGCATAATAAAGAATATGATATTCCTTTTAAAATATTACTATATTCTCCTAATATTTTTTCTATAGGTTCTTTGTATTCAGGATATGCTATAGGTATTACAAATCTTATATTTGAAGAAAGCATATCGTTTAGTATTTTCATAGATTTTATAAAAACAGGGGCTAATTTTCTTATTTCCTGATACCTGCTTCCAAACAATATGCCCACTGTATATTCTTTTTTAGGCATATTTAGTTCAGGTATAGGCTTATCATAGTCTAAATCAGCAAAAGGATGCCCGCTGCACATAACATTGCATCCGTATTTTTTATATACTTCATAATCAAATAAAAATGGCGTTATTATTTTTCTTGCAGAAAGAAGTTTTTTAGCATTCCAAGCACCCCATATACCTACATGAGGAGGAAAATAATATATATATTTTATATTATTAGCCTTACAATATTTAGCCAATAAAAGATTAACGCCTTGATTATCAACTAACAGCATTATATCTACCTTATTTTTTTTAAGATAGTCCTGCAAAATATTAAATGCTCCAAGTTTTTTAAATGCATAAACAGGATTAGCTCCTTCAAATATTCCCATAGTTGATAGTGTAGACATATCAGACAAAATATTTACATTTGCCTTTTGCATTTCCACACCGCCAAAACCATCTAAAATAACATCTGGTTTTAATTCTTTTATTTTTTTTGCTAATAAGGCACCCTGAATGTCCCCTGATACTTCGCCAGTAGCTATAAATATTCTCATGTTTTTACGTTTGTTTAATTTTTTTATACAGTCTTTTTTGGGGTAATACCACGTTTTGCCTTGGATATAAATATTACAATTTCTTTAGCTATATCATTTAATGAATTATCATTTAAGTATGTATCTAAAAATTCCTGTTTAGTTTTATTCCAATTGTACCACATATCATAAGCCTCTTCAGCCTGAGATATCTGTTCAGATGTAAACCCCGCCCTTCTCATACCAACTAAATTTAGTTTATAAATAATAGCCTCTCCTGCATGAGCAGTTAAAGCAAAAGGAAGTATATCTCTCCCAACTGCTGACATACCGCTAATCATAGCATATTGCCCTATAGCACAGAACTGATGTATTACGCAGTTTCCAGATATAAATGCCCCTTTTTCAACTCTTACATGACCTGCAACTAAAGCCCCATTACATATAATAACATTATCCTGTATCTCACAGTCATGTGCAACATGTCCTGTAGCCATTATGTAGCAATTATTTCTTATAATAGTTTTGGCATTTTCTTTAGATGCTCTATGAAGATTGGCAAACTCTCTAATTTCATTGCCGTCGCCTATTTCTAGGAAAGTTACTGTTTTTCTATCGAAATGTATATCCTGAGGTAAATTTCCTAGAACGGCATGATCATGTATTATATTATTTTTTCCTATAGTTGTATATTCTTTTATTACAGAATGTGCTCCTATAGTAGTATTTTCTCCAATACTTACTTCTCCTTCTATTACAGCATAAGGACCAATTACGGCACTATCTGCTATTTTTGCTGATTCTGATATAATTGCAGTTTTATGTATATTATTTGACATTTTATTTCCTATTTCTCTATTTTCATGGCTTCTTTGTCTACTAAAAATAAACCCAAATCAGCAGAGCAGGCTAATTTATCATTTACTTTTACTTCTCCATGTGTTTTAAGTAAAGTTCCATTAAAGGCATCAACTGTTATAAACATATTCATAATATCTCCCGGTATAACAGGATTTTTAAACTTTACATTATCTATTTTAGCAAAGAACATAAATTTTTTGCCGTATTCATCAGGTTTTAATAATTTTGTATAGCAGTATATTCCAGATGTCTGAGCTAATGCCTCAACCATTAAAACACCCGGCATTATAGGACTTTCAGGAAAATGCCCTGTAAATTGAGGCTCATTAAATGTAACATTTTTTACAGCATGTATTTTGCCTTCTTCAATACTTTCTACTCTATCAACAAGCAGAAATGGGTATCTATGAGGAAGAAGCTCCATTATTTTAGTTATATTAATTTTTTCCATTATTAAATAAATCCTTAATTAAAAAAAACTTTAATACATTGTAAAGAAAATTATATCATATAAAAACAAAGTTACAAGTATAAAAATAATTAATATACTTATATAAATATAATGATTTTATTGATTAAAAAGTTTATTTGCATTTCATAATGCTCATATAACTTATTTTCTATAGAGTTTTTGATTTTTATAATAATAATTTTATTTTATTTATGCATTTCTTTTTTTTCATTTTCAACCATATCTTCTAAATAGGCTTTAATAAATATGTAATTATGCATCTCTTCCAAGTTCTGATTATTATTAATTTTTTTATCTAAAAATTCTATTAATTCTTCTTTCGTTTTCATAATACAATCCTTTAATAGTTTACTCCCAATAACTCCTATTTTTAATTTGAAAGGAATTATTTAAAAAACATATAACATTATTTTCAGTATGTCAAGCTATAAAATAAGTGTATTTTAAGTAATTTTTATAAGAGATTTAATTACAATATCTTATTTATTTGTCAAACATTAGACATCTTAAAAATATTATAAACATCTTCTTTGCTCAAAGCTCTGAAATGTTTAAACTCTAGTTTGCCGTCTTTTATGCATCTTCTTGTTAAATCTTGTAAAACCTCTTCGCTTTGCACTCCAATCCCTAATTCTGTGAAGTTAGTAGGCATATTTATTTGTTTAAAATATTCTATTGTTTTTTCTATTGCCTTAATTCCAGTATCATCGTCATCAATATTCCAAACATTTTTTGAGTATTGAATAAATCTTTCTTTTTTATCTTTAAAACAGTATTTAGCCCAAGAACCCCACATTGCAGATAGGCTTGCTCCATGTGCTACATCAAATTTAGCACTTAATTCATGTCCGAATTTATGAACTATAAAATCAAAGTTAAGTCCCAAACCTGTTATAGTATTATGCGATAAACTTCCGCACCACATAAGCTCGCTCATAGCATCATAATTATTTTTATCTTTCATAGCTATTAAGCCATTTTTAAAAATAGTTCTTAAAACAGCCTCAGCAATAGCATCCGTAGTCTGATTATTATCTCCGTTTGCCGATCCTTCGCTGTCTCCGAAATATCTGTCAAATGTATGCATAAGCATGTCAGCTATACCACATGCCACTTGATAATAAGGCAAAGTAAATGTAAGGCATGGATTCATTATGGCAAATTTAGGACGGTTAAAATCGGTTGCAAGTCCTCTTTTATCAAGAGTCTCTTCATTAGTCAATACTGCAGACATGCTTGTTTCACTTCCAGCAGCAGATATTGTAAGTATGCATCCTATAGGAAGACTTTTTTCAACCTTTTTTATTCCAGTCCAAAAATCCCATATATCAGTGTCTGGATTAGCAGCTCCATGTGCTATAGCTTTCGCACTGTCAATAACGCTTCCGCCGCCTACAGCAAGTATGAAATCTGCTTTAAAATCTATTGCCTTTTTAACGCCTTCTTTTGTATAAGATAGGGTAGGATTGGCGCGTACTCCGCCGAATAGTTCATATTCTATATTTTCGCTTTTTATTATATTTTCTACTTTTTCTAATAGTCCGCTTTCTTTTACGCTTTTAGAACCGTATACTATAAATACTCTTTTTCCATTATAATTTTTTATTTCTTTAGCAGTATTTATTTCTGTATCTTTTCCGAATATTACTTTTGTAGGACAGTTAAATATAAAACTTTGCATATAATTTTACCCCATATATTAATTGTGATAAATATTATAATTATTTTTTATATATAATACAAGTAATATTATAGTTTTTATTATTGTAATATTTATTTATTTTTTAACTCTTTAAGACTCAAAGCAGTATAAGATTTTTTATCAACTTTTAAAACCTTGCCTACAACTTTTTTATAATTTTTTGCCGCTATTCCTATGCATGGTCTTAATGCTATTAAATCTTTTTCTTCTATAATTTCACCCTTAAGCATTGAATGATTAAGATATATTCCTCTTTTGGCATATACAAGTTCTTTTTTTTCCTGCTTGCTTAAAATATGTTCTTTTTTTAGAGCTTCTTTTCCTCCGAGCATGATTAAAGTATCATTCAAAGATTTTACTAAATTTCCCATTCCAATCATATCTAAACTAATAACATGATCTCCAGTCATTTTTTCAGGCGTAACAGTAAAATGCTTTTCTATTATTTTTGCTCCCAAACTAACGGCTATAATAGGAGCTTCTATTCCAATGGTATGATCCGAATATCCTATTATATTTTTTTTGAATAGATTTTTCATTACGGATATTCTGTTTAATCTTGCATTTTTCATAGGGGTAGGATACTCTACAGAACAGTGTAAAAGTGCAACTTCATTATTATGCAGTATTTTTAATGCCTCTTTTATATCCTTATTTAAAGCAAGTCCAGTAGAAAGTATTACAGGTTTTTTTGTTTTTGCTACAGCATTTAAAAGAGGATAATTATCGATATCACATGAAGCTATTTTTATTATTGGAATATCATAATAATTTATATCATTAACAGCATCTATTGAAAAAGGGGTTGTAATAAATATTATATTATTTTTTTTGGCTTCTTTTATTAATACTTCATACCATTCTTTTTTAAATACTATATTATCCACTTCATCAAGAGCATTTTCTTTTAATTTTAGAATTTTAGTATACTCTTTTGATGCAAATAGAGTTTTTTGAGTAAAGCTTTGAAACTTAATAGCATCTGCACCTGCTTTTGCGGCTTCATTTACCATTTTTACAGCCATTTTTAAATCGCCCTCATGATTGCATCCAGCTTCAGCTATTACAAAGCAGCCTTTCTTATTGATTAAATCTTTTAATTTTAAGTTAGCCATATATTTTATATCCCTATAAGTTATGTATTGTTTATATTATCGAAATATCAAAATTAATTATTAGTATAATATGTTTTGACTTGAAAAAGAGAATTTGGAATTGAAAAGATGAGCTGGTGATGGGACTTGAACCCGCAACCGGCTGATTACAAATCAGCTGCTCTGCCAATTGAGCTACACCAGCGAAGTGATTATCATTATACTATAAACATAAAAAAAGTCAAGCGTTTAATTATTTTTTTACCATTTTTTATTTATAACTTCATCATAATAAGGTATAGAATCTATTGCTCCTTTTCTAGTAACTGTTATATTAGAAACTTTTGTTGCAAAAATAATAGCTTCTTCTATTGTTTTATTATCTGCCATCATTCTTAAAACACCGCCTAAAAAACTATCCCCAGCAGCAGTGGTATCAGTAACATCAACTTTATACGCATCAAAATGCTTTCTTTCTATTTTGTTATTATTATTACTTATAAAATCACATCCATTAGCACCAAGTGTTAATATTATATTTTTTACTCCGCATTCAAAAGCATAATCTATACCGCCTATAATATCTATCTCTGTTTCATTAGGTATTAATATATCTATACAATTTAAAAACTCTTTATCAATTTTTACAGCAGGCGATGGATTAAGAACTACAGTTTTTCCAAGTTTTTTTGAAATTTTAGCTGCATATTTTGCAATTTCTAAAGGTATTTCAAGCTGCATCACAATAATATCATAGCTGTTTAATAATTCTTCTTTTATATCATCTTTATTTATTAATGCATTAGCCCCTTGTGCTACTATAATGTGATTAGCTCCGCTCTCCGTTACCGTAATTACTGCTATGCCCGTTGATACATTATCTTTGATTATTAGATTATCTATATTTACATTGTTTGAAGATAAAGCCTCTTTTAGATCTTTTCCAAAACTGTCATTTCCAATAGCGCCAAGCATGCTGACATTTCCTCCAAGTTTTCCAATGGCACATGCTTGATTAGCTCCTTTTCCTCCATTACTTGTAGAAAAGTTATTGCCAAGTATTGTTTCTCCTTCTTTTGCAAAACGTGGAGTTGTTATTACTAAATCTTTATTAATGCTTCCTATTACTAAAACTTTTTTACTCATAGGAAATTATTTTCCAAAGTGAAAGAATTTCATTAAATCAGCAAGTTTCTCAGTTTCCTTTTCCATATCAATTACTATATCAGCATTTGTTTTAACTAAATTAGTATTCTGCTCAGCACTTATATCAACACTGCTTACAGCACTTTGAACTTCTCTTGCAGATGCATCCTGCTGAGTGGAAGATTCAACCATCTGATTTACTATATAGCTGCTTTCTTTGGCTTTATTTGTAATATCTTCCAAAGCCTCCATAGTTTCTTTTATTTTTAAATTTCCCTCTTTTATTTTTTCTATGCTGTTATTAACTATATTTGTAATATTTTTTACAGATTCCTGAGATGTCTGGGCAAGATTTCTAACCTCAGCAGCAACAACAGCAAATCCTTTTCCCTGCTCTCCAGCACGTGCCGCCTCAACAGAAGCATTAAGAGCAAGTATATTCGTCTGCATAGCGATATCATCTATCATTTTTGTTATATTGGATATTTCAGCGGTTGCTTTAGTTATGTCTTCCATTAAATCCATAGACTCTCTTGATAAGCTGTAGCAATGCTCACTTGAATTTGTTAATACTTGTATTTTATCATTAGTTTTAACTATATCATTAGTAGTTTTATCAATAACTTTTAATGTATTTGTCATAGTTTCATTTATAAGTTTTAAATCATCTCTTTGTTTTTCTGTTCTGTTGGATAAATCAATACTTCCTGCTGTAACATTTTTGCTTGCATTTTCCATAGCATTAGTAGAATCTAATATTTGCTTTATTATATTGGATAATCTATCCTGTGTGTTTTGAAGCGAATTAAATATCATGCCTATTTCATCTTTTCTGCTGTTTAATGTTTTGTTGTCATAAGAGCTTAAATCTCCGCTGCTTAATTTTTCTGACATGAATAATACTTTTAATATAGGGTCTATTAAACTTTTCTTTATTAAAATGTTTATTATAATTAAAAATATTATAAGTATAGCTATAGCTAAAACGGATGTGATAATGGCATTTTGTATATTTTCTTTTAATATAACTATTTCAGGAACGCTTACTAATAAACCTATTGCATTATTATTGTCTTTTAATGATGATAATGGTATTAAAACATTAAATATTTTTTGATTATCAATTTTATTTATAAAAGAAAATTTGGTATTATTTTTTATATTATTTACTATATTTCCAGCATTCTTTGTATATATTGATGAAATTTCCTGTCCTATGTTTTGAGAATTTGTAGAAGCAAGTATTATGCCATACTGATTTATTAAATATCCAGACATTCCTTTATTAGTAGATATATCAGAAACTATTCTAACTAAATTATCAGCTGAAAAATCAACACCTATCATTCCTAAAAATTTACTTGAGTTATCTAATATCGGCTCTACTATGCTTACAGTAAGTACAGTATCAGCACCCACATAAGTATCATCGACTTCAACATCACTTATATAAAGCTGTTTAGTATCTCTTGGTATTGTGTAATAATCAGGATTTGCATCAAATTCATCCTGATAAACTTTATCATAAGTAACAGTATTATCATCATAGAAAAAAGCAGGTCCGTATCTTCCATCTCTTTCAGAACCATAATCGGTATCAATAAAAGCATTATCCCTTCCGTCAAAAGCATTATTTTCCCACATTTCATATATAGCAAACAGTCCGTTCTTATTTTTTAACAGCTCTCCCAATACAGCAGCATGGGATTCTCTAGTAATTGTGCCGCTTGAAATATCATTTTTTAAAGAATATGCTACAGTTTGAAGCATTGCTATATAAGACATAATTTCTTTTTCTATATCTTTAGCGTATGTACTAACCATATATTCTGCAGAGGCAAATCCTTTTTGTTTAGAAGTGCTGATATTATGACTTACCATATATCCTATTATAGCAATGAACATTATTAATATTGATACTGTTAATAGTACAAAGATTTTAAATTGAAGACCTAATCTTTTCTTATTATTATTCATAAATTAAACCTTTAATACACAATATTTTATATTAAATTAAATATACATTTAATTTAAAAAAATAACAACATAAAAAAGTGATATGTATACTATATTTTATTTAAAAAATAAAAATGAAAATATATAATATTATTTTACTCTTTTTATTTTTACCCCAAAACGTTCTTCTACTAAACTTATAAGTTCAGGCAATTTCTGTTCAGCTATCATTTTTAATTTTTCTCTGTTTATATTCTGTGCAGGTGCTCCAAGCATAATAGAATTAGAATCTATTTTCACATTAGACATTACAGCAGCTCTTCCTCCAAGTATTACTCTATCCCCAAGCACAACATGATCAGCTAAAGCAGCCTGACCTCCCAATATACAATGATGACCAATTTTACTGCTTCCTGCTATACCAACTTGAGATACTATTATTGAATGATCTCCTATATCGCAGTTATGTGCTATCTGTACTAAATTATCTACTTTTACGCCTTCTCTAATAATTGTAGAGCCCAAAGTAGCTCTGTCAACGCATACATTTGCCCCAAGCTCCACATCATCCTCTATAATAACATTTCCTCTTTGAGGTATTTTCATCTGTTTGCCGTTTACTTCAAAGAATCCGAATCCGTCATTTCCTATAACAGTTGATGAGCCTATTATAACTCTATTTTTTATTATGCATCTGTCATGTATGGATACATTTGAATATATAGTGCAGTTTTCTCCTACAACAACATCATCTCCTAAAAATACATTAGCCTCTATAATTGTTCCGCTTCCTACCTTTGTATTTTTTCCAATATGTACATTATCCCCAATATAAGCATTATCAGATACTTCTGCATTTTCTTTTATAACAGCAGTTTTTTCTATAACTCCCAATGTATATTTTTTATCTTCAAACATTATATATAATAATTTAATAAATGCCTCTTTAGGATTATTATATATAATAGCTGTTTTATTTTTGAAATCTTTTATTTCATTTGCAGTTTCTTCTCTCAAAATTAAGGCATTAGCATTACTATTTAAAGCTTCCTGTAAATATTTATTATTATCAATACAAACAATAGAGCCTTCTATTATACTATTTATAGGAGAGAGGGTAGTTATTTCTTTATCTCCGTTGCCTATAATATTTTTTGCCTGTAAAAGATTAAATATATCTTTAGCTTTCATAATGCAAAATGCCTCCTATTATTTTGATTTATACACTAGAAAATTATCTCATTAAAGAACTTTTAACATTAGCTATAACAGCATCAGTAATATCAAAATTTCTGTCAGCATAAAGAATAGAATGTTCAGTTCTTTCTAGTATTAAAGTATATCCTTCTTTTTTTACTATAGCCATAAGAGAAGCTGCCACCTGTCTTTTAACCTCTCCTCTCAATGAATAATCTCTGTTTTGTGCTATAGAAGTGTCTTCCATATTTGCCTGAGTATCCTGATTTTTATATTGTTCTAATCTCTCTTTTAATTTTTCATTAAGCTCCTGATTTCCAGTAACCTCTTTTATTACTCTTTCAAGATCAATATATCCTACTTTAGTAAGCCTATAGGATTGAGTAAATACTCTAGGACTTATAATAGAAACTGTAAGAACAGCCACAAATAATAAACTCATAATATAATACTTTTTCATTTTTCGCTCCTTATTATTATAAAAATTATATCTTAATAGAAAGGGTGATTCATAGTGAATGCAATTCCCCATCCTTTACCAAACCATTTTCCAAGAGGCGTATAACCATCTCCTTCAAAATCTTGAAGTCCTTTTTTGTAATACTGCGTATCTTCTTTGTTATAAACGAATCTCTTAGCAATATAGAATCTTATATTAAATATCGGTATAGTAAGTCTCAAACCCACACCTACGGAATATATATACTGAGAAGGATCGAATATATCTTTGATATCCATAAATTGAGAAGGATAAGTATAAGCATCTCCATCTCGGTTAAGTCCAGTACTTGCAGGAAGCCATAACTGACCAGCATCAAAGAATGTAACGAAGCCCATAGTTTTTGGTATTATAGGTATGCGAAGTTCAGCAAAGAATCTCACTTTAGCTCTTCCGTAACTCCAAGAATCTATTGAATTATTATCTCCTACCATATCATAAGTTGATAATCCTCTGTTAGCTTTAAAAACAGTGTATTTAGAAGTATCCCATCCGCGTACATCTTCAAATGGGTTAAGATAATATAATACATCAGCATCATTTTGCAGAGGAAGTCCTGGTGTTGCAATTATTTGTCCTAATTCCCCGTAGAATGCAAATGACAGCCAATCTGTTGCAGGAACAGCCAAGAATCCTGTTAGATTTAATCTTGTTAATTGAGTATGTCCAAAGTAGAAATCAACTATACCTCTCAAGAAACTTCCTCTTGTAGGGTTTAAATAGTCGTTTCTGCTGTCCCTTAGCAATGAATATGATATAATAAATGTTGTAAACCAATCACTCTGCCATCTCTGGAAAGAACCGTCTTTTTTATTTATTCTATGAACCAAATATTTTTTTATGTCGCTAAGTACATAATCAGGACCTGCAGCAGTTGCCCCCTGATCATGCCATTGCTGATACTGCTGTACTATTGTGTCAAATGTTAAGAAAGTAGAATAGTAGTCGGCAAAATAATAACCAAGCCTTACTATACCTTCAAAACCATGTCTTGTATAGTATGAATATTTAGGTATACCGAAAGAATCATAGTCTATAGTATATCCTGTATTTACACCTTCATTGAAGTATGATAAGTCAATACCGAGATATATAGGCAGATTAAGCAGATAAGGCTCAGCAAAATTAACAGCTATACGTTTTTGAGTTTCTCCAAACTCACCGCTTAATCCTAACTGCAAGCCTCTTCCCAAAAAGTTATTTTCTCTTATAGAGGCAAATACTTTAAAACCAGAACCAGTAGAGAAACCGCCTCCTCCTGAAACCATAGCAGTTTTTCCTTCTGATACATTTAAAGTTAATTCCATTAATCCTTCAGCAGAACCAGGTTTTACTCCTATATTAATATTGTCAAAGAATTGAGTATTGTATAATCTCTCCTGTACCCTTTGTATTTTGGCAGTATTGAATACTTCACCAGGTTTTATATCAACATATCTCTGTATAACAAAATCTTTAGTTTTAGTGTTTCCTGCTATAGTGATATTTTCTATATGTGCTTTATCATTTTCTACTATATCGTACATTATGTTGACTATCTTGTTTTCTTCATTAACTGTAATTACAGGTATAACTTGTCTGAAAATATATCCTCTCTCAGAATATTTATTTTGTATGCCCTGATAGTCAGTCATGTGATAAGTGTAATTATACAATGCACCTTTTTGGGATTTTATGTCCTTTTGTATATTTTCAGAAGATATAATAAAGTTTCCTTTAAATCCTATATCTCCGAAATAGTATTTATCTCCCTCTGTAATATATACATCTATTATCAAGTCCTGTTCATTTTTTACCTGAGGATCTCTCCATTGATATGTAAATGTAACATTATCTACCTTAGCTCTGTAATATCCTCTGTCGGCATAATATTTTACAACCTTTGATTTATCATCTTCAAATTTAAACTCATTAAATTTACCAAGAGATAAGAATCCGTTTTCTTTAGTGGACATTTGTCTTTTAAGTTCATTATCAGAAAAATGAGTATTGCCGTGAAATCTTATATTTGCTACTTTTACCTCATTGCCTTCAACAATATTCATCTCTATTGTTACATCTGAAGCATCTTTATTTTCTATAACTTTAGGCTCTACATAAGCTTTTAAATAACCCTTATCCTGATAGTTTGTTATTATAGCATTTACAGCATCATTAAGTTTCTGAGGTATATACGGATCTCCAGCCTTCATAATAGGCTTTATGGCATCATTGAGTGCTGTTCTGCTTAAACGTTTATTGCCTATATATTCTATATTCTTTATGATATATCTTTCGGCAACTACAATATTAAGCGATACTCCGTCATCTTCTCTGTTTGCATCAATGGCAACCCTATCAAATAATTGGGTATCAAACAGCTTCTTTATAGCCTCATTTATCTGAGCTCTTTGAAATTTACTTCCAACTTTTATTGGGAAACTGTTTTTTATCTGATCTTTTGTAAGCCTAGCCTCGCCTATAACATCTATAGATTTTATCACTAAGCCTTCATATACAGCTATATTCCTAGCATTCTGTAAATTTTCAAAGTCGCTTTCTGCCGCTATTAATATTGCAAAAGCAGCAGCAAGCACAGTAAATGAAAATAAAATAATACAATTTTTCTTGATAAAATTCACTAAAATCTCCACCGTGTAACTATATTAAAATCTTGACCTTTTCCTCTTATATCGAAAGGGTTTATTTTATATTCAAAAACAAAATTTGCAAGTTTATAATTTTTTAATAATGACACTTCAAAACCAAATTGATGGTCAAAATAGTATGGATCAACAGGCTTATTGTTTACGCTAGGTCTTGTGGTATCATTAACTCTATATGTAACATCGTATTTTAAATATAAATATTTAGACACATATTTGCCTATTCCAACGCTTGTATTATCCCATACGGATGTAGGGCTTAAATTGTTGTTATTTGTTACAAACAGCAGATTGTTCACTACTGTAGGACTTAAGTTTATATAATCTATTCCTAAAAATTGTCTTATCCATCTTTCTACTGGTCTTAATACAGTACTTCTTAAGAGCAAGTCGCTGTAATTCATGGTAAGCTGCTGAAGCTGATCATTATTCACGGTGCTTCTATTGGCAGTGCTTTCTGCAAACATTTGATCTTCCCTGTTTCCAAATGAGCCTTGAGGTATTCCTGCAAGCTGATTAACTTGATATTGTCCTAATGCAGGTATTGTATAGAATCTTACAGGAGAAATTCTTGAATTGCTTGAAGATACCAGCTGCGATAATCTTGCATCCATTTCCATGTACAGCGTAACGCTTTCTCCTGCTAATTCATTTTCAAATGATTGAGATGATGTATTTACTGTTGTAGTAGGATAATATTTTTTATATGTATATGCTGTGGCTTCTATTATAGGATCCAAACTATTATTAGGCGGGAATGTAACAGAGCCTCTTTCTAATTGATATATATTTTGAAGATAATATATAGTTCCTCTATCAACATTAACAGTTCCTGCCAATTCTATGCCGTCCATAAGAGTATTGTATACACGCATTTTAGAGCCTTCTTCAAGATATACATCTCCTACTAAATTGTGGGCTACTCTTACTTGTCTCCAAGCCTCTATTGTAAAATCCCAATATATTTTGCTAAGCATTCCGTAAACACGCTGTCTGTATGTATTTTGAGATGATGTCATAGTAAGCTGAACATCGCTTTTCATTAAAGTTAATATTCCTCCTATTCTAGGAGAAGCTATATTTCCTCCTACTGTAATATCAACATGAACAGGACCTCTTACTTTTGTAACGCCTAAGTTTAAATTGCCGTCTAATAAACCTAATTGTTCATCTGAAGAAAGCAGATCGAAAGCCATATAATTGATACTGTTTTTGAATATCTCTGCCTCTCCTGTTATGCTCAAATTTTTCTTTTTCTTTGAGGTAAATGTTAAGTTGTTAACATTGAACATGTGTCCGTCAAAATTAAAATCAACTATAGTATCATCAAATACATCATTGAAATATGCTATTCTTACTTTTCTGCCATGTCCTAAAAATCTTCCGTCTATGGCAACATTATCGCTGTCGCCATGAACATGTGCATATAGTGTATATGGTTTTCCGTCTACCATAAAATTTGTAGGCGATGAATGTATCTCTGTGAATAATACATTAAATATCTCAAATACCTCTACATTTATAATATCTGAAGTAATAAGCAAATCAACCTGATCTCTTCTAGTATTTTTTATTACGCCGTCTATATTGAGCATATTAAGATTATCATATACGTAAATTAAATCTGTTCTAGTTAAGCCTTCTTCTTTTGTTATAGTTCCATTAATACCATGCTTTTTAGTATTTGTAAATGTTATATTATCACCGTCGTATGTAACAGTGGTACCAAACTCAGGAAGTTTTCTTTTATTTATTGTTATTGGAGTTGTTTGTATTCTGAATTCCTGTCTTCCATCAACCAGTCTTCTCATATTATAGTCTATAGTTCCTGAATATGTACTGAAGATGAATAAATTGTTTACTTCAACTTTCATATTCTGAAGGTCTTTAGAGAAATAAGCATAAGGTATTTTTACTTCCTGTTTTTTAGTGAATGTTTTTGATAACACATTTCCGCTGCTTCCTGTTTTGGTTACCAGTACATCTTTTAATTCTAATTCGCTTGATTTATAATATCCTGTTAAAGAAATATCAAATCTCTCGCCCGGAATTTGAAAATCTTTGATATCTATTTTTTCAAGATAAATTACAGGATCATTCATCAATCCTATTACAGTGGCATTGGCAGTTAATATGCCGTAAAATTTTCCATTAATATCAAATGGCAGCTGGCTTACAGTTACTTTTCCGTATATATTATTTTTATTTATAGATGAATCTAAAGCAAATATTCCATTATTTTCTATATCCTTTAATAAAGCTGTGAACTTATTTATTCCGTCACTTGAACTTAATATTCCGTTTCCTGATACTCTGTTTTCTCCATAATCTAATACTATATTCGTAAACATTATGCTTTGATTTGATAATTCAAATTGAGTATTTAAAGCAAATATCGGTGCCAAATTCTTTTTAGCTTTAATATTTCCATATATGTATATTGGTTTTTGAACATAATTATTTATATCAACATCTACATCAATGTCTATATCTTTAATTTTTAATTCATTAGGAGTATTTATATTCAAATCTAATATTCCATTTGTAGATATTGAGCCGTTAGCTATAATTTCTGATTTATCTGTTGAGGCATATATGATTCTGCTTCCATTAGTTGAAGTTGTACTAAATCCGCTTAATCCGTAATTTCCTGCTGGTGTATTTAAATTTCCTTTTATCTTTACATTAAAATTTTTATCATATTCTATTTTTGCATTGGCATTTATACCGCTGTCTTCTGAAAGTCTGTAATAAATATCATCAATATCTATAATATTCTGATAAGCAGACATTCCTATTCGTATTAAATATTCTTCTGTATATATTTTTCTTGAAGAAGCCTTTAATGTATGAACTTTGCCTTTTCCCTGAGTGTACATAGCATTGCTCATGCTGTAATCTATATTTAATGATGATAAATTATCTATAATATTTTGACCTAATAATACAACAAATATATCCTGAGGTATTACTCCATTAGCAGACGCCAATATAGGTGCTGTATTATCCAATGAAAAACTGGCATTAAAAGGCTGTTCATATTTATTTGCAGCCAAATTTAAAGATATCTTTTTTTCAGGTCTATTGTATATAAAATTAAAAGATAACGGCTTTTCTAATGTATTTGCATAAGTTAATGATGAAATTGTGAATCTAGACCTTATTTCTTCTTCATCAACCTTTGTCGGTCTTAAATTAACTTTAGCAGACAGATTATTTGCTCCTGCTTTTATATTATTTGCACTTACAGAAAGTACGCTTGATATAGGATCGCTTAATGGCACTATACCGCTTGCTATTATATTTCCTTCTAAAGCATTTATATTTGCATTTGAAAGTATTATATTGTTATTTGTAAGTTCTGCATTTACTGCTAGATTAAATAATTTATCTCTGACTTTTAAATTAAAATCCACGTATGAATCTTGATTTGTAGAATAGTGTCCGTAAGCATTTATATCTGCATCCCTGAAAGTAGATATAGCATTGCTTATAGATGATATTGTTTTATTATCTAATTTCACAAATTTATGTATTATAGGAGTATCTAAAGCTATATTCATAAATTTATATATTGTATCTTTTGTTAATTTTATATTTGTAATGGAAAAATCTAATCTTTGAGTACTGTATTCATAATTTGCTTTTATAAAATCATCTTTTTTATTGTTATGCAGTCCTGCATTTAGCCTGTCTGAATAATTAGTGGCGAATAATGTATAATTAAATAAATCTCCGTTTTCATCTTTGGCATATATTTTTGAAATTATTTCAGATAAATTAGTTGAGCTTTCTAATGAAAAATGAACTAAGGTAGCATCGGGAAGATTTATATTGTAGGATAGAAAATAGCCGTACGATCTGAAATTTCCATTAAGCGAATTAGCAGAAGCTTCGGTTACATTATTATTATCATCTATTATTTTAGTTGAGAAATTTGCTATATTTATATTTTTATCCATAAGTATTGGAATTATAGTATTTACAGTATTTTTTACTTTCTCATAAAGATTTTTATTTGTGTCTCCGCTTTGGAATATTGACATGTCTAATAATGTTGGGTATATTTCAGCATTATTCACAGTTATATCGCTCAGTAAATATAAAGGATCTCTTTTTATAAATATTCTTAATAGATTAAATCTTAAAGATGCTCTGTCCATATTGAAGAAAGCATCATCAGTATTTTTTGAATAAAGTTTTACATTGTCTAAAACTATCTCTAATCTGTATGATATACTTATATCTGATATAGATATGTCAATAGGACTTACTTTATTTATATAAGTTATGATATTATCCAAATATTTTTGTTTATTAGATAATACCAATGATATACTAAACATGGCAGGTATTATAAAAGCTATCAAGGTTGTAGCTATGTACATTCTAAATCGCGAGTACTTTTCTGTTTTACGCACTCACAAAATCCTTTTTAATTCATTTTTATTTATTATACACTATAATAAAAATATAGTAAGTATTATAAAATAAAACCTATTTATATAAAATTTGTTATATCTGAACTATTTATTTTCGGAATTTTTGTATTTATACTTATTTCTATATGAACAATTTATTTTGAAACTTTTATGTACATAAAAAATATAATTTGACAAATAAATAAAATAAAAGTATAATATTATCTAGTAGTAACAGTTTATTATCTGGGGGTATGTGTATGTTAAAAGAATTAATAAGAAACAAAATAGATATTGTTAAAAGTGTTTCTAATTGGGAAGAAGCTATAAGAAAAGGTGCACAGTTATTGCTTGACAATAAGTGTATAGAGCCTAGATATGTAGATTCTATCATAAAAAACATTAAGGAAACAGGACCTTATATTGTACTTGGAGATGGAATGGCTATGTCCCATGCCAGACCTGAAGATGGGGTTTTAAAAAACGGTATCACTTTGCTAAAAATTTCTGATGGTGTGGATTTTGATGAAAAAAATAAAGTATTCTTATTATTCACATTAGCAGCTGAAAATAATGATCATCATCAGGATTTAGTAGAGGAGATAGCTGATTTATTAAATGAGAGTGAAAAAATTAAAAGAATAATGTACGATGATTTAACTGATTTGGAAATATACGATATTATACTTCAATAACTAAATTGGAATAAAAAAAGAGGTATTAAATAATTTTAATACCTCTTTAATTTTTTAATTAATCTCTTCTTCTTTGAGCAAGCATTAATAATCTCAATAGTGTTAGTATAGCAGTAACAGCAGCGGCAACATAAGTTAAAGCAGCAGCAGATAAAACCTTTTTAGCACCATAAAGTTCTTCCTGATCCAAAAATCCGCCTTTATCGAGTATCTTTATAGCTCTGTTGGAAGCATCAAATTCTACAGGCAATGTTACAAGCGAGAAAAATACAGCAAAAGCAAAAAGTATTATGCCAGCCATCATTATATAATATGAAAAACTTCCAGCTCCTCCTATAACCAATCCTATTAATACCAAATATGGACCGAATTGATCTCCTATAGCACATAAAGGATAAAAACCATTTCTTATAGAAAGCGGTGCATATCCTCTGTCATGCTGTATTGCATGTCCTACCTCATGAGCGGCAACACCCAAAGCTGCAACATCAGTACCGTCATAAACTCCAGCAGAAAGTCTTAATACTCTTGAAGAAGGATCATAATGATCTGTTAATGTTCCTGCTATTCTTTCAACTGGTATATCTATTCCATAGCCTTCTAATATATATTTTGCAGTTTGAGCACCTGTTATTCCTCTTTTATTTTCCATTCTGCTATATTTAGCATAAGTTCCTTTAACTTTCATCTGAGCCCAGAAACCAAGAAGTATTCCCGGAAGCAGTATCCATATATATCCGAAATAATATTCAAAATATCCAAACATTGAAAAAACCTCCTATTTTTTAGTATTTTTCATTATTATTTGTGTATATATTATAACATTTTTTTATAACTATGTTAATAGCTTCATTGTAAAACAAGCAGAATAAATTTTTTATACTATCAAATTTTGATAATTAAATTTTGTTTATTATATTTTTTATAATGATTAATATACTTGTTTCAAAAGTACTTGACAATATTATACAAGACTATATATAAAATTGTTATATTGATAAATTATAAAAATAACGTTTTACATGTTGTACAACTTATTATTTTAGTATATAAATATATAGTTGTTAGCTGCTTCCAAAAGAAGTGTGGGATCGGCACGGCTGTTTAGCCCCCGCAATTATAAATAAAAATAGTTTTGAAACAAATCTATTTTTATTTGCAGCATAAAAATTTATTATTTTAAGCTAAAAATATATTAACAATATTATAATATACTTACTTATTACTAAAAAACATTTATTACTATAATAGCATTAAAATATTTTATCAGAATTTTTTATAGTGTATTCAATAGTTTTTCCTACAGCTTCCAAAGTTTTTTTATCCAATTTATCTATAGTATCTTGGCTTGTATGATGAAAAGGGTATCCCATATCTATAACATCTATAAATGGTATTCTTTCATTTAAAAATGGAGTATGATCATCAGTTATAGTTCCGTAATGTTCATCAAAAAAATATTTTCCGTATCCCAAATCACTGGCATATTGCCATACTTTATTATATATGGATGAATAATAAGTATGTGCAAAACTTTCATATTTGAATTTAGCAGTTTTGCTTCCTACCATATCAAGCAGTATTCCGAATTTTATTTTTTGCTTATCTATTATTTTATCTCTTAATATAATCTCATTTACAAATGCTATGCTCCCTTGTATCCAATCTGTTTCTATTAAAGAACTGCCATATACATCAAATAAATTTCCGTCATCTTCCAAATCAAATAAAACAAAGCACACACTGTAAGGCAGGTCATTATGATTTTTTAAAGCCCTCATAAGTTCAATAAGTACACCGCTGCTGCTTGCTCCGTCATTAGCACCGCTTATAGGTTTATCTCTGTTAAATTCAATAGGGTCTTTTTCTGCAACAGAACGGCTGTCAAAATGACTTGCTATAATTATATAATCATCTGTTTTGCCTTTTAAGAAAGCATAAATATTTTCTCCGATTCTTCCTTTTATATATGGAGCTTCAAAATTATGACTATAAACTTCATATCCTATATTAGAAATTTCCTGTTTAAAAAAACTTCTTACTTTTTTATGAGCTTCGCTTCCATAGTTTCTAGGTCCTAAATCAGTTTGAGCTTTTATGTATTTATATGCATTATCAACATCAAAATATAAGTTTTCATTTATGTTTCTAGACTGCTTTTCATCAGATGTATTTGCTTTAGCATTAGTGCATGAATATAAAAATATCATTGTTACCGCAATGAAGATTGATATATATTTCATAACTTAATAAGTCCTTTTTATATAGAAAATATAAATAAGTCTAATATAGTATAAGTTAAAAGTCAATAAATAGTCAGTATAACTATATTTTTATATACTAAAATGCCCCTATCGGTATTTTTTTATAAAAATTTAGTCTTTACTTTTTTTTTAAAAGATATTATAATTATAATATATTGAAAGTTAATATTATGTTGCTATTTTTTAGGGGATGACTAAATAGCGGGATGAAACATAATATAAATGGCTTTAGAAAATAAAAATTACAAAAATATTTTAAGCACTATTCATGGAGGGTAGTTATGATTATCAACAATAATATTTCTGCATTAAATGCAAACAGACAATTGAACTTAACAGGAAGTTCAATGACTAAAACAATAGCTCAGCTTTCTAGCGGTCAAAGAATTAACACTGCTGGAGATGATGCTTCTGGTTTAGCAGTATCTGAAAAAATGCGTTCTCAATACCGTGGTTTACAACAAGCTACTAGAAACGCTCAAAATGGTATTTCTTTCATTCAAACAACTGAAGGTTACTTAAATGAAACTACTAACATTATGCAAAGAATGAGAGAATTAGCTATTCAATCTGCTAACGGTATCTATTCTGACACTGACAGAGCTTTAATACAAATCGAAGTTAATCAATTAGTATCAGAAGTTGACAGAATTGCTTCTCAAGCTGAATTCAACAAAATGAACATGTTAACAGGACGTTTTGCTGCTGATAGTCAAACTCCTATGACTTTCCACATCGGTGCTAACATGGATCAAAGAGTATCAATAAACATAGGTTCTATGACTGCTGCTAACTTACAAGTTGGAGGAGATACTCCTATTTCTATTTCTTCTGTTGAAACTGCTAACCAAGCTTTAGGAAGAATAGACGAAGGTTTACAAATGGTAGTAGCTCAAAGAGCTGAATTAGGTGCTGTTCAAAACAGAATGGAATCTATGGTAAAAAGCTTAATGATAGCTACTGAAAACACTATAGCTTCTGAAAGCGTTATACGTGATGCTGATATGGCTTCTGCTATGGTTGCTTATACTCGTGAACAAATCTTACAGCAAACTGGTGCAGCTATGTTAGCTAATGCTAATATGAAAAACCAATCTATAATGAGAATTATTGGATAATTTTTCTTAAAAAGCGGATTATTACAAATGTAGATATAAAGCCCATTGGTAGAAATACTGATGGGCTTTTTATTTGTACATTATCTGTTTTAATAATTAAAATAATTAAATAGAAAGGCAAATATGTCTGTATGCTTCATAAGATATAATAGCTGCTGTATTGGATAAATTAATTGAACGTACATTATCACTCATAGGTATATATATAGAATTTTCTAATTCATTTTCCCATAATGATTCTCTAAGTCCTGTTGACTCTCTTCCGAATAATAGTATATCATTATTAGAATAATTAAATTCATCGTATCTATTTTTTCCGAATTTTGTAATAGGTATTATACGTTTATTATTATTAATGCAGTATTCAAGAAATGTGTCTTCATTTTCATGTTTTATTATGTTTAAATGCTCCCAATAATCCAAACCAGCACGTTTTACTTCTTTAGAGCTTATTATAAATGACGGTTTTGAAACTATATGAAGAGATATATTAAGTCCTACGCATAACCTTCCTATATTTCCAGTATTAGCTGGTATTTCAGGTCTGTATAAAGCTATTGATACATTAAAATTACTGTTTACTTTTTCCATAATATTTTATTTACATTATTTTTTTTATTTATTTTAGTATAGTTTAATTTTTTTTCAAGTTATACTAGTTTTATTTAGTTTTGTATTTTGTTTATTAAAGTATTGATTTTTTTTATTTATAAGTTAAAGTAATAATAAGGGTAATTTAATAAAAGATTCTAATTCTAAAAGAGGAAAAAGTGAATAAAATAGAGGAATACAATCAATCTACTTCTAAATATGAATTATATGCTCATTTAAGTGATAAAATAGTGTCTGGGGAGATAAAAACTTTTTCAGGTCTTTTTACTTATGCGAAGAATGTTAATTTTGAAAAGGTTCATGATCATAAATCAATATTAAAAAGTTTATTTGCTCTTATACGTAAAATTAATTGGGGTTTTTTTAATAATTTGGATAAGGAAATGTATCCTAAGTTATGGATGCAGTTTGTTGCGGAAAATCCTAAATATAATTTTGCTGGGGATTTAAAACTGAGTTTATCAATAGCAGATGTTTATATAGCAATGCTTGATATACATGGCTATACAAAATTCTGCGAAGAGAATAAAAATAATTTATCAAAACTTCATGCATTAGATGATTTAATGCAGAATAAAGTAAGCGAAGTTACAAAATTTTATAATGTAATATCTCATAGAAAACAAGGCGATGAAATTATTATGGTATGCCCTACAGCTACAGATGCTTTAAGTGCTACAATAGCTATTATAGGGGTTTTGAGCAAAAAGAGATTATTAAATGAATATCCTAGTGTTGATACAGCGGGTTTGCCAGAGTTTAAAATTAGTGCAGGCATATCAGGGGGAAATACAAATAGTTCATTAATAATTACAGAAGACGGAGATTTATCTGGGTTTTTAATTAATAATGCTGCTAGGATGCAGGCTAGAGCAAATACTTTAGCTCCTAAAGAAAATAAAGTTATAGTTACAAAAAACCTTCAGTTTAACTTTCTTAAAGAAAACAGCAAGTCTAAAAGTGAAATATTTGAAAAGAACATTATATCTTTTTATGATAATGGAATGATATCATTTAAAGGTACTGAGATTCCAATAGTTGAAGCTATATTTAATCCTGATGAGAAATATAAGGAACGTTTTTTTAATGAAATGGAAGAACTTGTTAAAAGTGTTAAAGGTAATTTGTGGAAGCAGAGAATGTTTACCGCTGCTTTGGAATTAATATCAAAAGTTGCAAAATCAATGCCTCCTTTTCAAATAGATGAAAAAGTTAATGATTATATATCAGGATATACTAATTCAACTATATGCGATTTATGCGATAAGGCAAATGGGGCGTATGTTGTAAAAGAAAATTATAAAGAGGCAATAGACACTTTTGCTTTAATAATAAAGTTATTAAAAACCATACCTGAATTTGATAAGATGGTTTTGGAATATGCTGAAAGTATTTGTGCTGGTTATGAGAAAATTCTTCCTGTATATGATATAGTTATTAAAAAGGATATAGAAGCTAATATATCAGAAATATTTCCAGCTAATCATATACCAATATTTCAAAATGTTCAAAAAGCTAATGAAACTTATAATAAACTTATGAACTTTGCTATGAGCAGTAAAACTTTAAAAAGACGCAAATCTATATGGTATGGCATTATAGAAAAAGAGCTGCCTAATTTAGTAATTAATATGTATTCTGGTAAAAAATAAAAATTTTATATAGTTTTATTATATAAAATTTTATTTGTTTTTACTTGCAGAAATATTTATATATGATAAACTATACAACTATTAAACTGTTCTTTATTTACAAGGAGTATAATTTTATGACTTTGAAAAACTTTAAAAGACTATTATTTATTGCAATAACTTCTTTGCCTATAATAGCATGTTCGCAAACACAAAGCGGAAGTTCATCCTCATCAGATGCTTTAGCTTATTTAAAAGGCGGCGAAGGAGAGTGGGTTCTAAAAATAGATGATATGACAGTTAATCAAACTAATTTTAATAAAGATTTAAAAGCTTCTTTAATATCTCAGGGAGCTACAGAAGAACAAATGGCTTTATATCTTAATAATGATCAATTTAAACAATATTATTCAGAAATGATTATAAGAGATGCTTTATTATTAAAAAAAGCTGAGGAAGAAAAGTTTTTTGACAGTGATGAAGCTAAATCAGTAATAGATGTTGCTGTAAGAAATATGAAAGCACAATATTATTTGCAAAAACTTATGACAGATGCAGCTAAAACAATACCAGAACCTACAGCAGAACAGGCTCAGGCATTTTTTGAACAGGCTAAACCTCAAATAGCTCAAATGTACGGTATTACAGAATACAATACAGAAACAGCACCTACTATATCACAATTATATAAAAATGCTTATGCTCAGCAATTAGTGGAAAGAGATATAACTGATTTAAAAGATAAAGCAGTTATAGAAAGAAATACAGCAGTTCTAGGCGAAGCTAATATACTTCCTCCTCAAGTTGGAGATCCTAATGCAACAAATAATGCTATGATGCCTCAAAGCAACAATTTATTGCCAAGAACAAATAATTAATTAAATAATGGGAAAGGAAAATAATGTCTCAAAAAAATGAGAATAATGAAAAAAATATAAATCAAGAAAGCTCACAAGCTGATAAACCTAAAGTTATTATAAAAAAATCTAATAATAATAATAACAATAGTGATGATAGTCAGGCTACAGCAGTAAAAAAAGTAAAGAAAGTTATAAAAAAGATAATAATTAAAACTGATAAGCAAAACAATAAAAAGCAGGAAAAATCATCAGAAGAACAAAAAAATGTAAGAGAGCCTTATAATAAGGATGTAAAAGAAAATAGAGATAATAGAGAAAATAAAAATAAGAATTATTCTCATAATAAAGATCATAAAGATTTTAACAAGGAAAATAAAGACGGTAAATTACAAATATCTTCTCCTGTAGAGGATGTATCTTCTTTTAAAAAAGATAATAAAAAAGATGGTAAGAAAAGAGATTATGAGAAGAAAGAAAAAGAATATGATAAAAAATCTTCTCAAAAAGATTCTAAAGCTGAAGCTGCACAAAGACAGGAGAATAAAATCTTTAATAAAATGCAGGCTAAAAAACGTCAGCAGGAACAAAGACTTGCCAGTGTTGAAAAAGAAATCAGCATAATGGAAACGATTACTGTAGGCGATTTAGCCAAAAAGATGAATTTAAGAGCATCAGACATAATATCCAAACTTATGGGTATGGGTACTATGGCTAGAGTTAATGATATAATAGATTCTGATACTGCTACAATTATAGCAGATGATTTCGGATGTAAGGTTAATGTTGTATCATTGCAGGAAGAGGCTACTATTGAAGTAAAAGAGGATAAAGAAGAAGATTTAAAACCTCGTCCTCCAGTAGTAACAATCATGGGGCATGTTGACCATGGTAAAACTTCCCTTCTTGATGCTATAAGACATAGTAATATTACTTCAAAAGAAAGCGGCGGAATAACTCAAAATATTGGTGCTTATAAAGTAAAAATACCTAGCGGAGAGATAGCTTTTATTGATACTCCTGGACACGCTGCTTTTACTATGATGAGAGCTAGAGGTGCTAAAAGTACTGATATAGTAATACTTGTTGTAGCTTCAGATGACGGAGTTATGCCTCAGACTATTGAAGCTTTAAATCATGCTAAAGAAGCTAATGTGCCTATAATAGTTGCTGTTAATAAAATGGATTTACCCAATGCTAGCATGGATAAAGTTAAATCGGCATTGTCAGAATATGGACTTACACCTGAAGAATGGGGAGGAGATACTCAATATATAGGTGTAAGTGCATTAACAAAGCAGGGAATTAATGACTTATTAGAAGCTATCATACTTCAGGCTGAAATGCTTGAATTAAAGGCTAATCCTAATAGAGAGGCTATAGGTATAGTTTTAGAAGCATCGCTTGATCAGGGAAGAGGACCTGTTGGTACAGTTCTTGTTCAAAATGGTACTTTAAAAATAGGCGACTATTTTGTATGCGGGCTTTCGGTTGGAAAGGTAAGAGCTATGGTTAATGATTTGGGACAGAGAGTTACAAAGGCTTTGCCTTCTACTCCTGTTGAGGTTTTAGGGTTTGAAAAGACTCCTGAAGCGGGCGAATCATTTAATGTTATGCTTGATGAAAAAGAAGCTAAGGCTATAGCTGATAAAAGAGTTCAGTTAAAACAGCAGGAGGCTTTAAAGGCTAATGTTAAAGTTACTTTAGAAAACCTCTATGAAAAAATCGCTTCTGAATCTATGAAAGAGTTTAAGGTTATAATAAAAGCAGATGTACAGGGCAGTGCGGAGGCTTTAAGAGATGCTTTGAATAAAATACAAAGCGATAAAATACGTTTTGTTTCAATATACAGTGCTTCAGGAGCTGTTACTGAAAGCGATGTAAACCTAGCACATGCTTCTAATGCCATCATTATTGCTTATAGAGTGCGTCCTTCTGCCAAAGCTAGAGAGCTTGCTGAAAAATTAGGCATACCTATAGAAAGATATGATATTATTTATGAGGCAATAGAATCTATACAAAATGCTATGAAAGGTTCTCTTGAAAGACTCAAAAAAGAAGTTGATATTGGAACGGTTGAAGTAAGAGATGTGTTCCATGTTCCTAAAGTCGGCACTATTGCAGGATGCTATGTTACATCTGGTAAAATAGAGAGAAATGCTGGTGTAAGGGTTATGCGTGATAATGTCCTTATATATACAAGTAAGATATCTAGTTTAAGACGTATAAAAGATGATGTTAAAGAGGTAGCATCAGGTTATGAATGCGGTGCTTCTATAGAAAACTTTAATGATATAAAAAAAGGCGATGTACTTGAGATATTCAAAATAGAAGAGATAGCACAAGAGTTATAATTTATAATTATTTGAACATATACAGCAATGAGCTTAATATTTTAAGTTCATTGCTTTTTTAATTAAAAAATAATATTGTAAATATACAAAATATTGGTATACTATTTATCAATTAGAAAAAGAGGGATTATTTATGGGAATTTCTTATGAAGACAGCGGTGTCAGCAGAGAAGAAGGCTACAAAGCTGTTTCACTTATGAAGGAAGTAGTTGCCAAAACTATGCATACAAATGTAATTAACGGCATAGGAAGTTTTGGTGCTATGTATGAGTTGGGTAAATACAACAATCCTGTGCTAGTTTCTGGAACTGATGGGGTTGGAACAAAATTAGAGATAGCATTTTCTATGAAGAAATATGATACAGTTGGAATAGATGCTGTAGCTATGTGCGTTAATGATGTTCTTTGTCATGGGGCAAAACCTATTTTCTTTTTGGATTATCTTGCTTGCGGCAAATTAAACGGTGAGATTGCTTCTTTGATAGTAAAAGGAATAGCAGATGGATGTTATGAGGCTGGTGCTGCTTTAGTTGGAGGGGAAACTGCTGAGATGCCGGGCTTTTATAAAGACGGTGATTATGATATAGCAGGATTTTGTGTAGGTGTTGTAGAGAAAGAAAAAATTATTGACGGTTCAAAAGTATCTGATGGGGATATAATAATAGGTATTTCTTCTTCTGGTTTTCACAGCAACGGTTTTTCTCTTATAAGAAAGTTAGTACGCGATTATAATGCTGTATTTGAGGGAGAAAAAATAGGAGAAACTCTTTTAATACCTACAAAGATATATGTCAAAAAAGTTCTTCCTCTATTAGAAAAGTACAATATAAAGGGTATGGCTCATATTACAGGGGGAGGATTGATAGAAAATGTTCCTCGTGCTGTTGCTAAAGGATATAAGGCTGTTATTAAAAAGGATAGCTTTAAAACTCCTTCCATTTTTAATTATATTCAGTATCTTGGAAATATAAAAGAAGAAGAGATGTACAATACTTTTAATATGGGTATTGGTTTTGTTATAATAGCTTCCAAAGAAGATAAAGACGGCATTATTAATGATTTGCAGTCTATGAATGAATATGCATGCGAGATAGGGTATATTACTAAAAATTATGATGATGAGGAAAAAAGCGGAATATGCTTAGAATAGCTGTTTTAATTTCCGGAGGCGGAAGTAATTTAAAATCTTTAATAGATAATCAGGATAACAATTTTTATAGTATAGATGTTGTAATAGCGGATAGAGAATGCGGAGGCTTAAATATTGCAGAAAATGCTGGTATAAAAGCTGTATTACTGGATAGAAAATTATATAAAAATGAATTGTTTTCAAAAATAGATGAGCTTTTAAATAATATAGATTTAGTTGTTTTAGCAGGATTTTTATCTATAGTTGATAGTGCTTTTATATCAAAGTGGAGCGGCAAAATAATAAATATTCATCCTTCGCTTCTTCCAAAATACGGCGGAAAGGGAATGTATGGTATTCATGTGCATGAAGCTGTTATTAAAAATAAGGAAAAAGAATCAGGATGTACTGTGCATTATGTTACAGATACTATAGACGGAGGAGATATTATAATGCAGGCTAGGGTAGAGGTTAAAGAAGATGATACCGCCGAAACTTTACAAAAAAGGGTGCTGATAGAAGAACATAAAATACTTCCTCAAACTGTAATTAAACTATCTAAAAAATAATTAAATATTTATTTTCCCATATAGTAAATATATGCAGACATTATAGATATTTCTCCGCTTCCTTCATCGCTTTCATTTTGATCGCTGTAGCTAAAGTAGCTGGATAATGGAGCATAATCATCATCATTAAAACTATTATCTATGCTTTTATCTGCTATAGAGTTATTTAAATCAGAAACTATTAATTTCATGTCATCGTCAATATTAGAAGCTGGTTTATTATAAATTACAGATATTCCAGCAAATAATAATAAGGCTGCCGCTGCAGAACATATATATGCTATAAATTTATTTTTATTAAACATGTTCTTTTTATGTACTATTATTGGTTTTTTACCAGACAGTATTGATGACATAGAATTAAGTTCATCTCTAAATTTCTGACATGATTTGCAGTTTGATAAATGCTTTTCCATTTCAAAAATTTCATCACTATCCAAATCATTATCCATATATCTGCTTATAAGCATTTCATAATATTCATGATTATTTTTCATAAGCTCACCCCCATTTTTTTCATAATAGATAAAAGTTTTTTTCTTGCTCTGAATATTCTGGTTCTCACTGTATTAACAGGCAAATCCAGTGTTTCAGAGATTTCATTATAAGAATAATTTTCATATTCAGCCATCATAAGCGGTATACGGAAATCATCCTCTAATTTTTCAAGTGCTTCTGCAAGTATAATTTTATTTATACTGTTTTCATTATCCGATTCCTGAATCTCACAGCTTCTGTATTCCTTTAGTCTGTATTTTTTTTCTCTTTCTTTCTTTCTTATATGATCAACAGCCCTATTGAAAGATACTCTGTAGAGCCAAGTATATATCTTAGATCTTCCTTCAAAACTTTCTCTTTTTATATAAAAACTTACAAAAACATCCTGTACTATCTCTTCAGCTTCCTCCTTATTAGATATAATTGAATAAACCAAATTGAATAATGGTTTTTTATACATTTCTATAAGTTCTTTATAGGCTTCTTCATTGCCTATTTTAAATGCATCTATATTATCTTCATAAGCCATAATATTAACACCGCTAATACAAATACTTATTTCATTCTGCTGTTTAATTGAGCTTTTTGTTCAGGAGTAAGCACATCTATTATATCCAAATCCCTAACTATTCTCAAATAATCTCTTAAAGCTTCCTGTTCTTTTTTTCTGCTGATTAATTCTCTTAATATGTTTCTGTCTGTATATTCTTTCATTAACTCCATTCTTATGCTGTTTTCTATTCTTTCAATTTCTAATCTAATAGGTTCTTCTTCTGTTATAAATTTAATGGCTATATCATACATTTTATCCGCTTGTGCTTCAGTTAGATTTATTCCAATTCTTCTAAAAAACTGAAGCGGATCATGCCCTAGTCTTTTATCAGATTCTGGTCTTCCTCTATGCCTAGGACCATGATGACCAGGACCTTTTGGTCCAGGCTGCCCAAAAAGCGATAAAGATAATACTAATATCAAAGTTATACTATAAAACAATTTATTCATAAAATCTCCTTATTCACCTCTCTCTCAATTAAAATATCATCTATTATCTTATATATTAGACGATTTTTATACAAAAAAGTTCCCTACTTTTTACTAAACAAAATATAATATTTAATCTTTTTTATATCAATATCTGAAAATAATTCCAATATATCCAAATCACATGATATAATCAAATAGTCAAAATCAGCCTCTTTCTTTTTTCTCTCGAATATTAGTTCTTTTATTATATTTATATTAACGTCAGATTTTTTATATTCATTATTAAGTTTTGAATTAATATCATTAAGTTCATTAAGAGCGTTTTTTATGTTTCTTGAATATTTTTTAAGTATCATATTAATGCTTTCTTTTTGTTCTTCGCTTACTTCTATTCCTGCATCTTTTAATATTTTAAGAGAATTATCATTAATTTTGTAGTATTCTTCAGAATATAAGCTGCATATATTAAAAACTATAAATAATAAAATAAAGGCTATCTTTTTCATAAATCATTAATACCTCCATATAATATATAATTTAACTTTTTAGACGAATAAAAAAGAAAAAAAGTTCCTTAAATAAATTATTACTTTAAAAAATAAGATTTTTGTACTATAATATGATAGTTACAAATAAAAATTCGGGTATAAGAAATGTATAAAATAATATATTTAGATGAAAATAATAAAATATTCAAAATACTTTATAATAATGCCTCTAATGATAAAAGGGCAATGTTTTCATTAATAAAACATATAAGAGCAAGTATAAATGCTGAAATGAAAGAAATGGAAAATGGATATTTATTATTTAATGATAAAAGGAAGTATCTTTTTTATATTATAGAAAATGATGCTATTTGTATAGAAATTTTAGAGCATGATGATAAGGTTGCTTTTACAAATTTTAAATATATGGAAGCTGAGTTTAAATCTTATATAGAAAATATTAATTTAGAGCACATAAATAACAAAATAAAGAGTATAAATGATTCTATAAAAGATAATATGTGGCTTGATTTTATGATTTCTGATTATGAAAAGGATTTGCATATTATAGGAAGCAATGATTTAAGCTGTTATCATAGTATAGAAGTTATTTTTAAAAATGCCAGTTTTGTTCAATGTTCAAAATATTTCAATGCTTGTCCTAATGAATATGATGTTTTTCATGTATGTACTGATGATGATATAAAGTATATTAATAGCAGTTATAAGAATATAATAGATAATAAATATTCTATAATGATAAAGATTAAGCCTGATGATACTAATAGTTTTTTTTATATAGCATGCGATAATATAGAGTTTAGTAATGAAGAGGTAAGATATGATTATGATTTTACATCTCTTTATTCTTCAGATAAGGATAATATAATAAAGAAATATGATCTTAAAAAAGAAAATAATGCTTGGTATCAGGAGAAGGAAAATTCTCATAAAACATTAATATTTACGGATAAATTTTTAAATAGGAATGATACCATAGGCATATTATTTAGAATATATAAATTATGTTTTGCTAAGGTTAAATATTTTAGGGCTTATTCATTTAAATTTGAGCCTTATAAATATGATTATAAAGAGGGCTTTATAAAAACAGAGCTTTGGGATGCTGAGTTTTTCAAGCATATTGATTCTGGGTACATGCTTGATTTGAGATATTTGCAGTCTATAACTATTTATGAAAATTTTTTGAAACTTTGCGAAGAATTGGAATCTTTTGAGAAATAATTTTTTACTCATTAAAAAAAATCTATTTTTAATATATAATTATTTAGATATTTGAAACTTTTTTTAAAGTTATTCGTCTAAATTTATTGTATATGAAAAATAGGGGTGTAAATGAGGAATTTTATAGAATTAGTAGTTAAAAGACCAGTAGCTGTTTTCATGTGTATGATAGCCGTATTAATATTAGGTTTTGTAAGCCTATCAAAATTGGCAGTAGATTTTTTACCTGATATGGAACTTCCATATATTACAGTAAGAACAGAATATGAGAATGCAGGACCTGAAGAGGTAGAAAAATCAGTAACTAGAATAATTGAAAATGCTGTAACTACAGTAAGCGATATTAATACAATTACATCAACTTCTAAGGAAGGAGAATCAAGTGTTTTTATAGAATTTAACTGGGGAACTGATTTAGCCGTTGCTACAGCGGATATCAGAGAGGCAATAGATTCTGCAAAAAATTCTCTTCCAGATGATGCCGAAAGCCCAACGGTATTGAAATTTTCTACAGACATGACTCCTATTATGGAAATAGCATTTTTCGGTACTGATAATTTAGGTGCATTATATACTTTAATAGATAATCAGATATTAAATAAAATAGAGCAGGCTTCAGGAGTTGCAAGAGCTGAAATTAGAGGCGGACTCAAAACAGAAATGAAGGTTGATTTAGTTTTAAATAGACTTCATGCTTACGGAATAGATATTAATACTATAGTTTCACTTCTTTCATCTGAAAATCAGAACTTATCGGGAGGGGAAACTTATGAGGGTGTTTATAAATATACTTTAAGAACTATGGGAGAGTTTACAACTGCAGAGGATATAGAAAATACGGTTGTAGCATTAAAAACTAATGATACTCCTATAAAATTAAAGGATATTGGAAGAGTTTATCAGGGATACAGCGATGATTCAGAGATAGTAAAAATTAACGGAATGCCTGCAATATCAGTATCTGTAAATAAAGAATCAGGAGGAAACTCTGTAAATGTATCTAAAGCTGTTCAAAAACAATTGGCTAATCTCAGTCTTCCTGAAGGCGTAGAATATGAGATATTATTTAATAATGCTGATAATGTTAATGAATCTATAAACGGAGTGTTGGAAACAGCTTGGCAGGGAGGGTTATTTGCCGTTATAATATTAATGCTTTATTTATGGAATATAAAAACAGTTTCTATAATAGCCGTTTCAATACCAATATCAATAATTGTTACTTTTACATTGATGTACTTTATGGGAATTACTTTAAATATTATTTCTTTATCTGGTCTTGTTTTGGGTATAGGTATGATGGTTGATAATTCAATCGTAGTATTAGAAAATATATTCTATTATAGAAATAATGGTTATGGCAAGTATTCTTCTGCTATAAATGGTACTTCAACTGTTGCACTTGCAATATCTGCTTCTACTCTCACAACAATAGCTGTATTTTTGCCGTTTTTATTTGTAGAAGGTCAGACTGGACAATTATTTAGAGATTTATGTATTACTGTTACAGTTTCTATGATAGGCTCTTTATTTGTTGCACTTACAATAGTTCCTATGCTTGGAGCTAGACTTGTAACTAATAAGAAAACTAAATTTTTAATACCTATAGAAAATTTTGTCAATAAAAAATTCCATGATAAAGTTAATAATTTGTATACATCTGTACTTAATTACTCTATAAAAAATAAAAAGAAAGTACTGATTTCATCGCTTTCTGCTGTTCTTATAATAATAGCGTTAGGATTAATATTTATAGGAAAAGAAGGATTTCCGACTTCTGATGAAGGGCAATTTAAAATAGATATAGAGATGCCTGTTGGCACTAAATCAGAGCAGACACAGGCTTTCATCACTAGAATGGAGAATGATATACAGTCAGTTATAGGAGATGATTTTGACAGAATGCAGTCTAGAGTAAAATCTGGTTCTGAGGAAAATAAGGCTGAGATAAGAGTGCAGTTAAGAGAGAAAAGCGACGGAAGAAAGAAGTCTGTTGATGAATATATAGAGCTTACAAGAAATGCATTAGTATCATATCCTGCACAGATAAATATTACAGCTATAACAACTTCAGCCATAGGAAGCAGCGGAGGAGCATCAGGAGGAACTGGGGGAAATGAAATTAATATAGAATTGGTAGGCGATGATTTGGAGAAATCCGCAGAAATAGCAAATAGTATAATAACTGCAATATCTGATATAGAAGGTATAAGAGATCCTAGATTAAGCCGTGATGATTCTAATCCAGAATTAAAAATATATGTTAATAGACAGATAGCAGCTAAAATGGGAATCAATGTAAACACAATAGCAAATATTATAAAAACAAGTTTTGCAGGAACAACTGCTACAACAATGACTCCAGCCAATTCGGATGTTACAGATATTGATGTTAATGTTCAGCTTGGAGAGCCAGACAGATTGAATATAGATGATATATCAAGGCTTATGATACCAACTACAAGCGGCATAGTACCCATTTCTTCAATAGCAACTGTAGAAAAAAGCTACGGACCTACTGAGATAGAGAGAAAAGACAGTACAAGAATAACTACTATATTAGCATCAGGATATAACCGAGCATTAAGTGAAATAATGTCTGATGTTCAGGAGAAAATATCAAAGGATGTATTTATACCTTCAGGCTTTAATATAAATTATACTGGAGATTTTGAAGATATGAATGAAGCATTTATGCAGCTTCTTCAGGCTTTAATATTGGCATTGGTTTTAGTTTATGCTATAATGGCTAGTCAGTTCGAATCATTTATAGCACCTTTTGTTATAGCATTAGCTATTCCTTTTGGTTTTGCAGGTTCTTTGATAGCATTATTTATAGGAAGACAAACTTTAAGTGTATATAGCGGAATAGGTTTCATAGTTTTGATTGGTATTGTAGTAAATAATGGTATTGTATTGATAGATTATATGAATCAGCTTATGCATGAAAACCATGTTAATGGAGATGAAGCAGCTTTAGAGGCAGGACCAAGACGCTTAAGACCAGTACTTATGACTACTCTTACCACTATATTGGGACTTCTTCCTATGGCTTTATCAGGCGGAAGCGGTAATGAAATGTATCAGCCTTTATCTATTGCAATACTTGGCGGGCTTTTAGTTTCTACGGCATTTACTCTTGTAATAGTTCCTACTGTTTATGCTGCTATAAGAAATAAAATACCTTTAAAAGATTATGAGAAAAAGGACAGAGAAAGCAGGGATGACTTCTCTAATTATGATACTGTAAATGTTACAGGCAAGTGATTTTTTCAATATATTTTAAGGCTTTGCTAAAAACAGCAAAGCCTTAATTATTTAATTTATTCATGTTCTAACAATCTTTTATAGAAAAACTCTATAGCAAAAGCACCAAGCGGAGCAGTAATTAATATTGAAAGTACAGCTACCGTAAGTATTATTTCGCCTGATGCAAATCCAAATGCCAAAGGAATTGATCCTATTGCAGCCTGTACAGTTGCTTTAGGACAATATGCCATCATAGAGAATATGCGTTCTTTTTTATTTAATTTAGTTTTTATCAATGATATAAGTACTCCAAGCATGCGGAAAACTAAAACTGATAATATTAGTATGACGCCTATAAATCCTGTTTTTAATGCATAGTTTATATTAACAGCTGCCCCTACAAGCACGAATAATATAATTTCAGCAGCTACCCAAAGTTTTGAATATTTTAGAGAAAGCCTTTTTGATAACTCTTCTTTTGATTTTTTTAAATATGCTCCCATACTCATAACGGCTAAAAGTCCTGAAAAACCTATTATCCCATTAAGAAATTTTGAAGCAGAATTTTCTATAGTTACAAGTATGAAAGATATGCTTAATATTATAACCACTTTAGCACTATCTCTTATATGAAATCTAGTAAAAAATTTTGATAATATAAATGCTATTAATACCCCTATTAAAAGTCCGAATATTATAGCAGTAGGTATCTTTATAAAATCTAAAGCAGATATATTTCCGCCTTTAACAAGAGAAGTAAAAGAAGCAAAAAGCACTATTACAAATATATCATCAACAGAAGCACCAGCCATAAGCATTTGAGGAATACTTTTATTAGTGCCGTATTTTTCATCAATAAGTTTTAACATCTTTGGTACAAGCACAGCAGGAGAAACAGCAGCAACCACAGAACCCATTAATGCAGCATCTAATAAAGTAATATTAAAAAATTTAGGAGCTATTAGTATCATTCCTATTATTTCAAAACTTGCAGGCACAAAGCACATCAATATAGCAGGACGTCCTACCTTTTTTAAATCTTCTATATCTAGATTAAGACCAGCACGTGTGAGTATTATAATAAGAGCTAATTCTCTTAAATCTGCTGATATTGAAAGTATTGAATTGTCTAATAAATTTAAGCAGTATGGTCCTAGTATAATGCCTGTTATTATAAGTCCAAGCAATGATGGAAGTTTTAAAATAGAAAATATTTTGCCTAATATCATTCCGCATAAAAATATTAAAGCTAAACTGAGAAGCATAATATATAATCCTTTTTTATTAAAATTTGATTTTTTATTATGAAATGCAGATTAAAGATATATAAAAACTTATTTCTGCAAATCAATAAATTATAAAAATCATAAAATTTGCAGAAGTCATCAGCTTTTATATTTTAGCGGTTTTAATTATTAATTAATTTTAAACATTAAAAAATAATTTAAGGAGACTTCATTCCTTATTTTTATAATTATTCTATCATAATTATTTTTTATTTCAATAACTTTTTATTATGATTTCATTTTTGTATATTCTTTATATACTGTGTACTCTTTTTACTATACCTATATATCTTCGTTCTAATTGATTTTTAATACGATATTTATTAAAAATATTTGTTTTATAATTATTAATACAATTATGTAGCATCGCTGCAGTACATAAAGGTACTTACTATGTTAGTTGTATTCATTTATTCAAAAATTAAATTTTTAATACATATTTTTCTCATATATTATACAGAAATAAATTTATATTTATTATATATTATTATATATTTAATTTGCACCCTCATACATATATTATTTAGCATATTTTCAATAGCAGAAACTCATATATTAATTACTTCTCGTTCTAAATATGATTTAATATAATGTTTGCATCGTATAGAGTTTAATATTTTTACTTTTAATGCTTTTTTACTATAAATAATTTAAATTAAAAAATAGAATTTTTATTCTTAGTAATATACTTACCTCAAAACTAAATTTATTAAATATTTATAAGTTTTTAATTTAATATTTTTAAATTTAGTTTGGGCTTTGCTGAGAAGTATACATTCGTGCCATATGCAGGCGTTGTTAGGTAGTACGCCTTCGGTGAAAGAACTGCATTTTGTAGCTTGAATATATAATTTATGCAACATATAAAACGTTTATTTGTATGATAATTAATATTATATAATTTAGTATAAAATAACAAACCCATCAAATTATTTGTCAAGTACTCTTGAAACAAGTTAATATGCTTACTTTTACTTTATATGAAAAATTATTAAAAAAATACTGCTTTTTTACTATAAAAATCTCCAAAAACTAGCACTACTCAACAATTTGAATTTTACTAATTGACTATTTTTATTATTATGATACAATGAACAGCATTATGTGTACCTTTATAAGCAACAAGCAACAAGCAACAAGCAACAAGCAACAAGCAACAAGCAACAAGCAACAAGCAACAAGCAACAAGCAACAAAACTTTACCATAATAACCTATTCTATACTCGTTGCAAAAAAATATTTTATAAATTCAAGTGTAATCTTAACATCTTTATATGGAGTATTGTATGAAAAATAAAAATTTATTTTTCAAGATATATATTTCTTTATTAATAGTTTTCATTTTAGTGTTTTCAATTCTTTCTATTTTGGGTAAAAAAAACAGGGTAGGATATTTAGGGGAATTTGATTTTTATGGTGATTATGAGCAGCATATAGATAAAACATTAGAATTAAATGGATTGACGAATATAAAAGAAAACTATATGCTTGATGGCAAGTTAGACAAAGAAGCTATAAAAAATTTTATATTAACGAATGATGCCATTACCAATTATAGTTATGGTTTTAGAATAAAATATTATGATAAAGTTTTTAGAAATAGTGATATTTATGGAGTGTATATAGATACAAATAAATTGTTAGAGGATAATTCATTCGTCAAGGAAATTGTAATGGGTGAAGATGGAAGTCCTTTTGGTAATTTAATTTCCACTAAAATAATTAATGAAGATAAAATTGATAATATTAGTTATTCATTAAAATTAAATATAAATATAGTAATGTATGTATTATTTTTATTAATTTCTATTTTATTTATTTATATAGTAATATTTAGATATGGAAAAATATGCGTATTAGAATATATATATAATGATTATGAAAATAATTATGTTGTATGTGATATATTATTATCTATATCTTCTTTATGGGCTTTTATAAGTATATGGTATGTTATAATTTCTAAACTAATAAATAAGATTAACTATACTTCTTATTTACCATATACATTATATCCTTCAATATTCATATTTATTTTTATAATTATTTATTTATATTTATATAAAAATAATAGATTTAATTCAGAATCCTTGTATATTATTAGAATCAATTTATTATATATGCTTATTTACTTTTTACCTTACACAATTAAAGTTGATATAACTTACTATATAGTTATATTGCATGTAATCCTTATATGTTTGACTCCTTTAATAAAAAAAATAAAATTTAGCATAGTTTATAAATTTAATGAAAGTAAAATATACCATATAATTAGGAATCAGATAATAACATTATTATTATTTTTTATATTATATTTTCTTTTTGAATCAGGTTTTTACTTATCATTTATCTATTATATAGTATTATCATTTATTTTATTAATGAAAGATCTTTATTCTATATATAATAAGAGATTAATTAAGATAATATCTGCTGTATTTACTTCTTTAATTATAATATTTATTGCTGGTGAGAATGGAAAGATGTATGGTGATTTTTTTAGTGAGGCAAATGTACATACTGCTGGAATGAATTTTAGAAAATATGGTTTATTATCAAATTATTTATTACCGAATTTTACTTTACCTTATGAAAATGATACTACTATATATACCCATTATCCGCCGCTTCCAGATATTTTTTTTGGTATTTTGTATACGGTATTACCAGAGCCTAAAAATATAAAAGAGGAATGGTATTCTGCCAATGGTAAAAATTTAAATTTATGGATAGAAAATGTATCACCTATGCTTTGGAAGTATAGATTATTTCCTTATTTATGGCATACAATAGGATGTTTTTTTCTATGGGCTTTCTTTAGAAAAATAAGCAATAACCCTTTTTTAGCTATGCTTGCAACATTATTAACTATATTGCAGCCCGCATTGCTATATTTTAAATTTGGACTTCACTATATGTCTTATGCAACAGCTGTATTAATGGCAACTCCATATTTTATATATAATTTTATTACTACCAACAATAAAAAATATGCATTTATATTGATATTATTTGGTTTTTTACAAGGAGGATTATCATTTGATTTTATACTTCCTGGAGTAGGAATATCATTTTTATTTTTCTTCTTTCCGAAGGATGAAAAAATATATTTTGATAAAAAAGTTCTATATTCTTCTATTTTATTAATAATTGGAGTGAGTATAGCTTTTGTATTACATTTTATTCAAAATTCTTTGTATTTTGGATCTGTAAAAATGGCTTTTGATGATTTATTTGGGGCATTTTTAGGAAGATCTTCTTCTATAGAATATATAGAATCTTCAGGATATCTTAAAGTAGAGGGTTTATATTTCTTTAACCTTTTAAGAGAGTATTCTATAATATTATACCAGTATCTTGATGGTACAAAAAGATATTTTACTTTTCCTATTTTATTGGTATCAGTATTATTAGTATTGATGAATTCCATATTTGGATATTTAAAAATATATTTAAATATAAATTCATTTTTAATAAAAAGCGATTATTTTAAAAGATCAGTTTTCTTTTTACTAGGTGCTATAGCTGTCTCATCAGCTTGGGTTCTTATAATGAAACAGCATTCTTTGATTCATGTTAATATAATACCAAGACATTTTATAGTATTGTTTTTTGCCATAATAACTTTTCTATTAACTTTTAGTAATTATTTTAATGAAAAGGATAAAAATAATAATGATTAAAAAAATAAAAATTCTATTAGATAAATATTTTATAACTGGATTAGAAAAAATTAACCCTGATTTGTATAGGTTAATGACTTATAATACAAATAAAATATATTCAGAAATTGTAAATTCAATAAAATATAAAGATAAATACTTTTTTCATAGTGTATCATTAGAAATATCATCCTATTGCAATAGAAAGTGTCATTATTGTCCAAATAAAGATAATGAAACCCCAAAAGAATTTATGAGTTGGGATATATTTAAACATTCTGTAGAAGAATTAAAAAATATAAATTACACAGGAATATTTCAGTACCATTTATTTAATGAACCATTATATGATGAAAGATTGGTTGAATTGGTAAAATATACATCATTGCATTTACCTAAAGTAATACAGGTATTAATAAGTAATGGAGATTTATTAACAATAGAAAAAGCTAGTGAGTTATCAGATGCTGGAATAAATAAATTTGTAGTTACCGTACATGATCTAAATCCTCAAAAAAATTTGGAGAGATTAAAACCAGTAAAAGAATTTTTAAAAGAAAAGATGCGTCTGCAAACTTCAAATGAGTTATATCTTACAAATAGGGGGGGGGGTAGATATTAGTAATGAAAAAAGGAAAGCAAATTATAAAAGATGTCCTGATATAAGAACGTTGATCATTACAAGAAATGGGGACGTTATTTTATGCTGTCAGGATTATTTTAGAAGATATGTTATGGGAAATATTATGGAAAAAAACATATTAGATATATGGAATTCTTATAAAGATATAAGGGAAAAATTATTAAAAGATAATATGGCTGAATTACCTATATGTAAGATATGTTTAGGTAGGGAGTAATTATGTATAAATGCTACTTATGTGACTATGAAGGAGATATGAAAATAAAATCTAATGTAAATGGAAGAGATATAGTAGAATGTCCTGAATGTAAACTGCAATTTATGCATCCTCAAACAAGTGATGAGGAATTAAATAGAATATATTCAAGTACAAACTATCCAACTTGTAGTTTTGATACAGGAGATGATAATTTGATTACTAATATGAAGAGAAAAACGTTTAAGAATATTCTAAAAAAAATACTGCCTTACTGTGATAATGGTAATTTATTGGATATAGGTTGTTCAAGCGGACTTTTACTTGAAGAAGCAAAATCTATTGGATTTAATGTATATGGTTTAGAAATATCTCAATATGCAAGCTCAATAGCTAAAAAAAGAATTGGTAATGATAGAATACATAATGGAACATTAGAAACATCACAATTTGATAAAAATTTTTTTGATATAATTACTATGATAGATGTTATAGAACATTTTAGAGATCCAATATCAACATTATTAGATGTCAAAAAAATTATAAATAACTTATACGGGGGGGGGTATATTTTGATTACAACTCCTAATACAGATTCTTTAACAAATAAACTTATGGGTAAGAGATGGGCTCATTATAATAGTGAGCACTTATATTATTTTAATTTAGAAAGTATTAAAAAACTATGTCAAAAAATTGGTTTTGAATTGGTATTTCATTCTGATTTAATAAAGACTATGAGGTTAGATTATATGTATTTTCAAATGAAAGAGCATAATCAAGGAATAATTTTTGATATTATAAAAATAATTAAAAATATACCATTAATAAATAATATAGATTTTCCTATTTCTTCTGGTGATTTTATAGTGATTTTGAAAAAAATATCTTAAAAGGAGATTTTAATGTATAAATGCTACTTATGTGATTATGAAGGAGATATGAAAATAAAATCTAATGTAAATGGAAGAGATATAGTAGAATGCCCAAAATGTAAATTAGAATTTATATATAATCAGCCAACATTTGATGAAATAAGAAAAATATATTCGAATGAATATTATAAATCATGGGGAATGGAATCTGGTGAAACAAACGAAGTTTCATACATGAAAAAAAGCACGTTTCATAATATGTTATTAAAAATACTTCCATATAAAAAGTATGGAAATATTTTGGATATTGGAACAGCTTCAGGATTTCTTCTTGAAGAGGCAAAAAAACTTGGATTTGAACCTTATGGAGTAGAGTTATCAGAATATTCTAGTTCTATAGCTAAAAAAAAATTTGGTGATGATAGAATACATAATGGAACATTAGAAACATCTCAATTTGATAAAAATTTTTTTGATGTAATTACAATGACAGATCTATTAGAGCATGTTCAAGATCCAGTTTCTACATTAAAAATATCATACGAATTATTAAATAATACGGGGGGGGGGGGGTATATTTTGATTACTGTTCCTGATACTTCCTCTTTTACTCATAATATTATGAAAGAAAAGTGGACTCAATATAAATTAGAGCACCTATTTTATTTTAATAAAACAAATATGGAAGTTATAGCAAAAAAAACTGGATTTGAAATAATATATATGAAACCTGCATTAAAAACTATGACAATACAGTATATGAGAAATCAATTTAATGTATACAAATTATTTCCTATAACACAAATATTTAATCTTATAAATTACATACCTATAATTAATAATTTTAGATTTAATATTAAATTGGGAGAATCTTTGGTGATATTAAAAAAGGTTTAGTATGTTTTCTCTAGATTTCAAAATAAAAGTAGATAGAATATTATTTGGATTTTCTGCATATTTACTTGATAGACTAGCTTTTATAGTTGGAAAATTTAAAAATATGGATCATTCTATAGCTAAAGATAATATGAAAAATGTTGTTATAGCAAAATATCTAGGATTGGGGAGTATAGTAAGATCTCAGGTTATTATTCAAGATATAAAAAATACATTTCCGAACTGTAAGGTACATTATCTCACTAGCAAAAAAAATATTAAAATTTTTGAGATAATACAGAATGTTGATAATATTTTAACCATAGACGACAGTGGAATAATCAGTATGTTTTTTTCTACTTTAAGATTGGTGATTCAATTGCTTAAGATTAAAGTTGATGCTTTTATAGATTTAGAGGTATATTCAAGATATTCCAGCTGCATTACAGTTATGTCATGTGCTAGAAATAGATATGGATTTTTTAGATATGATATACACTTACATATAGGAATATATACACACATGCTGTACTTTAATAGTCAGAAGAATATTACAGATATATATTTGCAAATATCTAATTATTTAACATCGAGTAATATGTACAATAAAAATATACCTAAATTTATATTTAAAGAAGAGCATAAGAATGAGGTAGAAAAATATTTTTTAGATAATTTGAAAAATAAAAAAGAAGATGATATTTATATAGGAATAAATGGAAATGCTAGTGAGCTTGCTTTAGAGAGAAGATATCCGCCTTTGTATTTTGTAGAGCTTATAGAAAATCTTTTGAATAATATAGAAGATAAGAATATAAATATTTTTTTAATAGGTTCACCATCGGAAAAAAAATATTTGGAAGATGAGATATATAATAAATTAAATAATAAAAATGGAGTATTTTTGACGGCAGGTATTTTCTCTTTAAATGCTTCTATATATTTGTTATCTAAATTTGACTTATTTATAACAACAGATTCAGGTCCTCTTCATTTTGCTTATGCACAAAATGTCAATATAATATCTATATGGGGTCCTTGTTCTAATTTGCATTATTCTTTTCCAAATTATAAAAAAGATATTCCTATTAATTCATCGGTATATTGTTCTCCATGTATACATTTAACAATAAGGCCACCTTGTAATGGTAATAATATATGTTTGCAGATGATTTACCCAAAAAATGTTTATATTAAAACTATAAAGTACATAAACATATATAGAGATGAATATGTAATGATGTATAAAGAATTATTTAAAAAATACGTGGACAATAGATACTATTTAGGCAGTATTACAGACCAGACCAGACCAGACCAGACCAGACCAGACCAGACCAGACCAGACCAGACCAGACCAGACCAGACCAGACCAATTGAAATCTGGTTAGAATATATAAAAGATAATATATTAATATATAAAAAATTACAACCAATGTTAAGAATTTAGGTATTAGATTTTTAACATTGGTTATTTTTTTAGAAAATAATAGGAGATAGCAATGTTTTCTCTAGATTTTAAAATAAAAGTAGATAGAATATTATTTGGATTTTCTGCATATTTACTTGATAGACTAGCTTTTATAGTTGGAAAATTTAAAAATATGGATCATTCTATAGCTAAAGATAATATGAAAAATGTTGTTATAGCAAAATATCTAGGATTGGGGAGTATAGTAAGATCTCAGGTTATTATTCAAGATATAAAAAATACATTTCCGAACTGTAAGGTACATTATCTCACTAGCAAAAAAAATATTAAAATTTTTGAGATAATACAGAATGTTGATAATATTTTAACCATAGACGACAGTGGAATAATCAGTATGTTTTTTTCTACTTTAAGATTGGTGATTCAATTGCTTAAGATTAAAGTTGATGCTTTTATAGATTTAGAGGTATATTCAAGATATTCCAGCTGCATTACAGTTATGTCATGTGCTAGAAATAGATATGGATTTTTTAGATATGATATACACTTACATATAGGAATATATACACACATGCTGTACTTTAATAGTCAGAAGAATATTACAGATATATATTTGCAAATATCTAATTATTTAACATCGAGTAATATGTACAATAAAAATATACCTAAATTTATATTTAAAGAAGAGCATAAGAATGAGGTAGAAAAATATTTTTTAGATAATTTGAAAAATAAAAAAGAAGATGATATTTATATAGGAATAAATGGAAATGCTAGTGAGCTTGCTTTAGAGAGAAGATATCCGCCTTTGTATTTTGTAGAGCTTATAGAAAATCTTTTGAATAATATAGAAGATAAGAATATAAATATTTTTTTAATAGGTTCACCATCGGAAAAAAAATATTTGGAAGATGAGATATATAATAAATTAAATAATAAAAATGGAGTATTTTTGACGGCAGGTATTTTCTCTTTAAATGCTTCTATATATTTGTTATCTAAATTTGACTTATTTATAACAACAGATTCAGGCCCTCTTCATTTTGCTTATGCACAAAATGTCAATATAATATCTATATGGGGACCTGGATCATATTGGCATTATGGATTACTCAATTATAATAAAGAAATAAATTTAAGCTCAAATGTATATTGTTCTCCATGCTTATATTTAACTAATAAAGTTTCATGTGAAGGTAATAATATATGCTTGCAGATGATTTATCCCCAAATAATATATAATGAAACTATTAAGTTGCTTAAAATGAATGATACTAGAACATATATAGAAAATGAAAATAAAATAATAAAAAAAGACTATTATCTAGGCAGTATAATAAGATAATAGTCTTTTAAATAAATTACATCTCAACAACTAAAGCAGTACCCATACCTCCGCCTATACAAAGCGTAGCAAGACCTTTTTTAGAACCTCTTTTTTTCATTTCATATAGAAGAGTAGTAAGTATTCTAGCTCCAGAAGCACCTATTGGGTGTCCTATAGCTATGGCTCCTCCATTAACATTAACTATATCCATATTGAACTTTAATTCACGGGCAACGGCAATAGACTGTGCAGCAAATGCTTCATTACTTTCTATTAAATCCATATCTTCTACAGTAAGATTAGCCATTTTCAAAGCTTTTCTGCTTGCCTCTATAGGTCCTATGCCCATTATTCTAGGTTCAACACCATGAGTAGCATAACCTAATATTTTAGCCATAGGTGTTATTCCTAATTCCTGAGCTTTTTCTTTAGACATTAATACTACAGCAGCAGCAGCATCATTAATACCAGAAGCATTTCCAGCAGTAACAGTACCGTCTTTTTTGAAAGCAGGTTTTAATTTTGCTAAAGTTTCCATAGTAGTTCCGAAAGTAGGGTGTTCATCAGTATCAACTATTGTTTCTCCTTTTTTAGTTTTTATTGTAACAGGTACTATCTCATCTTTGAATCTTCCGCTTTTAACAGCATTTTCAGCTCTGTTCTGACTTCTGCATGCAAACTCATCCTGTTCCTGTCTAGTAATACCCCATTGTTCAGCAATATTTTCAGCAGTAACCCCCATGTGATAATGTTCAAATGCACAAATAAGAGCATCATTAAGAAGAGTATCCTGCATTTTAGTTTCTCCCATTCTAGCTCCCATTCTCATAGCTGAAGCAGTGTACGGTGCCATACTCATATTTTCAGTACCGCCTGCAACTACTATGTCAGCATCTCCAGCTCTAATCATCTGTGCTGCCATTGATACAGCTCTAAGTCCAGAACCGCAAAGTATATTTATAGTTAATGCAGGCTTGTCTACAGGTATTCCTGCATTAATAGAAACTTGTCTAGCTACATTAGGAAGAAGTGCTGACTGTATAACACAGCCAAAATAGGTTTCATCCACTTGTTCTGGTTTTATATTTGCCCTTTTTAAAGCTTCTTTTACTGCTATAGTACCTAATTCTACAGCAGATACATTAGAAAATGAACCCAAAAACTTACCTACAGGCGTTCTAACGGCACTGGCTATAACCACTTCTCTCATATTATATTCTCCTTAAAAAATAATTTAAACTATTATTATATTATAGTATAGTACTTTAAAATTGATTTTACAAGTATATTGCTAATATTTAATTTAATAATGAATAAAACCTAATGAATCAAAATGAACTTCTTTATTATTTATATCTGAAAATTTAATGAAATAGTTTGAATATTTTTTTACTTTTCCTATTTTTATTAAATTATTTTCTTCTGGTATTTCATCATTGCTAGTAAATATAATTGCATAATCCTCACCGCCTGTAAGTATAGATTTTAATATTTCTTTATAATTTTTATTATTTACATTAAAAAATCTATTAACAAGCCCCCAATTGGAATTTTCATATATTTCTATTGATTTCTTAGATTCTTCAGCAATATGAGAAGCATCCTGCAAAAGCCCATCACTTATATCTATAGAAGAGTTTATTTTGTATTTTTTTATAATTTCCTGCCATTTATTATAGAAAAGTTTAGGTCTTAAATGAGTTTTTATACTTTCATTATCATAATTAAAATCCCCAGATAATAGTTTTCTTAATCCTAAATCGCTTTCCCCAACAAATCCAAGTACATAAACATTATCTTCTTCTTTAGCATTGCTTCTTAATATAGCTTTATTTTTTTCTATTGCCCCTATTAAAGTTATTGATATAAAAAAATAATCATTGGAGCTTGTGGTATCGCCTCCTGATATTTCTATATTATATGGATTGCATGCATCTATAAAACCTTTGTACCACTCCAATATATTTTCATCATTTATTTTTTTGGGAATAGAGAGCGAAATAAACACATTTTTTGGGTTTGCACCTTTGCATATAATATCGCTTATATTCGCCTGAGCAGATTTATATCCTACATCATAAAAAGAATAATATTCTAAAGAAAAATGGATATTTTCTACTAATATATCAGCAGTTACAAGAACATCTTTATCGTTGCTTATATCTTTTATAACAGCACAGTCATCGCCTATATTTAAATTGTTAGTATTATTATTTTGAGTTAATTCTTTTATTTTTTGTATAAGTTTGAACTCTTCCATTTATTTATTCCATAATTATTAAAAAATTATTTTTTATAGATTATAACATATACTAAAATCTTTTAAATGACAGTATATTATTAATAGATAAAAAATGCCTATGTTTAAATGAACTTTTTTAATATTAGATAATGAAAATAATAAAATAAAAAACTTTTTGGCAAGCTGATGAAATTACAAAACAATATATGGTGGCAGATATAATGAAATTTTTTAACTTTTATTACATACCCCGCCCATTATTCTTTATTACTATACTTGAAATTTTAATCTTAATATATTTATGACTACATTAGAAATTTTAGCACCCGCCCAAGTTTTAATTAAATTTATAATTTCTTTAACGCACGTTAAACGAAATTTAAAATGAAGAATATTTTAGTAAAGTATTAGATGATTATAATAATATTTTAAGAATTGATAACAATGATTATGGTATATTATTGTATTTCAAATATAAAGAAAATAAAACAATCAATGATTTAAATAATTCTGAAATATATTTGAAAAAAGCTATAGATGACAGTCGAATAAAAGAAAATATAGTAGAAACCTACTACTATTTATATCTTGTATACGATGAATATGCTAAACTTGATAACAATATAAATGGCTACTCAAAAGAAGAATGCAAAAATAAAAGTGATGTGTATCTTCAAAAGTCAAAAGATTTAGGATATAAACATTTTTTGGAGAAATAATATACTTAATGTAATAAAAATTATTAATTAAAATTTTTATATATTAAGATAGAGCTTTTTTAATTAATTAGTGCTTTTGCAACTTTTGCCACGGGAAAAGTTGATATAAATACAATTAAAAAATAATAATATTTGCTTAATAAACATATCAACCAAACAGTGAGCCGAAGCCAGCAAATAAATTTATTTATTTGCTAATTATAGGCGGCACCAAAGGCGGACTTCGTCGCGAACATAGCAACAGTAATAAAAATTTGACATAATGAAAAAAATTAATTATACTATATAAAAATACTATTAAAAGATGAGGTACTAACTATGGAGAATAATATCAGTAATGAAGAACAAATAAGAAATAAGTTTGAAAGAATATTCCAATATGAAAATAATAAGAATGCATTTCTTGATTATTTTTATGGAAAGTCAAACAGCTGCCCCACTTTAAGAAATTATTATGGTTATGATTCTGAAGACATTTTTAGGTTTTATTTTGATGAAAATACTAAAGAAGAAGATAAAAAAGTTCTGTCAAGATACGCTGAAACTGTAATAAAAGATATATACAAAGGTAAAAATGCCTATATAATTTTAAGGTTATGCACTGGTGAAGATTTAGAAAAAGCATTGATAGAAAGTTATAATAATACGGCTGAAAGGGCTATATATGATACAATATATTCTAAAGCAACTTTAGCTAATAATGAAGCATCTAAATATATAAAAATACAAGTCAATAATTTTAATAAGTTTTTAGAATTAGAAGGCTGTATTCCTAAAGAGTTTAATCAATACTTAGAAAAAGTAAAAAATGATAATAAAGCATTGTTGAATAAAGAGCCTCATTTATTATTAACTATTTTTGTATACCTCATAAATAGAGATGATGATAAAAGCCTCATCAAACAATTATTAAATTATATAGATTCTCTAAAAATTAATGATGAAGAAACTATATCATTACTTTTCACTATAGCTGATAAAGATGAAGAAGTTTATAAAAGATTAATGAATATTTTAAATAAAGATAATAACATCATTTATTTTCTTGTGAATATATACAAAGATATGACAAGAACTATAAAACTATATAAAAGATTATTTAAAGGATATTCAGAGGATAAAGGCTATTATTACTATACACAAAAACTTATACCTGAATATTTAGAACTATGCAATTTCACTAAAGAATGTATTTTGTTAAACACAATCGTTAACAACAACACGCTTTTTATTTCATATTTAACAGTAGAAGTAAAAAAATTATATAATGAAGATAGAGAAACATTTTATAGACTTTATGAGATAATAGCAAAATCAAAATTGGAACAATTATATACTGACTATGTTATGCTTTCATCAATTATGCTTGCAGCAAATGATAACAAATATAATATAGATACTAATTCCATTGTAGAAACTCTCAAAACAATGTGCGTAGAGTTTTTAAAAATAAAAGAACCTATTAAAAGTTTCGATGAAATAACTTCTAAAAGCTTTAAATATGTAAAAGAAAACCCTTATAGCAATCATAGTCATTATTTATCGGCTATAATGTCGCTTGATGGTATCAATGATGAGGCATCAGAAATTACTACTAAATTATTAAAATATTACGGAATATACGGCAAAATTTCAATTTATATTTCTATTCAGGAAATATTCTATAATAGAGGTATTTTAGAAGCTAAAGAAAAATTAGTTAATGATAAAAAAGTGCCATTAAAAGATATTTATTTATCATTATTAGATTCAAAAAATAATATTATTACACTTATAAAAAATAATGTAGAAGAAACAAAATCTATTATGGAAGAGAAATCATTTATCACTTCTATAACAGCAAATATTAGCGGTACTATATCATTTATTAATTGTATTTTCAGTGATAATTTAAGCAGTTTAATTGATAATAAATTTGATTTTGTTTTCAAAGTTCTAGACACAGCAAAATCAAAAGAAATAAAAAAGCATTGTGTATCAGTAATAAATAATAATGAAACCATTGTAAGAAGCGAAGTAGAAAAATTAGCTAATGAAGGAAAAGAAGCATCAAGAACAGTTTATAAAGAAATAATTAAATATTGGGATTTACAAAAGTTTGATGATGATTTTCAATTTAAAAGCGTTGACGAAATAAACGAATATTTAAATAAATACTATAATGAAGGACATGAAGCTCTAATAAAAGATATAGACGAAAATATACTCTCTAATATTTTGTTAAAGAATAAAAAAACTAAAGCTCCTTTAAATATAGTTAAGTATGTGTTTATGGAATATATTGCTTTAAAAGAGCCTTCAATATTAAAAGACTGCAACAAAATAGCAGAGTTTTTTGATATTGATTCACTTAGAAATGCACTTGATGATATATACTCAAATTGGCTTGATAATAAGGCAGATACAAAATTAAAAAATATACTTATTCCATATTGTCTTTTTCAAACTGAAGATAAACTCTTAAAGTTAAAGGCTCAGATTGAAGAATGGGCATTGAATGCAAGAGGAGCATTAGCAGCATATTCCGTATATGCTATAGCATTAAAAGCAAGCAAATTTGCATTAGTTTTAGTTGATACTATGTCTGTAAAAGTTAAAAATAATCAGGTTAAAAATGCTGCTAAAGATGCATTAAAAAAGACTGCCAAAGCATTAGATATTTCAGAAGATGAACTTATAGATAAAATAATTCCAGATTTGGATTTTGATAAAAAAGGGGTAAGAGAACTTCATTATGGAGGAGAAGCCGACAGAGTATTTAAACTTCAAATAAAAAATGATTTCACTATAGAATTAACAGATTCAAACGATAAAGTTTTAAAATCGCTTCCTGCTCCAAACAGTAAAGATGATAAAGAAAAAGCGGATGCAGCTAAAAAAGAATTAACTTTGATAAAGAAAAATATTAAAATGATAAGTTCTAATCAAATAACAAGATTAAATAAAGTATTATTAAACGCTCGTAAATGGTCTTATAAAACTTTTACCGAGCTTTTTGTTGATAACCCTATAATGAATATATTTGCTTTAAAACTTATATGGGGTGTTTATGATGAAAAAAATAATTTAATAGAGAGTTTCAGATATATGGAAGACGGAAGTTTCAATACTTATGATGAAGAGGAATATATATTTGATGATGCTATTAAAAATAAAAAGAATATTACATTGATTCACCCTATAGAATTGGATAGTGAAAAATTATCAAAATGGAAAACTCAATTAAGCGATTATGAAATATCACAGCCTATAAATCAGCTTGATTTATTATTTGAAGAAGTGAAAGAAGAGTATATAAAAAACAACAAAATCATTTCTTTTGAAGATAGCGAAATAACAGCAGGCGAAATAATGTCAATGGCAAATAAAATGTCATTTGAAAGAAGCAGAGATATTGAAGACGGAGGAAGCTACACTTATTATGAATTAAAAGATTCTATATTAAATATTGCATGCCGTATAAGTTTTGAATATATGTGGTTTGGAATAGAGGCTAGCGAAAAAGTAACATTTAAAAATATTGCTTTCCACAGACTAGATGAAAATGGCAGCTGCAATGAAGAAGAATATATAAATCCTTTAGAAATTAATAAGAGATTTACTTCGTCAATATACGGAACAGTAAAATCTTATTTTATAAAGTAAAAAATTATTTCAACACCTATTATAGTTTTTAATAGGTGTTTTTGGTTAATATTACAATTTTTTATATGTTTGTTTTTGTTAAAAACAGAGGTCTATTGTTTCTGTAGATATCCATTTATTCATTTTTACTTTATTTTTAAATATGAATATTTCTTAATATAAATATATTTTGATAAATTTATAAAAATTAGAATGAAATATATAAAAATTGTAAAAAAATATAAAAAATCTGTAAATTTTGAGTAAAAAAAGAGTAAATAAATTTGACATATAATTTATAATATACTATAATATAAATGTAAAGATAATTTACCTCTATATGAGGTATCTTTACAAATAATAAGAATTTAATATAAGGAGATTATTATGACAGCTATAAAAAGATTTATATCAATAGCTTTTGTTTTATCAATATGCTCAGGTTTATTATTTGCTCAATATAACGGATATTATGATCAGCAGCAGGGAGGACAAGGAGGCGGATATCAAGACCCTTATAGTCAGCCTCCAGCTCAAAATCCTTATGGTCAGCAGCCTCAGCAAGGAGGAAGTCCGCAATATGGTTATGGGGTACAATTATCATCTATACCTCAGAATGCCCAAAACTTTATAAAACAACATTTTTCAGGTATTGAAGTAACTTTCATAGAAAGAGATTGGGATGATATAGAAGTTTATTTAGCAAACGGAACTCAAATAGATTTCTTCCCTAACGGAGATTGGAAAGAAGTAAAATGTTACGGAAATATGCCTAATACTATACTTCCTGCCAATGTTATGAATACAGTAAAAAGAACTTATCCGAATGCAGCTATAGTAAAAATAGAAAAGCAATTTACTACATTCCAAGTAAAATTAAATAATATGATGGAATTATATATAGACAGCAACGGACAATTATTAGGTCAGCAATGGGATGACTAATTATAAAAAATAAAAAATTAATTATAAAAAAATAGGAGGATTTTATAATGAAAAGAATACTTTGTTTATTAGTGGCTTTAACGATTTTAGGTTCTTCAGCTTTATTTGCTGATTGGTACATACCTTTGAATCAAGTGCCTCAGGCAGTAGTAGCAAGAGCTAGACAAACATATCCGCAGGCACAGATTTGGGCAGTAGAAATGGAGCATTATAATGTTTATAAAGTAAAAATGAGCAATATGATGGAATTGTACATTGATAAAGCTGGTAATTTATTAGGTCAGGAATGGGACGATTAATATTAATTAAAAGGAGTTTATAAATGAAAAGAATACTTTGTTTATTAGTAGCTTTAATAGTTTTAGGTTCTTCAGCTTTATTTGCTGATTGGTACATACCTTTGAATCAAGTTCCTCAGGCAGTAATATCAAGAGCTAGACAAACATATCCGCAGGCACAGATTTGGGCAGTAGAAATGGAGCATTATAATGTTTATAAAGTAAAAATGAGCAATATGATGGAATTGTACATTGATAAAGCTGGTAATTTATTAGGTCAGGATTTTGATTAATTTTCATTATCTTTTAATAAGGTAAAGCAATAGTAATTAAGGCTTTACCTTATAATAGCAATTTTTAGGGGTTATTTATGGATAAATCAAAAATTTTATTAGTACTATCTGTAATTATTTTGGTATGCAGTATTGTTGTTGCTAAATATCAAAGTTCTACAGCATACACAAATTTTACTAATCTCACATCTAAACTTCTTAATACTAATGATACAACATTGAATGAGGAGCATAAGCCTGTAGAAGAAAATGTTTATTATGATCCTTTCGGAGGAGAATACGGAGAAAACAGACCATTTGATACAGTATTAACTAACCAAGGTGATTTATATTATGATCCTTTTGGAGAAGGATTACAATATGTTACAGAAAAAACAGAATCAATAGCAGGTATTACACCAAGCAATCAGAATAATGAAAATACTTCAGATTCTTCTAATGTAGAAACATATACAGCAGAAGATGACCTTAATATGATAAACAGTATGATGAATAATAATCAAGTAAGTTTATTTAATGCTGATGCTACAGCTAATGCAAATGTACCTGATACTTCTTTTGTAGCAAGCGGTTTCGATACAGATGTTCAAAGCAATAATAGTGTAGTACAGGCAGCATCAGATACTAATAAAATTAATAATAATTCAAGCACTAATACAAATACATATAATTCTTATAAAGGAATAATGAAAGATATTGTAGAGCTTAATTTATTAAATAACTCTAATCAGGTAAACGGACCTAATAACAACAATAATAATCCTTATTATAATGATCCGTATTATAATAACGATCCTTATTACAACAATGATCCGTATTATAATAACAATGACCCTTATTACAGTTATCCTTATAATACTTCATCACCTGCAGCAACAAATAATAATACTTATACTGCTGATACTACAGATTATTATGCAGCAAATAATTATGATGCTCTTAGTTCTCTTCCAGCAGTGGTTCAAAATAATATAAAAAAATCTTTCCCTAATAAACAAGTAAGTTATGTAGGATATGATGATTGGGATGAGATAAAAGTATCTCTATCAGATGGTACTCAAATAGAATATCATCCTTCAGGATATTGGAAAGAAATTCAAAGTTATAATGGAATACCAGCATCCGCATTTCCTCCTGCAGTTTACAGAACAGCCAAAAGATATTATCCTAATGCTGTAATATATAAAGCTGAGAGAGATAACGGACGTTTTGAATTAAAATTAAATAATAGAATGGAGCTTTATATAAGCGGTTCTGGTGCTTTTTTAGGCAGAGAGTATGATGATTGATTTTATCATATAAGAAACTCGATTTTTCTAATAGACAAGAAGAAATTAAATAATCTTCTTGTCTTTTTTTATTTAATATGATTAATAGTTATTGACATTATATTTATAATTATGTAAACTTTGTTTATGTTAATTAAATATTAAAAGGTTTTCTATTATGATTAGAGTTAAAGCAGAAGAATTAATGGGTGCTGTATATAATAAATTCAAATCAGCAGGTGTGCCAAATGAACATGCTGGTATTGTAACAGATGTACTTATTTATGCGGATATAAGGGGTATACACTCTCATGGGGTAATAAGAGTAGAGCATTACATAAATAGAATAAAACAAGGCGGAATAAATTTAAAATCTGAATTTAATATAGAAACAAAAAGACCGTCATTTGCATTAATGGACGCTGACGGAGGATTCGGACATGTGGCAAGTCAGTATGCTATGGAATGGGCTTTAGAAACTGTTGAAAAACAAGGAATAGCTTTAATAGGAATAAAGAATAATAGTCATGCTGGGGCTTTAGGATACTATAATAAAATGGCAATAGATCAGAATAAAGTTTCTCTTATAATGGTTAATACAGATCCATGCGTTATACCTTTTGGAGGAAAAAGGTCTTTCTTCGGTACTAATCCTATAAGCTACGGATTTCCTGCCAAAAAAGATTTTATACTTGGTGATATGGCTACAAGCGAGGTATCATTGGGACGCATATTCACAGCACGAGAGAATAATGAAACAGTGCCTATGCATTGGGGTGTTGATGAAAACGGTAATCCTAGTTCTAATCCGCATGAGATAAAATATGTTGTGCCTTTCGGTGGGGTTAAAGGATATTTAATAATGACTATGGTTGAAGCTTTTACTGGGCTTTTAATAGGTCAGGCTTACTGCAATAATTTAGTCAAGATGTACGGAGATATGGACAAAAAAAGGAATCTTTCTACATTCATGCTTGTTGTAGACCCTGCTGTTTATAATGATTTAGATACATATTTAAATACGGTTCAGTCATTTATTGATGATATAAGAAAAGAGCCTGCTTTAAAAGATGGGGAAACTATATCAGTACCAGGTGAAAGAAAAGAGGCTTGTTCTTATAATTATTTAAAAGAAGGAATACCTTTACCTGAGCATATTTATAATTATATTTTTGATAAATAAACTTTAGTGATAATTAAATGATTGATCTATACAAAAGCATTTCAAAAGAATTTTATATTCTAAAAAATGATAAAGAAGCTAAGTATATGAAGAATAATTTTGAGTTTTTGGGTATTCATTCAAAAGAGAGAAAGGAAGCTGAGAAAAAAGTATTTAAAACAATTCCAAAAGATGAAAAAGAATATATTGATTTTAGTTTTACCGACAAATGCTATAATAATAAATACAGAGAATTTCAGTATGCTGCAATAGATTATCTTATTTTAAAAAATAAATATTTAAATAAAACACATATAGAAAAATTAAAAGAATATGCACTCACAAAATCTTGGTGGGATACTATAGATTTTTTAGATAGAATTATCGGTGATATAGCGAAACTGTTAATGACATACTTTTAGAATGGTCTTTATCTGATAATATTTGGCTTAGGAGAATAGCTATAAATCATCAGCTTTTAAGAAAAGAAAAAACCAATATAGAATTATTAGAAAAAATCATGCTAAATAATTTAGACAGCAAAGAATTTTTTATAAATAAGGCAATAGGCTGGTCATTAAGAGATTACAGCAAAACTAATTCAGACTGGGTGAGAGATTTTATAGAAAGACATAAAGATAATATGGCTAATCTAAGCATCAAAGAAGCAAGCAAGTATATTTAATTTATTATTGTTGCTCGTTTATCACTTTAAAACTCATAATTATAAATTTCAGTACCTGACCAAGTTTTGATTAGATTTAAAAATTATTTAACGCACGGTAAACAAAATTAACAATATAATAAGATTTGAATTGCAAATAAATCTATATATTTAGCTTTACTCTGCGTGCGGTGAATACGCTACAAATTTAAAAAAATCTTGGGTGGGCGTTAACAATTTCTTTTAAACATCAAAGAAATAAAAAGTCATAATTTCAAATAAAAATAATAAGCATAGAGGGTAGGATTTTTAATAATATTAACTTGAAAAATACTAAAAAACGAAATATATTATTTTTATAATAAAAAATTATTTGAGGTAAAATATGTCATCGTCAGAAAAATATTATAAAGAAGGTATTAATTATCATAAAGAGAGAAAATACAAAGAAGCTATAGAATCTTTTGATAAAGCAATAGAGTTAGACCCTAATTATAGTAATGCTTATTATAACAGAGGAGTATCTAAGGAAAATTTAGGACAGTATAAAGAAGCTATAAAAGACTATGACAAATCAATAGAGTTAGACACTAATAATAGTGATGCTTATAATAATAGAGGAATTGCTAAATATAATCTAGGACAGTATAAAGAAGCTATAAAAGACTATGATAAAGCAATAGAGTTAGACACTAATGATAGTGATGCTTATAATAACAGAGGAATTGCTAAAAAAAATTTAGGACTGTATGAAGAAGCTATAAAAGACTATAACAAAGCAATAGAGTTAGACACTAATGATAGTGATGCTTATAATAACAGAGGAATTGCTAAAAAAAATTTAGGACTGTATGAAGAAGCTATAAAAGACTATGATAAAGCAATAGAGTTAGACACTAATGATAGTAATGCTTATAATAACAGGGGACTTGCTAAAGGAAGTTTAGGACAATATAAAGAAGCTATTAAAGATTTTGATAAATCTATAGAGTTAAACCCTAGTTATAGCGATGTTTATAATAACAGAGGAGTATCTAAAGAAAATTTAGGACAGTATAAAGATGCATTAAAAGATTATAAAAAGGCTTTGGAATTAGATTCTAATAATAACATAGCTAAAAATAATATAAAAAATATTCAAAATAAATATGGTTTGAAATGACTTTACGCACGGTAAATAAAATTAGAATGTCGAATAAATTTATCTTTTTAGTTTTTCTCTGCGTGCGGTGAATGCATTATAAATTTAAAAAAATCTTGGGTGGGTAGTAAAAATAACAGATAAAATAAAAAAGAAATGAAAGATTATAATTACAAATAAAAATAGTAAGCATAAAGGGTGGGATTCAAAATAAATTTTAAAACTTAATTACATACCCCGCCCTTTAAAATTTTTTATTTTTATTTAAAATTATAACTTTTTTAATATTTAAAGTTTAATTATTAAAAGCATACCCACCCAAGCTGAAATTAAATTTACAGTTTCTATTAACGCACGTTGGATCAATAATTTTCTTACTGTTAAAATTTGATTATTAATTAATATATATTTATAATTCTAATCTGCGTGCGATTTAAAAAAGAGTGTAATTAATTATAAAATATATTTAAAATAAAGAAGTCAATATTACTGATAATAAAGATTATATAATTATGTTTTATTAATTTGATTTATTAAAAAATATTGATATTTATTTTTGAGATAAAAAAGTACGATACGAATAAATATAATGAATGTATTGTTTAGATTGTTTAGATAGAAGAAATGATAAGAAAATATAAATATAAAAAATAATTAATAAACTTTTGACATAATATAGATTTTTTAGTATATTATAACAGCTATAAAATTACGGAGTTAATATATAAATAATGAAAAAGAAAGAGAATGAAGAGGCTGTAAGACTTGTAAAGGTTATACTAGAATCTGGTTTTGCAAGCAGAAGAAACTGCGAAAAAGCTATAATGTCAGGCAGAGTTAGAGTTAATAATCAGGTTATATTAGACCCTGCCTACAGAGTAAAAGAAGAAGACAGTGTTTCTATTGATAAGAATTTAATAAACAGACAAACTAAAAGATACATGGCATTATATAAGCCTATAGGAGTAGTAAGCACTACAAAATATTTGCCAGGCAGAAGAATAATAACAGAGTTTTTTAAGGGTATTAAAGAGCGTTTATTCTATGCAGGAAGGCTTGACTCTGAATCAAGAGGAATAATGATAATAACTAATGACGGAGAGTTTGCTAATATTATTACGCATCCGTCCTATGAAATATTAAAAGTTTATGATGTTACAGTTAATGGAAAAATAGATTCTGAGAAGTTATTGGAAGCAAGCAAAGGTATTACTATAAAAAATGTAACTTATTCTCCTTTTAAATTTAAAATACTCTCTAAAGGAAGAATACAAAGTAAAATACGTCTTACTATAAATGAAGGAAAAAACAGAGAGATTAGAAAAATCTTTGATTATCTTGGATACAAGGTTATTGATTTGGAGAGAATATCTGTAGGATGCGTGAGTAAATATAATGAAATATCAGGTACATTAGAGGCAGGACATATTAGAGATCTTACAGAAGAAGAAATAGAATTTTTCTTCAAACAGAAAGATAAGAAATTAAAGGATATAGAGAATATATTTGCTGATGCTTATAAATATGACGATAGTATTACAGAAGAAGAAATTAGTATAGAAAATGAAATATCAGAAGATAAGCCAGTAAAAAAACATGATAAATCGAAATGGGCTAAAGCTAAACCTAAAAAGAAAAGATTAACCACAAAATTAAAAACATATAAAGGCAAATCTTCAGCAGAAAAAACATTTGATAAAATAGCAAAAAAGAATAAAGCTCAATCAAACAAGAAAAATATAAAAAAGACTAATAAAAAAAGATAATATTATTAACTGCTTATAATCTTTGCCTTAATCTCTTTTGGTACTGCTTCTATTTTATTATTGTTTATTATTATTTCTTCCAGCTTTTTTAGTTTTTGTATTTCTTTGTCTATACTTTTTATTTTATTATATGATATATCCATAAACTCAAGATTGTACAGACAAAATATCTCTTTAGATAAATAAGTAATATTGCATCCGCTTATATAAAGTTCTTTTAATTTAATGAGTTTGTATATATGCTTATCTATTTTTTTTAAATAATTTTCTGATATATTTAAATATTCAAGATTAATTAAATTATAAAATTCAATAGGAAGAGTTTTTATCCTGTTAGCAGAAATATCAATATTTTTTAAATTTTTAAGATTTTCTATTTCTTTAGGTATTTTTTCAATATTATTCAAAGACAAATACATGCTTTCTATATTAGTAAGCTTAAAAAATTCTTTTGGAATACTTTCTATATCCAAATTACTTAAATTAATTTCTTTTGCATTTATAATATCTTCTTTAGTCATATCAGCTATGTTATAAGCATCATTTTTAATTGCCCAATCAATTATTCTTTTAAAATCTATATCATTAAAACTCATAATAAAACACCTTTAATATAAATATATTAAGTTATAATTATGACAAAAAATGACGTATAAATACATAATTTTAAAAATATTTTCTTTTATTATATATAATCAGAATATAGAAATTCTTTGAAATATTCAGGATAATCTATTTCAAATTTCATTATTTCCTGTGTAATAGGATGTTTAAACTCTATTTCTTTAGCTATAAGCATTAATCCCTTATATTTATTATAGCTTTTTGAATATATTTTATCACCAGCAACAGGAAAGCCTTTATATGAGGAATGCACTCTTATTTGATGGGTTCTTCCAGTTTTTAAATTTATTTCTATTAGAGTATGATTTTTAAATCTTTTTAGAACATTTATATATGTTAAAGCATCTTTTCCATCTTCTCTAACAGTCATTTTTTTTCTATAAACAGGATGCCTTCCTATAGGCAAATTTATTTCAAGAAAATTATCTTTTAACACTGATATTACAGCAGCATGATATATCTTTTTTATTGTCCGCTCTTTAAATTGCTCCTGCATTTTTGCAACTATGTCAGCATTTTTCCCTACAATCATAATCCCCGAAGTATCTTTATCGAGTCTATGTATAATTCCAGCTCTGCTTTTGTTTCCAATAAAATCAAAATCTTTTACATGATAAAGAAGCCCATTAACTAAAGTACCATTCATTTCTGATGATGAACAATGTACGCTCATATTAGCAGGCTTATTTATTACAAGCAAATATTTATCTTCATAGATTATATCTAAATCAATGTTTTCTGGCATTGGAGATTCTATATCTGTTTCTTCATCATCTATATCATTTAAATTAATTATAATTTTATCATTATGTTTTAATGAGTATGATAATTTTTTTTCTGAATCATTCACCATTATAGAAGAGAGATAATTTTTTACTTGGCTTCTTGTAATATTTATTTTTTCACTTATAAATATATCTAATCTCTTTCCAGCATCTTCTTCTGTAATGATAAATGATTGTTTATTAATTTCATCGTTCATATTTTAATTATTATTTTCTGAAACAGTTTTTTTCTTTTTGTCAAAATCTTCTTTGAATATAAATACGCCTATTGCTATTATACATATACCTATTGTTATAGATGCATCGGCTATATTATAATTATAAGGAAATCTGATAGTTTCATTGAATCCCATACTTATGAAATCTGTTACATATCCTCTCATAATTCTATCAACCAAATTTCCCATAGCTCCTCCAAGAACCATAGTAAATCCTATCATAGACAGCTTTTGATTTTTTACATTTATAGATATCATAATAAAGAAAACTATGATCATTGCAGCAAATACTATAACTTTTAATAATTCAGGTATTATATGCCTTATGGCTTCAGGTACATTATTAAGAATTCCAAATGACACGCCGTAATTTCTTGTATATATAAATATCAATACATCTCCTATAACTCTTTTAATCACAGTTTCCTGCAAATATTTATCTATAAAATATTTTGAAACAGTATCAGCTATAAATATTAATAAAGCTGCTATAAAATATATTTTTTTCTTTTTTACTTCTTCTATTATTATGTTCATTTTTACCATATTTAATTATTCTCTATTTTTAAGTTTTTATTTAATTTAAAATCATAATTTATATTAATAAAAATTACAAGCATAATTTATAAAATTGTTGCTTTTAATATTTAATTGTTATATAATAAAAAAAATAAAAATCTAAAAGTAAATGGTAACTATTATGAAAAAAATCAATTTATGTTTATTAGGTGCTTCAGGCGCCGTTGGTCAAGAGATGCTTAAGGTATTAGAAGAAAAAAATTTTCCTATTGAAAAATTAAAATTATTGGGAAACAGTTCAGCAGGTCAAAAAGTTTCTTTCAAGGGAGAGAGTTATACTATTGAAAAAGTTTCTAAAGATTCTTTTAAAGACATGGATATTACATTGGTTGCTGTTGGAGCAGATGAAAGTAAAAAATATTCTCCATTAGCAGCTGCAGCAGGAAGTATAGTTATAGATAACAGCAGTGCTTTTAGAATGGATAAAGATGTTCCTCTAGTTGTTCCTGAAGTAAACCCTGAAGATATTGCTAATAGAAAAAAAGGAATTATAGCTAATCCAAACTGTTCTACAATAATAGCTTTGGTTGTATTAGCACCATTGCATAAATATGGTAAAATCACACGTGTTATAGCTTCTACATATCAGGCAGTATCAGGTGCTGGTAAGGCTGGTATGGATGAATTGAAAGAACAAATTAAAGAGCTTAGTCAAGGTAAAAAACCTACTATAAAAACATTCCCATATCAAATAGCATACAATTTGATACCGCGTATAGATTCTTTCGATGAAAAAAATTGGTATACTAAAGAAGAATTAAAAATGACTAATGAAACAAGAAAAATGCTTCATGATCCTAAAATAGCTATAAGCTGTACTTGCGTAAGAGTTCCTGTTGAAAGAAGTCATAGCGAATCTATAACAGTAGAAACACAAAAGAAAATATCTGCTAAAAAAGCAAGGGAATTATTAGAAAAAGCTGCAGGAGTTAAAGTAGTTGATAATCCTCTTAAAGAAAAATATCCTATGCCTCTTGATACTTCAGATCAGGATTTAGTATTTGTAGGAAGACTTAGAGATGATATAAGTGCTAAAAACTCTTTAACATTCTGGTGTGCAGGAGATCAAATTAGAAAAGGTGCTGCTACAAATGCTGTTCAGATAGCAGAGCTAGTATTAAAGGAATTAGAAAATAAAGATTCAAAAGCAGTAAAAGATACTAAAAAAACAACTGCTGCTAAAAAAACAACAAGAAAACCTTGTGCTAAAAAATCTACAAAAAAATAATTATTAATTTTTTATATAATATCAAAAGGAGTCTTTAAGACTCCTTTTTTGTATAACTTGTGATATGGTTTAATTTTTAATAAATGAAGGATTTTATTATGACAGTTCAAGAAGAATATTTTGCCAATTTATCAAAAATATTAAAAGAAAAATTCAATAGTAAGGGCTTTGCATTTGATAGTTTTCCTAATAAAGAAGAAGCTAAAAAGTTTATTATATCTCTTATAAAAAAAGATGATGTGATAACTTTCGGCGGAAGCACATCCGTTAATCAGATGGGAATACTTGAGGAATTAAAAAGCTATAAAAATTTTATTGACAGAAACAATAAAGATATAAAAGCAGAAGCTGAATTAAAGTCTTTCAGCAGTGATGTTTATTTATGTTCTGCCAATGCTTTAACAAAAAATGGTGATGTTATAGCTATAGACGGAACTGGTAATAGGGTAGCTGCTATGATTTACGGACCTAAAAAAGTATTTTTGGTTGTAGGAAGAAATAAGGTTTGCAATAGTGAAAAAGATGCTTTGAAAAGAGCCAAAAATATTGCTGCTGCTGAAAATTCTATAAGATTTAAGGCTGATAATCCATGCTGCGTAAATGATATGATTTGTAATAATAATTGTGATATAGATAAAAGATTATGTTCTTATACAATTATAATTAATAAATGCCATATAAAAGAAAGAATACATATTATATTTATAGATGAGGAATTAGGATTCTAAAAATTAAATATTGCTGCAAAAGTATTTGTAAACTTTTTGCAGCAATTTAATTTTTTATTCTAATATGCTGTTTTTATATTTTTCAAATAAAGTTCCAGTAAAATCTGTGCTTTCTAAAGCTTCTTTTAATCCTGTTAAATCAATATTATATTCCTCTCCGTAATTATTAGGTCTTATTGACATATTTGTACTTTTTACTAATTTTTTGAAGAAATCTATTGTTTCTTTTTCCTGAACTAATCCGAATGCTGGAGAAATAGTATATAGAATATCAAAACTATCTTTTGCTGATCTCATTATAGGCTCTACAGAATAATACTGAGAATCATCAAATTTATATTGTACTATAGGATCATTTTCATCTATAGTTTCTTTATACCATGTCAAAGTTATATTAAGCTGATTATTTCTTGAAGCTATATAAAGCTCAAGCATTTTATCAATATCAAAAGACATTGTAACTGTCTTTGTGGTAGTATTATCATAAGTTATACTTCTTACTTTCCATTTATTGTAATATGTAGTTACTGCTGCAGGAAATAATTGTATACTAAATATAAATAATGTTATTAATATAAATGATAATTTTTTCATTCTTTATAAACCTCATAATTATATACTATATTGTATAATTTTCGTTTATTTTTGTCAAAGTATTAATATAATAATTTTTTTATATCATTATGCCAATTTAGAATGTATTTTCTAAAATCCGAATATTCCATTCTTGACTTCTCCATTTCATCTATATGCCATGGTGAAATCATATTTCCTAATTCTTTTATTTCTTCAATATTATTTATGCTTCCTTTTTTAACATTATCAATGAAATTCTCTATTTTTTTTATAAGTTCATTTTTATTAACATTTTCTTTTATGTAATTTTCTATTTTTATATTATTTTTATCATATACTTTATAATCAAAATTGTATATTTTAACATTATTTATTTTTGCGGACTCTTTTGTTAAGGTAAATATTTCTACTGTATTAATAATTTCCTGTACTAATGATTCAAAATGGTTTTTGTAGCTCATTAAAGAAGAAGATGTGCTTCTAAAAACATTATCATAACATTCCTGCTTCTGATTATCATTAAGACGTTTGTATTTAAGAGTTTCAAAAGTTTTTAATTTATTGCTGTTAATTAAATCTAGTGCTATGGCATTAGAATATAATGAATGGCTTTTATCATCTATATGACAAAAGTCGCACCCTGCAAGAAGTATGTATTTAGGATTAAGCATATAAGCTATTCTTAATGCAGGCATTATAACACTTCCTTCCATACAGAAGTAAATATTATTATTATCATCACTGTCATCTATATTATATAAAATTTTTTCTAAACTCTCATCATGCGAGAAATAGAATATTCTTTCATCTTCAATATCAGTTAAAGGAAAAGGGTAGGCACTATGCGTTGTAAATATTTTTATATCTCTATTTTGCTTTTTAATTAGATTCATTATATGTATTGATGAATAAAATCCTCCATCTGTTGAAACTACAGCATCAGGTTTTATATTATTATTAATCAGTGTATTGAAAGCATGGGACAGCACAATAGTAAAATGATTTTTTGATAATTCTTTTATCTCTTCTATATGATTATCTATAGAGGCACCTGCTGAAATCAATAATAGAGGCACTTCTTTTTTTAATATATTATGATATGTTTTTATAGAATACCCAGAATTGAAATGCATGTTATATAATATATTTCTTGACCATATAGGAGCAAAATAATAATTTGATGTCAGCGACATTAATTTTTCTTTTATGCTGTTTGCTAAATATATATTAATTCTGTCATAATAATCTGAAGTTTCTTTATCTATAGTTGAAGCTCTTACATGTCTTATATATACTATTTTTTTTGTGTCTGTATCATTCATGTAAAAGTTAAAAAATGCCAGTGTAGTTTCTATATCTTCGTTTAGGATAATAATTACATTGCATAAATATTTTGATTCTATATTTTCTAAAATGAGTTTTACAATTTCGATATCTTTTTCTATTATTATAGCTTTATTATTTTTATTAAGGGATAAGAAATATTCTATATGATAAAAAGAAGCAATGGATAAAAATATTCCTATATGCGTATTATTGTCTTTTATAAATTGTTCTATTAATTTTTTAGCTTCTTCAATTGGAGCATAAGTTGATGTTAATGGCTTGTTATTGAATAATATGCTTATTAAATTATTCTTTGTTAATTTAATTTTATATTTTTCATTATTACTTTTATAATCTTTTAACTTATTTACAGCTCTAAAATTATATTTATTTTTTTGAAGCTCTTTTAAATTATTATTAAATATATTATTATTCATCTTAGGCTCTGGCTATATCAGAATATGCCATACTTTTCTATAAGTTCATATATGGAATCTTCATCATCTTTTAATTTATTATATATAATTAATTCAGGTCTGTATTCAAAATGTATGGTATCATAATTATGCCATTTTCCGCCCCATATAAAACCATATTTCTCAAATACTTTTACAACCTCTTTAGGAGGATGCCATCTTTTATCATAAGGTACAGCATACCAAGCCTTATTATTAACTCTTGTCCAAACCCAGTATATTTGTTTTCCATAATTCTTTTTAGGCAAAGTATCAAATGCCACACCATAGCTATGATAGCTTCTGCTTGAACTTTTTGATATTATTTTCCAAACGTATCCGCTTACGATTTTTAAAGAATCTAAAAACTCATCAACTTCTTTATTTGTTTGTGCGATAAGTTTTACTTCCATACTTACATTTGAAAGCGGTTCATAAACATAATCATGCACCCTTACTTTATATCCCAAAATACTTACTGTATTTATATGTTTAATCATGCTTCTTTCTGTTGTTCCGTCATATAATGTATCTAAAAATTTATTGTTTATATATTTTCTATTATTAACTCTTTTTTTATAATAATCTTCAAGTTCCTTTGTTCTTTCAGGAGTTTCTTCTTGGAGTTCGGGCATACCATTTACTGGATATGGATAAAAACCAAATGGTATATACCTATCCTGATTTGTCATATCCTCATCTGTAAGTAATTTTCCATTAGCCCAATTAAACCATATTCCGTCTAAATAGAATCCTAATTCTCTATTTTTTATCATAGGCGGAGATATTCTATTTGAATAAGCCAAATGCAGAGATATAGTTTCTATGGCACCTGGTCTTATTATCATATCTCGTCTTATTCTCTTTTTTTCTTCTTCTATTTTTTTCTGCTCTATATCGAGTGCTATATTAGGAAGTATGCTTACGGTATTATTCATATATATAACACCTACAGCTGTTATTGAAGATACTACTATACTTATTAATATTATAATTATAAGTTTGTACTTGAATCCTGAACTTGCTTTTAAAATAAAACTTATAAGTGCCATTATAACTAGTATAACTGCTATTAATAATACATATTGTAAAATTTCCATAAATTATATTTAAAGTCTCTCTAATTTTTGTTAAATCAAGTTAACATAATAATAACATATATTATAATTTAATTCAATTAAATTATTAATTATCGTTAAAAAATATTAATACTTAAATAGTAATATTTATTAATATTAATGATAGTAACGGGATATATAAAAGATTGGGCGATGACGGGCTCGAACCGCCGACCTAGTGCTTGTAAGGCACCCGCTCTCCCAGCTGAGCTAATCGCCCTTTCATTGAAATGTGTAAATATATTAACATGCTATAATAAAAATGTCAAGTATTTAATTAAATAAAAATGGCATGCTATTTTTATTTATAATCAATTAGCATAAGCAGGTTCTGTATTATTATTTTCTTCTTCCATAGCTTTTTTCTTCATTTTTCTATATATATAGATATACATAACAGTTGCTAATGCTACACTGACAATATCAGCTATAGGCTGCGACCATATTATTCCATTAATTCCAAAGAGTTTTGTTCCTATCAATATAGTTGGAACAAATGCTATGCCCTGTCTGCTTAATGAAAGCACCAAAGAAGGTATAGATTTTCCTAATGCTTGGAATGTAGACATAAATACAAATTGAAATCCTATAATAGGAGCTATTGCATAACTTGCTATTAAAAATTTAAATCCGTAATCTATAACCTCTTCATTATTAATAAATACACTTACAGACCATCTTCCGAATATTAATGATAATCCTAAAAGTAAAAATCCTATTATGACACTTATAACACAAGATAATTTTATAGCAGAGTTCATTCTTTTATAGTTTTTAGCGGCAAAGTTATACCCTACAAAAGGCTGAAGACCCTGAGAAAGCCCTATGAATACAAGTATAACAAGAGTGAATATCCTTTGTGCCACACCAAGACCTGCTACAACATTGTCGCTGTATGCAGCTGCAAAATTATTAATAAGAACATTTGAAGCACTCATAAGTATATTGTTTATAGAAACAGGTATTCCTATAGAAAATACATTGATAAGTATATCTTGATGCAAAGAAAAATCTTTAACATGTATTGATAGAAAAGATTTCTTTCTTACAATATGATAAATATAATAAAAAGTAGAGCATGCATTACCTATTATTGTAGCAAGAGCGGCACCAGCAACTCCCATATTCATATAAAGTATCATAATAGGGTCTAATACTATATTAACTACAGTACCTATCATCATACCTATCATAGCCTCTTTTGAAGAGCCTTCAGCACGTACAATCTGTCCCATAGCCATTTGATTTACTACAAAAGGAGCACCAAATGCTACTATCATAAGATAATCTTTAGAAAATTGATAAGTATTAGGGCTTGCCCCTGATATTTTTAATATATCTTTCATAAATATTATATATATCGCCATAGATACAAAACCAACTATTATGCTTGCATAAAATGAAAAAGAAGATATTTTTTTTACGCTGTCATAATCTTTTATTCCTAATTTTCTTGATATATAAGAACCTCCACCTATACCAAAAATATTACCGAAAGCCATAAGAAGCAGATATATAGGCATACAAAGTGATACTGCAGCTACCTGATTGGGGTCTCCAGTTTGTCCTACAAAAAAAGTATCTACCATATTATAAAAAACATTTACTAACATTCCTAGTATAGTTGGAAGTGCTAGCGTAATTAGAGCTTTTGACACGGGATAGTTTTCAAACAATTCTATTTTTTGATCTGTCATATTGTTAGTACCTCCTAATTTTTTGATTATCAAAATATATAGTATACTATATATTGAAATTTATCAAGCAAGATATAAGAAGAAATTTTTAATTTTTTTGCTTAAATATATTAGATTTTTTTTGTATTAGTAATCATATCATACATTTATAATAAATCAGTCATAATAAGCATACACTCCTCTTTCTCTTGAAGCATCATAATCTTCTTTTAATTTCATAGAATATTTTTCTTTAGAGTTTATAAACTTTAAACATGATTTTAAAGCTTCTTTTGTAAGAGGAGGAACATCTTTTCTATTTAATGCTTCCTCAATATCAAGCCAAATAACCTCGCTGTTTTCTTCATCATTAACTTTAGCCTCGCCAGAAATATATTCGGCTCTAAATGCTAAATACCAATCATCAGCAGTAAAACGCATTGACACTATTTCTAATGCTTTAACTTTCACATTAGTTTCTTCTAATACCTCGCGTTCTGCAGCTTCAGCAGGAAGCTCTCCCTCATTGATAAATCCTCCCGGTATTATGAGAAGTCCGTTTCCTCTTCCGTAATTATGACGTCCGAGCAATACCTTGCCGTCTTTTATAACAACACATCCGACACCTTTGCCAAATATCATTCTTTCATTAGTAGAAAATGCCATTTGTCTGTATCCTCTTTTTTATTGAATTTTATTTCTAATATATATTCATCTTTTTTGCTGCATGCCGCTTCATTTGATATTCTGTTTAATCCGTAAGGCTCTAAATATAAAGCCAGTATATTATTATCATCTTCAGAAGTTATTACTGGTATTTTTTCTTTTCTATAAGAAAGTTTCAAATCTATAAAAATCTTCCTTAAACTTTTTTTACGATTATGAGGATAAGCAAATAAAATATCTCCGTATCTTCTTTTTCTTATTATTATAGGGTATTTTCTTTTTATATAAAAATTATCTTTATAATTAATATTTTTGTTTAAAATAGTTTTTATTTCAACTTCTTTATCTAAAAAATTATATATTCCATCTTTTTCTATTTTTATATAGTCATTATCTATATTTTGATCAGATAACTTTTCTATACTTTTTATATTAATAAAATCATAATCTTTTATCAAATAAAAATTATCAAGTCTTAATTTTATATTGTTATTTTTTGATTTTATTATATTTATTATTTCAGAAACTCTTTTTTCAGTTATTTCTATATTATTTTTTGCCAGCAGTTTAATAATTATCCTGCTTGTAAAAATATCATTCATGTCTTTTATTTTTTCTATATTAAGAGTTTTATTATTATTTGAAATATTTTTTTTATATAAAAGATTAGTTTTTTTTCTTAATATTGTACTTTCATCATAGCTTCTTTTTGCAAACCTTATAATATTTGTTTTTGCTTTAGTATTGATTTCTTCAAGCATTGGTATTATTAAATTTCTTATTTTATTTCTAGCGTAATAGTTTTTTTTATTTGAATAATCTTCTCTATGTTCAAGGTTATTATTTTTAGCATATACTTCAATGTTTTTTCTATAAAAATTTAAAATAGGTCTTAAAATATACCCATTTTTTTCTCTAAGGCTTTTATAAACATTAGTTCCAGCCCCTTTAATCATTCTGTAAATTATAGTTTCAGCTAAATCATCCCTATTATGTGCTATAAGCAAATAATCATATATTTTTTTATTATATAATTCTTTAAAAAAATTATATCTGTCATTTCTAGCTTCAAGCTGTACATTTTTTCCATCATAGCTGTTTGGTTTTATTTCCTTTACATATATTTCTATATTGTATTTTTTAGCCATACTGCGTGCAAATAATTCATCATTTATTGAATCTTCGCCCCTTAGATTATAATTAACATGTATGATAATTAAGTTAAATGATAATTTTTCTTTTAATCTGTATGCTAAATTAAGCATAACCTGAGAGTCTATTCCTCCAGAATAGGCAACAGCCAAAGTTTTGCCTTCTATATTATCTATATTTCTTATCAAAAATTTTTCAGTTTCTTTTAACATTTACATTACCATAATTAATAATATTATAATATAAAGTATATAATATTATTTTTTATAATTATATTCAAGCTATTATATTGATATATAATTAATATTTTATTATAATATATCTATTGAAATTTGTATTTTTAAGTTTATTATATAAGTATGAAAAACATATTAATAATTTTTTTTATATTAAACTCATTTTTATTAGCCCAGTATTATTCTTATACTAATATACCAGCTTTTCAAAGTAACGAGTATTTAGTTCATAAGGGCATATCGGGTAAGAAGAATAATGCACTTATAGTATATACTGAAACTTCCATTGATAATAACGGATATTGGAATATTAAAGAAACTTATATAAGAGGTTTTGTAACAAATAGCAAATTAAAAGATCCGTTTCAATTAGAAGAAAGCATGATGACAAATATTAGAAAATCTGAAATGCATTCTATAATAGATTTAGAGAATATGCGTACAGTTTATAATAAAACTATAGACTATTATGATTTCGGCACAATGGAAAATACATTTGATATAAGAGGAAAAATAAATTATACAAATGCTGAAGGTTCATTAGCAATATTTTCTATGTACGGAGCATATCAGATAGCTAGAACTTTTCCTATTGATATGACTAATGAAATGAATATTATAATGCCTACTGCCTCTAAAGATAATAAGATAAATGTTTCAATTCTAAATAACGGAGTAAAAAAGATAAAAATAAACGGCGAAGATAAACAATGCTATGAAATGGAAATAAAAGTTGAGGGCATACCTTTTGCTATATTTCTGCCTAAAATAACAGCTTATATAGAAGAGAATGATAAAACCAGAAAGATAATAAAGTACAATACATTTTCTGGAATGCTTGATACTATGGATGTTTTTCTTACATCATCTGAAAAGAAATAATTATAAAAAATAGGAGATAAAATAATGAGCGAGTTAAAAGTAGACTGCATAAATATAAATATGTACGGCATGAATTCTTATATAGTATCTGCCGATGACGAAGCTATGATTATAGATATAGCCAGTTTATCATTCGGATATGATGATTATAAAAAATTATTAGACGGCAAAAAGCTGGTAAGAGTAATATATACTCATGGGCATTTCGATCATATATCTGGTGCTGATGATATAAGAAAGGAATATCCAGATGCTCCTCATTGTGTTCATAGTTTGGATTATGATTTTTTCCAAGACCCTAATTTGAATGTAAGTGCTTATTTAGGAAAAGTTTTAGTATGCAAAAGCCCTGAAGAGAAATTCAATGATGGAGATACTTTTAAATTAAAAGATATAGAGTTTAAAGTTATACATACTCCCGGACATACTAGGGGAGGAGTTTGTTTTTATACAAAAGGTCATTTATTCTGCGGAGATACTATATTTGCTTACGGAATAGGAAGAACTGATTTAGCTACTGGAGATTATAATGAATTAGAGAAGAGCATAAAAGAAAAGGTATTTAATTTGGATGATGATACATTATTATACCCTGGACATGAGGCTTACGGATTCAAACTTTCTCAGAGAAAGAAAATGGGTGTTTTTTAAGATTATTGATAAATGATAATAAGTGCAAGCAGAAGAACTGATATTCCTTCATTGCATACCGAATGGTTTTTAAATAGATTAAAAGAAAAATATATAATTACGCAAAACCCTATAAATAAGAATAAATTTTACAGAATACCTTTAAATAAAGATATCACTGACATAATAGTATTTTGGTCTAAAAACCCCAATATTGATTTTTTAAAGAATGTAAGAGATTTAGGATATAAGTTTTATATTCATTTTACTATAACTCCTTACGGCAAAACAATAGAAAAAAATATTCCAAATAAGGATGTATTAATAAAAAAATTTATTGATATAAGCAGTTTATTTGGAAAAGACAGTATAGTTTGGAGATATGATCCTATTATATTAAATGATGAATTTGATATTAATTATCATATAAATAATTTTAATAACTTTGCCTCTCAATTAAATGCCTGCACTGATGAATGCATATTTAGTTTTATTCAAATATACAGCAAAATAAAAAATAATATCAAAAATATATATGTAGATGATAATGATAAAATTTTTTTAATAAATAGTTTAAAAGATATAGCAGATAAAAATAATATTAAATTAAAGTCATGTTCTCAGGATTTTAATTTAACAGAAAAAGCATCATGTATAGACAAAGAGAGAATACAAAAAATATTAGGCTATAGCATAAAAGAGAAAAAAGATAAATCTCAGAGAAAATTGTGTAATTGTGCAGAAAGTATTGATATAGGTTCTTATAATACATGTAAGAACGGATGCATATACTGTTATGCTAATTCTAAAAATATTTTAAAAAATTATGATGTTAATAATGCTATACTTTCAGATTTGAATATTAATGATATAGACAATATAGAGGAGAGAAAGATAATAGTTAATGATAAAAATATGCTTCTTATATTGTAATTTATAATTATTTATTTTTTATTTTAATGATACTGCCTTTGTTATCTATAATAATTATACTGCCATTTATTTCTATTTCATATTTATTATTTTTCTTTAATATTCTGTATATATTAATATTATTATATTTTTCTTTTATAGTTTTTGTTACTTCTTTTTCTATAATTCCATCTTCTGCAAGTTTTTCTATTATATTAAATACTATTTCATTTCCGTTTCCTATTATAGAGTTCCATTCTCCTTTTGTATTAAAATTTACTGAGCTTCCTCCTTTAAATACAGTACTATATGATGATGAAAATGTTACTTTAAATACATAATAATCAGAGAAATATGTTTCTATAAAATTTCTTGCTTTTTCAGGCAGTTTTTTATAAGGGATAATATCCATAATTTTACCTCTGTTTTAAACTTTTTTTATTTTTATTATATTTCCATCATAGCCTATATAAATATATTCTTTATTATCAACTTTAAACTCATAGCCTTTTCTTCTTTTGTATATATTATTTATGCTTGTATATCTTTCTTTGATTATATTTATAATTTTACCGTCTATAAACTTTTCAGCTGTATTAATTGGTATTATTTTTCTATTTCCTATTATACTTTTCCATTCGCATTTTCTATCGAAATATATTGATGATCCGCCTTTAAAAATCACTATATAATATGAGGAAAGAGCAGCACTATGTACTTCATATTCTTCAAAATATTTATTCACAAAATCTTGAACTTTATTAGGTAAATATTTGTAAGGTATAAATTCTAATCCATTTCCATCATCAAATCCAATAAATGAAGCAGATATCATATATATTATAATTAATAATATTATTTTTTTTATCATATTTATATTTCATCCTTATATATTAATAATATATTTAAAAACAAAATACTTCAATAAATACAATTGAATAAAAAGTAAAATTCCGTACTTTTCTGTTGACAAAAATAAAAAAGCGTATATAATCGTCCATTATCGTACAGTACTATAACGGAGGAATATAAAATATGACTGTAGAAATCATGGAAAAATCTTTTTTCAAGTATATCATTCCAGCTATAGTTTCTACTATGCTAGGCGGGCTTTATATAGTTGTAGACGGTTTTTTTATAGGAAATTCTATGGGAGATATTGGTCTTACAGCTATTAATTTAATATACCCAGTAGGTACTTTGATTATGGCTGCAGCTGTAATGCTTGGAATGGGAGGCTCTGTAATAATGTCCATATATTTAGGAGAGGGAAATATAGAAGGATTTAATAAGGCTAAAAATAATACATTTATAAGTTTAATTCTAGCAAGCATTATATTAACAGCACTGCTTTTTTTATTAAAAAATAAATTAATAGTTCTGCTTGGTGCTGAGGGGGAGGTTTTTCATCATGCGGATGCTTATATTACAACTATAATTCTAGGAGGAGGATTTCAGATAATATCATTCGGAAGCATGCCTATAATAAGAAATTTGGGTAAAACTATACATGCTATGAGTTTTATGGGTTTAGGGCTTGTAACAAATATTATTCTTGATTATTTATTTTTAATTGTTTTTAAATTAGAAATGTTCGGTGCTGCTTTAGCTACAATAACAGCACAGGCAATAGTTGCTTTGATTTCCGTTTATTATTTGTTTATAAGAAAGAAAAATAGAACAAAAATAAAATTATCGGATTTTAATTTATCTATGACTAAAAGAGCCATGCAGATAGGTTTATCTCCATTCGGTATGGTAATGGCACCTTCTCTTATAGTTATATTTAATAATTGGCAATGCATAAAATACGGCGGATATTTAGGAACAACAGCCTATTCAGTAATTAATTATATTTATGGTTCTATTATATATTTATTTGAAGGTGTTGCAGAAGGATGCCAGCCTATGATTAGTTATTTTAAAGGTGCCTGCAAAAATGATCTTATGAAAAAAGTATTAAAAAAAGGGCTTTTATTTAATTTTATATTAGGTTTAATACTTATAATTATAGTATTCATACTTAGAAATAAATTAGGAATATTATTTGGTGCTTCTATAGAAACTAATGATATAATAAGTGTAGGGCTTCCTATAATATCTATAGCATTTATACTTCAGCCTATAGTAAGACTTGGAACAGCATATTTTTATTCATCAGGTGAAAGCATATATTCAAGTATTTTAACATATATAGACCCTTTTGTTGTAAGTCCTATATGTATTATGATTCTGCCTTTATTTTTTAATCTCAATGGTATTTGGATTGCTGTGCCTTCTTCTCAATTTATTTTAATATTATTGTTTATTATAATATTTTATGCTACAAACAAAAGAAACAATAATGCTGTTAATAAAATAGCTTATCAAAATGAGTAATTAAAAAATAATTGCCAAAATTGCCATAGATAAAAGTTTTAATATAAGCATTATAGATAAGGCAAATATAGCTGATGTGAGTATTAGCTTATTTGCTTTTTCTATATGACGAGGTGATAAATCTTCTAAATATTCTCCTACAAGCGGTCTGTCATATATCTCTCCGTCTTTCATATATTCTCCGCCTAGCTCTATATTTAATGCACCAGCAATGCTTGCTTCCAATCTTGCCTTATTATTTTTGCCGTCTTTTATTAAAGAAGAAAATGCATTTTTGTATTCATATCTAAAGAATACGGAGCCAAGTATATAAACTAGAGAAGTAAGCACAGAAGGTATTATATTTATTATATAGCATAATTTAACATTAAATATTGAAAAAAGATCATTAGTTTTATCTTCATCTATGTATACAGTATCTGATGAAGATTCAGAGAGAACATAAATAACTTTATATAATAAACATAAAGGAGCTCCTCCCAAAGTTAAAAATATTGCAGGATATATATAATCTTCAGCAATACTTATAGCAGTATATTCTATAGTATTTTTAACAGCTTGTTCTTCTTCTAAATCTTCAGTATCTATTTCAGCATTTTCTTTAAGCAATGCTTTTACTTTTTTCATGTCATTATTTTGAAGACTTCTGTTTATATGTGAACTTATCTCTAAAGGTTTTCTAATTCCTATTATAATATATGATAAAGCAAGCTCTATTATTAAACCAAGGAGAAAATGAACTTTATATAAAAGCATTAGAATAAAAAATGGAATTAAAAAAATTACAGCCATTATTATTATGGATGATAAAGTGCCTACAGTAAATTCTATTATATTATTTTTATTTACTATTTTTTTTCTAAATAAATCTTCAGCAATAAAATGTATTCTTTTTATAAAAACAAAAGGATCAAATTTAAACTTTTCTACAAATATATTTAGCAGAAAAGATATAGGTAATATTAATAGTATTCTCATAGCACTTATTCCAATAAAAGTTATTACTAATAATCATCGTAAAATTAAAAGTTTTCTATAATATTTATATTATTTTTATCATCTATTTCTGTATAGTATCCTCCGCCGTTTTTAAGCAAATATTCATAAAATCCAAGTTTTTTATTATCATATCTGCTGAATATTGACATAACAACGCCTCCATGCAGTACAACAGCAGTATAATCTAAATTATTTTTTTTCATATCATCTATTATATAGAGATATGCTTCTTCTGTTCTTTTGAAAAAATCTTCTGAGCTTTCTCCATTAGGAACGTTGCTTTGCCAATCTGTTTTAAAAAATTCTTTATAATATGGGTTATCTTTTAATTCATCATGATTTTTACCTTCAAAATCTCCGAAACTTCTTTCTTTTAAATTATCTATAATCTCTTTTTTCATACCCTCAAAATATATATCAGCAGTCTCCAAGCATCTCTTCATAGGGCTGCAGTATAATTTCTGAATAGGCTTATATTTATTTATAATTTCTTTTTTCTCTATTAAAGCCTTTTTTCCAGATTCAGATAAAGGTGCGTCAGTAGAACCTAACCATCTTCCTTCAGCATTTAATTGTGTTTGACCATGACGTACAAATAAAATTCTCATAATAACGCTCCAACTTTTTATTTCCATAAATATATTAGTATTATAATAGCAGTTTGTTTTTTTTCAATAATATTTTATTTATATAGATGTAAAATAATTTTGATATAGGTACGGTATGTATTAAAAATAATCATAAATTTGATTGACAGCATAATGAATTTATGATATAATCCAAAACCATACAATTTTTAACAAAATTCAAAAAATAGGGTATATGTATGAATTATGAAATATTAGCTGAAAATGCCCGCTTTTTTACAATATCAGCGGCGATTTTAACATTAGCCTTTGCCTTCTATTTTTACAAATGGATGCGTAAACAGGATGAAGGTACAGACACAATGAAAGAAATAGCTTCGCATGTACGCTCTGGTGCTATAGCTTATCTTAAACAACAGTATAAAGTTATAGCTTTCTTCTTTGCAGGAGCTTTCATTATCTTTGCTATTCTTTCTTATGCATTAAAAGTTCAAAATCCTTTTATTCCTATAGGCTTTTTAACAGGCGGTTTCTTCTCAACTTTATCTGGATTCTTAGGAATGAAAACTGCTACTTATGCGTCAGCAAGAACTGCAAATGCAGCAAGCAAGTCTTTAAATGAAGGTTTAACAATAGCTTTCCGTTCCGGTGCTGTTATGGGACTTACTGTAGTTGGTCTTGCTTTGTTTGATATTTCTTTATGGTTTATAGTATTAAATTTATGGCTTGATAATAGTTTATTCGGCACAGACTTTTTAAATTTAGCTGCTACTGGAATAGCTAAAGGTACTGCAGAATACACTGCTGCTAAAATGCACTTTGTAACTACTACAATGCTTAGCTTTGGTGTAGGTGCTTCTTTCCAAGCATTATTCGCACGTGTTGGAGGCGGTATATTTACTAAAGCTGCTGACGTTGGTGCTGACTTGGTTGGTAAAGTTGAAGCAGGAATACCTGAAGATGACCCTAGAAACCCTGCCGTTATAGCTGACAACGTAGGAGATAACGTAGGCGACGTTGCTGGTATGGGTGCTGACCTTTATGAATCTTATGCTGGTTCTATACTTGCTGCTATGAGTTTGGGTTCTGCTGCTTTCGGATATATTAACCCTGATATAAGCCCGATATATGCTGTATCTCTTCCTATGATACTTGCTGCTATTGGTACTCTTTCTTCTATTGTAGGTGTATTCTTTGTTAAAACTAAAGAAGGTGCTACTATGGGAGAATTATTAAAATCTTTAAGAGTTGGTGTTTATGTAAGCAGTGCTATTATTATAGTTGTTTCTTTCCTGCTTGTAAAAGCACTTCTTCCAAACAATTTGGGATTATTTGTTTCCATAATTGTAGGACTTATAGCTGGTAATGTGGTTGGTTTCTTCACAGAATATTATACAGCTGCTGAGTACAAACCTACTCAATGGGTAGCTGAACAATCTAAAACTGGTCCTGCTACTGTTATTATAGGCGGACTTGCTGTAGGTATGCAGTCTACTTTAATACCTGTTGTTACAGTAGTTATATCAATAATGCTTTCATTTGGTTTTGCAGGCGGTTTCGGTACTGAAGTTTCTTCTTTCTCTCAAGGTTTATACGGTATTGCCTTAGCTTCTGTTGGTATGTTATCTACTTTAGGTATTACATTGGCTACTGATGCTTACGGACCTATAGCTGACAATGCAGGCGGTAATGCTGAAATGTCTGGTCTTCCAGAAAGTGTTAGAGAAAGAACAGATGCTTTAGACTCTTTAGGCAATACTACTGCTGCTACTGGCAAAGGCTTTGCTATATGTTCTGCTGCTTTAACTGCTATGGCTTTAATTGCTGCTTATATTGAGGAAATTAAAACTGCTTTAGGAAGAATGATTAATTCCGGAAACCTTACTTCTATCGATATAGGTACTGTTCAATATACTGCTAACAGTGCTAAAGAATTATACGACAAAGTTGTTTATAGTTTAGGTATGAATGAGTTTATGAATGCTTTTAATATTCACTTGATGAATCCTAAAGTATTAATAGGTATATTTATTGGTGCTATGTTAGTATTCTTCTTCTGTGCTTTAACTATGAAAGCTGTTGGACGTGCTGCTGCAGGTGTTGTGGAAGAAGTTAGAAGACAGTTTAGAGAAATTAAAGGCTTACTTGCTGGTGAAAAAGGTGTAAAAGCTGATTATGAAAAAGCTGTTCAAATCTGTACTAAATCAGCTCAGAAAGAGATGATTGTTCCTTCTGTACTTGCTATAATAGTACCTGTTATAGTTGGTTTCTTATTCGGAGTACCTGCTGTTATAGGTGTGTTAGTAGGAGGATTAACAGCAGGATTTGCTATGGCTGTTATGATGTCTAATGCAGGCGGTGCTTGGGATAATGCTAAAAAATACATTGAAGCTGGTAATTTTGGCGGTAAAAAAATCATAGATCCAAAAACTGGAGAAAAAATTACTAACCCTAACCATGCTGCTGCTGTTATAGGCGATACTGTAGGAGATCCATTCAAAGATACTTCAGGGCCTTCAATTAATATTCTTATTAAATTAATGAGCTTGATAAGTGTTGTATTTGCAGGTGCTGTAGTTTCATTCTCACCAAAAATTCAGGCTCTGCTAGGTATAGCTGATCAAATTGTTAAGTAATTAATTTATTTAATATATATAGGCTGTCTGACTTTAATTAGTTGGGCAGCTTTTTTATAGATTATATGAAATTATTAAAATAAATTTACTCTATATACTGTAAAGGTAAAAAAAATATATTTTTATTTGACTTTATATTATTATAATTTATAATGCATCAAAATATTCAAACTTATTATAGTATTATTTAAATGTATTTTTATATAAATTCTATTTATTGTAATTTTATTAATTAATATATATTAAAAAAGAGGAAAATATATGAAAAAAAGACATTCTATAAGAGTCAAGATGCCTATAGCAATCAGTATTTTAAGCACAATATTTTTAGTTTTAATAGTTGTTATATTATCATATAGATCGCATCTTATAATTAAGGATGCAACATTGAATGGTTTTAATAATACAGTTAATGGCTATAATGATATGCTTGATGTTTGGCTTGATGATAATAGAAATTTGGTGCAGACATATTCTGTATCTCCCATAGTAAGAAATTATTTATTAGATAGAAGTATAGATATTCGTACTACGCTTACAGAGTTTGAATTAATTAATGAATATGTACTTGATATAGGCATTACTGATACTAATGGAATAATTTTAGATAATGTTAATAATGTAAAAATAGGAGAGAATATCACCACAGTAAGACCTAATATATTAAATATACTGAAAAATAATAATAATGGTGCATCTTTCGATGACAGCATACAGAGATCAAGTGCCGATAATAAATGGTCATTGGCTGCTATTTCAGGAGTGAAATATAATGGCGAGTATATAGGAAATGTATATATGATTTTAGACTGGGAAGATTTGGCTATGAAGCTGCAGGAGCTTAAACTTCCCGAGAGAACTAGAATATTTGCAATTGATGATGATGAAACGGTTGTTTTAGATACTAAAAATGAGATTAATACAAAAGCTAATGAGGCTTATGGAGATATTATAAAAAGAGGGCTTTCATCAGGTGTTATGAATTATATATCTTCTGTAAGCCATGATTCTAGAACAGCGGTTTACAGCAGAATTGAGAATTTATCTTGGTATTTAATTATGGCTATGGATGACAGTGTAATTTATAAGGCCAATAATGATTCTATAAAAATATCTATTATTATATGTATAATATCTATTATTTCTATAAATGTATTTGCTTTTCTTTATATTAAAAAAGTAACTCATCCTCTTAAAGTTTTGATGCAGCATGCTACAAGTATATCAGAGGGACATATAAAAATTAATAGCAGATCTGTCTATAGTAAAGATGAATTTGGAGAGTTAGAAAAAGTATTTGATATTATGAGCAATAGATTAGCCGAAGTAGTTTCAAATGTCAATGATGCTTCAAGGGAAATAATTACAGCAGCTGAAAATATGATGGAAAGCAGCAGCGAATTATCATCAAGAACAGATTCGCAGTCATCCAGTTTGGAGGAAACAGCAGCAAGCATAGAAGAAATGGTTTCTAATATTAAAACATCTGCAGAAAAATCTCTTCAGGGTAAGGAGATGATGTCAGAATCAATGAAATATATAGAAGGAGCTGCAGATATAATAAAACAGACTGCATTAAATATAGAAGAAGTTTATCATTCAAGTGAAAAGATAAAAGATATTACTAAAATTATTGAAGACATTGCTTTTCAAACGAATATACTTGCATTAAATGCTTCTGTAGAGGCGGCACGTGCAGGAGATCAGGGTAAAGGTTTTGCTGTTGTTGCTTCTGAGGTAAGAAATCTGGCTCAAACTACTCAGGCTTCAGTTAAAGATATTACAGCATTGGTTGATAATACCTCTCAGAAAATAGATGTTGCAACTAAAACAGCAAAGCAATCTCAGGAAATATTTGTAGATTTGCAAAATAAAGTATCAGAAACTTCAAAACTTATGGAAGATATTACTGCAAATGCTTTAGAACAGGAATCAGGCACCAATCAAATAAGCAATGAGGTTAATAGCATGGAAAGTGCTACCACTCAAAATGCCGCTTTAGCCGAAAACTCAAGCGAAATATCAAAAAGTTTGGTTGAAAAAGCTAAGTTTCTGGAAAGCAGCATTGAGTTCTTTAAGATTTATAATGATTAGCTTTACGGCTTTAATTAAAGTTATGCATCTTTACTGATTTTATGAAACTGTTATGAGAATATTAAAATACTTTTTATTTGTGAATGTTTTGATTGCAGCAATTACATACAATGCATTTGCAAGTTTAGAGGTTAATTTTCAAGGGCATTATGGAATTGCTTTTCCTTTTAATTCTATAAAGGTAAATGACGGCTATAAAAATACTATTTATGACAGTCCTGATGGCACTTTAGGTTTTGAAGGAAATGTATTTTTTCAAATAGGAAATTATTTCAAATTATTTGAAAATGATTATACAAGCCTTATAAAAGGTGTGAGTTTATTCGGTGATATAGGCTTCAGCATTAATGCTTTGATGTCAGATTATAAAGAAAATGATAAAAAGTATACAGAAATGATGGCATTTTATTCTATGAGTGTTGGAGCTACTGTAAAATTAAATTTCAGTAAAATGTCTATAGGATTAGGTACAGGAATAATAGCTCCTTTATACACTCTTGTGGCATCAAGTAAATACGGCGGAGTTATGGCAGCACCTGATTTAGATAATTGGAATGTTAATGATATGAGAAATCTATTTAAAGCTCCTATAATGCCTTATATAAAACTTACTGTTGAAGGATTTTTATATTTATTTCCTAATTTTGCTGTTAATATAGGCGGATACATTATGTACAATTTTGGTATGCAGTATAAAACGGATGTTATTAATAATAATATAGGATATAATGTATATAATAAGTATAATTTCTCTGATCTTTCAATAGGCTTGGTTTTAGGAATATCTTTCGGAAGAAGTGACGGCTACAATTAATAAAAAGCATGCTATTTTTTTATTAATCTAATTAGCCCGCCCACCCGCCCCTAAATTTCTTTATTGTGTTAAATAAAAAAGAGAAGTACTGTTATATCTGCAGCACTTCTCTATTATATTTATAAGAATAGTTTATTTTATATGATTATTAAGCCAATCTATAATTTCTTTTGTAACATCCTCTCTTTGAACATCATTAAGTATTTCATGCCTTCCGTCTTTGTAAAGGCTGATATTAACATCTTTAAATCCTAATGATTGATACATTTCATGCACCCATTTGACTCCTTTTCCCATATCTCCTACAGGGTCCTTATCTCCAGAGATTAAAAGTATAGGAAAATTTTTATTCATAGAAGAATAGTTATTTTTATCAGAAATTTTATCTATAAGCTCAAATAATTGTATATATGTTTCTATACTTGCAGGCTTGTCAGCAAAATATTCATCTTCTAGTACTTTATTAATCTCTTTTTTATCTGAAGTAAGCCAAGCATGAGGGGAATTATCTTCAGGGAAATATTTTTTTCCGTATCCTCCTACCGATAATTTATCAAGAAGATATGCTCTTTTTCTTCCTCCGAATATAGATTTTTGAATATTAGCTATAGTTTTTCCTAGATTTTCAATTCCTTTAGGCTTTCCTCTAGTACCCATTATTACAGCACCATCCAAATCTTTATGGTATTTTATTAGAAATCCTCTTGTCAAAAATGATCCCATACTATGACCGAACATAAAATATGGTATATTAGGATAATCGGCTTTTGTATTCATCATTAAATATTTTAAATCTTCTATTATTAATTTATGACCATCTTTGTCAGAAATATGTCCTATTTGATCCTTGCTTACGGTACTTCTTCCAAAACCTCTATGATCATCAGCACAAACTAAAAATCCTGCATCAGTTAATTTTGAAGCGAATTCACTATATCTTCCAGCATGCTCTCCAAGACCATGAACTATTTGAACTATTGCTTTAGGTTTTGAATCAGGAATAAAAAAATATGTGTACATTCTATGACCATCATCTAATATCAGTACCCTGTTCAGCATCTTCATAAAATACTCCGAATATTCTAAGTAATTATTATAATTAGGAAAAATTATATAGCATTTCATCTTTAATGCAATAAATAATTTTATTAATGAATGCTGCTTACATAATTAAAATGTAAAAATATCAAAAAAATTTAAGTTTTAGGCTTAAAATAAAAAAAAATTTGTTTAACTATTAGTATACTACTTTTAAGGAGAAAATAATTATGTCTGGAAATGCTAATATAATAGTAATAGAAGGAAGATTAACAAAAGACCCTACTTATATGAAAACAAAAAATGGTAAATCTTTATGCAAATTTTCTATAGCCAATAATAGATATTATTATATGAATGGTTCTTTGCAAAAGGAAGTTTACTTTTTTGATTTTATAGCTTGGGGATATAATGCGGATAAGGCTGCTGTTACTTTGTTTAAAGGCAGACATGTTCTAATTAACGGAGAATTAAGACAGAATTCATATATTTCTAAAGAAGGAAATAAAAAGACTTCTATTTATATATTAGCACTAGAAATAAAAAATTTGGATAAAAAATCTGCAGAAAAAAATACTTATACTCGAAATACAGCAAATAATCAAATGGTATCCGATTTTATAGAGGAAAGTCTTGAGGAAGTATTTTAGAATCCTTTATTATTTTTATAATGTCATTATTGATAGATTTTTCATCTCTGTCTGCATCTATATGGTGTATATAAGGAGCATTGAAAGAAGAGAAAATTTCATCTACTTTTTTTAAATAGTTTTCGTTCTCAAATCTGTCTACGAATCCTCTCTTTTGCATGATTCTATTGAGAGCATTTTCTATAGGTAAATGAAAAATGAATACTAAATCAGGTTCTATGATAAAGTCCTTGTGTAAATCCTGTATATACTCTTTATCAATACCTTTAGCACCCTGATATGCCACAGAAGAGTATACATATCTATCCAATACGATTATATAACCGTCATCAATTGCAGGTTTTATCATGTGCTTTATATGTTCTTTTCTATCGGCTATAAAAAGAGATAATTCTTCTTCTGGTTTTAAATCTTTTGAAAACATGCTTTCTCTTAATTTAGTTCCAAAATATGCATGAGTAGGCTCAAAGGTATATATTGATTTTATACCAGCATTATTTAATATATCGGTAAGCATGATTCCATTTGTAGATTTTCCAGAACCATCAATACCTTCTAATACGATTAATTTTCCAGCCATATATTATACCCCTATAAAAAATTATCTTATTTTTAAAGTTGCTATCCCTATAATTGCAGCTATTATACCTATAATATAGAATCTAAATACAACCTGCGTTTCCTTCCATCCAGATTTTTCAAAGTGATGATGTAATGGAGCCATTTTAAATACTCTCTTTTTAAACATCTTATATGAAAATACCTGCAAAACTACGCTAAATGCTTCAGATACATAAACCGCTCCTATTATAACAAGCAGAAGTTCATGCTTAATAAATAATGCTATAATTCCAAGTACTCCGCCAAGAGATAGGCTTCCTACATCTCCCATAAATACTTGTGCAGGGTGAGCATTAAACCATAAGAATCCTAAACCAGCACCTATCAAAGCACCAACAAATACTGTAACTTCCCCAGCATCCGCTATAAATGGTATTTTTAAATAAGTTGCTATTAGTGAGTTTCCTGATACATAAGAGAGAACAGCTAAAGCCATAGACATTATTACTAATAATCCTATTGCAAGTCCGTCTAAACCATCTGTAAGATTTACAGCATTACTCATACTTACAACAACAAATGCTGCAAATGGTATATATAGCAATTTAAGGTCTATATATATTGTACTTGCAAATGGAATGAATATAGTAGAAGAGGGTACTTGTGCCACTTTTACAGCCTCCAGTACTCCTATACCCTGATTAAGCTCAAATGTCATTAAAAATGTAGATTTATCAAAATAGTATAGATAAATTCCTATAATTATTCCTACTAAAGTTTGAAATAATATCTTATATTTACCAGGAAGTCCCTTAGAATTTTTATATTTTATTTTTAGGAAGTCATCAAGAAATCCTGATATAGATAGTATTATTAAAGAAACACTAAGGAGTATAATCTTTAAATTATCCAGTTTTCCCCATAATAATATACTAATTAAAATACTGCCAACTATAAATATCCCCCCCATAGTAGGAGTTCCAGTTTTTACCAAGTGAGTTTCAGGTCCGTCATCTCTTACTACCTGCCCAAAATGGAGTTTTTTTAATTTTTCTATAATATTTGGTGCAAATACCAAAACTAATATTAAAGCAGTACCCACAGCCCCAGCAGTTCTGAATGTAATATATCTGAATATATTAAAACCAAAGAATGTTTCTCTTAATGGATAAAAAATTTCATATAACATGTATATTAATAGCCTTAAACAAAAATAAAGTTCAATTATAAACTGTTCTAATATAGTATTATATATAAATTGTTTTGTCAATAAAATAATTATGTTAATTTTGTTTTTTATAGATTTTAATAAATAAAAAGTAGTATGATAGATAATATGATGATTATATAGTGCTTGTATAAATAAGGGTGAAATTATTTTATAATTCCACCCTTTTTATTTTTTTATTTTATTACTTATTATCCTAAAGCACCTTGTATTAAAGGCATGAATATTTTTAACAGCAATAAAGCTGATAATATCCAAGTTAATACTGATATATCTTTTGTTTTACCTGACATTAATTTTAATATAGTAAATGATAATACACCGAAAGTAATACCTTCAGCTATACTGTATGCAAAAGGCATGAATATTATACATATGAATGCTGGTATAGATTCTGTATAGTCAGCAAAATTTATCTCTAATATAGGAGTCATCATAAATAATCCTACTATTATTAATGCAGGAGCAGTAGCAGCACTAGGTATAGCTAAGAATATATGAGATAGGAATAATGATACAGCAAATAGTATAACAACAACTAAAGCAGTAAGTCCTGTTTTTCCTCCTTCAGCAACACCTGAAGCACTTTCAACATAAGTTGTAACTGTAGAAGTACCTAAGCAAGCCCCTACAACAGTACCAACAGCATCGGCAAATAAAGCCTGTTTGCATCTAGGAACTTCTCCGCCCCTAGTAAGCATATTAGCTTTAGTACATACTCCAACCAATGTTCCTACAGTATCAAACATATCTACAAAAAGGAAAGTAAATAGTACTATAAACATGTTTGGGCTTAATATATTACTGAAATCAAGTTTAAAAGCTATAGGTTCCAAAGAAGGCGGTACAAAACTAGCATGAGGTGATAGTTTAGTCAGCCCCATAGGTATTCCTATTACAGTTGTTATTAGAATGCCAAGCAAAATAGCTCCTCTTACATTATATGATAATAATACAGCTGTAATTATAAGCCCTATTATAGCAAGCAATGCACTTCCTGAAGTAATATTTCCTATTCCAAGCAATGTAGCATCATTATTGATTATGATTTTAGCATTCTGCAATCCAATAAATGCAATAAATAATCCTATACCAACTGAAATAGCTCTTTTCATATTAACAGGTATGCTATTAACTATTGCTTCTCTTACATTAAATATAGTTAATATTAAAAATATAACACCTTCTATAAATACAGCAGTTAAAGCAGTCTGCCAGCTGTATCCCATTCCAAGCACGACTGAATAAGCAAAAAAAGCATTTAATCCCATTCCCGGTGCCAAAGCAAAAGGCAAATTAGCAAATAATCCCATTATTAATGTAGCTATTATTGATGAAACAACTGTAGCAGTGAATATAGCCCCTTTATCCATTCCTGTACTTGAAAGCACATCAGGATTTACAGCTAATATATAAGCCATAGTCATAAATGTTGTGAAGCCTGCTATGATTTCAGTCTTTACATTAGTGCCATGTTCTTTTAGCCTAAAAAACTTTTCCATAAATATATCCTTTAATATTCTTTTTCATAATTTTAACATAGTTTTTTATGAAAGTTATACTATATATGAGATTATAAATTTTGCAATATTTTTTTATTTTATATAAACATAATGTAATTATATAAATAATTTCTAATATTTTAATAAAATTTCAAAAAAAATTTTATGCGTCATTTTTTGTCATTATAATTACTTATACTCTTATTATTAATTTTATAATAAGGAGTACTGCCTATATGCTTTTAATAATTCTTATATCTTCTATCATAACATTATTTTTATTTGAAGAGTTTAGAGAGTTATTTGTAGATTTTATTTTTATGTTAATAATATGTGTATTTGTATTTGCTTATTCTGTATGTGTTTTTATAGTTGATTATCTGTATGTATTTATTGCTGATTATGTTTTTTCTTTTATTAGTTTTATTTTTTATATTGCGGCATTAATTTTTAAATGTGTAGGAAGGTTATTTATTAGACTGCTTCAAAACTAAATTTTATAATATTAAAAACATATATTAGACTTGTTTAAAAAGTACTTGATAATATTATGTATTAAATTTTTGTAATTTATCAATTATAAAATAACGTTTTATATGTTGTATAATATGTATTTCGCTTGACAACACCAAAGTCAGACAGTGTCTGCAAAATAAATATGTGGTAGCAGGCAATCAATAAATAAAATTAGTTTTGAAACAAGTCTAATGATTAATAAATATATTATTATACTGCTTGCAAAAAAGTTGTTTATATAGTAGTATTTACCAAAGGAGTTGTTTATGAGAATTATTAATATTCATTCAAACAAATTGCATTCTATACTTTTTATATTACTTCCTGTAGTATTAGTTGTAGGGTTTCTGCTATTTTCAAGTGTAACTATTGTTTCTACTGGAGAGGTAGGTATAAGAAGCAGACTTGGAAAAGCAATAGCTCAGGAAGAACCTGGACTTCATTTTAAGGTTCCTTTTATAGACACTATGAAAATTATGGAAGTGAGGGAACAGACTGTTGAAAAAACATATTCTGTATCATCAAAGGACATGCAGACAATATCTATGACTTTAAATGTTCAGTATTCTATAACAGGAGATGCTTTGGATTTATTTAGAAAATTTGGAACAGATTATAAAAACAAATTAGTTAATCCTAGAATATCAGAGAGTTTGAATGCTGTTTCTGCAAGATACACTATAGAAGAATTCATAACAAAAAGAAATGAAATGGCTGGAGAGCTTTTAAAAGAAGTTATGAGTGATTTTCAAGATTACGGCATCACAGTTGCTGCATGCTCTATTATAGAACATGATTTTTCTGATGAATTTGATCAAGCAATAGAAAGAAAATTGATAGCTTCACAAAATGCATTAACTGCTCAAAATGATTTGGAAAAAGTAAAATATGAAGCTGAAGCTGAAATAACAAAAGCTAAAGGTATAGCAGAAGCCAACAGAATAATGCAGGAATCTTTAACTCCTCTTTTAATACAGAGAATGTATATAGAGAAATGGGATGGTAAAATGCCGCAGGTTTCAGGCTCTGGTGTTACCCCTATGATACAAGTAAAATAATTAAATAATAAATGAAACTTTACAAGCATATTATAAATAATATATTTTCTTTAATATTTCCTAATCATTGTATAATATGCGGAGAGTTAATGCAAAGTAATAATATGAATTATGTTTGTATTGACTGCATAAATAAAAATTTGGATTATATACATAAAGATGAATATATAAGGTGCCCTAAATGCGGTAAAGTTTTAGAAAGTGAAAAATCAATATGCATTTGCAAAGATGAAGAACTTTATTTTGATGAATGTAAATCTATGCTTTATTATAATAATCATACAATAAATTTGATTCACAAAATGAAGTTCTCTCATAGATATTTAATTTGTAAAGACTTTGCTGCTATGCTTAGTTATTATTATAAAGACTACATAAAAAATTATGATGCCGTTACTTTTGTGCCTCTTGGTAAAAATAGATTTTTGGAAAGAGGATACAATCAAAGTGAAATAATAGCAGAAACAATATCTAAAATTCTAAATATAAAATTAATAGATGATATAATATTCAGGCAAAAAGAAACCAAAGCATTAAGTTCTTTAAACAGTAAAACAGAAAGACTAAATATGATAAAAAATGCTTTTGTGATAAATACCGACTACAGAGATCATAATAAAATAGATCTTCTTATAATAGATGATGTACTTACCACAGGAAGCACTTTAAATGAAATTTCTAAAGAGATTAAGAAACTAGAATGCATTAAAAAAATAGGTTTGCTTACAGTAGCCCGTGCTTAAATATCAATACTATCAATTATATCCATAGTATCTTTAAAATTTTCCTTTATAGATTTTAATAGTTCATCTGGTTCAGGTAAATTATCCAAATCTTCTAAAGTTTCATCTTTTATCCAGAAAATATCCAAATTAACTTTATCTCTTTTTATTATTTCATCATAAGAAAATTTTTTGAATCTGTCAGTTTCTTTTCTTTTGCTAATATCATCAGCATTATAGCATTTTATAAAATCTTCTAAATCTTCAAAAGTTAAAGGATTAGTAACTAAAGTAAAATTAATATTTGTTCTAAAATCATAAATCCAAATATTTTTCGTCGCTACAGCACCTTCTACAGGTGTAACTTTATCAAAAAATAAAACATTAGCCTTAACACCTTGAGCATAAAAAATGCCTGTAGGAAGTCTCAATATAGTATGCAAATTACAGCTGTTTAATAACTTTCTTCTTACCTTCTCTCCAGCACCGCCCTCAAATAAAACATTATCAGGAAGCACAACTGCCGCTCTTCCGCCTATGGCTAAAATACTCATTATATGCTGTAAAAAATTTATCTGTTTATTTGATGTTGTTACAGTAAAATCATCTCTTATATAATCTTCTTTTTCTGTTGTAACTTCACCGTCATCACTAAAAACCTTAAAAGCACTTTTCTTACCGAAAGGCGGATTTGTAAGAACCATTTTATATAATGTATCTGTTCTCTTAGCTAAAGAATCTCCCTGTTTTACTGTGGTATTTCCTTCAGAGCCTCCAAATCCATGCAAATACAAATTCATAGCACATAAACTCACAACTATATGAGTAATATCTATACCAAATAATGTATTTTCTTTTAATTTTTTAATTTTATCTTTGTCTTTTCCTATATGTTTTTTTATATAATCATAAGCCTCAATCAAAAATCCGCCTGTACCGCAGGCAGGATCAATTATATTCATATCTATATCAGGCCTCATCACCTCAACAATAGCCTTAATCAAAGCCCTAGGCGTAAAATACTGTCCAGCACCAGCCTTAGACTCTGTAGCATTTCTCTCCAAAAGTCCCTCATATATAGAACCTTTCACATCAATACTTAATGATACCCAATCAATACCATCTATAAGATTTACCATTCTTTTAATATGAACGGGAGTATCAATCTTATTCTGAGCCTTTGAAAATATTACTCCAAGTATACCCTTTTGCCTTGAAAGATTTTCTAAAGTGCTTGCATAATGTTTTTCTAATTCCTCACCCTCTTTTTCTTTTAATTTATCCCATCTGTATTCATCTGGTATAATGGATTCTTCATAGCCCTCTTCAAATTTCTGATAATCCATTTTAAGAAAAATCATATAAGTAAGCTGCGAAACATAATCGGTATAAGCCATACCGCTTTGTCTTAACACCTCAGCAAAATTCCACACTTTAGTAACTAAACTGCTTTCATTCATAATAAATCCTTATATACTAAAAATTTTTAAGTTTGTTAAAAACATTTTATATTTTATTATTTTCGGGGACTAGTCCCCGAACCCCCTACTTCTTTTGCCGAATAGGCACCTACTCGGTGGTGACCCAGGCACAGCCCGCCTGCGTCGAGAAGCAAAAGGACTGCATTCTTACAATTTAAGACTTACTCTATAGTTATAATATTTTACAACAGTTTATAATTTTTTATATAAATCATAAAAAATTAACAAGTAATAATTGTTCAATAAAATTAAATTAATTTTCCCTCAAAAGCCTTTTTCAAAACAGCCTGCTTTAAAACATTTAATTTATCAATATTTTCATTTATATTATTCTCTATATTATCAACTTTATCAAAAATATTCTGTATATTATCGGCTATAGTTTTTTGCAATTCTATATTAGGTAATTTTATTATATGATTAATTAAATAACCTGCTTGAACTCTTTTTTGTCCAACGGCACCTGTCATCTTCTGTTTAGCATTCATTCTAAATTCTTCACTAGATAAAAAATAATAAATAAAATCTATAAAAACATTATCTTTATTTCTTATTACATGAAATTCTGTAGAACCAAATCCAATTTTTGATTTTAATTTATTTATAACACATATTTTTCCATTTTCCATACAAGGTGTAATTTTAGCAAATAAAATATCATTTTCTTGAAATTTTGTATAACCTTTTTTTACTTTTTGATATTTTTCAATATTTTCTGTATAATTATTCGTACAAGCTTCTACATTAGCCATAGGTAAAAAAGATACTTCTGTATCATCATTAAAATCTTCTGGAATTATTGTTGTTGGATTTATATAACAAACATCATCTAAAATTTTTTCTTCCCACTCATAAGGTTCATAATTGCTGCCTTTAGCGAAGCTGTTATTCTCATCGAATGCGTATTTCAAAACTGACTGCTTATACTGTTTGATTTGCTCTTTTATGATATTTAATTTATTCAAAGCATTGTCTATTTTTTGGAATTCGCTCTCTATTTTTTCTACTATGAGTTTTTGTTCTTCTAGCGGTGGTAGAGGTAAAATAGTATCTCTTAATTTGTTAACCCCTACTCCACCAATAATACCATTTATATTTTTTTTAAAAATAAAAAAGAAGGTTGGAGTTTGCAAATAATAGTATAAAAATATATGATCTATTCCATATGGAGAAAAACAACATAATTTATTTACAAAACAAACATCTTGATTTGTAATAGCTATTTTTCTTCCAGCACTTCCTCCCTCTATACAAAGCAGAGTACTATTTTTAGGTGCTATACGAAATTTAGTATTTGAATTAGGTATTCGAACTCCATTGTCATAATTTATTTCATTATTAAAACTTATATCTTTTGTTGCAATATAATAATACCCTGAAGATAAACCTGTATATTTCTTCTTTTTTTCTTCTTCATTAATACTATTTCCTGTATATATATCAGCTAATGATGAAAGTCTTACCCATTTCCAATTATCTGGTATTTTGAAAGGGATTTCATCTGAATTTATCTCTGCTTCTGTTTTCATTTCAGATTGTTTTTTGACCGACTTCTTTGTGCTCATTATTTTTTCCTAATTATTTAAGATAGTTTAGATGATATCAAATTAAGTGATAAATCTGATACTATTTCTTCTAAAGTGATATGTTTAGAAGAGTAAAGTTTTTCAAATAAAAGTTTAGCTTCCTTATAGCTATGGTTCTCATCTGTCAATGCTTCATGTATTTCTTTTTTATCTGATATATATCCGTTGCTTATAATATAATTTTTTAATATATTTAGTAAAATATTCTCTTCTTCGCTGAACTCTATATTATAATTTTTTTTCTGTCTGCCTTTCCATAATTCAAATCTTCTATTTGCAGTTATACTAAAATCTTCTAATTCATCATATTTACCTATCACAAAACGCACTAACTGAATTAAATTGGTTATTATATCTTCAGGCTTTTTGCTTTTTACTCTTTTTTTATCAAGTAAATAATATGCTTCCCATATCATAGAAGTTTTTAAAGGAGGCATATTATTAAGAAGTTTTTCTCTCAAATCTTTTAATATTTCATAAGTTAAGGCTCTGTCATCGCTTGAATATATTATTTTTAATGCTTCTATACTGTCTTTATTGCTATCTATAAAATCTTTAAAACTCTTTACTGTTTTATTAGCATTCTCTACGGAAAAATCTGTAAATATTACTTCATCTGAATTTATATTATCAATTATAAGATAAGCATTTTTAAAGGCTTTTATCAATTCATTTCTAAAATCAGGTTTATAAAAAGGCTTTAATGCTTCATAACGCATATCAGAAATTTCTTCTTCTGTTTTATCCTTTATAATATCAGCATCAACAGTATTATAAATATCGCTGCATATTTCATGCAAGGTTTTTCCGCCTGCAAGTTCTTTTAATGTTTTATGCTCGCTTTCTTTTATTTTATTTTGAAGAGCTGTAATTCTTGATACTAATGTAGTTAAAACATCTTCTTCTACATCTCCGCCGTATTTAACCATCTCTATAATTTTTTCTGTGCTTAAGCTATTTTTTCTATCTAAAGGCTGAGAAAGTGTTTTTTCTGTTTCTGTTACTCCTATGGCATCTATTAAATAATAAAAATCTTTGCTCTTAGCATTTGGTGTAGCTGTTTTTAAAGTTTCATTATCTATAGTTCTTACTCCGCGTCCTTTCATCTGCTCATAATATACGGAAGATGAAACATTTCTCATAAATATCAATACTTCCAAAGGTTTTATATCCGTTCCTGTGGCTATCATATCCACACTTACTGCTATTCTGAAATTAGGCTCATTTTTAAAATCTTTTATTAAACCCTGCGGATTATCTGAAGAGTAGGTTATTTTTTTACAGAACTCATTTCCTTTATTAAATACTTCCCTTGCAATTCTTACTATATTTTCTGCATGATTGTCATCTTTAGCAAATATTAAAGTTTTAGGTACAAAAGTCGGTTCTCTATCAGGATAAAGCTGAGTAAATAAAGATTTTTTATAAGCTTCAAGTACAGTTCTTATCTGATTAACTGATACTACTTTTCTATCTAAATCTTTTTTCTCATAAATAATATCTTCTTCAAGAGTTTCGTATATTTCACGTCTTGTTTTTTTCTCTACAATAGGAACATAAGTTTTTTCTTTAAGTGTTGCTCCATGCTCCCCTATTTGAGTTTTTATTCTAAATACTTTTTCACCTACATTGATACCGTCAATTATAGAACGTTCAAGAGGATATTCATAAACTAAATTACCATTAAAATAAGCTATAGTATTTGCTGAAGGTGTTGCAGTAAGCCCTATAACAAATGCATCAAAATAATTTAGAACCTTCTGCCATTCTCCGTATATGCTTCTATGACATTCATCAACTACTATAAAATCAAAAAGTTCTATAGGTAAATTTGAATTATAAGAAACATCATGCATTATATCACTGTCAGCATTTTCAAAAGATGATTTTTCTTCATTTGCAATATCATATTCCTCTTCATTACTTAAAATAGAATAAAGTCTTTGTATTGTTGTTATTACTATTTTGCTGTTCTTATAATCTATGACATTACTTTTTAAATGCTGTACTCCATATAATTCAGAGAATTTTCTGTTTTCAATATAAAAATCATCAAATGAATTTTTTGCCTGACTTCCTAAATTATTTCTATCAACTAAAAATAAAATTCTTTCAGCATTAGCATGTTTAATAAGCCTATAAAATAAATTAATAGCCATTATAGTTTTACCTGCCCCAGTGGCCATTTGTATTAATGTTCTAGTATTATTCTCACTTAATGACTTTTCTATGCTGTTTATTGCATTAAATTGGCATTCTCTTAAATCCCCAATCTCTAATACAGGCATGTTATTTTTTAATTTGTTTCTTAAAGTAGAATCGTCTTTTATATATTTTAATAATGTTTCTGCTTTATGGAATGCAAATACTTTTCTTGAACGATAATCTATATCCCTTGTATCTCTAAAATATATTTCTTTGCCATTGCTTTCATATATAAAATGAAGTTCTTCAGAATATGATTTTATATAACTAGGTAATTTATTAGAATATCTTTTAGACTGCTCTTCTACAATACTTAAAGAAGTTCCGTATTTTTTAGCTTCTATAACACCCAATGCCTTGCCTTTATATATAAGTATATAATCAGCTCTTCCATTATCTGACATTACAATCTCTCTTAATGCAATGCCTTTATTCGATGTTATATCAAATTCATCTTTATTAAGAACTTCCCAACCTGCATTGATTAGCAGTTTATCTATTTCTTCTCTTGCTTTCTCTTCAGGCTTCATATTAATTGAATGATTATTTATTTTTATATTATAAATATTGGAGATGGCGGGACTCGAACCCGCGTCCTACGAAGCGTACCGCATTCGTCTACATAGCATAGCTTATCTTCGAAAGATTCGCCTTATAGGTAGAAGACAAGCAGAAAAACTATAAGACTAGCATGAGTATACGTAATATCAGGCTCATACGGCACCTAATACAAGTTCTATGTGTTTCGACACCGAAAAGATAACCCATAGACAAATCATCTAATCAGCGGCAGCTTTAATTAAGCTGCAAGTGCGTATTCGTCTGCACTTATTGTTTAGTATGATATTAACGTGCATACACCTAGCACGGCTATGCAAAATACGTTCCAACCATCGCAGTCGAAGCCGGAGCATCCCCTTTCAAAGAGCTAATATGATTGTATAATATCATTTATGAAAAAAATGTCAATATATTTTTTAAATTTATTTGCTGTTTAGCATTATGAGTTTTAAGTTATAAAAAGTTATTAGACTTGTTTTAAAACTACTTGACAGATTATATATGAAATTTTCGTAATTTGTAAATTATAAAAATAATGTTTTATATGTTGTATAACTTGTTGTTTTGGTATATAAATATGCAGTCCTTCACAGGGCTAGTCATAACAATTAATGAATAAAATTAGTTTTGAAACAAGTCTAATTTACTATCCTCTAGGGAGCAGCTTAGCAGGGTCTATCGCCCTTCCTTGATATGATATTTTAAAGTATAATTCGCTTTTATTTATCATTCCAGTGTCCCCTATATTGCCTATATATTCACCCTTAGAAACTACATCTCCTAATTTAACATTTGCTTTTGATAGATGAGCATAAGAAGTATTATATCCGTTTTTATGCTTCAATATTATAACAGTGCCGAATCCTCTAATATCATCTGCATATTCAACTATTCCGTCATCAGCAGCTACAACCTTATCCCCAACATCTCCTAATATATTAACGCCTCTGTTTGCAAGTTTATCAGAAGTAACACCGTATCCTGATATTATTATACCTTTATACGGCCATATAAATGAACTTTCAGGAAGAATGCTGTCATCATTAAATGAATAAGGAATCATTTTTAAAACTTGTACCTTTAATGAATTGCCCGCAAATAATTTATATTCATTGGCGTTTTTTATATTATTAAGCCTCATTAAATCTCTTAAATCCATTTTATGATTTCTAGCTATAGAATATAAAGTATCACCGCTTTTAATTTTATATGTTGATGTAACTAAAGTGCTTGTTTTTTTAGGGCTTGCATATACCTTTAAAGTATCTCCTACTTTAAGTACGTAATTATTATTTAAATTATTTATAGAATAAAGCTCAACTAAATCCATTCCTCTTGCTACGGCAATTTCACTTAAAGTATCTCCGCTTTTTACTTTATAATTTTCTATAGTTGTGTATGCAGGTTTTGATGTATTTATATTAACATTGTCATATAGTTTTAAAGTATCTCCTACTTTAAGCACATAATTATTATTTAGGTTGTTTAATTCAAGAAGTTCTTTCAATGACATTGAATTTTTTAATGCTATCTCTCCAAGTGTATCTCCGTTTTTTACTTTGTAAGTTTTTATAGTTTTGCTTGAAGAATTGGAGTTATTATTTTTAGCATATATTTTTAATTTTTCTCCTGATCTTAATTTGTATTTTAAAGGGTCTTCAATATTATTAATTTTCAAAAAATCATTAACATTCATATCATTTTCAAAAGCTATGCCGTACAAAGTATCGCCTGTTTTTACTGTATAATATTCTATCTCTTTTGAATCGCTGTATGTTCTATTTTCAGAAGAAGAAGTATTATCCTTTTTTGATCCTGCAACATACATTGTTTTTCCTACATATAATTTATAGGTATTAGGATCATCAATATTATTAATTTTTAAGAATTCGCTTGCTGTCATGCCATGTGCAAAAGCTATGCCGTATAGAGTATCTCCGCTTTTTACTTTATATGTATCATAAGATTTTTTTTCATTATCATTATTTATATTTGATATATTATTGTTATTTGCTGATGTTTTATCATTATTAGCTACTTTTAAAATCGCTCCTACTCTTAGATTATATTCACTTGAGTTTTTTATATTGTTTATAGCCAAGAATTCATTTGCAGTCATACCATGTGCAAAAGCTATGCCGTATAGAGTATCTCCATTTTTTACTTTATAATCTTTATAGGATTTAGATTCTTCTCCTTTTAATCCGTACATTTTATTTTCAGAATCATATACTAATTTATATCCAGCTTCTTTTACTTTTAAAGTTTCTCCTATTTTTAGATTATATTTATCAGGATCATCAATATTATTTAGTTTTAGGAATTCGCTTGCACTCATATCATGTGAGAATGCTATGCCGTATAAAGTATCGCCGTTTTTTACTTTATAATCTATATAATTAGCCCCAAAATTAACAGAGGCAAATGTACATCCTATAATGGATGCATATTTAAGAATGTTTTTCATAATTATTACAGTTCAAATAAAGGCATCTAATTAGCTATTTCAAAAACTACATCTACAAGAGGATCAACAGGCGTAACAGTAACTACAGATTCTTTAACACTAGCCATTTGAGGACCTTTCTGTATTTTTTCAATAAATTCCTCAATCTCGGTTTTTGTTTCTAGGTATCCTATAACCTCCACAGAACCGTCATAGTTATTCCATACCTTTCCGCCTATTTTCATTTCATCGCCTACTTGTTTTGCATAGTATCTAAAGCCTACGCCCTGAACTCTTCCTTTTAATATTATATCTACTTTAAACATGTATTAATTATCGGAAAGAGGTTTTATTGAATTTATATGCCCATATCAAAAAATCAAAAATTGACAATTTGCAAAAACACTTATATCATATAAGCATGATTATAGATGTTTCAATTAATAATATTGATTTAAAATTAAATACTAATGATAAACTTTTTTCTCCTAGAAATGCAGATATGGGAACATTGTCTATGCTTGAAGAAATAGATTTTACTTCAGAAAGCAAGGTTTTAGATTTAGGATGCGGCTATGGAATTGTTGGTATATATGCCTCTAAAATTATAGGAGATAATAATGTCGTTATGTGTGATATAGATGATAATGCTGTTAATACTGCAAGGAATAATGCTGTTTTAAATGATGAGGCAAATATAGAAGTTTTAAAAAGCGATGGTTTAAAAAATATATATTATAATGATTTTTCTATTATACTATCTAATCCTCCTTATCATGCAGATTTTTCTGTTCCTAAACATTTTATAGAAGCAGGATTTTATAAACTTATACTTAACGGCAGATTTGTAATGGTAACTAAGCGTCTGGATTGGTATAAAAATAAATTAACTTCGATTTTTGGAGGAGTTAAAATAATAAATAAGAATGGATACTATGTATTTATATCTGAAAAACGTAATAGTATTCCTTCAAATAAGATTAAACATAGATTAAAAAAAGAAATTAAGATGAATAAGAAATTATAAATGTCCGAATATAGGAAGTCCTGTTATATGAAAAAATGCTAAATTTGATAGAAATCCTATTATAGTTCCGAATATTATACCGCATATCACATCAAGCGGATAGTGAAGTCCTACGTACACCCTGCTGAAAGCTATTAAAGATGCTATAGGATAGAATAGCAGAGCAGATCCGACACTGTAGCTTCCCATACAAAAAGATACAGCAAATGCAACCATAGTATGCCCTGATGGGAAAGAATGTTTATCAGGAGGGTACATTATTGGTATTTTGTCATGCTTTTTGTACGGACGTGTTCTGCTGAAAAAACTTTTTATATATAAAAATAGAAAAATACATATAAATATAGCTGAAATTGCCCTTGAAAAATATAAAACTGCATAATCTATTCTAAACATATAAAATATCAAATAAAGCATAGCCCATACATAGCCGTCTCCCATTCTGCTCATAAATTTCATAAAGCTTTTTACAGGTCCTCTTCTATTATCTTTAAATATTTTTAGAAATAGTTTGTCATCTATTTTTGACATGAACTTTATTAATGGAATGCTGTTTATATAGTTGATTCTTTTTTGCTTTCTTTTTCTTTTGATGATTTTCTTTATTTTTTTTCTTCTTCTCTTCTTTATTTTTTTTCTATGTTTATTAGTTTTAATCTCTTCATATTCATCATTTTCATCATTATTAAGATTATATTTTTCATTATCCATATAAGAAATCTCATCAATGTAATTTATAATAAAATATCATAAAATTTAAATAAATCAACTAGTAAAATTTTTAAAATATTTAGTGATTTTTCTTAATTTTCCGAAGATAATACAAAATATTATTTTAGGATATTATAAAGTGCTTTTTGGAAATGATGCTTATGAGCAATTTTTAATACATCTGCAGGAAAAAATAAATTTTGAGTTTTTATCTCATATTCCGGGTTTTGATGATGATGCAGAAAGTCAGAGGCAGTCTATAATAAGATTAATAAAAAGTCTTAATAAAAATGAGGCTTTTTTAGATTATATATCCTATACATATACCATATTAGAAAATGATATTATAAATCAGCTCATTTCTATATCATGGATTAAGCCTAATGGAATAGAAGAAAGAATAATCAGTGATGACAAATTCGGACTTTCAAATGATGAGTTAGTTAATTACATATCTGTACTATTGATACTTAGAGATATAATGCATACAAGCTATATAGCATCTCTTCCAATATTCAATGAATACAAATATGACCAGAAAGAATTTTATGATAAAGCAAAAGATATGATAAATAATTCCGTAGAAAATATTTCTACATTGGAGCATATAAATCCAATATTCATAGCAATAGCTGCTAAGAGTGTACTGCCTTATTCTGTAACAAATGATGAGCTTTCAAGTTCATCTAAATTAATAGCAGTACTTTTTAATCTTTCTAGGATAATGGCATCATATCCGTATACAGATAAAATAATAGAAAATACTCAGCCTATATTTTTAAGTGCTGTGTATAATTTGGTTAATAATGCATCATTTTTAGGTTTGGATTATAAGATGATTAGGGTGATATATGATAAAGCGAAAACAGGAGAAATAAAGTGGAGAAACTAGCTAAATACAATATTACTTTCATAGTATCTGCGGTATCATCTTTAACTATAATATCAATGTGTGCTTATATGATAGTTAATGTAAATACTGCGGTTATGAGAATATTGATGTTTGTGGAATTTTTATGTTCTTTCTATTTTGTTTCTGTATTTTTTTATAAAATGAAAAAGTACTCAAGAACTGAGATGTTTTTTTATCTTACAGTTTATTTGATTCCTTTTATACTTTCAATATTAGGACTTTTTTATATAACTAACTTTTTTTCTTTAAATAGAGTATTTTTAAGAGAGAACTTAATATCTTCTTTTCTTACAAGAGGATATCATGTATTATTTATATTTTATATATCTCATATAATATATTTCTTTTATTTATTTTCTGTAGAGAATAAAAATACTTTTTATTCTTTGATAACATCTTATTATATTATAGTTGTATCTATTCTTATGGCTGTAATATTTGTTGTGCTTTATGCCATAATTAACTGGGTTTTTGACAATAAAATAGTTACATCTTATGCTGATAAGAAAAATGATATAATATATGAAGCTGAAATGGCTTTCTCAAAAGAGGGAAATATTGATGAATTAGAATATGAAGGATTTGCTAAGAGCTATAATATGGCTATACTTTATTATGATAATGAGCTTAAATACAGAAGCGATGATTGGGAAGATTTTGAGAGCAGACATTTACTATTTGAAACGGCTATTATGCAGGGAAACGGATTTTTCTTTATAGGAAGCGGAAAGGAATTTACTTATCCTTACTATATGTTTATAATTATATATGTGATAGTTAATTCATTAATATTAACATGCTCTATACTTTTCTTTAGATTTTTCTTAAATAAGAAGTTCGATAATTATTTAAATATTATGATAAAAGGATTTAAAGAAGACAGCTATATATATGCTATAGACACTGATAATATGGATGATACGGAAATAAAAAGATTGGCTGAATTATACAATAAAAAACTATTAGCTTATAAATATAGAGAAAGATTTATCAAATTATTCACCAGATAAAATAATAAAAAGCTCTGCATTATTTATTAGACTTATCTTTACAAGATTACTTATAAACATTATATAAATGTAATGTTTTATATGTTGTATAACTCTTTAAATTTTTATTTATTATTTATGCCTATATTTTATTATATTTCTTAATATTAAAGCAATTTATTATAATAATTATATTTGCCTTTATGAAAATTTAAAACTTTTTTTACATATTATTCGTCTAACATGATATAATATATAATTAGCTTTCATTTTTAATATTATATATTATAAAAATTAATAATTATAAGAAAATATATTTATGAATAAAATAATAGAAACAGTAGTAAAAAGACCAGTAACTGTACTCATGGTGATAGTTTCAATATTGATATTGGGGCTTATAAGTTTATCAAGGCTTTCAATAGATTTCATGCCTAGTATGCAGGTTCCTTATATAAGCATAAATACAAGATACAAAAATGCAGGACCTGAAGAGATAGAGAAGTCTGTTACAAAGATTATAGAAGGTGCTGTTGCTACGGTAAATAATATAAAAAATATTACATCAACATCTAGGGAAGATTCTTCAAATGTATTAATAGAATTTAATTGGGGTGTAGATTTAACAGAGGCAACAGAGGATATTAGGGAGGCTTTAGAGCAGGTTGCGGATTCTCTTCCTGATAATGCTGATAAGCCAGTTATAAGAAAATTTGATATGGATGATACTTCATTAATGGAAGTTGCCATTTATGGTATAGATGATCAAGCCACATTATACAATATAGCCGACAATCAAATAGCTCCCCAGATAAAGCAGGCTAAAGGAGTAGCACAGGCTGAAGTTTTGGGCGGATTAAAAACTCAGATAAAAATAGATGTTAATCTTAATAGATTAAAGGCATATAATATTGATATTAATGATATAGCTTCTGCTCTTTCACGTGATAATAATAATCTTGTAGGAGGGCAGGCAGATCAGGGTTTTTATAAATATACAATAAGAACTATGGGAGAGATAACAAGTATTGATGATATAAAAAATACTGCTATTACTTTAAAAACTGACGGGGATATAAGCACAATAGTAAAAGTTCAGGATTTAGCTGAAGTTTATGAGGGATATGATGATGATGTTAATATTATAAGAGTAAACGGAGAGAATTCTATATCAATAGCTGTAAGTAAAGAATCAGGGGCAAATACGGTTGAAGTATCAAGGAATGTTATAAACCAGTTAGAAGAATATAATTTTCCAAATGGTGTAAAATATCAGATAATGTTTAATACAGCTGACAGTATAAATGAAGCTATAATCGGAGTACTTGATGCTGCTTGGCAGGGAGGGCTTTTTGCGGTAATAGTTCTTATGCTTTATATGTGGAATATAAGAACGGTGTCAATAATAGCTATATCAATACCGCTTTCTATAATAGTAACTTTTACATTAATGTATTTTATGAAAATAACTTTGAATGTTATATCTCTTTCTGGATTAGTTCTTGGAATAGGAATGATGGTTGATAATTCTATTGTAGTGCTTGAAAATATATTTTATTATAGAAATAACGGATACGGTAAATATTCATCTGCTATTAACGGAACTTCAAAAGTAGCCCTTGCAATTTCTGCTTCTACTTTTACAACTATAGCTGTATTTCTTCCTTTCCTTTATATTGAAGGAATGACAAGTCAAATGTTTAGGGATTTATGTATTACTGTTACAATATCAATGATTGCTTCTTTGCTTGTTGCTCTTTTAATAGTTCCTATGTTTGGTGCAAGACTTATTACAAATAAGAGATTAAAACTTTTAGGTAAGTTGGAAATTTTAACTAATAAATATATACATAATAATATAAATGCTGTATACTCAAAACTTTTATCATTTTCAATTAAAAGGAAAAAAACTGTATTAATACCGTCTATGATATTGGTATTTTCTATTATATTAATAGGATTAAAGTTTATAGGTAAAGAGGGTTTTCCAAGAACTGATGAAGGGCAGTTTATGGTTCAGGTAACTATGCCTATAGGTACAAAATATGAACAAACTGAATCATTTGTAAGCCTAATGGAGAATGATATAAGAGAGATTATAAAAGATGATTTGCAAAAGATTCAGTCAAGAATAAGAAAAGGAAGCGAGGCTAATAGTGCTAATATAAGAATACAATTAAAAGGAAAAAATGCAGGCAGAGTTGGAGATATAGAAGATTATGTTGAAAGAGCTAGAGAAAAGCTGCAGTTATATCCTGCTAAAATTAATGTAAGGCTTTTAGGTTCTATGTCAAGTTCAAGCGGAGGGGAAGCTATAAGGATTGAGATTCTCGGAGATGATATTGTACAGGCGGAGGAGCTTGGAAATAGAATAGTTTCAGCCATATCCAATATAGAAGGTATAAGGGGGGCTATGGTTGATATAGATGAATCTAACAGAGAGCTGCAGGTTTATGTTAATAGAGATATTGCTTCAAAAATGGGACTTAAAGTTAATGATGTTGCAAAAATAATAAATACTAGTTTTGCAGGAAAAACAGCTACTACAATTACACCTGAAAATTCTGATTATACTGATATAGATGTTAATGTTCAATTAGAAAATATAGAAAGAGTTACCATAGAGGATGTAGAAAAGATAAGCATACCAGTAAAAGGAGTATTAATACCATTATCATCAATAGCTGATATAGTAAAAAGTTACGGACCAAATAGAATAGAAAGAAAGGACAGAAAAAGGTTTACAGTTGTAATAGCAAGCACATACGGAAGAGCTTTAAATGAAATAATAGCAGATGTGAAAGAGAGCATACAAAAAAATGTTTTTGTCCCAAACGGACTTATTATTAATTACAGCGGCGATTTTGAAGAGATGAATGAAGCTTTTATGCAGCTGATACAGGCATTGGTTTTGGCATTAGTTTTAGTTTATGCAATAATGGCTAGTCAGTTTGAATCATTGATTGCCCCTTTCGTTATAGCTTTTGCTATACCTTTTGGTTTTGCAGGATCTCTTATTGCATTATTAATTACTAACACTACATTGAGTGCCTATAGTGCTATAGGATGTATTGTTTTGATAGGCATTGTAGTTAATAATGGAATAGTTTTAATTGATTATATGAATCAGCTTATGCATGAAAAACATATAAACGGAAATGAAGCTGCTGTTATTGCAGGAACAAGAAGATTAAGACCTGTTCTTATGACAACTCTTACAACTATATTAGGTATACTTCCTATGGCTCTTGGTATAGGAAGCGGAAATGAAATGTACAAGCCTCTTGCTACAGCACTTCTTGGAGGACTTTCTGTTTCAACTATGTTTACATTGATAATAGTACCTACTATTTACGCAGCAATAAGAAATAGAATACCTCTTAAGGATTATGATAAAAAAGATAAAGACAGCGAAAATGATTTTGCTTTAAATGCTAATAATATGTGAAATGTTTTTTATTAAATAAAAAAGGTTTTAATGAAGGTGTAGAAAAAGGAAAGTTTGAACAGCAAAAAGTTTAAAAACATCTTGCATTATTTAGAGTTTATAAGCAAAAATATATAAATTATAAAAATTAATTATATAACATTTAACTATTAATCATTGACGAATATAACTAATTATAATATAATACTCCAATATACAAATATTTTTTGGGAGAAAACATAATGAAAAAATTATCTTTAATTTTTGTATTATCTTTAATTTTTATATTTTCATGCGGCAAAACAGAAACTTCATCCGCTCCGACTGAAACATCTTCTCAAACAGCAGCTCCAGTAGAAAAGAATAGAGTATATGTAAATGCTGATTGGGTAAAAAGTGTCATAGACGGAAATCAGGCTCAGTCATCAAATTATGTAATTTTAGAAGCATCTTGGGGAGAGGCAAGTGCTGATTATAAAAAAGCTCATATACCTGGTGCCTTGCATATAAATACTGATTTGATAGAAGAACCTAATTATTGGAATGTAAGAACTCCAGCAGAGATAGAACAGGTTATGAAAGATTTTGGGATATCAAAAGATACTGCTGTTATAGTATACGGAGAGCCTTCTCCTGCAGCAAGAGTTGCTACTACTCTTCTTTGGGCTGGTGTTGATGAGGTTCATGTATTAGATGGTAATTTAAAAGCATGGACGGATATGGGATATGCTACTTCAAGCAATACTGAAAAAGCTCAGCCTATAGATAATGTAGGAGTTACTGTTCCAGCACATCCTGAATATATTATATCATTGCCTGAAGAGATTATAGAAAAACAGAAAGACCCTAATTTTAAACTTGTAAGTATAAGAAGCTGGGATGAGTTTACTGGAAAAGTAAGCGGTTATAGTTATATTGAAAGAGTAGGAGAACCTAAAGGTGCTGTATGGGGAAAAGATGAATTTGATTATGTTGATGATAATGGAAAAATTATTAGTATAGAAGAAGCACAAAATATATGGAATGAATGGGGGGTAACAAAAGATAATGAAATATCTTTCTATTGCGGAACAGGCTGGAGAGCTGCTATACCGTTTTTAATAGCTTATCAGGAAGGATGGACTAATGTAACTTTATTTGACGGCGGATGGTATGTATGGCAGATGAATCCTGAACTTCCTATTCAATTAGGAGATCCTAGAGAAAATACAAATAATTAATTTTTTTAAGCGGGCAGCATATTTTTTACTGTCCGCTTATTATTATAAAATTTATGTATTTGAACTTATCTTTTTTATTAAAAAATAAATACATGTTTTTATAAACTCTATCATATAAACTATAAAAAATATTAAAGACATATAATAATATGATAATAATGTAGCTGCAGAGAATAATTTTATAAATATCATTAATAATATTCCAAGTAAAAATAATGAAATATTTAATATATATAAATATCTGCTTGTATAAATTTTACCATTATTAAATCTTCTGCTGCTGTATACCATTCTAAAAAACATCAGTATAGAGAATATCACTATTATTAGAACTATAAATAAAGCTATATTCATAATATTTTCCATGTTATGCATACTGTTTAATTTATTATTAGTATATACAAAATGCCTCATTACCCCCATTTTTTTCTTTGATAATATATGCAAAGTAAATGCCAATATCATAAATAGAACTTGTATAACTGATGCTGATGAAAATAATATTTTTTTAACCATTTTTACACTCTGCTAATTATTTTTTATTAATTATCGCAAATTAATTTATATTTTTTATCAAAAGTAATCTATTGACTTATTTGCTTTTTTTAATATACTAAAAATTATATAGAAAAAACTAAAAAAGAGATTATTTTTTATGAAAAAATACTTATTAATACTGCCTTTTATACTTTTAGTTTTATTTTCTGAGCAGGAGTGCAAAGGACCTGATGGGGATAGCAAACCAACTCCTTTTAGAAAAGAGAATACTGTTATAAATATTGGATATACTTACGAAATAGATGCAGAAGGTATATTTTATAGTTTCATACTATTTTCTAGTATTGTTTTGCCATGTTTGTATATCATAAATAAAAAAATAGATTAAGATAATTTTATGGAGATTAATTTATGATAGATAAAGAAGATTTATTCGATGTTGAAGAGGCAAATATATCGGAGGATGATTGGAAACTGTATAAGGTATTTAAGCCTATGAATGTTTTTGGACAAAAATTAGAATCATTATTTGATATAGGTGTGCATAAAGTTTTGAAACTTGATGATATAATTGATAATTTAAAAGAACATGTTGCAACATTGTCTGATTCAAAGGAATCTTTAAAAAATGCATACGGCGATTTCATGTTTAAAGATGTAGATGATGATTGGTATAATTCTATAGATATATATAAAGTTTTAATAAAAGTTAATGAAGATTCTAGTATAGAGTCTGTTATAGAATGCGGGGATGAGGATACCGCATTTAATGTATATTTTAGAAATAATGATATAGTTAATATTATGGAATCTGATATAAGATAATATTTAAGCCCATATCATTAAAAGCAGTTTATAAAGAATAGGAAGAAGTACAACTGTTAATGCTCCTGCCACTCCTATGGCAAGTCCAGACATAGCTCCTTCTGTTTCACCAAGTTCTATAGCCTTGCTTGTACCTACAGCATGGGAAGAAGTTCCTATAGCAAGTCCTATAGCAAGAGGAGATTTTATTCTAAATATCCTGCATACAAATGGGGCAATTATAGCTCCAACAACCCCTGATATTATAACCGATAAAACAGTTATTGATTTCATTCCTCCTATGTTTGCAGTTATATCCACAGCTATTGCCGTAGTAACAGATTTTGTTAGCAGCGAAGGAAATAATGCTTCAGATATTCCCATAAGTTTAGCGGATATGAATATTCCAGTTATTCCTATTGAGCTTCCTATTGCTATGCTTATTAATATAACAGCGAGATTAGCTTTGAGTATAGGAAGGTTTCTATATATAGGAAGAGCCAAGACAACTGTTGCTGGTCCTACCATAGCATTTATGAATTTTCCTCCGCTTTCATTATAAACGCTATAAGGAACCTGCATAAAGTACAGAGAAAATCCAACCAATATTACACTGGTTACTAATGGAGTTAAAACTGGGAATTTTGTTTTTATATAAATAATATACGATATAATATAGGCTATTAAAGTTATTACTATTGGTATTATAGGGTTTTGAATAAATAATTCTTTCATTTTGATTTCCTTAATTTTGAAAATACTTTTTCAAAAAATTGTGCTGATAAGCCAGTAGAAGCCATTATTACTACTACCATAAATACGCATATAATTACAAAAGGTATAATTTCATCTTTAACATATTTATATTCATCCATTATAGCTAATGTACCAGGTATGAAAAGTAATGACATATTATTTATTAATATATCGCTTGCCTCATCTATATGATGCTCTTTTATTATTCCAGTTAAAAGAAGTATAAACAGAAGTATCATTCCTATAACATTTCCCGGTATAGGCAGTTTTAATGATTTGCTTAATATATCAGCTATTGAGTACACAGAAAATATAACTGTAAACTGTTTTATTAGCTTCATTTTAGTATCCATCCATAATTTTTTTGCTATAGATTATATATATTTATTATACGTTTTTCAATAGCATAATTATGATAAAAATATTATTTTATTGCATTATATTTACTATTGTAGTATTATGATAACTAATAATATTTAAGAGGTTTTTTACTATGATTAGAAAAATTTTATTAATTGTAAGTGCTTTAATTTATATTTTTTTGATTTCATGCTCTTCAAATAATAAAGAACGTACTTCAAAAGAATTATTTATTAATGCAGGCGAAGAGCCTAAAACTATAGACCCTACTATTTCAGGAAATGATTTTGTATATCCTAGGCATGTATTTGAAACTTTAATCATTAAAGGCAAAGACGGAAGCCTTCAGGGAGGAGCTGCAGAAAGCTGGGATATATCTGCAGACGGACTTACATATACATTTCATTTAAGAGCAAATGCAAAATGGTCTGACGGTCAAAATGTAACAGCAAATGATTTTGTTTATGCTCTTCAAAGGGCTTCAAATCCTGAAAGCGGTGCTGAATATACTTCATTTTTAGAATATGTAAAAAATGCATCAAAAATAATGTCTGGAGAACTTCCTTTAGAACAGCTTGGGGTTAAGGCTATTGATGATGCTTCATTAGAGATTACTTTGGAGGCACCTACTGGATATTTTTTAGATATTTTAACTTACCCTATATTTGCTCCTGTAAGAAAAGATATAATAGAAAAATATGGGGATGAATGGTCTTTAAATCCTGAAAGCTATATAGGAAACGGAGCTTTTATTATGACAGAGAGAAATCCTGATGAAAAAATAGTTATGATAAAAAATACTAACTATTGGAATAAAGACAGTATAATTCCAGAAAAGATTACATTTGTTATGATGAAGGATCCTACTTTAGCACTTGCAGGCATTAAGGATGGTTCTTTAGATTTTTCTGTATATATTGTAGAGCAGGATTTGAATAAATTGAAAGCTGAAGGAATAGTTTATATTGCTCCTTATTTTTCTACAGCTGCTTTTGGAATTAATGCTGCTGATGAAGTTCTAAAAGATGTTAGAATAAGAAAGGCATTATCTTTAGCAATAGACAGAAACTATATAGTAGAAAATGTTGTTCCTACTGCTAAATCTCCTACAAGTGCTTGGGTTTCAGTTGGGGCTTATGATGTAGAAGGAGATTTCAGAGAGAATGGAGGAGAGTATATAGATTTATCAAAAGAGGCTTATTCAAATAATGTTGAGATGGCAAAGCAATTGATGGCAGAGGCTGGATACACAAATGGAGAGGGTTTTCCTGTATTAGAATATAAAACTACTGCTGATTTAGTTTATATACAAGTGGCAGAGGCTATTCAGCAGATGTGGAAATCAAATTTAGGAGTGGATTTGAAAATATCATCTATGGAATGGGCAGCATACCAACAGATGAGAAGCGAAAAAAATTATCAGCTTATAAGAACATTATGGATTGGAGATTACAGCGATCCTATGACTTTTTTAGAAAATTATTTAAGCTACAGATCTCAAAACTCTTCAGGCTACAGCAATGCTATGTTTGATAAATATATTGAAACAGCTAGAAATACATCTGATCAGAATGTTAGAATGAAAGCAATGCATGAAGCAGAAAAATTATTAATAGCTGAGGATAATCTGCTTATACCTATATATAATCCTTCAAATCCTATATTAGTAAGTAAAAGATTAAAAGATTATGTATTAACTCCGTTGCTTGAATATCAATTTCATTATGCTTATTTAGAGTAATAAATAATAAAGCCTCGCCTATAAACAGACGGGGCTTTTTTATCTTATTAAAGTTATTAAAGATTAATTATTTTTCATCTTCATTATTATTTTTACTATTTTCTTCTTTATTTTTGTCTTTTTTTAATTTTTCTATTCTTATTTTTGTTACTATATTTCCGCTTTTTCCAACAACAGTGAATGAATAATCTTTATATTCTATAGCCTCATTTCTTTTTGGAAGTCTTCCTAAATAAGAGAATAAAAATCCCCCTACAGTGTCTGCCTCATCATCAGGTATTGGAGGAAGTATCTCATATTTATTAAAATCTTCTATTCTTGCTCTTGCATCTACAAGATAGCTGCCGTCATCATTGCTTTTTACCTCTTCATCTTCCTCATCGTATTCATCTCTTATATCTCCTATAATCTGCTCTAAAACATCTTCCATAGATACTATTCCAGAAAAACCGCCGTATTCATCTACTACCATAGCTATATGTATTTGTTTCTCTCTGAAATTTTTTAATAATTCCATTAATGATATTGATATTGGAACAAACAATGGTTTATGAAGCATCTTTTTTAAGCTAAAAGTTTTCTCATCAGTTTCTACCAAATCTTTAACATATAATACCCCAACTATATCATCTATGCCGTCTTTATACACAGGTATTCTTGAGTTTCTCTCCTTATTAAAAGCCTTTATAACTTTATCATAAGAAGATTCTATAGATATCATGCATACATCCACTCTAGGAACCATAATCTCTCTTACATTCTTTGATTTTAATGCTATTGTGTTAGTTATAATTTCTCTTTCTGCTTCGCTTAATGTTGATAGATTTATATAGCTGCTTTCTTCTTCTTCATCCTCTTTTTTCTTCATTATTTTAGATATTAATTTTTTTATAGGCATTTTTTACATCCTTGTTTAATTACTTTATTGATTCTTTTTTTTCTCTAACTTTATATATTTTATGACTTCATAATATAATTCTTTCATTTTTTGATTGTTTTCCATTAATGATTTTTTACTATAATTATGATGTATGCCCTTTAAGTGCAGTATAGAATGAATAATAAGTTTTAATATAGTTTTTTTTATTTTTTCTTCTTTGTACCTTTCTTTTACCCATTCATAAGAAATAACTATATCACCGCCTTCATTAATATCTCCCATAGGAAATGTTAATACATCAGTAGCTTTATTTTTATTCCTAAATTTATTATTAAGCATTTTTATGTATTCATTATCGCAAAAGAGCAGATTTATATCTCCGTCAATTCCTGCAGTCTTTGATGAACAGTACAGAAAATATTTATAATATTTTAAATTTATATCATAATCAGTTTCATTAAAAATATTAACTTTCATAAATATAATTATTTTTTTACAGTATCCTTAGTATTATTATATTTTAATTCTTCTTTTTCATTTTTATGTTTTATTGGTATTTTTTTAGCAATTTTCTCTTTTATTTTTTCTTCTTCTTTTTTACTTTCTTTTGCTGTTTGTTTTTTCTCCTCTTTTTTATCTTCCTTATTGTCTTTATTATCCTTTGTATCTTTCTTTTCTTCTTTGCTTTCTTTTACTTCCTTAATCTCTTTGTTTTCTTTATTATCCTTAATCTCTTTGGCTTCTTTTTCCTCTCGTTCATTTTTTTCATCAGGAAGTTCAGGATATTTTATTCTTTCATGCAAAGAAACTATTATTTTTTGGAATGATATTCTTTTTATAATTTCTATATCTTTTAATGTTAATCCGCTGTCATTTAATTCGCCATGGGACATTTTATCATCTACAATATGCTCTATTAACATCTCTAAATCTTCTCTTTTTGGAGAATCTAAACTTCTGCTTGCAGCTTCTATGGAGTCTAATATCATTAAAATAGCTGTAATTTTAGACTGAGGACGAGGACCAGGGTATGTGAACAAATTAATATCAACTTCAGGATTTTCTTTGAGTGCTTCTACATAAAAATATTTTATTAAACTTGTACCATGATGTTCTTTAATAGCAGCAATAACCTCTTTAGGCAGTCTGTATTTTTTTGCTATTTCGACACCTAATCTTATATGTGCTTTTACTATTGAAGCAGATAATGTAGGTTTTAATTTTTTATGCCTGTTATCGTTTATATTAGAGTTTTCAATATAATAGAGAGGGTTTTCCATCTTTCCTATATCATGGTAATATGCAGATACGCATGCAAGTCTTGCATCTTCTCCTATTTCTTCTGCTATTGTTTCAACTAAATTAGCCATAGTTATAGAATGGTGATAAGTTCCCGGAGCATTCATCTGCAGCTGTCTAAGAAGAGGATTATTTAAGTCAGCAAGTTCCTGAAGCCTGAATATAGTTGCTGTTTCGAGCATATATTCACATATAGGTAAAAATATCATAACTAATATTGCCTGAATAAATCCGCTTGCAAATGCTAATACAAAAGTTAAATAATTTATATTCATGTTATTATCTAAAAGCATTCCTATCAATGACATTATGCTTAAATATATTCCTATATAAAATCCTATCCATAAAACTGCATTTCTGCTGTTTATTTTTTTAGATAATATTGATACGCATATAGATATTATAAATAATGAAGATGTTTCAAACAAATTAGCTTGGGCAACGTTTGCAGCTAATATGGTTATACATAATGTAATTATTGAAGATATGCCTTTTCTTGCACCAAGAAGCGAATTAATCATAGCAAACATTGGTATAAAAGTGTATATATAAAATGGTATATAATGAGGCAGCATGTATGATATATGATTATGGAAAATGTATGTAATAGATAATATTAATACATATTCTATAGAAAACAATATATAATTCTTTAAATGTATATAAAAAGGAATTTTATATTTAAAAATAATATATCCAAGCGATATAAATATGAGAAGTATAAATAATGCCTGACCTAATAATATATATACATTATAGCTTTCAAAATTGTTTCCGAATAATGATCTTATTAATTCATATTTATCCTCTGTAACTCTTTCTCCAACTTTTAGTATTTGGAATCCTTTTTTAATTGTGTTATATACAGGCTGTATGGAAGAAGATACATCATCCATTTTTTCTTTTGTTTTTGCAGAGTTGTATATTAAGTTATCTCGTAAAAAAGCATTAACTATAGAAGATATAGTATTTATATGATTAATGTTTAAGTTTCTATATTTTGCTCCTACTATAGAAGGCAGCTCCATTCTTAAATCTTCTAAAAAGAATACTCTATTTTTTGGAAGCACTCTCTCTTCTACGATATAATTATCAAATCTGTATAAAAATATTCCATTATCTAATATCAAACTTAATGTATCTGAGTTTAAATTTTCTCTTGATATTATACCTATATCGAATAATTCTTTTACTATTTCTATAACTTTATTTTCATAACCTATATTAAGATCATTAATCACTGCATTTGAAAATACAGATTTATTTATAGGCTCATTATATTTTGTTAAAAACTCATTGTACATATCTTCTATTGGAACGTTATTGTCATAAGATATTCTAATAAAAGAAAACATATTGCTTATTTTAGATATAGTTTCATATTCTATATTTTTAGGCATATCAAATATAGGTGCTACAGCGGATTTAGCATAATATATTATTTTATCTGTTTCTGCTTTATTTTCATATCTCACATTACGCTTTATTATTAAAGGTTCTGTAACTATATTTCCAACAGGAGGTATATCTGCTTTTTGCATATAATTAGGAAAAACTAAAAATAATGTAAAAGCATACATTATTAGAGCTATTACAGCCTGAAAAATTCTTTCTATATTCGGAGTTTTATTTATAACTGATTTCATTATTTTTTTATTCGTGTTCATAATAAAATACCCTTAATTATTATTTTCATAAGCCTCTAATATTTTAGAAACTAAATAATGTCTTATAACATCTTTCTTTTCAAAATGATGAAAACCAATACCTTTTATATTAGTTAATATTTTTAAAGCATGCTTAAGTCCTGATTCTATATCCTTAGGCAAATCGCTTTGAGAAATATCTCCTGTAATAATAGCCTTTGACTTTTCTCCTATTCTGCTTAAAAACATTTTCATCTGTGATATAGTTGTGTTTTGTGCTTCATCAAGAATTATGAAAGCCTTGCTTAAAGTTCTTCCTCTCATATATGCAAGAGGAGCAACTTCAATTTTACCTTCTTCTGTATATCTTGATATTATATCATTTGATAGAAGACTATATAAGGAATCATAAATAGGACGCATATACGGAGAAATTTTTTCTTTAAAATCCCCCGGCAAATAGCCTAAACTCTCCCCAGCTTCTACAACAGGTCTTGTTATGATTATTCTCTCTATTTTGCCTTCCGCTAATAAATTTATAGCATAAGCAACTGAGAGAAAAGTTTTTCCAGTACCAGCAGCCCCAGTAGAGAATACTATATCATTTATTTGCATTTTATATAGATATTCCCCTTGCGATATTGTTTTCATTTCTATATTTCTGCCTAGATAAGGCAGTTTTATACGCATTGATATTAATTGGCTTTCTTTATCTTTATGTATATTATCTGCTATGCTTGCTACTTTTTGCTCTGTTATTTCAGCAGAAGAATTATACAAATCTTTTAATGTATATAAAGCTTTTAAAGTATCCTCTATTTTATTTGAATCACCTTCTATGGTTAATTCATTTCCTTTGGGGTATATTGAAACATTAAATTTATCCTCTAATATTTCAAGATTTTTATCATTTATACCGCATATTGAAATAAAAGATTCATTATCTTTAAATTTAACTTTATTATCTAATATTTTTTTATTAATTGTATTTTTCCTTTATATCTCATTAAATTATAAATTATATCTATAATAGTATACAAAATTATATGTATTGTCAATATATATAAAAAAAAATCTAATACTTTTAATTAATTAAATTTACTAATAAAAAAATATTATTGACAGTAATTATCGGTATTATATAATAATCAAAACTATAATAATCGGAGTACATAAAATGAGTAAGCGTATATTTATATTGTTTTTTGCAGCAATGTCATTTATTATGATATCCTGCGGAGGAAGTGGCAGCAAAGATAATAAAAATGTTATCACTATAAATGCAGGACCGCAGCCGAAAACAATAGACCCTAGTCTTAATACAGCATTGGATGCATGTTATTATGTAATGCATGCTTTTGAAGGACTTACTACAAAATCTAAAGAAGGCAAAATAGTAGGCGGTGCAGCTGAGAGCTGGGAAGAGTTTGATAATGGAACTAGATATATATTTCATTTAAGAACAAATGCCAAATGGTCTGACGGAAAGCCTGTAACAGCAGGAGATTTTGTTTACAGCTGGCAAAGAGTAGTAGACCCTGCAGTTGGAAGCCAATATAGTTTCCAGCATGAGCCAGTAAAGAATGCAAAAGCAATAACTGCTGGGGAAATGCCTGTTGATTCTCTAGGCGTTAAAGCTATAGATGATTATACATTAGAGGTAACTTTAGAAGCACCTACAGCTTATTTCTTAGACTTAGTTGCTTTTCCTACATTCTACCCAGTTAGAAAGGACATAGTTGATCAGTACGGAGATAGCTGGAGTTTGAAGGCTGAAACATATATAGGAAATGGTCCTTTTGTTGCTGCTGAAATTAATCAGGATGAAAGTATTATAATGGTAAAAAATACTAATTATTGGAATGCAGGAGAAGTTGTACCTGAGCAGTTAAAATTTATACTTATGCAAAATGAAACAGCTTCTGTTGCAGGAATAAAAGAAGGCTCTATAGATTTTTCTAAAGTATTACCTACACAGGATATACCAGCTTTAAAAGAAGAGGGATTATTACAGATTAAACCAATGCTTGCTTCATATTTTTATTGTTTAAATATTACTAATGAAGTGTTAAGCGATGTAAGAGTACGTAAGGCTTTAGCTTTAGCAATAGACAGAAACTATATAGTAGAACAGGTTACTAAAGGCGTCGAAACACCTGCCAATGCTTTTGTTCCTTATGGTGTAAATGATGCTGAGGGCAGTTTTAGAGAAAACGGCGGTGGATATTTTGATATAAATCCTGATAATTATCAAAAAAATGTAGAAGAGGCTAAAAAATTAATGGCAGAAGCAGGATACCCTGACGGAAAAGGTTTTCCAGTATTTGAGTTTAAAGCAGATCCTGGATTTCATATCGCTATATTTGAAGCAGTACAGCAGATGTGGAAAGAACATTTAGGAATAGATACTAAAATAGTACAGGAAGAATGGGCTGTATTTTTACAAACAAGATATGATAAAAATTTAACAATGTGCCGCGGAGGATGGTTTGGAGATTTTAATGATCCTGTAAACTTCTTGGCATTATATACAAGCTATTCGCCTAACAATTACAGTTCTTACAGTAATGCCCAGTATGATGCTTATATTCAAACAGCTTTAACTACAGGAGATCAAAAAGTAAGAATGGATGCTATGCATAAAGCGGAAGAATTGCTTGTAAATAGTTTTGCTATAATACCTATGTATTTTTATACAGAACCATTATTAGTTTCTCCTAAATTAAAAGATGTTTATTATGATGCCTTATCTATGCATAAATTCACTTATGCTTATAAAGAGTAATTAATATATAAAAATTATTATTATACTATAAAGAGCATTGATTAATAATCTTTGCTCTTTTTTTTATTTAAAATTAAATGATTTTATATTATATATATAATTATTATGTAAAAATAATAATAAAAAAATTATAAAAATATATAGACTATTTTTTTTATTTATAGTACTATATAATTTATATAGTTGTTTAACTACAAAGTTTAATTAAGGATAATATTTTAAAGTATATTGTTATGAGAATTTTGCTTGCAATAACTAGTTCTATATCTGCATATAAAACTCCCATGTTAGTTAGTATGTTAAAAAAACAAGGTCATAATGTAATTTGTGCCGTTACAAAAAATGCTGAAAATATGGTTGGAGTAAAGGCTTTAGAAACTATGAGCGGCAATCATGTTATAACAGATATATGGAAAGATGATGATCCTCTTATTCATATAAATATTAACAAAGAAACAGATATTCTCCTTATAGCACCTGCAGATGCTAATATTATAGGTAAAATAGCCAATGGTATATGTGATGACAGCATAAGCACAATAGCTTTAGCATATACAAACAAAAAATATTTTGCACCTGCCATGAATCCTTATATGTGGCTTAATAAAGCAATGCAGAAGAATGTTAAATATATGATAGAGGATTTAGGATATGAATTAATAGAGCCAGAAAAAGGTTCTATGGCTTGTAAGGATGACGGAGTAGGAAGACTTGCCAATATAGAAACTATAATAGGGCAGATAACAAGCATTTCGAATGAATATGATAATATAAGATTTACAATAACTTCAGGAGCTACTAAAGAGTGGATAGATCCTATAAGATATATAACAAATAATTCCAGCGGTAAAATGGGTGCTTCTTTATATGAGGAAATATATGCTCATGGGGGAATATCTGCATATATAGAGGGAGAAGTTAATAGTCCTTTATCTGTATCATCTAAAGATAAAAAAATAAAAGTAGATACTACAAAAGATTTGCAGGATAATGTATTAAATGAACTTCCTAATACAGATATACTTCTTATGGCTGCAGCTCCATTAGATTTCAGACCATCTTTAGTTTATGACAAAAAAGTAAAAAAACAAAATATTAATAGTGTAGAATTAATTGCAAATGATGATATACTAGCTTCTACTAAAGATAAAAAAAATAAGAATACATTGATAGTATCTTTTGCTGCTGAAACTGCGGAAACTGATGATGAGCTTAAAAATTATGCTATTGATAAGATGAATAGGAAGGGTGCTGATATGATAGTGGCTAATAATATAAAAGATGCTATAGGAAAAGACACTAATAAAATAACTATTTTTTTTAGTGATGGGAGATATAAAAAATTTCCTGTTTTGAGTAAAAAGGAATGTGCTAAAGAAATAGTAAGTATTGCTGTTGAAGAATGGAAGAAAAAACAGTTGTAATATATAGACAAAAAGAAATTATAATGACGGGATTTAATTGATGAGTTATCTTTATGAAATAAAAGAGATTAGTAAGGTTTACGGACATGGGGGCGGTGCTACTCAGGCATTAAAATCAGTTAACCTTACAATAGAAGAGGGAAAACTTACAGCTATACTTGGACCTAGCGGTTCTGGTAAGAGTACATTGCTCAATATATTAGGGGCTTTAGATAAACCGAGCAGCGGACAGGTATTATTTTTGGGAGAGGATATTTCTCATTATAATAATAAAATGCTTGCTAAATTTAGAAGAGAAAATATTGGTTTCGTTTTTCAAAGCTATAATTTGCTTCCTAATTTAACAGCTATAGAAAATGTAGAGTTTTCAACTGAGATAACAGGTCTTTCACGAGATAATGCTGCTGAGGCTTTAAAATTATTAGGACTTGAAAATAGGGTAAAACATTATCCTACAGAATTGTCAGGAGGAGAGCAGCAGCGTGTGAGTATTGCACGTGCTATAGCTAAGAAGCCGAAAGTTGTTTTATGTGATGAGCCTACTGGGGCATTGGATAATAAAACTGGCGTTATGGCATTAAAAATACTTAGAGATTTGAATATAAATTTAGGAACTAGTATTGTATTAATAACTCATAGTAAGGAAATAGCTAAAATGGCTGATACTGTTGTAAAGATACTAAGCGGTGAAGTTATTGATAAATATGATGTAGAAAATCCTCTAAATCCAGAGAATATAGAGTGGTAATAAATAATAATGGATAAGATGATAAAATAATGGTAAATATAAAAACTAAACTTTTATTCAGAAAAATTAATAAGCAATTAGCTATATTTATGTCGGCCGTTTTTATAGTAACACTTGCTGTTCTTTTCTTTGTTGCTGTAAAAACTGTATATAGAGATTTTAAATTGTCTGCAGAGAATTATTTTGAAGATAATATGCTGGATGATTTAGTTTTATTTGGAATGTTTAATACCAATGATATAGATACATTAGAAGAAATAAATGGTATTGATAAAGTAGAGGCTAAGCATAGATTTCAGGGTAAAATAAATAATATAGATGCTATTATTTATGGAACAGATAACAGCAATAATAGAATTAATAAGCCTTTTATATATGAAGGAAGCACTAATTTAAAAACAAATGAAATAGCTATAAATAAAAATTTTGCTATTGCAAACTCTTTAAATATTGGCGATACTGTGGAATTGGTATTTAATGATAAGACTAATTCTTTTGTAATAGCTGCTTTAGTATCTTATCCTAATTATGTATTTCTTTTTAAAGATGGGGCGAGTACTGCTTCTGAAGCTAAGGATTTTGCTGTTATAGAAGTTAACGAAGATCATTTTAATTATATACCTTATAATTCAATTTATATAAAGTATGAAGAGGGTGCTGATAAAAGAAATGTAGAAAACTTAATTAGAACTAAGTTAAAACAGAAAATATTTTTCTTCACTGACAGAGAGCAGTCTGTTAATTATGTGAATTATGAGCAGACTTTACTTCAGATAGATTCTTTTTCTTATATATGTCCTTCAATACTTTTATTTATGGCTATACTTTTACTTTATATAATACAGAGAAGAAATGTTGCTGTTGAAAGAAAGCAGATAGGTATAATGAAGGCTATAGGGCTTACAGATTTTTCTATAATGTTTATGTATATAAAATATTCTTTTTTGGTATCTTTTTTCGGTATACTTTTAGCTTTTATAGCAAGTAAATTCCTTTTGCCTCCTATATTTAAGGCACTTGGAAATATATTTGATATGCCTAATTTTAAATATAATGTTTATATAGATTTATGGATTATATCTACTGTGATAATATTGCTTGTATGTATATTCTCTAATCTTTTGGCAGCTTTATCAATATTGAAACTTAATCCTGCACAGTCTATGAGAGGAGAACCTCCTAAAGGCGGCGGAAAAACATTTATAGAGAAATTAAAAATATGGAATAAATTTTCTTTTAATACTAGATATGCAATAAAAAATGCATCTAGGAGTAAGACTAGATATTTAGCTTCTCTTTGGGGGATGTTTGCTGCTATTAGTATGACTGTATTTGCTCAGGGGTTTAATAATTCTTTTGATTATTTCTTGTATACTTTATATGAAAAATTTGCTTTGTATGATGCCACTGCTACTATTAATCCTATGAAATGGGAAAGCAATTCTGATATAGTAACAAATAGATGCATACAGTATTTTGATAAAGCAGCCATTTATCAATCAAGAATTTACCCAGCATTTAGAGATGATGCTGAAAGTTTATATATACCTACACTTATATGTAAAGACAGTTTTTCTTCACTTGATATACCTAGTAATGATGATATTGAAGATTCTGTTATGATACCTAAATATTTGGCGGATAAACTTAAAGTTAAAGAAAATGATTATATAGGCATAGAGTTGTATACTCTTGGAAACAGTATATCAAGAAGAGTTAAAGTAAGCAAATTTGTTGATCAGCAGGGTATGTTCTATGTTTATATGGATAAGGATTTTGCTGAAAAAACATTTGATATTCAGGATGTTTACAATACTTTATTTCTTACAACAACAAATAATACTCCAATTTCAGATGTTAAAAATATATTAGATGACAGCAAAGAGGTTTCTTATTACAGTTTTAGAAATGATGAGTATGAGGCATATAAAAATCAAATAGCAACAATATATCTTCTAGTTCAAATACTTATATTTATAGCATTTTTACTTGGTGCTACATCTCTTTACGGTGTCGGAGTAATTACTCTTGCTACAAGAAGGTATGAGTTTACGCTGCTTAAAGTTATGGGATATACCACAAAAGAAATAATGATAGCTTCATTAAAAGAAACTATAACTCAGGTTATAGCTGCAATACCGCTTGGAATAGCTGCAGGATACGGCATATTGTATTTAGTAAAAGGACCATTCTCAAGCAAATTATTCTCATTTGTTCCGCATGTATACGGCTCCAGCTATGGACTTGCTATAATTTTACTTGTTACTGTAATATTATTGGTGTCTATTATGAGTGCCCATTATATAAATAAATTGGATATGGTTGAAGGGTTAAAAGACAGAGAAGAATAATTTATATGCAGTTTTTTATGATGTTATTATATAATAATTTTTATAGCGGCAGCTGACAGCATATAAAAACATTATATCTATAATTTTACAGTTGATCTTGTCTAGTACTTTTGAAACAAGTATAATATTTGATATATAAAAACACAAATTTAAACAGAGTTAATTTTTTGTTGGTATTCCAAAGGGCATTCTTAATTTTACTATTGTACCTGCACCTTCAGAGCTGTCTATGCTGATAGTACCCTGCATAGTATCAAGCAAATCTTTTACAACTGATAAGCCTATACCTATGCCGCCATACTCTCTTTCAAATCTCGAATCTCCTTGATAAAATGGTATAAATATCTTTTTTAATTGGCTTTGTTTTATTCCCTTTCCAGTATCTTTCACCATTATTTCTATTTCATTTGGTATTATATTCTGCATTGTATGATAGTTAAATAAATCTGGGGAGAAATCCAGTGCTTTTTTTTCTATTGTATCAAGAGTTCTTATGTTAATGGATATTGTTCCAGATTTTGTGAATTTGAATGCATTTGATATAATTCCTTCCATGATGAGCCTAAATCTTTCATGGTATCCTATAAGAACTGAACAATTTTTTTCTATATTAATTTCAACATTTATATTTTTGGGATAAATAAATTTGTATCCTTCAACTATTATATTTATTTCTTCTTCCGTATTAAATTCTGATATATATTTTGAATTTTCATCATCTTTAAGTGCTATTTGTATTAAGTTATTATTTGTATCATACAGTTTTTTTACGCTTCTTGAAACTATATTAAAAGCCTCTTCTCTTCTTTCTTCTGTTATATTATTCCTTTTTAATAAATTTATATACCCCATAATTTCAGTAAAAGGATGCCTAAGTTCATGCGAAACAGTAGCCTTAAACTCTCTTATAAGTTTATTATAATGTTCAGCACTCTTTTTAAGCGAGTTAATTTCGTTTAAAAGAGTATGAAGTCTTTTCTGAAGTATTAGATTATGATTTTTTTGATGCTCATATAGTATAGAGAAATAAAGTCTGTTAAGTCCTATTTCTGTACCAGCATTTTTTATAACCCCATCTTTGCACCATTCTATAGCCTTATTAAAAGGAACAAAAAAAGATTCTATTGTTTCTTCCATAACAGAGCCGTCAGTTTTTATATCTTTTTTCGGAGTTATTCCTGTTATATCGCATGTTGCAATGTTTATTCTCTCTGTGATAATTCCAGAAGAGCTGTAATACCTATGTCCTAATACATTTATATTTTTTAACGGCACAGAATATCCAGTTTCTTCTTCAAGTTCTCTCTGAGCACATTTCTTAACGCCCTGATTTGGATTTTTATCATTCATTTCATCTTCTTCAAGCATTCCAGCAGGAAACTCTAAGAATCTCATTATATGTTCATCTATATCTTCAGGCTTTTTTTCTGTCATAACTTTTTCTCTATAGTAAACAACAGGTCTGAATGTGCTAATCATAAGAACATGTATTTGGTTATCTATATATGTATACGGCACTATTATAACAGCATCCCGTCCTTTTCTGTTGATTATATCGCAATTATATTCTCTTGAAAAAGATCCGTCATCATATTCATTTATAGCTACAAATCTTTCCAAATTAACAAAACCCGTATCCAATTTAATAGGTGGAGATTTATGAAAAAATTTTGTATCTTTTACACTTTTTGATTTTTTTTTATTATCATTATTATCCATATCAGAAACTCTTATTGATTTTTTAAATATTTTATCAGCGTTACAGAATTGCCTTTTTTATTATATTTAACTTCATCAAAATATGATTTAATCATCATCATTCCTCTTCCGTTTTCTCTGGCAAATCCTTCATTGCTTATTTTTTTCATTTCCTGTTTAGGTTTAAAACCCAAACCTTGATCTTTAACATTTATAGTTATTAGATTTTCTTCTACATTGAGTGCAATTTCTACATGCGTTTTTTTTGCTTTATCAGTTTTTAGAAGCTCATTTAATTTTTTATGATATATATTTTTTTTTAACCACTCTTTTTTCATTTCATATAATATATTTAAATTACCATGCTCTATTGCATTCATTATAACTTCATACAATGCAGCAGCAAATAAATCTATTTCATCACTTTTAATATATTTCTTTACTTCATAGCATATATTTTCTATAACAGGAGTTATATCTTCTAATTTGTTTTCAAGAATATATTCTTTCACAATTATACCTAAAAATTTTTCTAATATTATAGCACTATAATGATATAATATCAAATTTATAGTTTATGCCTATTTTCTATGATATTATAGATTTTATTATGTACTTGACAAAAGAATTATTATAAAGTAAAATGAACATAATATATTTGCATTTAAAATTTTTTGATAAAGATAAATAATTAAAAAATAAATACAAATCTTTAAGGAGACAAAATGAAACGAACTTATCAGCCAAGTAAGTTGCGTCGTGCAAGAAAATTCGGCTTTTTTAAACGTATGGCAACAAAACATGGACGTGATGTCTTGAAACGCAGAAGAAGAAAAGGCAGATACCGCTTAACAGCTGCCGATGAGTAAGAATATTAAGCAATGACAAAACAGTACTTATGGGAAACTGTGATAGGGAATACTCATTAAAATTATATAGTAAAGAACGATTGAAACTTAGAAATGATATATCAGTATTCTTTAATAAAAAAAATAGTATTAAGAGATTAAGTAATTTCTATTATACTATTTTTATATTAAAGAATAATCGTTCATATTCTAGATTTGCTGCAGCTATTAAAAGGAATAAAGCTAATGCTGTATGCAGAAACAGAGCTAAAAGAATCGTTAGAGAAGTATATAGACTGGAAAAGAGTAAAATTCCAATGGGGTATGATTACTTTATTATTATTAATAAATTTGATGATAGTCATTCCTATTCATTTAATAATTGTAAAAAGAATTTGCTTAAACTATTTCAGAAGGTTTAAATTATGAAAAGTGTTCTTTTATTCTTAATTTTTGTCTATCAAAAGGCTATTTCCCCTTATTTGAAGCCTTCATGCAGATTTATACCATCATGTTCTGAATATGCTAAACAAGCGGTGATAAAACATGGGGCTGTGAAAGGCAGTTTTCTTGCAATTGCCAGAGTACTTAGATGTAATCCTCTAGCAAAAAAAATTTATGACCCAGTGCCATAATTTTTTATATGCTAGCCATATTCATTTTTTAATTGCTTATTTGTAGTTATATTGTATTTTTTATAATTGATTAAGGAGCTTAAATAGTTTATGAGCAATAATAAAAGGATGGTTATAGCAATTGGGCTTTCAGCTATAATACTTTTTCTATATATGTTCTATCAGGCTAAAACAGTTAAGCCTGTATATAGTTCAAATTCGACTGCTGTTAATAATACAAATACGGCTAGTAATAATATAAATCCATTGTTAGATACTTCACAAATGCAGAAAGTCGTAAAAATTGAAAATACTAATACTATTTCAGATACTAAAAAAGTTTTAGAAAATGAATATGTTATAGCAGCTTTTCAAAATGGTTCTCTTTACTCTTATAAATTAAAAAATTATTATCCTCAGGATATGGGAAGAGATTATACCAATGAAATTATAGATATGGTTGAACAGGTATATGAAAATATATATCCTTTTACAGTAACTTTTCAAAATCTTTCCAATTCTATTGCTGTTCCTGAAAATTTAAATTATGAATTAGTTTCTGCAAATGATAATTCTGTAAGCTATGCTGCTGATACTATTATAAATGATGCAGCTGTAAGAATAACAAAAACTTTTAGTTTTGGAGAGGACCCTTATCAATTAAAAAATTCTGTAACAATAGAAAATATTGGTGAAAAAGATTTGGATATGTTTTATTCATACTTTTTAGGTACAGGCATAGGTCCTTATAGAACTGATAAAAATTCTATAAGAGAAGATGCAACCAGAGCCCAATATTTGACAAAAGGGAATGGAAAAGCTAAGATACTGCTTACAGGAGATATAGTAAAAGATAATATAATAACAAGATTATTTGGTTCTTCAAGCAGAGGAATTAAAACTAATCAAATGAGATATCGTATATATGAGGGAGAAGATAAATGGGCAGCATTAAATAATAGATATTTTGCTATTATTTCATCTCCTGTAAATTCAAATGACACAGTTTTTGAAACTATGACATTTTCTGAACCTTCAAGTAATGAATATAGAAATGATTTTCATATAGCTAATTTAGTTTCTAAACATAATATTAAAAAGGGTTCATCTATAACTGATAATTATTCTGTTTATATGGGACCTAAGGTTAGGAGTATTTTTTCAAATTATTATGCTGAAGAGTCTTATGAGTCAATATTTGGAGAATATATTTTAAGACCTTTTATATATGTATTAAATATAATTTTGAATGCTTTATACAATGTAACTAAAAACTATGCTTGGGCAATAATATTGTTTACATTGATATTTAAAATAGTAACTTTCCCATTAAACAATGCTTCCTATAAATCTATGAAAAAAATGCAGTTGGTTAATCCTAAAATAGAGCATATAAGAGAACAGTATAAGGATAATCCAGAAAAATTAAATGCTGAAATAATGGCTATATACAAAAAAGAAAAAATTAATCCATTAGGCGGATGTCTTCCTATGCTTTTACCATTTCCTTTGCTTATAGCATTCTTCTATCTTATGCAGTCTATGGTAGAATTGAGAAATACTCCGTTTTTATGGATAACAGACCTTTCTTCTCCAGATAAATTATTTGTATTTCCAGCAAGTATACCTATATTAGGCGGATTTAATTTTAACTTATTTCCTATAGTTATGGCTATAACAAGTTATTTGAGCATGAAACTTCAGCCTTCATCATCATCAGGAACATCAGGAGCAGCAGCTGCACAGATGAAAATGATGACTACTATTTTTCCTCTTATGATGCTTTTTATGTTTTATAATTTTGCAAGCGGACTTGCATTATATTGGACGGCACAAAACGTATTCGGGGTTATTCAGCAGTTTATAACTTCAAAATTGGATAATACTAAAGAAAATAATACAGCAGAAGAGGAAGTAAAAGTAAGTGTAAAAAAGAAAAAAAGAAAAAAGAAATGATTTTTAACAAATTAAAGAATAATAAAAAATATTATTCTATCATATAGAAAGGAGTTATACTATGTTAGTAAAAGAGTTTAGCGGTAAATCAGAAAAAGAAGCCATTAGTAAGGCACTTGAAGAACTTAATCTTACAGAGGATCAGGTTAGAATTGAGGTAATAGATAAGGGCAAGCGTAATTTATTTGGATTTGGGGAGGAATCACCTACTGTTATACGTGTTTATTATGAAGAAATTTCTACAAACTTGGGTGAGTTTCAGTCTATAGTATCTAATATATTAAAATATATTGGAGTTGATGCGGAGGTTACAGCTAAAGAGGAAAGTGAGAAAAGAATATATATTAATATTTCTACAGAAGATTCTGGTGTGCTTATAGGTAAAAAAGGTGCTACTTTGGAGGCTTTGCAGTTTATTATATCATTAATCGCTTCTAAGAAATTTAGTGATGAAAATGAAAGACATATCATATTGGATGTTGATGGATATAGAGAAAGAAGAGAAGAAACTCTAAAACATATAGCACGTCAGGCTGCTCAGCAGGCTAAAAAAACTAGAAGAGTAGTTGCTTTAGACCCTATGTCCCCTTATGAGAGAAGAATTATACATTTGGAACTTCAAAATGATCAGGATGTTGAAACTAAAAGTGACGGAGAGCCGCCATACAGAAGCGTTAAAGTTTATTCAAAAAGAAAAGGCGGATATAATAATAAAAGATACAATGACAGGGGCGGATATCATAAATCATCATACTATAAAAATAGATAATATTTAAAAATACTATATTTAAGGAGGTGCTTCTGCAGTGCCTCCTTTTTTTATAATAAATAAATTCTAATAGCATTCTTTTTTTTATCGATAATAGAAACAGTACATAATTCTTTGGAGTGTGATAAAGTGCCAAGATACGAGCAGCTTAAAGCTAAATCTAAAGGTATAACATATACAAGACAAATCAGAAATGAAAGTAAAGAGATAAATTTAAAAAAACCGCTAATTATATCCATTGCTTTTATCGCTGCAGTTGCTGTTATATTTTCTGTTGTTAAAAAATATTCTCCTATGGTTGATATAGCGGTGAAAGATTTTTTCAGCATCAATCACAGAGAGGCTTTGGCTTTAGAAAGCGACGGTATATCAGAAGATGCTGACAAAATGAGTTTTTTGAGCAATATACCCTTATTTAACTTTTTTATAAAGACGGATACTAATGAAACTTTATCCATTATGACTTATGAAACTAATTCAAAAATAGAAGCCGCATTGGATAATAATAGTTTTACAAATTCAAATATAATAAGCAGAGAATCCCTCCTTCCTTTCTTTAATAATACAGGAAGCAATAACTCTATTTTATATGACAGCGATTATGTAGATTACGGCAATAATCATGCTTCTGTTTTGTTTTCAAATAATAATACCGCAGAAGATACGAATAGAAATGTGGGAGAGAGTACAAATAGCAAAGTATCAGAAAACAATTATGATAAACCCCAGAACTATTTAGAACAGATAATATTAGAAAATAGAAATAAACAAACTGATAATAATAGTTATACAGAAAATACAAAAACAAATAGTACAAAGAAAGATAATACTGTTATAGCATCGAAAGAATCTAGCATATTCAATGATATTTTGAAGCCTAAGCAAAATACTAGAAGAGAAACCACAACAATGAAGCCTTCAGCAACTACAACTTTTAGCACTAAAGCTCCAAGTTATATGAATACTGATAAGCAAAATGATAATACTCAAAAAGAATATGATTTTGATATAAATGATTATTTGAAAAAAAATAACGGTGAAAGAATAATAAATAATAGAGATGAAAATAGAAAAGATATTCAAAATAATAATTCAGTTAGTGATAGAAAGCAGGTAATTCAAGATTCTGTTTATTCTATTACCAATTCTTTGGATAGGGCTAATGTTGATTATAATAGAGTTATAAATGATATGGTGAACCCTTCAAAAACTGATAATAATAATATATATCAAAAGCCTAATAATAATTTTGTAAAAGAAGATACTAGCAAAGTAATAAATAACAGCATAAGTAAAAAAGATATTATGCAGAAAGCACAGAATGATATTAATAATTATAATATAAGAAAAGCAAATAACAGCATCACTAGAGATTTGCATGAGAGAGAATTAAAATCAAGCGATGAAGGAATATATTTAGTTGAATATAATGAGAATACTGGTTCTATAACATTAATATTTAGAGAGAGAAAATTTAATAATAGTTCATCTATTGAGGAGGCTATAAGAGAACTTCTTAATGGTGCTACTGATGCTGAAAACAAAAGAAATATAATAAGCTGCATACCTAAGGGTACTGAGCTATTAGATATATTTGTGGAAGGCAATACAGTATATTTAAACTTTAATGAAGATTTTGAATTTAATCCTTTGGGTAATGACGGAACTATGGTTCAGATTTATCAATTTGTATATACTGCTACTCAGTTTAAAGATATAGATAATGTTATATTTTTAATAAATGGTCAGTTAAATGAAACTATAGGCTCTGAAGGTGCTATAGAGAATATGCCGTTTAGAAGATTTGAATAAATTTGATATTTATTTATATTGTGGTATAATCCTTGTCCATATATTATAAATTAAGGATAAAAACGTATGATAAAATCAGTGAATATTGAAGAGGCGGCAGAATTGATAAAAGCTAATGATGATATTCAATTATTAGATACTAGAAGCGATATGGAAGTTGAGGTTACAGGTATTATAGAAGGAAGTATTTTAGTTGATATAGTGAATAATCATAATTTCGATAAAATAATATCAAATTTGGATAAAGAAAAAAAGTATCTAATTTACTGTGCAAGCGGGGAGAGGTCTGGTCTTCTTTCTATGTATATGGATAAAAATGGATTTTTAAAAATTTACAACTTGAAAAATGCAGGATATAGTCAATTAGCTATGGCTTTAAAAGATATTAAAAAAGGATAATATTTTAAATTAGCTGACAACTAAATGCATCGATTATCAGCTAATTATAAATTATATCTTGCTATTATTTATTTTATATATGAATAGAAAAATCTTCTTATTTCTAAAGTGTCAACAGAAACATCTTTAAGCTTAGAGTTTTGCATAGAAGGTGAAGTATAATGATAAATAGGTATAAAAGCCATATCATCTCCTATAAGCATGTCTTCAGCCTTATGCATGTTTCTCATTCTTATATTATTATCAATAGTGTTTTTTGCCTCTAATATAAGTTTATCATATTCTGGATTATTGTATCCTACTCTATTTCCTGCACTGCTGCTTACAAAGAGATCAGCAAAAGTCATAGGATCAAGATAATCTCCTATCCAATCTGCTCTGCATATTACATACTGTCTTGTTTGTCTATTTTTTTGAAACACAGACCATTCTTCTTGAGTTATAGTCATATCTATATTTAGATTTTCTTTCCACATTTGCTGCACAGCCTCCGCTATTGTTATTCCAGTTCCTGGATTGGTTTTAAACTCTAATACTGGAAAATTAACACCATTGCTGTATCCTGCTTCAGATAAAAGTTTTTTAGCTTCTTCTATATTCGATGCATAATCTTCTTTTTTTACGCTATAATATCCTCCGCCGTTTTCTCTAAAATCTCCGTTAGTATCCTTTAATCCGTAAGGTATGAATGCAGCGGCGGGTATTTCCCCTCCTTTTGTAATGTTTTCTACTATGTAGTTTCTGTCTATTGCCAATGCTAAAGCTCTTCTTACTCTTTTATCTTTTAAAACTTCATTAGTATTATTTAAAGCATAATAAGCTGTTCCAAGCGAAGGAGTTATAACTAAATATCCTTCTTCTTTCAAAATATCCATATCTGCAGTAGGTATTTTATATGAATATAGTATTGAACCTTCCTTTATGGCAGCATAAGCAGTAGCTACATCAGAAAACATTATAAAGTCTATCTTTTTTGCCACTATTGCATCTTTATTCCAATAGTTAGTATTTATTTCTAATGATATTATTTCATCAGGTTTTCTTTCTGTCATTCTGTAAGGTCCGTTTCCTATATATGTATCAGGAGAAAAAGTCCAATCATCACTTATAAAGTCTTCACGAAGAGGAGAAAATATAGGTATGGCAGCTAATTCAAGAAAATAGGCAGTAGGTGTTTCAAAATTAACAATTAATGTTTTTTCATCAATAGCCTCAACCCCCAATTCTTCTATAGGGAGTTCTCCTTTCATTATTTTAGAAGCGTTTTTTATAGGAGTTATCAAAAAACTATATGAAGATGCTGTTTTAGGATCGGCAAGCCTTCTAAATGAATATACGAATTCACTTGCTTCTACATTCTTACCGTCAGACCATTTAGCATTATCTCTAAGATGAAAAGTCATAGTTAGTCCGTCTTCTGATATATCCCAGCTTTCTGCTGCTCCTCCTACAATATTATTATCTTTATCCTTTGTAGTAAGTCCTTCAAATACATGTACGGCATATATCATACTGTCAATAGCTGATAAAAATGACGGATCTATGCTTTGAGGCTCAGCTCCAATACTCACTCTTATACTCTCATTATTTGATTGTTTATTTGAGCATGCTATTATTAATATAGTAATTAGAAGTAAATAGATTATTTTTTTCATATACTTATCCAATGTAAAATTATTATGTTAACAATATAATACAAAATATTAATATTTGTCAATAACTAAATATTTTTTTTATAAACTTAATATATAATATTGATTTTTTTTTATTATTATATATATTAATAATGAAAGCATATTTATAGGGGGTAAAACTGTGGAAGATATTATAAATAATATAGAAGACAGTATAGTATACCAAGAAAGAGAAAAAGAATTAATAGATAGTTGGAAGAAAATAAATGATCCTCTATATAATAAAATAATAGATGATTTAGAATCAATACCTTTTCTGCAAAGCCAAATAAAAGATTTAAATACTTTATTAGGTGAGTTAAATAAATCTAATGAAAATTTAGAACATTCCAATAAAGAATTAAAATTAGAAATCGAAAAATTAAATAAAGAAAATTTAAAATTAAAATTATTAAATAATTTAGGTACATGCCAATATCCTCCATATATGGTTTCTGATATGATAAAAGAAGTGTATAATATATATATATCTAGCCATAGAATAACATTTATAGCAGAAGAAAATAAATTTTTTAGTAATAAAAATATTGTGCTTAGAATACCAAGAAAAAAAAATAGTAAGCAAAAATATTCATCTACTGTTATTTTTTCATTACTTGGTGTTATAAAGATAATATCAATAGTGAAAAAAACTTTATCAGATAATATTGATAAAATGATAGAAAAAAATATAAATAATGAAAAAGAACCAATTAATATAGAAACACATATCGAAAATATGAGAAATGGAATATTAGAAGATGAAGATTTGTTACACAAAATATGCACTTCAAAATAAAAAAGAATTTGAAACAGATCCTTATTTATGTTTAGTTCTAAATAGATTAGAAAAAGCTATAAGAGAAGATCCTACTATAAAAAAATCTAGAAAATCGCCTATAAAAATAAATGATGAAATTAGTATAGACTTATATTATAGATCTTGTCCATCAAATTCACCTAATTTTATGTATGTTTATTTTATAGTTATTAATGATGAAATACATATTGTTAGTATAATTAATTCTATAGAAAATCCTGATAATAATGAACAATTAAATTTATTTGATAAATAAAAAAATAGAGCCTGATTATCAGACTCTATTCTATTAGTTTTTATATTTAATTATTCCATATAAGCATAATTAAATCTATGTCTTCCCAATGGATTTAATACCACCCCTTTTAATTTAGGGTCTTTAATGAAAGAGTCTGTTCTATAATAAAGAGGTATTATAGGCATTTCATCCAAAAGTATAGCTTCAGCCTCTTTCATATAGTTCATTCTAAGACTATTATCTTTATTTTGTTTTGCAGATAATATTAGATTATCATATTGAGCATTACTGAATCCAGTATGATTTACCCCGCCGTAGCTTATCATTATATCAAGCATTGTCATAGGATCATTATAGTCCCCAGTCCATCCCATTCTAGCCATTTGATAATCTTTTTCTAATAAAGATTGAAGCGTAATAGGAAACTCCTCTTGCACTAATGAAACATTAACATTTAAATTTTCTTTCCACATCTGCTGTATAGCTTCTCCAACTAATACATAAATACCAGGTGAAACTTTTAATTCTATAACAGGATAATTCTGACCATTAGGATATCCAGCCTCAGCCATTAATGACTTAGCTTTCTCTATATTAGCAGCATAATTATCAGTATCTATATAGTTTGTAGTTTCTTCTCTAAACTTTATTTCTTCGCCTTTAACTGCAGGAGGAACAAAAGCACCAGCAGGTATCTGTCCGCCCTTTGTTACATTTTCTACTATGTATTTTCTGTCTATTGCAAGAGCTAATGCCTGTCTTACTCTCTTATCTTTGAAAGCTGCATTTGTTATATTCATTTCTATATAAAAGGTACCTATAGCATCATTATTGGTAATATATCCGCTATCTTTTAAAGATTCTATTTCAGCAGAAGGAGGTTCTAATGCAGAGAAATGAATATTTCCTGATCTTATTCCTGCAATAGCAGTATTAGGATCGCTCATAAGTATAAAATCTATTTCAGGAGGAATTTGTTCATTTTGAGCATAGTAATTAGTATTAATATCAAAAACTATTTTTTCATCGGCTAATCTTTCTATCATTTTATAAGGTCCGTTTCCAATATATGTTTCTGGTTTTAATGTCCATTCATCTCCGTACTTTTCTATAATATCTTGTCTTACAGGGAAAAATACTCCAGTAGAAGCTATAAAGTCCAAAAAGTAGCTTGCAGGATTAGCTAATGTTACTTCAAATGTATGATCATCAATAGCTTTTACAGCTAAACTGTCATAATCCATAGTTCCTTCATTTATTTCTCTTGCATTTTTTACTATTTCTATCATATATGAATATTCAGCAGCTGTATTAGGATTAACCGCTCTTTTCCAAGAATATTCAAAATCTTTAGCTGTTACAGGTTTTCCGTCAGACCATTTTGCATTTTTTCTTATATTAAATGTGTATGTAAGTCCGTCATCGGATACACTCCAGCTTTCTGCCATACCTGCTTTTACGTTGTTATTAGAGTCTATTTTGGTTAATCCTTCAAAAGCATGATGTATATAGCATGACGCCATATTCAAAGAATTTAATGTTGGGTCTATTGTTTTAGGCTCAGGTCCCAAATTTATATATATTGGTGAAGTTTCTGCGGTATCGGTTTTTGTTTTTCCGCATGATACTATCATCAATACTATAACAGATAAAATGATTAATAGTTTTTTCATGGTTTTTCCTTAAAATAAATTTATTCTCATATTATATCATAATTTTTTTTGTGTCAATAAATAATTCTTTATATAGTAATACAGTAGCGTTGACAAAAAAAAAAGATTAATATATTATGTTTACTTATATGTTTAAGTTTTAAGGAAATAATTTATGATTAGAAAGAATATTATTGCATTAACTTTTATACTTTTAATAATATCATGTTCAAATAATAATAACATTGATAATACTCAGACTAATACTAATTTAATAGAAACAAATGAATTAAAACAAGGTGAAGAATTAAACAATGATAATACAAAAAATGATAGTTCCTATACACAAAAAAATATAGAATGGATATCTCATCACTATTACATGAAAAATGATGAAGGAGATTTCTTTTCTGTATATTTAAATGACAGATGGCCTGACAATAATTCTGAATTAATGCCTAATTATGAAAAAATAAAGGCGGCTTTTAATTATAAAAATTTAAATGATGTAAATCAATTCTATGATAAAAACAGCACTCTTGATATAACAAACAATAGAATATATGCAGAAGCTGAAAACGGCGACAGTATAGAAAGTACATATTCAAATATTACATCATTTAAAATGACTTCCAAATCATTAAATAGTTCATCAAAAGAAATAAATACAACTTCATCATTAAAAGCAGCAGTATATAACTATGCATATTCAGATGTTTCTGAAACTAATGAGTATGGAAGTGCATCAACATTCTCATATAAAGATTCTATATTTCTGCTTATACCTGATGACACCAACAAATTAGAAGCGTATGATAAAATTTCTTTTGATATAAATGAAGGTTTCAATCTAGATAATATAGAAAGAAATGAAAATTTAGAATTTGAGGATAAAAAGGGAAGCATATCAAAATTATTTGAAAATAATATGAGTGATTTTTATAATGAATGGCTAACAAATTCAGCTGACAGCTATGAATCAAGTAAATCTATCAACATAACTTATTTTAATGATAAAACTATATCTATAAAAAGAACTTCAACACTATATTTAGGCGGAGCACATGGAGTGTACAATAATTATAATTTAGTATATTCATTAGAAACAGGCGAAAAAATAGAAGTTACTAATTTGATAAAAGATTTCGATGATGGTGAATTAAAAAGTATTGTAGGAGGCTGGCTTTTATCAATAGATAATAGAACAGAAGAAGATTATTTAGTTCCATTAGATGAAATAACTTTAGCTGATACATCTTTTTACATCTATGCTGACGGAATACATTTTGTATGGCCTATATATACTATAACTCCTTATGTTTTAGGTGAAACAGAAATAGTTTTAAGCTTTAATGAAATTAGACCGTTCATAAAAGATGAATATTTATATATATTAGATACATTTTAATGAATTATCAGATGTTTTTAATTTCTGCATTTTTCTTATTTGCTTTATTGTATAATAATAATTATTATAATCTTTTAATTTATAATAACAAATAGATAAGCTGCATAAAGTGTTTATAGAATATTCTTTTGATATATTTATATGTGTATTAAAATTTTCTAAAGCATTGAAATAGTCTTTTACACCCATATATGAAAGCCCAAGATAATAGTATACATCGGAATCTTTTATACCTGCTTCTTTTGCCTCTATTAAACTTTTCAAAGCATATTTATATTTATCTATTCTGTAATATGATATTCCAAGCCATAGCTTTGAATTATAGTCATTATTATTTAATTCTATTGATTTTTCTAAATATTTAATTGCATCTTCATAATTTCCTAATTTACTGCAGCATACACCAGCTAATTTGAAATTTTCTGAGTCTTCATTATTAATATTTAAAGTATTTATAAAGTATTTTAATGCATTTTTATATTCAAACATATTATAATAAGAAGATGCAATCCATCTATGTATATTATAATTGTACGGAGATAATTCCAAAGCCATTTTTAGGTATTTTATTGCATTATTATACTGTCCTAAGTTATTATAAGAAGCTCCCAAATAGAAAAAATAGTAATAATGTATATCTGTTTTATTTTTTATGGCTATATCAAATGCCTCTTCAAAGTATTTAATAGCTTCTTCATATTTTTCAAGCATATATAGAGATAATCCTGCTCTGAAATAGTATTTGGAATTTTCTTCTATTTCTATTAATTTTATATACACTTCAAAAAGGCTTTGATAGTCTTTATTTTTGTAAAATTCTTCAGCTTTATTTATATAATATTCTTTATTCATAATAATTTATATTTTATTATACAAAACTGTACTAAATTGTCAAAATATTTTTACCATAGTAATTAAAAATTAACACTTGATATTCCGAATATATAAATACATACAAAAATTTATTATTAGAAGAATAATATGGCTATAATAGAATTTAACATACCAACAAAAATAACATTCGGAGTTGATTCTCTTGATTGTTTGGCTGACACAATAAAAAAATACGGAGGAAGAACCGTATTAGTTACTGACGGAGGTTCATTCAATCAAACAGGATTAATAGATCAAATAGTTAAAAAATTAAATGATAATTTTATTAACGTAATGGTTTATTCTGATATAAATTCAACAAGCACAAGTGATGCTGCTGATATTATTGCCAACTTGGTAAGATACAGCAGAGCAGAATCAATAGTTGCAGTCGGAGGATTTAAAATACAGAATACTGCCAAAGGTGCTGCTGTAGTTGTAACTAACAGCGGAGAGGCTTCAGATTATATTAATGGACAGCCCGTATATCATAAACCTTTGCCTATTATAGCGATACCTACAATTTTAGGTTCTTTATCAGAAATATCTACTGGTATGTGTTTGTATGATAAATATGATGAAGTAAATAAAGAAAATAATGAAGCTAATGTGTATACTACAAACTGTATAATAGATCCTACTCTTTATGCTACTGTACCTGTAAAATATACTATAAGCAGTGCATTATCTGTATTTGCTTTATCTTTTGATATATATATGAGTAATACTCTTACTGGTATAACAGAACCTCTAATAATACATTCTATGAAAACAAGTATGCAGGGTTTAAATAAACTTATAACAGACAGCAGTAATATAGATAATATAAGTATTTTGGCTAATGCCAATATGTTATGTGCAGTATCAGCATGCCATAGTAATTTGGGTGCTATAAGAGCTTTATCTATAGCTGTTAATAGTGTTTATGCTGTTAATAAATCAATGATATGTTCCATACTGCTTCCTCATATAATGGAATATTATATTACAGTTGCTGCTGATAAATATGCTGTATTAGCCAATTTTATAGAAGGTATAGACCCTGAAATGACTCCTTTTGAAATAGCTAGTCAAAGTGCTCAGTATATAAAGAAGTTTTTGCATAATATTAATTTGCCTACTAGATTAAATGAAATAAATGTTGATAGAAGTAAATTTGATAAAGTAGCAGATTTAGCATTACAGTATAAAGGCATGGATAAACTTCCTAGAGCAATGAATCATGATTCTATAATGACTATATTAGAGCAGGCTTATTAAATTAATTTTCACTTTTAGGTGCATATTTATAAGGGTTCTTATGTAATGCATCTATAAGTTTTTTATTCGGCTTATAGCCTGTTATCGCAGGAGGCATTTTATAAGGTAGAAGGGCAGAGTTGTAGCTTTCTGCATATTTATTATATGCTAAACATAATAAATGTTCTAAATTGATAGTATCAAGCAGATTATAATGTATGAGGGAATCTATTGCCGTTTCATCTTTAGTATCTTCATAATAATTCCATAATAAAACAGCAGTATATCCAGTAACTCCTTCCATATCATCGCCGCGTGAAAGTCCTACATCATGTTCTATTTTTTTTAATCCGCCAGTATATCCTAAATCTTTAAGCACAAAGCGTAAATCTATCTGAGCACATTTTATTGTTGTGTCAAAATATCTTTCTAAAAACGGTATATCAAAGCATGAACCATTAAAAGTTACAACTATAGAATAGTTTTTTATATAATCTAAAAAGTCATTTTCATTTCTGCCATGTACAAATACTTTTATATCCTTTCCATCATAGCATCCTATAACAGTTATGCTTGCTTTGGATGGTTTTATTCCTGTTGTTTCTATATCTAAAAACACAGTTTTATCCATAAAGAAAGGATATAATCTATATAAGATAGAAACTGGAAATCTTTTTAAAAAATAATTGTAGTTTTTATTTTTATAATTATAAATACTTCTAGGCAATTCGTCTTTTAAAGCATTTCTAATACTTTGAGGCATTGCATAATAATCTATTTTTTTTAATGTATCTTCCCAATCTACAGCACCTTCTTCCCATAATAAACTCTCTTTTTTGGGACCAATTCCTTCTATATGCTGATATGTCCTTTTTAATAAATCCACATAATAACCCTTAATTTTTATTTATTTTCTTTTCCATTTAACACCCTGAGGAGTATCCATTATCTCTATACCCATAGCCAATAATTCATTACGTATTTCATCGGCCTTTTGATAATTTTTATCCTTTTTAGCGAGTGTACGCTCTTCTATTAATTTATTTATTTTCTCTTCGTCTTTGTCTATGCTTTCATTATCTCCAATTTTAAAACAATTTATAACATTATTTACTCTCTCTATGAATTTTAATATTTTATCTCTAGTATCATTATTAATAGAATTAAAAGATGTATTTATAGTTTTTACAAGTGTAAATAATACTCCCAATGCTTCTGATATATTTAAATCATTATAAATAGAATCCGAAAACTTATCATTGGCATTCTCTAATTCTTTTAACACATTTTCATTAATTTCATTTGATTCATTTTTATTTATATCTTTTAATCTGAATATTAAGTCATTAACTCTGTCAATAGCACTTTGAGATTGCTTAATTCCTTCTATAGTGAAGTTTAATTGTTTTCTATAATGTGAGTTTATAAGAGAGTATCTTATAGCTTCGGGGGAAAGTCCTTTATCAAGCAAATCTCTCAAAGTGTAGAAATTTCCTTTAGATTTAGACATCTTTTCACCATCAACTATTAAATGCTCGCAGTGAAGCCAATAATTAACAAATTTTTCATTAAAAGCAGCTTCATTTTGTGCAATCTCATTTTCATGGTGAGGAAATTTATTATCCACTCCTCCAGTATGTATATCAAAATGCTTGCCTAAATATTTGCAGCTCATAGCAGAACATTCTATATGCCACCCAGGTCTTCCTTTTCCAAATGGTGAATCCCAATATACATTTCCATCCTCTTCTGTATACGCTTTCCAAAGTACAAAATCGCTTGCATTTTCTTTATCATATTCATCATTAAGTACGCGTCCTGAAGCTCCTTCCTTTAATTCCTGCTTATCCAAATTAGCAAGCTCTCCGTATTCTGGAAATGTGCTTATTTTAAAATAAACAGAACCATCAGCTTCATAAGTATGTCCGTTTTTTTTAAGAAGTTCTATAATTTCAATCATTTCTTTTATATGATCTGTTGCTGCTGGATTTACGGATGCTTTTTTGATACCTAATGTTTTTATATCTTCAAAGAATGCCTCTTTATATTTTTTAGTATAATCATTTAATGAAATATGATTTTCTTTAGAATTTTTTATAGTTTTATCATCAACGTCCGTTAAATTCATTATTAATTTTACATTATATCCATAATCTTCTAATACCCTTCTAAGCAAATCGCTGAATATATATGCTCTGAAATTTCCTATATGTGCATAATTATATACTGTAGGTCCGCATGAATACATACCAACTTCATTAGGGTTAATCGGCTTGAATACTTCTTTTTCTCTAGTTAATGAATTGTAAAATATTATCTCTTTCATATATATAAAATTATTCCTTAAAATATTATTTACATTTTACTTAAAAGACTTTATTTGTCAAGATTTAATATGTATTTTTTGCATATAATAAAAATAAAAAATCCCTCTTAGTACTAAGAGGGATTAGATTGTTTTCTAAATATAATACTTAATAATAAAAAAACTTATATATTTTTATTTTTTCTTATTACAACAGTAGCCTGACTTTTATATTTAGATATTAAACTTTTCAGGTCTTTTTTCTCCTTTTCTTCTGTTTTTGCCATTATTTAATTCCTCCTTGAATAATGAATAATGTTAGAAGTCGCCATCTCTCCATACTTTGAAGTCTGGATAGTCTAGCTTTTTGGATTTATCTTCATACCATTTGCAAACTGCAGCTGACATGTTAATAACATAGAAATTAAACTCCGTTTTCCATCCGTCATTTTTAAATTGTGCAAAAGATGGTATAAATTTATTGTTAATAGATTCATATATGTTTTTTTGTTCTTTTTCTGTAGGTATATTATTGTCTTTGATTGCTATTCTTAATATTAAATGAATTGACATGCATGATAGGGTAGAGGTTACTTTACTGTATTCATTAAATATTTCATCTGTAGTAAAATTTGCAGATAAAGTATCCATCCACATTTTTATTATATTTCCTAGTGCTTCAAGCTGTTCTGGAGTAGCATTTTTATCTGTAACTATTTTTTCATAATTTTCTGCTAACTGCATAAAAGTCATAGTGGAATTATCATCAGATATAGATATATCAGCCACATCATCTATCTGCATAGATTGTATCATTGTCTGAGCATTGGCTTTATTTACATTGATTAAAATAAATATAATTGATAATAAAATACAAAAGCACTTTTTCATAATAAATATCCATATTCATTTTGTTTATTTATTATCGTCATTAATGATTTTATCAATACACTTATTTTTTATATATGAAATTGTAAAAATTAATATAGTATTAATTATCTAATGTTTTAATCCATTTGAACACTTGTCCGAATATATTTTCGCTGTCCATAGCCTCAAAAAATATTCCATTGACTAAATCATTATGATATATTTTTTTATTATGGAAAATAATGCACTGTGCTAAATTATTATTGAAGCTGTTGATTTTATTAGAAAAATTAATGGCATTTTCCACTTCGCATACAGGATCAATTTCAGAATGAACGCATAACACCTTAGTTTTTTCTGTTCCGTCAATATGACAATAAGGATTTGCTAAATCTCTGTTATAGTCTTTTTCAAATAATTTATCAAGCATAGGAGATATTCTTTTATTGGTGCATACATTCAAATCTATAGGTCCTCCTAAAGATACATATCCTTTGAATATATTCGAGTTTATATTATATTTTTTGTGCATTTCTTTATTGTATACTAATAAAGCCCCTAAATGAGCCCCAGCAGATGAACCCATAACTACTATATTTGAATAATCAATATTTTTCTCTTTTAATACATTTAATGCCTTATTAAAACCTTCAAATATATCTTCTATTTGACTTGGATATCTATATTTAGGAGCAAGTCTGTAACCCAAAGATATGCAGTAAAAACCTTCTTTTGCTATACGTCTTCCTACGAATCTGTATAAATCAGCATTCCCTTCTTTCCAGCCTCCTCCATGTATATAAAATATTAAATATTTTGATTGTTCTGATTTTGGTGCAAAATATAATATATACTCTTCTTTTACTTTTCCGTATTTAATTTTTTCAGGCTTTATCTTTTTATCTGCTTTAATGAAATTTATAGCCATGCTGGGATAGGTTAAGTATTCGCCTATCATATTTTTAGATCTTTTTTTCTCATCCATAATAGATTCCTTGTAAAGGATATATCATAAATTATAGTAAAATAATATAGGTTTGTCAAAATTATTTATTTATTTTTAAAATAAAAATGCTGCAGTATAATTTCTATATCTGCAGCATTTATTATAAAATATTATTTTTTATTCTTCTGTATTCTTTCTTTTTCTAGGCGAAGGAACTTTTTTTGCAGTTGTTCTTTTGCTTGTTTTTTCTTCTGCCTCATTCTCTTCTTTTATATGCAATTCTTTTTTAAGGGGCTTAATAGGTGTACTAAATACCTCATCTTTAACACTTTTAACCTCTCCTTCCTGATAAGCTGAAGGGTCCTCAAGCTCGTCAGTTCCCCTTTTAGGGTCTTTACCAGCATAAACCAATTTATCTTTAACTTTATCAAGTTTTACTTCGCATATTCTCTCTATATCTTCTAAATCAAGAGATTCCTTCTCAAATAATTCTCTTGATAAAGCCTCAAATTTATCAGCATTCTCAGCTATTAATCTTTTAGTTCTTTCATAAGCCTTCATTACAAACTTATGAACTTCTTCATCTATTTTCTGTGCTGTTTCTTCACTGTAGTCCTTATGTCTTGCTATCTCTTTACCTAAGAATATAGGCTGTTCTTTTTGTCCGAATGATATAGGACCAAGTCTGCTCATACCCCATTCGCATACCATTCTCCTTGCAAGCTCAGTAACTCTTTCTATATCATTAGAAGCTCCAGTAGTAACAGAATCCTCACCGAATTTAAACTCTTCAGCGACACGTCCTCCAAGAAGCAATGACATCTCATCAATAGCTTTTTTTCTCTGAAGCGTATATCTTCCATCAGGAGGCAGAGTCCAAGTAGCACCTAAACTTCTTCCTCTAGGAACTATAGTAACTTTATGCAAAGCATCAGTATTTTGAAGAAGTACTGCCATCAAAGTATGTCCTGCTTCATGATATGCAGTATTTAATTTTTCTTTTTCGCTTATTAAAATACTTCTTCTTTCAGGACCCATCATAACCTTATCGCGTGCTTCTTCAAAGTCAGAAAGCTCTACTCTTGATTTATCATTTCTAGCAGCAATTAAAGCAGCTTCATTCACCATATTAGCTATATCAGCACCAGAAAAACCCGGTGTAGCTCTTGCTAAATGATACAAGTCTATAGAAGGATCATGCTGTATTTTTGAAACATGTACTTTAAATATTCCTTCTCTTCCTTTAACATCTGGCAAATCAACAACAACCTGTCTATCAAATCTTCCAGGACGCAGTAGGGCAGGGTCTAATACATCAGGTCTGTTAGTAGCCGCAAATATTATAATTCTAGTGTCAGTATTAAAACCGTCCATTTCTACAAGCATTTGGTTTAATGTCTGCTCTCTTTCATCATGTCCGCCACCGTATCCAGCACCTCTGGTTCTTCCTACAGCATCCAATTCATCTATAAATATGATACAAGGAGCAGATCTTTTTCCTTGCTCAAATAAATCTCTTACTCTTGAAGCTCCGACACCTACAAACATCTCAACAAACTCAGAACCAGACATGCTGAAAAAAGGTACATTTGCCTCTCCTGCAACAGCTTTTGCAAGTAAAGTTTTACCAGTACCCGGAGGACCTACCAAAAGTACTCCTTTAGGTATTTTAGCACCTAGTTTTGTGAACTTGCTTGCATCTTTTAAGAATTGTACAACTTCCTGAAGTTCTTCTTTAGCTTCTTTACAGCCCTCAACATCTTTGAAAGTTACTTTTACATCCTCTTTTGTTAAAAGTCTTGCTCTGCTTTTACCAAAACTCATTGCTCTGTTATTTGAACCTTGAACTTGTCTAAACATAAAAAACCAAAGCAGAAACCCTATTAAAATTATAGGGAGTAAATTTACTAGTATTATACTAAAATAACTAGGTTTTTCAGCTTCACCTCTTACAGTAACATTATTATCTATAAGGAAATTTACAAATCCGCTTGCTGTATATGGTATAAAAGAGTAGAAGTTTATTATAGTTTCTTTACCATTGACAACCTCTCTAGCTATACCGTCTTTTATATTCTGATCTACTATAGTTACTTCTTTTACTATTCCTTCTTTAACTTTTTGTACTACAGTAGAATAATCCCATTCTTGTGCTTTTACCTGCGGAGATTTTTGGAAATACATTATAGCCATAAATATAACCATAACTAAAAGCAGTATTATTATTATCTGATTTCCAACCCCGCCGCCGCCTGACTGAGGCATTGGTGATTTTCTATTATTTTTACCTTTTTTACTCATATAATGCTATTCTCCAAATTTAAAATTGTCTTTATTTATAAAATATCTTTAACTAATTTTCAGGTATATCTAAAATAGTTCCGTAACTATTAAAACATTGAGAAGCAAGCGATTTAATTCCTCCTCCTCTTCTCAAATAACTATTTATTATTTTACCATCTTTTTTGGCCATATCAGGATATTTTAAATTCATATAACCTAATATAAGTCCTTTGCTTGTAGAAGAATGAATATATGTTATAGTATCATCTTCTTTATTAACATCTATTACTATACCAGCATGCGTAAGTTTTTTAGTGTCTGATGTGGTTCTATCAAACATCACTATGTCGCCTGCATTAGGCAGTGCTTCATTATACACCTTTTTATATTTAGATAAAGTGGCATATATAATTTTTACGCCGCCTGAATCCATAACAGCTTGTTTTTCAAATACTGCTATATTAGAAGTCCAATAAACAGCAGCTATAAATCCTGAACAATCAAACTTAAAAGTTTTTTTCTCTTTTGTAACAGGATGTGTTAATGTAACTTGTTCATTATATTTATATTGTTTTTCTAAATAAAATTTAGCCCACTTTATTATATCTCTTCTAACCTGCCTTTTTTGTATATCCGTTATTTCAACACCGCTTTCTCTAAGCTCTGACTGGTACTCTTTATCATATCCGTAAGTTTGAGCAAATATAAATGAAGATGTAAATATTGTTAATAATATAGTAATACAAAAACGCATAAAACACTCTTACAATAGAAAATTATTTTATAAGATATCAGCAAAAAGTCAAGACGATTTACAATATTCTTATTTTTATTTAATTCGGCTTTTCAAAAATAGTACCATAACTATTAAAGCAATATGAAGCAAGAGAATCTGTTCCGTTTGCTCTGCTTCCTCTTCTAAGATAGCTATTAATTACTTTTCCGTCTTTTCTAGCTAGTTCTGGGTACTTTAAATTCATATATCCTAGTATAGTACCCTTACTGGTTGTAGCATGTATATATGTAATCGTTTCATCTTCATCAATATCTATCACTATTCCTGAATGCGTAAGTTTTTTATTCGGTGATGTAGTTTTATCAAAAAATATTATATCACCTATATTCGGAAGAACATTTTTATATGTTTTATTTTCTTTTGACAATATATAATATATATTTTCAGTTGAGCCTGAAAGTTTTATACTAGGATTTTCAATAGCTGTCCAATAAACGGCTGATACAAATCCAGAACAGTCAAAATTAACTTTCTTTTTTTCTTTAGTAAATGGATTAATAATAGTATCGCTTTGATTATATTTATAATGTTTATTTAAATAAAAATTAGCCCATTTAACTATTTCTTTTCTTGTATCTTCTTGGCAGAATAATTGCTGTAAAAATGATGATAATATTATGAATAAGACAGCAATATAAAAACGCATTATACAACCTCCAAGATTTAAAATTGATTTTTTTATATAAATCGGATTTTTAATTATAAATAATAGTTACATATTATTGTAATACAATTCTTTTATGCTAAATTCATCTGATTTTAACCATTTTATCCTGTATTGTATTGGGGTTATTATATTAAAGAATACTGATAAGTATGGATAAGCATTTTGAAATTGTATAGACAATCTTGTTCTAAATATGTATTTATTATTGCTGTTTAATTTATTTGCATTTACTATTTCTATTTTATTTAACTGATAAATATTTTTCATTAAATTGTTAAGATTTGTATTTCTTGTTTCTCTCATAGTTTCTGAATTTAATACAACATATTCTTTTGTAAAAAAATCATAGTATATTTTTCTGTATAAATATATTTCTCTTATATTTTCATCAATAAGAAAATTTTTTTTAACTAAATCTATTCTGAAATTAAAAAATACTATAATACCATTATCTATATACCTTTCTATATTTTCATAAACTAAATCATTTTTTCCCATATACACATCAGCATATAATATGTCATTGTATATATATCCTCTTAAAAAATGAAGCCTCAATTCATAAGAATACAGAGATGATGATATAATTATAAATATAATAAATACAAGTTTCATAATTTTTATATGTTACATTTTTTATTTAAGTATATATTTCTAAATTAATAAGTCAAGAATTATAAATATAAACTTATATCCATTCCTATCTTGCTTTCCATTTTTTTATGTGAATATAATTGCTTAGAAGCAGCATAATCATATTTAAGTCCTATTATTACTCTATAAATTTCAATACCTAATCCTACTGATATGACAGGACTCCATCTTATATAGCTATCCCTTATAAAATAGCTTCCATTATCCATATTTCTAATTACATCATTTATCTTGTCATGATTTAATCCAAAATGAAGTCCAGTAATGAAACTTATCTCTCCCCATATAGGAACTCTTAAATCCATACCTGTAAATACATTGAATAAGTTTACAATGTTTGACTTATCAAATCCCATTATGGCAAAGGTCATTCCTCCGTAAAATGTAAACCATCCATATTTATAATATACTGATGTGTGTATTTGCTCAAAACCAGAATCCATAAAATCTTCTTTTTCTCTGTCATATAATGATGAATCTCCAAGTATGTCGCCGCTTATATGCGAACATATATGTCTTAATGGGGTAAATCTAAATTTTAATTTATTATCATAAATATAATCAAAAAATACCTCTACCTGCATATATGTTCCATACATTAAACTTTGTCCATAATATTGGTAGTATCCATTTTTATACTTTGAAAGAAAAAAATGTGTTAAGTATCCTATTCCTATTTTGAATCTATGTTTATCTTTATAATTAAATGCTATAGGTGTTATCTCTGTTGCAAGGGTAGGCTGATAAAAGAAATCCATTTTGTCAAAATTAAAATTTCTATTGGGGTACATTTCTTTTGCATTTAACACTTCTCCTATCCAAAATCTTGTGCTGTAGGCATTAGGATCAGTCCAGCCTGAAAAATATCTGTCGGTTTTATAGTTTTTTAGAGGATTGAATTCCCATTGTGTTTTTACTTTTTCGTCGTAATTATCCATTTTCTCTTTTAATGAGCTATTATTGGTTTCTTGTCCGTAAATAACTATATTAAAAGATACAAATATGGCTATTATTTTTAGTACAATTTTCATAAACATTATATGAAGCATTATATTTATATTTTTTATTATTGTCAATAGTATTTTTTTCATTTATAAAAAAATGTGTTTTCATTATAAAAATGTATTATTGTGTTTGTGTTGTAAAATTTTTTAAAATTATATTCTATTTTTTGAAAGCAAATTTATATAGGCTTCAGTTTCTATATCTTTTTCAGATATTCCTATATCATTTAATATATATTTTAATTGAGATACTTGATTTTCTACTGTTTCATTTGAGTTTAAGAATTCAATTTCTATAAAGCTGCCTAGATTTTTTATTTTTGATACTTCTACTAAAGCATTTTTATATATGAAAGCATATCCTTTTTTTTCTTTGCGTACATATTCTCTATATTTTTGCAGCTGGGATAAAAAATTAATTATAAATCTTGCCTTTTTCTTTGTTGTTTTTATTTCTATTTCATCATTAACTTCCACACCATCAATTAATGTTCTCTCTTTTGTACAGAAAGTGTATCCTCCATGTTCCATTCTAAGTCTTATGCAGTCGCTTGTTTTTATATTACCATGTTTTATATCATTTTCTCTAGCATAATATATATCTTTTTTAAAATATTTTTTTTTAAATTTGGCATTTTTATACAGGAAATTTAATACAGAGTCGAAATCTCTTACATAAGCTTTTATTTCTATTTCAGAATTACCCATCTGCTTAATATACATGAAATTTTAAAAATTGTCAAAATTAAGAATTTATATATTTTAATATTTTTTTTCTTAAAGAATCCCGTACATTCCTTATTGGTATAAACCAAACTATTTTATTGACTAAGGTATTAATTATTTTATTTTTTTTATTCAAATCTTTATTTAGATTATCAACATATATGTTTATATCATCTAATATCTTTTTATATAAAATATAATTTTTGTATTCTTTATTTAATTTTATTATTTGGTATTGAGCATAGGCAATTTCTCCTGATATTTCTTTTTCCAAAGTTATTTGATTTGTAAAATCATATAAATATTTATACAAATCATCTTTATAAATATTCATATTAAATGTTGATAATACAGTATAAAATGTTTTAGCATACAAATATTTTGTAGGTTCTGCTTTTTGTTTTTTATAAAATTCTATAGAATTGAGCATTAATGATATTGTATCAATAAAAAAATTTACATTTTTTTTTATAGCATTTGATGTTATGGAACCATTCCATTTTCTATGATAATAAACAGCTTTATGATTGTATGATGTTTTTTTATTAACTAATAATATTCTTTGATATAATTCACTATCTTCAGATCCTGATTTTATATTCATAAAAAATAAATCATTTTTTATTAAAAAATCTTTTTTATATATTTTATTCCATGCAAATACAGTCATATATTCTAGAGTTCCTCCTTTTTCATTTTCTATACTAATATTAGATTTTCCTTTTCCTTCTATAAGCTTAAGATCACAATTAAAATCAGCATTTTTTGCTTTTTCTATATTTTCTCCGAATACTACTATATTTAATGTGCTTGTTATATCTGAATTATATTTTTTAGCAGTACCATATAATGTTTCTATAAAATCGTTAGAAATATAATCATCAGGATCTATGAATGAAATGTATTCTCCTTTAGCATTTTTTATTCCAACATTTCTAGTAGGACCAGATCCAATATTTTTTTCATTTGTGAATACTATTACTCTATTGTCTTTTTTGGCATATTCTTCTAATATTTGAGGACTATTATCGGTAGAACAGTCATCTATGCAAATAATTTCTATTTCTTTAAGTGTTTGATTTATAACTGAATCCAAACACTCTTTTAAATAAGGTTCTACATTATACACAGGTATAATTACACTAACTTTTATATTATTCATTTTAATTATCCATTATTTTTTGTAACATACATTTTAAATTTTCTAATGATTCTTTGTAAAGCATATTAGAATATTCAAATATTATTTTAGATTTTTGCTGATATTCATCATTAGACATATTAATAGCATATTTAATATTTTCTATTAACTTATCAATACTATCATATAATAAAGCATTTTCTTCATTAAATCCATATCTATTTGAAAAAAAACTATGTATTATAGGTACTTTTCCAAACCCATATATTAGCTGAAATGTACCTGAAATATCTTCTAAAAATCTTTTATGTTCTTCTATATTTGGATCCAACATAGGAAGTATAAAATCTGATTCTTGTACTTTTTTATATAATGTTTGATAATCTAAATATCCAGTAAAGTTTATATATTGTTCATATCCTGAGATATCAATATTTAATTGGTCTATTCTTCCAACTAATGTTAAATTAAAATTATTTATTCCTGTATCTATTATTTGTTTGATTGATGTAATTAATAATTGAATATTTTTTAAACTATTTTTTTCTCTGGAAAATAAAGATAGATTAGTAATTTTGTTTTTATCCTTACTTATTTTATTAAAATAAAAATGAGGATTAATATACATAGAACAAAAATTATTTGGTAATAGTGTAACAACTCTATTCCTGTCTATATTTCTTTCAAAATCATAAAAAGCGTTATGTTCTACACATATGTATTTATCAAGATTGTCTAGTATTTTTTTATTATAAATAAATAAAGACTGTTTTGTATTTTTATAAGGGAATACATAGGTGTTAAAAAAAACAATTTTATATTTTTTGATTACAGGCATAGTTAATATATTATCAATTATTTCTGATTGATTAAATGAAAATAAGTTATTTATATTTTTTAAGTTGTAACTTGATAATACTTTATCTTTAAATAGTGATGAATTTATTAAAACATCTATATTATAGTTTAAATCCTGAAAATATTTTATAAATCCAGGTAAAGTTTCTCCGTGATATGGATTAAATTCTACTATTAGGACAGAATTTTTTTTTTTATTTTATGTTTAATAAATTTTTCATATTTATTTTTTTTTAATGTAATTTTTATTCCAAAGATATAAATTATTGTATATTTTTCTTCCGATTTATACGAGAAAAAATTTTTTATCATATATTTTCCTTTATTGAAAAAATAATTGATATATTATTTTTTAGAATAATATATAATATTTTAATTATAAAGTCAATAATTTGTTAAGATAAAATACATTTTTGTCTATACTTTTTTTATTATTCTACATATTCTTTAGTGCTGTCATCAACATGTATGCCTTGTTTATCATAAATTAAAGGTGCTGCTTTTTCAAATACTATAAATAATGGCGAAGATAGTATAACAGTTAATGGAAGCCCTACAAGCAGTTCCGCTCTTATTAAAACAGCAACATTTGAAAGATCAGAATATATTGATGTAACTAAAAATAATGCTATAACTTTTATTAAATATCCAACTAAAGTTACAAATATTCCAGCAGCAATTTGTTTTATAAATATTCGGCTGTTAAAGAAGCCTACAAAAAAACCAATATTCAAAAATATTATAGCATAAGAACCAAAAGTGGCACTAGATACTATATCCTGAAGAATACCTATTACAAATCCATATATCATGCCGTCAAATGAACCATATCTGAATGCTATAAAAGATAAAAATATTAGAAGCAGATCAGGTTTTGCACCAAGCGATACTCTTATCAGATCATAAGCAGGAGATGACTGTATTAAAAGCAAAATAAGTGAAGTTACAATAACAGTAATAGCTCTTTTCATTTTTTACTCCTATCTATTATTCTGCTCATTAGTATACTGATCATCTTCATTGGCAAGCATAATAATTTCTTGGTCTGGTATTTTCTTTATTACATAAACATTTTCTAAAGTAGAAAAGTCTACAGAAGGCTCAACATAAAGGTCATGGAAAAGTCCGTAGTTTTTCTTTTCAACTTTGAATATTGTGCCAACTAATATTCCTTTTGGGAAAACACCTCCCATACCGCTTGTAACCACTCTTTCACCTTCTTCAACATCCATCTGCAAATCTATATACTGCAAATGTGTTTGAGTTGATCTTGGACTTTGACCAACCATTATTCCAGTAGTTCTAGAACTTTCAAGCATTACAGATATTTGAGATCTTTGATCAACCAGTGAAAGTATTCGGCTGTTATATCTTCTCACTTCAACAACCTTTCCAACTAGTCCTTTATATCCATTTTGATATGATATAACAGGCATTCCTACAACTATTCCATGTGCACTGCCTTTATTTATAACTATGGTAGTGTAGAAGTTCTGAGGATCTTTAGATACAATTTCAGCATACTCTAAAGGATATTCATCTGTAGGAGCTTCATTTAATAATCCTCTTAGTCTTTCATTTTCTGCACTTAATTGCTCATATTCCAAAGCCGCACCGCTTAATTCTGCTATTCTGTCTTTTAATATCTGCACTTGACTTTGTAAAGTAAATATATCAGTAATGCTGGTATAAAGATAAACAAATGCCCTTGATATGCTTTTTGTTGCACTTTGAATAGGGTAGACACCGAGTGCATAAATTGATTTTATATCAAATACAAAATTACTTCTGTTAAGCACCATAAACATAGCCGCTATTAGATTCAGCGTTATATATAGTATAAGAATTTTATGCTTTATAAAAGTTTTCACGTTATGAGTATCGTCTATAATTCTTTAAATTTTTAGTTTCTTCTATAAATTTTCCGCATCCTATAGCCACGCAAGTAAGAGGACTTTCAGCAAGAATTACAGGCACCCCCGTTTCCATAGAGATTAAATCAGTAAACCCCGGCAATAATGAAGTACCTCCGCTCATAACAATGCCTCTTTCTACTATATCAGCAGAAATTTCAGGCGGAGTCTGATTAAGCACAGATTTTACTGCTTCTAATATTTCTAATAATATATCGGATATAGCATCCTTTATTTCAGCACTATTTATTGTAAGAGTTTTAGGAAGTCCTGATACAGAATCGCGTCCCCTAATATCCATAGTTTTAGATATATCGCCTTTATATGCATGCCCAATATTAATTTTTATCTCTTCAGCAGTTTTTTCACCGATGTATAAGTTATGAGTTCTCTGCATGTATTTTATAATAGCATCATCAAGCTCATCTCCTCCTACACGTATAGATGCACTTCTAACCATACTTCCAAGAGAAAGTACAGCTACCTCAGTAGTACCTCCTCCTATTTCTATAATCATATTTCCATGAGGCTCATTTATAGGCATATCAGCACCAATGGCAGCAGCTCTTGCCTGTTCTATCAAAAATATTGTTCTAGCTCCTGCCTGCTCGCAGCTTTCTCTAACCGCACGCCTTTCTACTTCTGTAATGCCTGTAGGAATACCTATTGCTATTCTAGGTTTTACCAAAGTTCTTTTATTATGCACTTTATTGATAAAGTATCTTATCATCTTTTCTACTGTTTCAAAATCAGCAATAACTCCATCTCTCATAGGTCTTATTGCCGCTATAGAATTCGGAACTTTACCCAACATCTTTTTAGCATCATTTCCTACCGCTATAACATTCCCAGTACTTTTTTCTATAGCAACAACTGAAGGTTCTGCTAAAACAATTCCTTCTCCTTTTACATATACCAAAGTATTTGCTGTTCCTAAATCAATTCCCATATCACTTGAGAACATATTATATAACCAATTAAACATGTTATTATAATCTCCTTAATGCTTCTGCAGCTGGTTTATAAGAATTATTTATTTTTATAGCTTCTCTAAACATTTTAATAGCTTCGCTTTTTCTATTAGTTTCTCTATATAGTGTTCCTATACTATAATATAAATCAGGATTTTTATCATCTATCTCCAATGCCTTTTTATAAAAAAATTCGCTTTCCTTATAGAGTCCTTGTCTGAAGTATAAATTCCCCAATTTTGAATAACTTTTCACTTCCAAAGACCTATTATTAAATTTTCCATCAATAGATGATAGTATCTGTATAGCTTTAGTATAATCTTTATTTCCCTCATAAGCATTGGCAAGCTCATAATAAAGCTCCATATTTATGAACTCTCCATTATTAACATTCATTTCTTTTTCTATTGAATTTTCTAAATATTTAATAGCATCCTCATATAATCCGATTTCATAACAAATTTTGGAAAGTTCTATTGCCGTTGATGTTCTATTGTCCCCATTATTTATTGCTTCTATATAAGAATTATAAGCATCTGTATAATAAGCCTTTCCTAAACTTCTATATCCATGCCCTAATCTCTGATATATTATATATTTATTTTTAATAAAATTCCCAGTTAATAATAATTGTTTAGCATAACGTATAATATTTTCACTTGATGTTTTTATAACATCATTTTTGTCTGCCCTTATAAGTATATCATAATATAAATCTATCCCAGTTATAAGTATATTTTTATTTAAAGGATTTTTTCCGTAAAGCTCATTAAAAATAAAAGATGCGTTATTATAATCTTCTAAAGCCATGTAGTCATATATATATTTTAAACGTTTTTTTTGTATATAGTTATTTATAAAAAGATATGTAAATGCTGTAACTCCAATAACAGCAATTAAGGTTATTGCAACAATATGTAAACTAATTCTTTTTTCAACATTATATAGATAAGGCATTATTTATTATATTATCCATTTAATAATTAATTATTGTTTTCAGTATTATTATTATCGCCATTGTTATTATTATATAGAGATAGTATAGTTTCTTTAGGGTTAGTAAGAGGATCAGGAGCTACTATGCATAATCCTTCAAGTATAACCCCATTTTGTATAATAAGTTCAGGTGTTCTAATTTCTCCTAGAACTCTGCTTGTAGGCATAAGCATTACTCTGTTTTTAGCCTCTATATTTCCAATTATTATACCTTCTATAACAGCAGATACTACTTTTATATTTGATTTAACTTTTCCAGTCTGACCCACAAATACATTGTCAACCTCAAGTTTTTCACCTTCATAACAACCGTCTATTCTCAAAGTACCATTTAATGTAAATTCGCCTTTAAAATATGAGCCTTCTCCTATAATTGAATTAGACTCTGTATTTTCATTTTTTCTATTAAACATTAACTTAAACTCCTAATTTTTAGTATATACTATGGAATTGTCTATATTATTAAATTTAAATTTTGTATCAAGTCCAAACAGCGACTCACTATGCCCTATAAATAAAAAGCCATGATCATTTAATATATCATAAAATCTATTAACAGTAAGTTTAACAGATTCATTATCAAAATATATAAGCACATTTCTGCAAAAAATAACATCCATATTTGACTGACTTCCCCTATGTCTTAAATTATGGTAGTCAAAAGTAATAAGTTTTTTTATATTATTTTTAACAGAATATTCTCCAGAAGCAAGTTTATCAAAATATTTTGTTAAATACTCTTCTGGTACATTTTCTACTTTATGAGCTTCATATCTTCCTTCTTTAGCAGCAACAAGAGAGTTTAATGATAAATCGCTTGCAAAAATTTTTATATCCGACTCTCTTATTCCTGGCGTTTCTAAGCAAGTAATAGCTATAGAGTATGGTTCTTCCCCAGTAGAGCATCCTGCACTCCAAATTCTTATTTGTTCCCCTGCTCTTTTATATTTTAAAACTTCTGGTAAAACATAGCTTTTTAATAATTTAAAATTAGGTTCATTTCTAAAGAATTTAGTTAAATTTGTTGTAATATTATCCAAAAATTTTTTTAATTCTTCTTTATCAGAAGATACAAGTTTATAATAGTCCTCAACCTGTTCTATATTCTTCTCTTTCATAGAAGAAGCTATTCTAGACTCTAATATAACCTTATTTATAACATTAAAACAAATACCGCTTTCTCTATATACAAAATCTTTAAATAGATCAAATTGTCTTTCTGTTAATTTTAGTTCATTCAAAGCAAATTATTCCAATAAATCAATGAACATTATACTTAATTATCTTACTTTTTTGTAAGAACCATTTTAATACGTTCAAGAACTTTTTTCCTATCTAAAGGTTTAGTAATATAGTTTTTAGCACCAGCTAGAAGAGCTTTTTTAACCATATCTTCTTTACCTAAAGCACTAACCATAACAACTTTGGCGTTTTTATCATATTCTATTATTTTAGTTAAAGCTGTAATACCATCCATTTTAGGCATTGTAATATCCATAGTTACTAGGTCAGGTTTGTATTCCTTATACATAAGTACGCCTTCCTCTCCATTTTCAGCAGTACCAACCACATTATATTGTTCTGATACAAAAATTTGTTGTAACTGTTTAACTACAAATGCAGAGTCATCTACTATTAGAACTTTGAATGGTTTTCCAAATTCATTTATACCATCAGCTTCTTTTGTATTAATATCAGACATATTTAATTACTCCTTTTCTGATTCTACGGCAACTAATATATTAAAATCGCCTATAGAGGTATCTAGTTTTATATGAAGAAATTCCGAATCGCTTATCGAAACTTCTAAATTTTTGCTTTTCATAATAACAGGAGGGGAAATATCAACATCATATCCGTCAGTTTCCAATTTAGTAACTGAAAGTCCTGCTATTAAATTTACTAATTCCTGCAAAGTAGATAATGATAATTTATCAATATCCTTTATCTCTCTGTCATTCATTAGGGAAACTATTTTTTTTGCTGTTTCCTCTTCCATGTCTATTAAAAAGTGACCGACTATATCTTTGGATAGAGCTACTATAGCTATTAATCCTGATGCATTTAGAAAATCTCCCTTTAATGTTATATCACTCGTTTTTATACCATCTTTTATATAATTTTTCAGAATTTCATTAGATGCATCTGTAAATGGTCTTATATAATCAAGTCTCATATAATATACTCTTTACATAAATACTAAATTTTATTCCTCATTTTAACAATATATGAATTTTATTGCAAGTACAGTTCTAAAATATAGTAACTATGCTGTTAAAAATATCGAAAAAAAAATAATTTGCTTGAAATAATATTTTTTATATCTTATAAGTCATATAAAACATTTATTTTTTAATTGCGTATTATAAATATAAAAAGGGCTTGAAATTTTTATTTCCAAGCCCTTATTTATTTATTTTTTATGATTTACATCTCTTTATAAAAATCTATATGATGCTGTAATTCATCAGGCAAAGGATTTCCTGTTTTTGTAAATTTGAAGTATCTGTTTTCTAATTCTGTAGCTTTTTTAGCTCTGATATTTTTAAATCTGTTGGCTATTTCAGAGAACATAGGCTGTTTTGAAAGCTCTTCTCTTATGTTTTTAGCAAAAGGCACTTGTCTGTATAATATGCTTCTTGCAACTTTATTAAGCCTCATAATACCTTTGCTTTCATATCTAATCCATAAATTATAATCTGAAACAAAAACTTCTCTTAAGTTGTTTCTGCATTTTTTGATTTGTATTTTTAATTTTTCTTTGGCTTCATCTGAAAGATTTCTATTCTTTTTGTAGAACTGAACATAGTCGCTGTATTCTGAAGTAATAGACATTTGAGTAATATCATTCCAAGCAGGTCCTAACATAGTTTTGCATAATTCCCATCTGAATGCACCTATTGTAGGAAGCAGCAATGTTTCGATTTCCTCAGATGTAAATATAGGGAATAGGAATCTTCCTGTGCTATTTTTTTGTCTGCTTGAAAGTTCTTCCCACATTATAGCTCTTGAACCGAATGTAGGCATGAGTATTACATTAGGCAAAACCTCCTGCATAACAAGTTCTTTTTCAATATTTAATTCTTTGTTTTTATATAATACTTCTCTGTAGAAAGCTGAAAAGTCTATATCAGTAATTTCTTTTATAGATTTTTCCATGAAATCTCTTCTAATCAATGCTTTTTCAAAATCTTTAGTAATCATATCTTTATGAAGTATAGGGAAGTATATACTTACCTGTCCGTAACATAATCTATGAGTGGTTTCTATCATATTTTCTACTTCATATTCCAATCTTTTTGAAGAGCTTTCCCAATGATCTTCAAGCTGTTTATCATTTATAGTTCCGCGTTTTTTTAATTCTCTTAATGCTTCTCTATAATCCTGACCGAAACCATTAACTGAAGGCGGTTCTTCTTTATCGTATATTTTTTTAAGCCATTCATCTATGTAGAATATATTAATTTTTTTAGATTTGCTTTTGTCTTTTATTTCATAAAGATCCATTATCTGATTAGGAGTAAGCAGCTGATCATCCATATATCCGAAGTTTAAAAACATTTTTATAAGTCTGCTGTTTTCTCCGTTTATTACGACTCTTTTTGCTATTTCTCTATATATTTCAAAAAATACGCTTGTAACACCGCGTCTTATTTTTCTTACATCGTCTTCTGTACTGAATTTATCTCTTAATTTTCTAAATGCCTGCAAAGATTTCATAAAGTTTCTAGCCTTAGATTCATCAATACCAGACATATTTAGTATTTTTTGAGTAGGATTTTTTACCTCCTCAGGCAGCTGTTCAAATCCTAAAGTAACTTTTATATCATCAGAAGCATCAGGCATAGCATTTTGTTCTTCTGGTGAGAAACTTATATTTTTGGATATTCTTTTTATTATAGAGTCAATTTCTTCTGTGTCTATATTTAAATCATAATCATATTCTGTTTTTACTTTTTGGTATATATCTTTTATTATGCTTGACATAAATTTAGAATATTTAACCCAAACTTCATTATCTCTGCCCTGTTTATCCAAATCCATAGCCATTTTTGTATATTCGCTGAATAATGATTCAGATTCATTTGAAGATAAAAATAATATATTTTCTATAGCTTCAACAATTTCTGTTTTTAATAATGATGACATTTTTCTTAGACTGTCATATAACATGTGAGATGCATCTAAACTCATATTTGTATCATAAGTGAAGAATTGATTTTTAATACTTTTTGGCATAGTTAAAAATCTTCTTACATAATCAATTTCTAATTCTAGCTTTTCTGTATTTTCTATTAATTGATTTTTGTTATGCATGTAAATTTCACTATGATCAGTTCTTATAAAATCTACATCAAAAGAAGTAGGGAAGTTAAATCCTGAATTGATAGAATCATCATAAATTTCTTTATAATTTTTGAATAACTCAGATTTAACAGCTTTTGGCTTTCCTTGCTGCAAATTAAAATATATAACAGCCAAATTAGAAGTATTGATTTTAATTTCTTTATTTATTTTTTTTATTTTCACATATTCATCATAACATTTTAAAATAAAGTATGCTATAGAATGATATAAATTAGTTAAATATGCCTTATTAGTATCAAAGAAATTTTTAACATATTCTCTATTAGGTGCTTTAATAGCATACATTTCAGTATCATCTTTAGTTTTAAATGAGAACATATATTTAGAATTGCTTTTATAACTCCCTATTCCAAGAATAATATTTCTAGGTATTGTAAATAGTTTGCAGCTGTAACGCATAACTTCATTTTCATCTTCTATACCAAGAATTTCTTTTGATGATATGTATACATCAATTTCTCCATTAGTGATAATAGAAATATTCTGTACTGTCTGACCTTCATGAAATATAATACTATTTGGTTTTAATTTTAAATTTCCGTTTTCTTCAATATTTACACTCATAATTAATAACTCACTATAAAATTTTGTATTATTTTTTTAGAATACTTACAAAAGTATATATTATTTTATAAAAATATGCTAGTTTTTTTTGTTTTTCAAGCCTTTTTTATATTAATATCCGTATTTTTTGCTGTTAGATTTATAGTTTTTATTAAAAGATTTTCGGGGTACCTTATTTTTAGTATAAAATGTATTATAAATATATAAAAATATAATTGCAACACTATTTTTTTTATAAAATCACGTTAAAAGCTATTGTGTTTTTTCTGCTGCATGCTATACTAATAAAACATTGATGATAAATAAAAAACATTAATGAGAAACAAAAGGTTCTTTGACAGATATATAAGAGCGTAGATTTTTAAAAAGTGTTTTCCAACAAAAAACGGAAATCAGTATTTATAAAAATCTTCACTAGATAAAGAAAACACAATTAGATTGTGTGTCTTAGAGTAGAAACAATTAAGCGGAGCTTTACTAAAGAATTAGATAAAGAAACAGCTTTAATTAGCTAATAGTCTCATTCATGATATATTAAACTTTTTGTTCTTTCTTAATAAGAAGAAAAGGATAATATGGTCAAGTAAGTAAGGGCTTAAGGTGGATGCCTAGGCACTGGAAGGCGATGAAGGTCGTGACAAGC
>NZ_CALXKQ010000003.1 GCF_944388875.1 uncultured Brachyspira sp.
GATGAAGCCAACATCAAAGCTGTTTTACCATCATTATCTTTAGCATTTATGTCAGCACATTTATCCAGCAAATATTTTACTACTTCTAAATGCTCATTAGATGAAGCCAACATCAAAGCTGTTTTACCATCATTATCTTTAGCATTTATATCAGCACATTTATCTAGCAAATATTTTACTACTTCTAAATACACATTATCTGAAGCCAACATCAAAGCTGTTTTACCATCATTATCTTTAGCATTTATGTCAGCACATTTATCCAGCAAATATTTGACTACTTCTAAATGCTCATTAGATGAAGCCAACATCAAAGCTGTTCTATTATAATTATCTTTGGCATTTACATCAGCACCTTTATCTAGCAAATATTTTACTACTTCTAAATGCCCATTATATGAAGCCAACATCAAAGCTGTTCTATTATAATCATCTTTAGCATTTACATCAGCTCCTTTATCTATCAAAAGTTTTACTACTTCTAAATGCCCATTTCTTGAAGCCTCCATCAAAGCTGTACAATTATAATAATATTTAGCATTTACATCAGTTACTTTATCTAATAAATATTTTACTACTTCCAAATACCCATTAGATGAAGCCAAAATAAAAGCTGTATTATTATAATCATCTTTAGCATTTACATCGGCTCCCTTATCCAGCAAATATTTTACTACTTCTAAATGCCCATTTCTTGAAGCATAAATCAAAGCTGTTTCATTATATTTATTTTTAGCATTTACATCGGCTCCTTTATCTAGCAAATATTTTACTACTTCTAAATGCCCATTTCTTGAAGCATCCATCAAAGCTGTTCTATTATATTTATATTTAGCATTTACATCGGCTCCCTTATCCAGCAAATATTTTACTACTTCTAAATGCCCATTTCTTGAAGCATAAATCAAAGCTGTTTCATTATATTTATTTTTAGCATTTACACCGGCTCCTTTATCTAGCAAATATTTTACTACTTCTAAATGCCCATTATATGAAGCATTCATCAAAGCCATATTTAAATAAACAGATCCTGAATCTATTAAAAGTTTTACTACTTCTAAATACCCATTATATGAAGCATAAATCAAAGCTGCCCAATTATGACTATCTTTAGCATTTACATCAGCACCTTTATCTAGCAAATATTTTACTACTTCCAAATGCCCATTACCTGAAGCCTTCATCAAAGCTGTTATATTATGTTTATTTTTAGCATTTACATCGGCTCCTTTATCCAGCAAATATTTTACTACTTCTAAATGCCCATTACCTGAAGCCTTCATCAAAGCTGTTTTACCATCATTATCTTTAGCATTTATATCATCCTCTTTTATTCTATAGCTGTCTATCAAAGGATTAGTATGTACAAACGATTCGGATTTTAATTTTACCTCTTCAAATATAGTATCTTCTTTCAATAAATTTTCCATCTTATCCCCCTTAAAAAATTTTAACCAAGATAAAAATTTCTTCTCTGCTTCATCATAACTTGAATTAAAATTAAATTTAGGAAGTTCTATATAATGAAGCTGACAATGATTAGTAAGTATTATGTTATATTTAATCTCTTTCAAAACATAACAGGTATGAATATCATTTATATCATACATCAAATTAAAATTTAAAATATTTATGCTTATTACAGGACATAAATTATTATAATTATCACCCAACAGCATAACCATTAGCCCAATAAAACAAACTCCTATAAATAAACTCAATATTTCCCTGGGACTGTATCTTTATAATAACAATTTCTCCGCTCCTTATATCCATAACAGACTCTTTAGATTCTAAATATTTGCTTAGGTTAAACGGATTAAGAATCTCAGCTTTTACAAAAGTTATGAAATGCATATTTTTCATAACAGAATTTATAAAACTAAGTATTATTCTCTCATTACCTTTCTCTGAAAATAAATACCTTATATAGCAGTCATTTATTCTGTTAATATTATCAACAGTGATAATTTCTTTTTTAAGTTTTTCAAGATATTCTGAATATTCCATACCAGCCTTTAAAAATAATTGTATGTTTATTATACTAATATTAAAGTAAATTGTCAAAGAACAAAAATTTTAAATATATTTTATTATTCAGCCCCTTTTGATTTTAAAAATTCAGCTACTTCCAAATGCCCATTTATTGAAGCATAAATCAAAGCTGTTTTACCATAATTATCTTTGGCATTTATATCGGCCCCTTTACCTATTAAATATTTTACTACTTCTAAATGCCCATTAGATGAAGCCTCCATCAAAGCTGTCCAATTATCTTTAGCATTTACATCGGCTCCTTTATCTAGCAAATATTTTACTACTTCTAAATGCCCATTAGATGAAGCCTCCATCAAAGCTGTTGCATTATCTATAGCATTTACATCAGCTCCTGAGTCTATTAAAAGCTCAGCCATTTCTAAATCCCCAATATAAGAATAATAAATTAGCATTAATTCATATATGCATTGTATATCATTTATTAATTCTTTATAAAATGAAACATTATTATAATTTAATCTTAATTTAGTTTCTGTATTATAAGCACCAGCTATAATAAGCTCTTTTACTATATCTCTATGACCTTTTAATAATGCATATTCTAACGCTATATTAAGTTCATTATGTCTAAACTCTTCTGTTGTTTCTAATATGTTTTTTACTTTCTCTAAATCTCCAAGTCTGGCTGCTTTTACTAATTCTATATTTCTTTTCATAAATTACTTCCTAATAAACATTAAAAATATAGGCGATTGAAAATCAACACTTTCAAAAAATTAACTTCCAATCGCCCATTAGACTTTATATATTCAACTTTTACTTTTTATCTATTTTATTATTTATTATCATCAACAACTTCATAATCAGCATCAACTACGCCGTCATCTTTTCTGCCTGATGATTCTCCGCCTGATGATGACTGACTGCCTGCATCAGCTTGTCCCTGCTGTGCACCTGCTTGTTTATAAAGTGCCTCAGAAGCTTTGCTCCATGCTGCTTGTAAATCGTCTGTAGCTCTTTTAATACTGTCTGTATTATTAGATTCTACTGCTGATTTCAATGAAGCCATTTTTGACTCAATTTCTGATTTGTCAGATGGCTGTAATTTATCGCCGTTTTCTTTTAATAATTTTTCTGTCTGATAAATCATGTGGTCAGCATTGTTTTTAGCTTCAACTTCTTCTTTTTTCTTTTTATCTTCTTCAGCATGTTTTTCAGCATCCTGAACCATTCTGTTTATTTCATCTTCGCTTAATCCGCTTGAAGATTCTATTCTTATTTTTTGTTCTTTACCAGTACCCAAATCTTTAGCTGTAACATGTACTATACCGTTTGCGTCTATATCAAATGATACTTCTATTTGAGGAACTCCTCTTGGTGCAGGAGGTATGCCTACCAAGTCAAATCTTCCAAGCTCTCTGTTGTCATTAGCCATTTTTCTTTCACCTTGTAATACTCTGATAGTTACAGATGACTGATTGTCTGCTGCTGTAGAGAATACTTGTTTTTTGTTTGTAGGTATAGTAGTGTTTCTGTTGATTAAAACAGTCATTACTGAACCTTCTGTTTCAATACCAAGTGAAAGCGGAGTAACGTCAAGAAGAAGTACATCTTTAACATCACCTTTGATAATACCGCCTTGTACAGCTGCTCCCATTGCTACTGCTTCATCTGGGTTTACGCTTTTGTTTGGTTCTTTATTAAATATGTTTTTAACTGTTTCCTGAACCATAGGTATTCTTGTAGAACCTCCTACAAGTATTACCTCATCTATATCGCCTATAGAAAGTCCTGCATCTTTCAATGCTTTTTCACATGGGATGCGTGTTTTTTCTACCAAATCTCTGATTAAATCTTCAAATTTAGCTCTTGTCAAAGATACATTCAAGTGTTTAGGACCTGATGCATCTGCTGTAAGATAAGGCAAGTTAATATCTGTTTGTAATGAGCTTGAAAGTTCTTTTTTAGCTTTCTCGCCTGCTTCTTTTAATCTTTGTAAAGCCATTTTATCATTATTCAAATCAACACCTGTATCTTTTTTGAACTCATCTATAAGCCAATTAATTATAGCTTGGTCAAAGTCATCACCGCCCAAGTGAGTATCTCCGTTTGTACTTTTTACTTCAAATACTCCGTCAGCCAATTCAAGTATAGATATATCGAAAGTACCGCCGCCCAAGTCATAAACTGCGATTTTTTCATCTTTCTTTTTTTCCATACCATAAGCTAATGCTGCTGCTGTAGGTTCATTTATTATTCTTAATACATTAAGTCCAGCAATACGTCCTGCATCTTTAGTAGACTGTCTTTGGCTGTCATTAAAGTATGCAGGTACTGTAATAATAGCGTCAGTTACTGTTTCGCCTAAATACTCTTCTGCTGTTTGTTTCATCTTTTGAAGTATTCTAGCACTTATCTCTTGAGGAGTGAAATTTCCTTCCAAAGTTTTGATTTTTACTTTACCACCGTCTTCTATAACTGTATAAGGCATTCTAGCACGTTCTTCTGTTACTTCAGCATAAGTGTTTCCCATAAAACGTTTAATAGAAAATATTGTATTTTCTGGGTTAGTTACCATTTGGTTTTTAGCAGGCTGTCCTACTAATATTTCGCCTTTATTTGTAAATGCTACTATAGAAGGTGTTGTTCTGTTTCCCTCTGCATTTGTTATTACTACAGGTTTTCCGCCTTCCATTACTGATACGCATGAATTTGTTGTTCCTAAATCTATTCCAATTATTTTACTCATTATAAATTTCTCCTTTTGATTATTAATTAATATTATTAGTTAATATTAGTATAAATATTTTTTATTTATATTTTGTTATTAGTCTTTTGTCAGAACACTAACAACATATTCTGTATGACCATTACCCAAATGTGAAGTAGTAAGGTCAACATTAATTACTTCTTTGTCTTTAATGTGATTGTTTATCGCATCTGTTAAATCTTGTAATACACCATTTATATGCTGTATACTTTCCTTCTTATCTGCCTTAGGCTCATAATAAGCCCTAAAAAGTTGAATATGTGCCATAAAATCTCCTAGTTAATTTATTTATTCTTATTGGGCAGCTTTCGGTTTTCCTACTACTACCTTAGCTGTTCTCAAAAGTTCATCATTCAATTTATACCCTTTAGCATAAATCTCAACAACCTGCTCTTTATCTATATCAGGAACTTCCATCATAGTTAATGCCTCATGTACATTAGGATCAAACTCATCGCCTTTTTCAAGCTCTATTTCAGAAACTCCATGATCATGCATAAAGTCTATAAATTGTTTATGTATAAGTTCTATTCCTTTGTAATATTCAGTACCTTGAATATTAGCATCCTGCTCTCCTGCTTTTAATGCTCTCTCAAAATTATCCATAAATGTTAAAAGGGATAATAACAAATCTTTATTCGCTCTCTTTATACCATCTATTTTTTCTTTAGCTGTTCTTTTTCTGATATTTTCAGCCTCAGCCATAGCATACATATATTTATTTTTCATATCAGAAGCTTCATTTTCTAACTCTTCTATTCTTTTCTTTAAAGCTGTTATTTCATCCTCTTCATTATTAGTTTTATTCTCTACATCTTCATTTGAAGTATCTATATCTTTTTCATTGTTATTAATCTCTTCATTACTGTTACCGCTTTCATTTGTTTCTTTTATTTCTTCTTCCATTTATTCTCCTTGTAACGGATATTTATTTTATCGCACACTTATATATATGCAAAAAACATGCCAATTATTTTTTTAATAATACTATAAATTTAGCCTATATTAATATATTATAATAAAAATATGCTGTAAAATATATATGTAATTTTGAAAAAACGATATTTATGTATAGTTTTTATACATCAAAAATAATATATTTTGTATAATTTTAATACATTTAATTAGGACTTTAACACATTTAAGATATAAATTATAAAAAACCGTTAAAAAAGCATCACCCTGAGAAAACACTGCAGGGTGATAAGGAGGTTTATGAAAAATTGTATTAATTTAACAATACCTTCAAATTATATAAAAAATCACATAAAAGTCAATGGTTTTTTTTCAATTTTTTTAAGAAATACTAGATATTATATCATTAATTTCTAAAGATATATGAGATCCGCTCCTTAATTCATCTTTTACCTTATCTCTAGCATGTATAATAGAAGCATGATCTCTATTAAATTCAAGCCCTATCTCTGTAACAGACTTCTTAGAATACTCGCATGCCAAATATATAGCCACATGTCTTGCTTTTGCTATAAATTTAGTTCTGTCCCTGCTTTCAAATAAAGACATCTCTATTCCGTAATAATCAGAAACTAACTTTTTTATCTCTTTAATAGTAGCATTTTTCAATTTAGGCTTATTCGTAAAATAATCTTTAAATATCCCCATTTTATCGCATTGCTCAACATTAGGAGTTATCTTCATTATATCTCTTACGGATAAATACGCCCTTATAGCACCCTCTATTTTTCTAACATCTGTTGTAATATTCTCAGCCATATACTTCATAACATCATCATCCATAGAAGTATGCAAATCTATTAATTTTCTTTCTATAATAGCAAGCCTCGTTTCATACTGAGGAGGCTCTATTGAAAGAATAAGACTTTTTTCAAATCTATTCTTTAATCTTGATTCTATATTTCTAAGTTCTTTAGGAGGCTTATCGCTTACAAAAACCATCTGCTTTCCTGCATTATCCAATGCTTGGAAAATTTCAAATAATTCCTTAGAAGTTTCCTGAGCACTTTCAAGCAGCTGCAAATCATCAAGTAAAAGCATATCTAAAGATTTATATTTTCTTTTAAATATTTCAGGCTTCTTATTCTGAAGACTGTATACATATTCATCTCTGAATCCGCTTCCGTCTATATAAAATACTTTTGAATCAGGATTTGAATCTATATAACTATTTCCTATAGCCTGAAGTAAATGCGTCTTACCTATACCAACACTTCCGTATATATAAAGAGGATTATATTCCTTTCCAGGATTAGATGATACATATTTTGCCGCCTCAAATACATATCTGTTATTATTGCCCTGAATAAAATTATCAAATCTAAAATATTCATTTAAATTTGATTTTTTTCTATTATCAGTATTATTTATATTTGAATTAGCATTATCTTTTTTATCAGTTTTTCCAATATCTGCTTTTTCATTATCCGAAGCATTTATATCATCAATCTCATTAATATAATCTTTTACAAGCTCAGCATCAACTTTAACATCTATATCAATATTAATTCCAGCCTTATTAGATATGAATTCCTTTATTCTAGGCAGGAAATCTTTTTTTATATGTGTAGAAGCAAAATCTCCAGAACATACTATTGTAGCCTTATTATTATTATCAACTATAAAAGCAGAACCTTTAAGTAAAGCTACAGCTGTAAACTCATTATCCTCGCTTATAATATCTAAAAATTCATTCCAATATTGCTTTATATTTTCCATCTTATCATCTTTAAATATGTATTTTAACTCTTCTATAATCGGTATTTATATTATAAAAAATAATACTGTAAATATTACAATTACGGCTTAGTATAAATAACAATATAAGTATACATAATACAATGATAAAATTATACTTATTTACAATTTTTTATTTATATGGTTTAATTATGTTAACAATATTAATTGATTGGAAATATTATCATGGGTAAAACTTCATTAAAAGATATAATAAAAGTAAGCAGAGAATTAAACTCAAAATGCAATAAAAATATAGAAGAATTAGATATAAGCAAAGAATTAGAAATATCAACTGACAGCAGAGATGATTTTGATGACAGCAAATTATTTTTAGCAATAAAGGGAGAAAAGTTTGACGGAAATAAGTTTGCATTAGAAACATACAATAAAGGATGCAGATATTTTATTTTAAGCGATGAAACTATAAATATGCCTGATGATGCTTTTATTTTTTATGTCGAAGATACAATACTTTTTTTTATAAAGCTTGCAAGAGAATACAGAAGAAGATTTGATATACCTATAATATCAATGACTGGAAGCTGCGGAAAAACAACTGCTAAAGAATTAACTCATCTATTTTTATCTACAAAATATAAAGCATTAAAAACAGAAGGAAATTTTAATAATGAGATAGGCGTACCTAAAACAATATTTAATTTAGATGACAGTTATGAAATAGCAGTCATTGAAGCTGGAATGAATCATAAAAATGAACTGCTAAGAATATCAGAGTGTATAGAGGCAAATACTGTCATAATAAATAATGTAGAGCCTGTACATATTGCTCATCTCGGTTCTATAGAAAATATTGCTTATGCTAAAGCAGAACTTTTTAATCATACTAGAGAAAATGCCAATGCTGTAATAAATAAAAATACTAATTGTACTGATATATTAAAAAAAGAAGCTGAAAAAAACAATATAAAAAATATAATAGAAGCTGATATAAAAGATATAACAAAAAAAGATGATAATAGTTTTGAATATAAAGGAATAATTTTTAAGCATAATTTAATAGGAGATTTTAATTTACGTAATGTATTATCTGCATTAAAGGCTGCAGAAATTTATAATATAGACTTAAAAAAATGTGCTGATATTTTAGTAACTTATGAATCACAAAAAAACAGAATGCAGATAATTAATATAAAAGGCTGTAATGTAATTAATGACTGCTATAATTCCAATCCTGCAGCATTAAAAAATATGCTTAAATATTTATCGCAAAGAAATGAATCTAAAAAAATTGCTGTAATAGGAGATATGCTTGAAACAGAAACTGAAAACTCATCTTATCACAAAGAAATAGGAAATACTATAAATGAATTAAAAAATATTAATACTGTTATAGCAGTTGGAAAGCATTCAAAAGATATTTATAATACCGTTAATTGTGAGAAATATTATTTTGAAAATTCCAAAAGTGCCGTAGAAAAAGTAAAAGAGTTTTTGAAAGAAGATACGGCAATGCTCATAAAAGCTTCACTTGGCATGGGCTTTGCTGTAATAATAGATAATATAAAAGAGAATAATTAAAAATGAGCAGCTTAATTCAGAATAATTCAATAATAGCTTTTATTTTATTAGATGATAAAAATTTCAATAGCTTTTCAAATCAATTAAAAGAAGATTGGAGCATAGATATAACAATAGTTTCTCATAAAAATAAAGATACATTTACTATTGATAATATAGATTTTGAATATGAACTAGCTCCTTTTAAAGTGCCTGATAAAGAAGCTGAAATATTAATCAACTATAATGATATAGATACTCAGACAAGAGAAAAAATATTGAATCATAAATCGTTTTTATCTATTAAAGCTAATTCTTCTAATGCCAATTTTAAAGATATAGCTTTAACATTTAGTAAAGTATGCTATTCCATAATAAAAACAAATAATGTATCAGCCGTTTTAATAGGGGATATTAATCTTATTATTTCTAAAGATACTTATATATCAGAAATAAATGAATGCATAAAAAATGAAAAATACTTCCCTACACGCTTATGGGTTAGAGTTGATATTTTCTCAGATAATAACGGCAATCATGCATTTACTGAAGGACTTAAAAATTTCGGTAAATATGAGATTATGGCTTATAAAACTGCAAGAGAAGCAGAAAGCATAATAAATCTATTAACTATATTATCAAGAAGCGTAATAGAAAACGATTTCAATATTAAAGACGGAAACACTATGCAGACTGATGATGATTATATAGGAATGTTTAAATTCTTCGACAATAAATTCATAATGCTTGAAAAAAACTTAAAAGACATAAATAAAAATCAGTAAATCTTTAAAATTTGACAATACAAATTTTTTAAGATATACTTAAAAAATTATATAGATGAGGCAGGTATAATGAAATTTGTATTAATTATAATAAGTTTAATGATTTTTATAAGCTGTAATAATAAAGAAACTAACAACAGCCAAATAAATACTAACATAACATCAAATAATAATAACACCCAAAATACAAATCAAATAGTCAGCTCTCAAACAACTGAAGTAAGAAAGAAAAAAACAGAATTTAAAAATATATATCCTATCAAATCATATACAGAAGAAGAAATCGATGAGATATTATACAAAACCATTGACTCAGAATTAGCAGATTATGGAATATCCGATAATTCCAAAAAAGAAAGAAGAGAAGAAGAAAAACAAAGAATGCAGAATATTAAAGATTTACTTTTGGAAGGGATAAACAGTAAAGATGAAAATGGAAACAGTATATTGACTCTAATGCAGAAACTTGATTATAGAAATTATGCTTATAATAATTTAGTGAAATGGCTTGTTGAACATGGCATTAGTTTAGATGATACTGAAATACTAAATTATGATTATACTGATAATACGATAGATTATTTATTAGAATCAGGAGTTAATTTTGATTACAAAACAATATATAATAAAATTGACTTAAACAATAATAATTATAATTTAATATCAAAATTAATTAAAAAGTTAGAATCTGCAGGTTATTATTTTTTTGATATAGATTATCAATTACAAAGCGACTTATTATTTCAGTCCATTTTAGCTGATAATTTGGATTTAGTAATATTATTTTTAAAACTTGGTTCTGATATTAATTCCATAAACAGAATGAGTGATGGTTATGTGGGAACTCCTTTAATGTATAGTGTATATTATGAAAAGTACGATATTATGGATTATTTAAAAGAGAAAAATGCGGATATTACTATTCACTGCTTTCAAGATACAGAAGAATTAGAAAGTATTCATACTTATGATGGCCATATATCTTTTGTATTGATGGAAAATTTTCCTGTTTTAAGTCCTACAAATTTAATTAATACTGTTATCACTGGAAATAATAATGAAGATTTGATGATAAGAATATTAAATAAAATATCTCAAACTTTTAAATTTGCAGATACTAGCTATATTTATTCACCGGCATCACAAACTGAATTTACAAACAATAATGAAAAATATATTTTAATACAAACTCATATATTAAATGAAGAATATGTAGAAAATCTTATATCAATGGAAAAATATGTACATGATTTTGAAGTAAACGATAAATATTTTAATTATGTAACTGTATGGAAAAGAGATAAAAACGATGAAAATAAAGCACAGTTTATAACAGGCTTTTATCCAATGCAAAATGATGACTACTCACAAACTTATGATATTGCTTCATCAGGAAATTACGTTACAATAGAAGCAACAGATGACGGTACATATTATTATACATTCATAATAGAAAATAGTGATTTTTATTTAGATAAATTTTCTTTCTCTAAGTATAATATATCAGACAATAACAAAAAAGAAGAAGAGCATTATTATAATTACAAAACAGATGCTGCTAAATTTAATCAAACCAGCAGAATAAAAGCTATTGATTTAGAAAGAGATTTCTTTAGTAAGTTAATAGAAGAATACAATAAATAAAAAAATAATAAAGAGCTTTAATTTTTACATTAATAATAGAGTATACATTATACTTGTTTCAAAACTAATTTCATTTATAATTGCAGCTGTAAGTAGGTGTTTGCAATTATAAATACTGCATATTTATATATTAAAACAACGAATTATACAACATATAAAACATTGCTTTTATAATTGATAAATTACTAAAATTTCATATATAATCCCCTCAAGTACTATCAAAACAAGTATAATAAATAATTTTATAATTTATATCAAAATTTGACAATTTTAAATTTATTCTTATATTTAAAATATAAAATATTATACATTGAAAATAAAAATTAACTATGTTATAATATATTTTAATATTAAAAATTAAAGAGGAATATAAAATGGCTACAACTCCAATAAAATTTATGGACGTTAGATTCATAAATCCGTTCATAGTGTCTTTAGTATCTATATTTAAGGAAATGGCTGGTCTTACAATGGAAAAAGGTACTCTTGTAAAAGGTCAGGGACGTAAATTATTTTCTGGATATGGTGTTGCTATAGGAATTGTTGGAGATGTTAATGGACAGGTATTATATGAATTTCCTGAAAATTTCTCTCAGCTTTTAACCGAAACCCTAACAGAGAAAAAGAGAGGAGAATATGATTCTGAAGATGATTTTGAAGAAATGATGAGAAGTGTTATAAATGAGATGGGAAATACTATAAGCGGTCTTGCTATAACTAAATTAGCGGAAGAAGGAATAAGCTGCGATATTACTCCTCCTATACTTTATTTCGGTAAAGAAATTCAAATTATACCGAAAAACTTACAGACTATAATCATACCATTCCAATCTTCACTTGGTTTTGTCAGTGTTAATATTGCTATGGATGCATAATGTTTAAATGCTGAAAAATACTATTATTTTATTGCCAATAATAATCTCATTATTATCATGCAGTTATACTGCAAAAGGCGGTATTCTGCAAACTAATATTGTGAATACTAATCAATCAATAAATATAGATATTAATGATAAATATAAATTGACTCCTAACTCATTAAAATTAAATTTAATGTCAAAATATTCAAAAGAGCATTACGGAGAACCTCTTATATATTTGGATAATCCTCAAATAATAGTTGTTCATTCAACAGAAACACCGAATCTTGCTATAGCTGTAAATATATTTAAAAATGACATTCTAATAGGAAGACCCGATATAGAATCAGGAGGCGAAGTTAATGTAGGGACACACTTTTTAGTTGATTTTGACGGCACTATATATGCAAACACTCCGCTTGATTATATAGCAAGACATACTGTTGGATTTAATTATACAGCCATTAGTATTGAAAACATAGGTTATGCTGATAAATTAACTGAAGATCAGCTTGAAGCAAATGTAAAATTAATAAAATATCTAAAAAGCAAATATAAAAGCATTAAATATATTATAGCACATTATGAATATAAAGATAAAAACTCTGAGCATTATTCTCTATATAAAGAATTGAATACTAAATATATAAATCCGATAAAAACAGACCCCGGAAAAAACTTCATGGAAGAATTGAGAAAAAGAATATAATATAAGGTTTAATTAGATTATGGAAATTATATTAGTTTATTTATTTGAAATATCAATTATTATCATTCTTATAATGTTATCGGCATTATTTTCAGGAAGCGAAACGGCATATACTTCTATAGATGATGTTACATTAATGCGTTTGGTTAGAGAGAAAAAAATAAAAGAAGAAGATACTAAATATTGGGGAAAATCTAGTTCAATGATTCCTACCCTTTTAGTAGGAAATAATATAGTTAATATCACAGCAAGCTCCATAATAACAGTATTTGCTATAAGGCTTGCCTCTGCACTGCCTCATATATCTGAAAGTGTAATGGTTACTATATCTACAGCAACTATAACTATATTAATTATAATATTTGGTGAAATACTTCCTAAAGTTCTTATGAGAGTAAATGCTGAAAAGATGATGCCTTATCTTCTATATTTTATGAAATTTTGTCATTTTCTTTTCAAGCCTATAACATTTTTAATGGATAAAATAACTACTTTCATAATGAATTATTTTGTACCAAAAAAATTAAGAAATACTGAAAAGAGAAGTGCTTTATCAAGTATGGATGATATAACAACAATTATTCATTTGGGACATAAGGAAGGTATAATAAAAGAATCCACTCATGAACTTCTTACCGGAGTAATTGATTTTAGAAATAAAACCGTAGAAGAAATTATGACTCCGCGTGTTGATATGGTTTGCATAGAGGCAGAAACGGATGTAAATGAGATAATAAAATTAACAGTAGAAACTGGTCTTTCAAGATTTCCTGTATATGAAGAAACAGTAGACCATATAATTGGAATATTTCATACTAGGGCATTATTTAAAGAATATGTTAAAGGCTCTGGAAAATTAAATAAAATAAAAAAGAAAGCCATTGATTATATAATGCTTCCGTATTTTGTTCCTGAAACTAGAACTATAAGCAGCTTATTTAATGACATGCAGAAAAAAAAGCTTCAAATGGTTATTACTATTGACGAATACGGCGGAACAGCTGGGCTTGTTACTATGGAAGATATAATAGAAGAAATAATGGGGGATATTGAGGATGAAAGCGATAAGAGAGAAGAAGAATTAATAAAAATAAAAGGCAAAAGAAGAATAATAAATGGAACTGCTTCTATAGAAGAAGTTAATAAAACTCTTAAATTAGAATTGGAGCATGAGGAATATCAAACTATAGCAGGATATGTTATTGATATGCTTGATCATATACCTGAAACTAATGAGCGTTTTATATTGAAAGGATACAGAGGAAGAATAATGAAAGTAGAGGACAGAAGAATAATAGAAATGGAATTTACTCCTCTAAAATATACTAGAACAAATGATGGCAATGATAATACAGAAATGCAGAATTTACATGATATAGAAAAAAATGATCTAGAAATTGCAAATGAATAAGATAATTAAATAAATTATAAAAAATAAATGGATGAAGATATGATAAAAATTATGACAATTATTGCAGTATTAATAGCATTATTAACATCATGCTCTGAAAAAAAAGAAACAGAAGAAAAAATACCAGAACCTCCTAAAAGCATTCAGCTGGTATTTACGGGCGATATAATGACTCATCCTACTATTGTAAATGCATTTCAAAGCAATGATGTATTAATAGATTTAAAAGACTATTTTAAGGGAGATATAGTATTTGCCAATTTAGAGTTCGTGGTAAATACAAATAAGCCTCCTATGCCGTATCCTGAATTCAACGGATCATTAGAATATTTAAAGTATTTCTTCAAATATTTTAATGCTTTCTCAATAGCAAATAATCATGCCTATGATCAAGGAGCACAGGCTGAAGCAGAAACAGTAGCAGAACTTCACAGGAATAATAAATTAACTTTGGGAGGCTCTACCAATTCTTCAAGCATAGCACCAATTATAACTAATATTAATAATATACCTCTTTTTATATCAGCATATACAATGCTTGATAACGGACTTAGCCATAAAACTAATAAAAATGATTATTTCTACTTTATGAATTTCTTTCCGAAACAGGAAGATTTGATAGAAAAAGTAAAATCTGATTTAACACTTGCTACAAACAATGAAATAAAAATTATATCGCTTCATTTCGGTTTAGAGTATACAACAGCACCCGAAAAAGCAACAATAGAAACGGCAAGAGCATTAATAGAAAATGGAGTTGACATAATAATAGGACATCATCCTCATGTTCCAAGACCTGCTGAAGTTTATGAGGGAACTAATCATAGCGGAATAATAATATATTCTCTTGGAAATTTCATTGCAAATCACAAAGGAAGATATCCCTATCTCGATATAGGAACAGTTGTTACATTAAATATTAATGAAAATAAGGAAATAAGTTTCTCTTATGTTCCTACATACTATGCTTTTTTTAAAAAGAACGGATTTGAAGTTATAATGAAGCCTATAAAAGAAGACCCTAATATTAATATGCCTGTTCTATCAAGCAATTATGTTTATAGTGCTTATGATACTAATGCTATAAAAAAAGGTTATGAACTTATACATGATTTTTACTCGCCTCTGACTAATGAAAAAGTAAGAACAATGTTTTCTGAAAATATAAGCAGTAATAATATGGTTTCCAATAATAGTTTAGCTCATAATTAAATTTTTAATAAAACTATAAAAATCATTGACAAAGATTTCAATATATACTATATTATTGTACTAATATGAGTAATAATTATGCAAAAGAAATAGACAATGTATTTTCCATAGATGCAATTAATTATATGAGAAAAGCAATAGTAGATGCTTATGGAAATGAAGTATATTTTGGAATAAATTTTAATGCTTATGGTATACTAGATTATATAGAGGTAATGGCCAGAGGCAATAAAGATTCAGTACCTGCTATAATATCATTGTCATTGGAATTCGATGCTGTTATTCATAATCATCCTTCAGGACAGCTTACTCCATCAAGAGCAGATTTAGCAATAGCAAGCGAATTAGGAAATAATGCTGGTGTAGGATTTTATATAGTAAATAATGATGTTGATGAATATTATGAAGTAGTTAAGCCTATAAAATCAGAAAGTATTAAAACAATAGATGCTCCTGATGCTTTATATATGTTTACAGAAAATGGTACTCTAAGTCAGGTTTTAAAAAAATATGAATACAGACAGGAACAAACGGAACTTGTTGAAGCTACTATAGAGGCTTTTAACAATAATAAGCATTTAATATCTGAAGCTGGTACTGGTATAGGAAAATCATTTGCATATTTAGTTCCTGCCCTATTATGGCTTAAAGAAAATAAAACCAGAATAGTAATATCCACTAATACAATTAATTTACAAGAACAGATTATTTCAAAGGATATACCTTCTATTATAGGGGCAATAGCACCGAGTGTAAAATATGCTTTGGTTAAAGGAAGAAATAATTATGTATGTATCAAAAAAGTAAAAGAAGCATTAAATGACGTTAATATGCTTGATATTGGAGAACAGCTTAATTTCTTTGAAGATATTGATAATTGGCTTAATATAACAAAAGACGGTTCTATAACAGATTTGGGGTATAAACCTAAAGCTGAATTATGGGAAATGGTTTGCTGTGATACAGACACTTGCACTCATAGAAAATGCGAATATTTAGAGGACTGCTATTTTTATAGGATGCGTAAACAGTTAAATGCCGCTCAGTTATTAATAGTTAATCATCATATACTTTGTGCTGATTTATCTTTGTATGCTGAAACAGCAGGAAGATACAGCCTTCTTCCAAGATACACAAAAGTTTTAATTGATGAGGCTCATAATTTTGAAAACTCAGCATCCAGCTATTTTGGAGATGAGGGAAGCAAAAACGGTATATTAAAAGCACTTTTTTATATTTCAAGAATTAAAAAAAATGAAAAACTTGGAATTATAAAAAGTATTAATAATATGCTTAATGAAAAAAAATCATCAATAGAAAAACATGAATATGATGAAATAATAAATCTAATAAATCAGGCACATGATTCAACATCCAGAGTTAGAAATGTTGTTGATGAAAAATCAAAAGAGTTTATAAATTACTGTCATAAAAACATACAAACTAAAGAAGGCTTAGGCTATAAATTTAGAATAAGTCCTGAACTAGTTATGACAAATCATTGGCAAAATGAGGGATTAAAACCGCTTAGAGAAATAGTGCTTTCAATGACTTCTCTTGTTAATATATGCGATAAATTATATAAAAAATTCTTTGACATTGCTATAGATAAGAATTTCGATTATGAAGAAATAGCTCAAATGTCGAATGCATATTTAGAAAGATTAAAAAGGCAATTAGTATCTTTAAATTCAACTATAGATTATAAAAAAGATGAATATATTAGATGGATAGAAACTAAGCTCACAAAAAAAGGAAATCTTATACTTAATTGGCATCTGACACCAGTAACAGTTGCAAAAAATTTAAATGACTTTTTATATTCAAGATTCGATACTGTTGCAATGTATTCAGCTACTCTAACCGTTTCAAAAAGCTTTAACTTCTTCTCAAACAGATTGGGATTCGACTATATAGAAAAGAATAAAAAGATAGAAATATATTTGGAATCGCCATTCAATTATGAAGATAATGCAAGACTGTATATAGCAACCGATATGCCTGATGCTGCCTCAGATACATTTAATGATTTTACATCAAAAGTATTATTGAATGTATGCGATATAACAGGAGGAAGAGCCTTCATATTATTTACTTCTTTTTCATCTCTTATGAGTGTTTATGAAAGCACATCAGAAAAACTGAAAAAGAAAAATATAAATGCTCTAGCACAAACTGCCTCCGTTCATAGGCATACTTTACTTGATATGTTTAAATCATCATCAAATAATGTGCTTTACGGAGTTGATTCATTTTGGGAAGGTGTTGATGTTGCTGGAAAAAATTTAGAAGTGGTTATAATACCAAAACTTCCATTCGCCGTGCCTACAGATCCAATAAGCGAAGGAAGATACAGATACATTGAAGAAAATGGAGGAAATGCATTTTTAGATTATGCCCTTCCTTTTGCTGTTATAAAATTCAAACAAGGATTCGGACGCCTTATAAGAAGTAAAGATGACAGAGGGGTTGTATTTGTTTTAGATAAAAGATTATATACTAAAACTTACGGAACTCAATTTATACAATCTCTTCCAAATGCTAAAATTCTAAGAGGAAGCATGAGAGAAATTTTTAATGACATGAATAATTTTTTTGATTATTAAAAAAGAAACAGCAATTAAAAAATCACTGTTTCTTTAATAGTCTAATTATATTATTATATTTTATATTAAGAATGAATAATATTTAGTATTTCCTTCCGTATCCATAACCTCAATAGTAACAGAACCTGCCTCAGCATCTTCTATATTCACGGTAAAAGTTTCATTTGTAGAATCAAGCATTCCGTCATCAGGAACTATATATGCCCATTCTCCAGTTATAGTAGAATATCTAACTGTTTTGATAAAAGAAAGTTTATCTTCTATTCTAAAAGTTATTTTTCTATTAGCACCATCTCCTGTTACATTAAAATCAAATATTTCAGGAGGATCATTATCATATTTAACATTAAATACTTCTAAACTTTTTGTTTTTATTGCTCCTACAGGATTATCATATTTATCGCTTGCTGTGATTTTGAAATCATATATTCCAGAAGGCATCAAATATGAATTAAATTTATAATATGATGTTTCTAAATTATTGGCTAATTTTCTGTAATTTTTTTCACCTTTTAATCTGTATTCCAAATCATATATCAATTTATCTCCATTAGGATCGGAACCTTTCCAATATACCATAGATTCATTTTCTTCTAATTGAGGACTTTTAGCTGTTTCAGAAGAATCATTTTGCTGACGGTAGCGTGTGGTAAGTCCTCCATTCAAAACTTCAGGTGCTAAATTATTTTCAACATAAGTGAAATCCACAGAATTTAATATAGGCGTAATCTCTGTATCTGATGTTTCCATTGTAACTTTGAACTGCATGAATCTTCCATTAGGAACATCAACTTTTCCATTAGCAGCAACAGCAGTAAAATCACTCCAAGTATCATCCACACGTGCAGCATTTCCAGTTCTAACCTCTATAGATATATTGGCTCCGTCTGGTATGCTTCCCATAGCACTTAAACTTCCTAATTTGCTTAAAAGTTTCAAATCCAAAGTATCGCTTGTGAAACTGCCCTTTTGAGGATAACCATGTTTTATTTTGTATATTTCACCAGTTTTTGATATGGCAAAATAAAGTCCGTCATCAGAAACAGCAAAAGTTGAAAGTATTTTATTTTTCAAACCGCCTATATATGATAATAAGCCGTCATCACCATTTATTTTATATATATCAGCAGTATCTCCTGTTACAAAATAGACATTATTATTATTATCGCTGCTCATAGCAAATACAAGCATCTGATTCAAAAAGAATAATCTTTGAACTGTTCCGCTAGGATCTGCTTTATATAATGAATTTCTAAACTCTTTATCGCTTTCATCAGGTCTTTTATCCCCGTCAATTATAGAAGGAAGAAGCAAATAAGCAGGTTCTCTTGTAGCAGTGCCGAAATATAAATTACCTGTATTATCCATAGTTATAGCATAAACTTCGCTCTCAGCAGTGTCATAAACAACATTGTATGAAGGGCTTTCTAAATTAGTTGATAAATCTATACATAGAACAAGTCCTCTTCCAGCAGTTCCTACATAGATTTTATTTCCTTTTTTATCAAAATATAATGACATAGCATGCTGTTCATCTGTTTTTAATATTTCAGATACATTCCCATCAGGAGAAACTCTTAATACTCTGGCATTATTACCGCCTGCAGCAAGAAATAAATTACCATTATTGTCAAATTTCATATCCCATACATAAGTATCATTCAAGTCCTTTGACCAAATCTCATTTCCCTGACTGTCATACTTTCTTATTTTGGCATAAGGACCAGTTGCCGCATAAACATTTCCAGCATCATCAGAAATAACAGCAGTAAAGGCACTTTCATTTTCAGCCGTTAAAAAATGCGTAAAATTTGTTTCCCCTGCATTTCTTTTATATAGTTCAGCACCGCTTCCGCTTATAGCAGCAAACATACTTCCGTCATTTGCAGGATAAATCTTCCATATATCTTTTCCAGCAATAGCTCCATTCTGCTCTATAACTGGGGCTAAAGTTAAAGCACCTTGTTCTGTAAGCATTATACCGTCATAAATTCCATTATCATAAAATCCTCTTCTGCTGCTTGAAAATGTTCTTGTAACAACACCAAAAACCATATTGGAAGATAATATTAATATTAATTGTAATATAAAAACAATCTTAGCGATTCTCATATTTTTTAGCCCCTTCAATTATTATATCTAATTTCATTAAACCAAGTATAGAATACGGCATTTGATAATCTCCGTCAACAGCAGTTATAACGGCAGCTTTATCAGATGTAGCATTCTTTGCCATAATACCATATTTTGATGGAGGAAGCGTAGGATATAAATCCTTACCTATCTGCACTCCCCTTGATGATGAATAAAGCCATACTTTTATATCACTGTCATCATAAGATTTACCGTAAATACGCATAACATCATCTAAACTTCTAATCTCATATTTATTAGGCATAAACAACTGTTCTGCATAATTATAAATATACTCATTAGCAGCATAAATACTGTATTTATCTGTTTTCAAATTAACAGGAAGTTTAACTGGTATATCTATATATTGCTTCTCCTGTCCGTAAGGAGTAAATCCTACTCTTAAATGTATAGTTTCGCCTGCTACAGCTCTAGGTTCTACTAATGTTATATCATTTAAGAATGCATATTCAAGATTATTTCTTTTAATAGATAATTTCACAGATTTTATGCCTACTCTGTTAAAATTATTATATATAAAGAAATCAACAGGTGCTATTAATTGTTTTATGGCAGATTTGAAAGCATCAGTAGAAGAATAAGCAAGTATTCTGTCATCTACTTTATAAGGTTCATTAAAATAATCAGTTTCTATTTCATAGCTTATACTAAATACTCCTTCCTCATCTCCGCCTGCAGTAGAACTTATAGCACTGTATATTGCCATTGAGAGTATATCAGAAAAATATGTAGGATCATTCAATACTCTAAAATTATAATCTCTAGTAAGGAAAGTTTGATCTTCTATCTCCAATTTTACAGGAACCATAGTATTTTCAGGAACCTCTCCATAAACTCCAGAAACCCCGAAAACTCCGTCATAAACTGTATATCCTAAATAATTGGAATAAGCAGCACCTAATTTGAATGAAGAGTCCACGGAGGCAACTATATGATTAATATATGCCCTTGATACAGGGGCTCTTAATCTTCCTTTAGACCACATAGAGTGTCCGAAAAGAAGGAATTTCTCATCATCAGTATGTGAAACTGTACCAATACCTGCCATTGAAACATCTCCGTCAGCTAAAACTATGGCAACAGAATCTCCAAATAGGAATTTCATTGATTGATTAGTATCTGAAACGGAGCCTCCAGCCTGCATAGGAAAAAATCCGCCTTTTTTGAAAATACTTGAATATTCATTAAATGCTTTTCCGCTTATGCCAGAAAATATTAATGGAGTTTGAAGCGAATTATTATCTGTGAAAGCTAATGCAGGAGATTTAGCATTAGTATCATCATACAGTTTATACATTTCTTCTATTGGAGTAACGCCTGCTATAGGGTCTTTGGCATAATTCCATCCGAAAGCCAATGCTCCAGCTATTTTGCCATTAAAATATATAGGAGAACCGCTCATTCCTGCAACCGTACCTGAATGTTCTAAATCAAGTCCTTCGCATCGTATGAGTATAGCATCACTGTTATGCCATCTTTTTCTCAAAATGGATAAAACCTTCACTTTGAATGGTTCTACATTCGTTCCATGTATAACAGTGTATCCAACGCCCTCCATTCCCTCATAAATTTCGCTTATAGGTATAACTTCAGGATTCTCAGGCGGATAAGGAGGTAGTTCTTCTGTCTGTGAAAATAAATTTAAAGTTAATAATAATAGTGTAATAATTAAAAATATCTTTTTTCTCATAGTTCCATATTATAAAATATTATATTTTTTTCAAGTAATTATAATTAATAATTAAACTATATCAATATAAAATTAGTAAAATATTAATACAAATTTAATTACTTATCGGAAAAATAATTATAAATAAAATATGATATGGGATTTATAAAAAATTTACCTTGACAAATAATATATATATATTAATATTATATAACTATATAATAGGTTTATAAAGAGGTTTATTAAAGTGGTTGAAGCAAAGATACTTAATTTAGCAATTACGGATAAAGGTTTTGCAGTCATATTAAAGCCGATAAAATTAGAAAAAGTAGTTCCTATATCAATAGCATATTTAGAAGCACAGTCTATAATGTCAAGTCTAATTGGATATAAGATAGAAAGACCTCTTACACATGATATAGTAAACAGTATTTTTCAAAACTGCGGTATTAGATTGATAAATGTTATAATAGATAATGTACATATAGATACATTCTTTTCAAAATTGGTTATAGAACATAATGGAAAAAATATTTTTATCGATTCAAGACCTTCTGATGCTATAGCCCTTTCATTAAAATCAAAAGCTCCTATTTTTATAGAAGAGCATGTTATAGAAAAAGCTGGAATAATACTTGAAAACAGTGAAGGATTAATGAAAGTTAAGGACAGTATACCTTTTACATATCAAAGATTTGATAGAGAAGATATTAAAGAGAATAATGAAGAAAGTTTAATAATTCAAAATGATAATTCTGTAAACGAAGATAATCTTGATAAAGACATACCAAAGGATAATAATAAAAAAAATAAAGAAGAGTTACAGAAATTATTAGATCAGGCTGTTAAAGAAGAAAGATACGAAGATGCAGCTAGATATAGAGATGAGCTGGATAATTTAAAATAATATAGCTTTAGAGGTTATATGAAACACTATATTAAAATTACTTTTTTTATTATAATAATGCTATCCAATTTAATATATGCTAAGCCTTCAGACAAAATAAGATTTGAGGCAAGCGAACTTACAAAATTGGAATATGATTTCTTTACAAAAATAGATAACGGCGAAACTAATGATATAGAAATACATTATGATGGGTTTATAATAGCATCAGGAATTACAGATGAAGAAGAATTTAAATTCTACAGAGGCAAATTAAATGATATAAGGAATTTAGCAAAAAATGAATTATCTCAATATGTTGAAAAAGGTCCTTATGAATTTGGAAAAATACTTCTGAATTGGATGTATTCCAGCGGAGTATTAAAAAAATATTTTGAAACCTCTACCCTATTTCAGGATTTAATATATAAAGGTGAATATAACTGCTTAACTTCAAGTATATTATATTCGCTATTATATAAAGAATTCGGATTTGAAGTTGTAGGAGTACTCACTTCAAGCCATGCTTTCTGCACAGTATCCACAGAAAAGGGAGATATAGATGTAGAAACTACAGTATCAAAAGGATTTAATCCTGGTCAGAAAGAAATAAGAAATACAGGAAACTCCACAATAGTTACATTTGTTCCTCAAGGAAATTACAGAAACAGAAATGAAGCTGATATATTTACACTAATAGCTACATTATATCCAAATTCAATTTCATTAAAAAAAATAGAAAAAGATTTGGAAAAGCAGCTTGTTATGGCTAAAAAAGCATATTATCTTTCTCCAAATACGAAAATGTATAATGATAATTTGGTGAATGCATACAACAGACTTGCATTAGACTATCTTAAAAACAATAATTATGAATCTGCATATAAAACATTGGGAGAAGCATTGGCATTTAATCCTTCAAGTCCTATGACAAAAAATAATAGAATACATTATTATAATACTATGGGTACTTCATATTTAAGCCAAAAAGATTATCCTAGTGCAATAAAAGTATATAAAATGGGAATATCCGATATAGGCGATGATGCTGATGTTTTAAAAAGAAATTTAAAAGTGTCTTACTATAATTATGCTGTTACTGAATATAATGAGAGAAGATATAACAATGCTAATACTATATCAGAAGAAGCGTTAAAATTATTCCCAAATGACAGAGATTTTATAAGATTACTATCGTCAATACCGAAATAATAAAAAAATAATTCCGAATAATATAATATGAAAAAGATATTTATTATTTTATTATTAATTACCATATTAAGCGGATTATTATTAGCCGAAAATAGTTTTAATTATAATTTAAATATTAGATTTAGAGTAATAGAAAAATTTGATAAAATAATATCTTCAGATAATAAAGAATATATATTTTATATAGATGCCAATTATATTTTCAGCGATGAAGGTAAAAATATATACAGCAATAATATATATAATATTAATAATACTTTAGCAGACTTAGAAAAACAAGAAAAAGAAGCACAAAGCCAAGAAGAAAAAATGACATTAAATCAAAATATAAGAATATATAAAGGACTTCTAGCTTATAATACTCCTCCTTCTAAATTTATTTCTCTATTGATTAACAGACAAATACATCAGTATATTTCAAAATATCCTTCAAGCTATATAGACAATATGATGCAGAATAACTTGCAGTTATTATATGACAATATAAGAAATTCAATCATAACAAATGAAAATTATACAGGAAATTTCACATCTATAAGATTTTTAACGAAAGAGAAATTTAAATACTATACAGGAAGAACTTAAATAATTATAAATTAAACTTAGCCTTAACAGCATTAACATTATATCTAGCAGTTCCGCCTTTAACTTGAACCATTTCCTCAGAAACAGCAGAAGCAAATTTCAATATATTATTAATATCAAGTTTTTTTAATATAGCATAGCTCAAAGCAGCACAAAATGAATCTCCTGCTCCTACTGTATCAATAACATCTATTTTGCTGGACGGATTAAATATATACTCATTACCATAAAATACACTTGCCCCGTCTTTACCTAATGTAAGAAATATATAATCTATATTAAAATCTTTATTAAGTTCTTTTAATAATATCTCATTATCATTTTTTAAGGAAGGATAAAATAAGCCTTTTATTACAGCAAGTTCATCATCATTAATTTTTAATACATTTACAAACTCTAAAGCCTCTTTTATTTTTTCTTTTGTATAATAATTCTTTCTAAATGTTACATCGCATACTCTATAATCAGCATTTATATTTTTGCATATTTGCTTCAGAGTACTGTATGATTTTTCATTTCTTTGTGAAAGTATATTGAAATAAAATATATCATATTTTTCTTTCAAGGCACTATTTATATTCTCAGTGTATTCTATATTATCCCAAGCAGCATTTTCATGTATTATATAATCAGGAACCTTATTTTCATTTAAAAATACTGTAGCTTTACCTGTTTCATAATTATCTAATATTTGTATCAAAGACGAATCTATATTTTCATTACTTATAAACTTTAATGCATCTTTAGAATAATCATCATTACCTAAAGCTGTTATAAACTTTAATTTATCATCGCTTCCAATAAGTCTTGATAATTGAAGGCTGTAATTAAAAGGTGCTCCTCCAATAACTGCTGTATTGTCATATACATCATATAAAAGTTCTCCGAAACTAAGTATATTGCTCATAGTATAAAACCCCGAAAAATTAAATTATTCCTTAACAGGTGCCTTTAATAATAGCCTTATTATAGAATTATTTGTAACCGTACTTCCATAAGCAGGTGAAAAATCAGAAACATATCCTTCGCCTTGTATAGCTATCTTGGCATTATTATTAGAAACAATATATGATATACTGTTCAAAGCATCTCTTAAAGAAAGACCTGATATATTAGGCATAATATTGTTTGTAATTCCATAATTATTGGAAGGCGGAACCAAAGAAAGAAACTCATTAGTATTTATAGTATATATTTCCCCATCAACCAAACCTAAATAAGGTATAATTTGATTAGCAATTTTTGCAAAAAGAGGAGCCGCTACCCTTCCTGCTGCCTGATTGCCAGCACCTTGCGGATCATCCAATAATACAAGTATGGATATCTTTGGATCTTCAAGAGGAAAACCGCCTATAAATATAGATTGATAATATTTTTCAGGTTTATCATCAGCATTATCTCTGTAAACCTCAGTTATAGCTGTACCAGTTTTGCCTACAACATCTATATTAAGAAGATTAGCTCTGTATCCTGTAGAGCCTGATTCAACGCCTTTTCTAAGCAAAACTCTAGCTATCTGCGAATACTGTTCATCTATTATTCTTACCTTTTTTAGATTGTTAGTAGCACTTATTTTTTCAATACCATTATAAAAATAATCAACAACATGCATAGGAACTTTCCATCCGCCATTCAAAAGAGGCAAATAAGAAGCTGCTATCTGCATAGGCGTAACGCTTAAATCATAGCCTATAGATAAATATCCTCGTGAAAATCTATGCCATTTATTTAAAGGGTGATATATTCCGCTCCATTCATTCTTGTAAGGTCCTACCCCTGTAGGTTCTCCGAAACCAAATCTTTTCAAATAATCATAAAAAAACTGCCTATCTATTCTTTCAGCTATAGTTACAATAGCATAGTTGCAGCTGTATTTTAATATATCATTAAAAGAAACATCCCCATGAGGATAATCGCAGTGTATTCTAGTTTGTCTGCTGTAGTCATAATAGCCTTTGCAATGAAAAACCTCATCACTATTAACAACGCCCTGTTCTATGGCGGCAAGCTCTGCAAATATTTTCATTGTACTTCCTGGATATATAGTACTCATTATACTTCTATCCATCCTTTCATTATTAACATAATCAAAAGGATTATTAGGATCAAAAGAAGGATATGAATAATTTGCTATTATTGCTCCAGTATTAACATCAGAAACTATAACGGTTACAGACTGAGGAGATTTTTCTGCAACCGTTTTCAATACTTCATTTCGCACTATAGTTTGAACATCTCTGTCTAAAGTAAGTACTATATCTTTAGGATTATCATTTTCTGATGAAAGCATGTACTCATAAGTTGCCTCAAGTCCTGCATATCCTTCCGTTTCAGTTCTATTCATATAGCCTATAACATGAGCAAAAACATCCTCATAGGGATAAAATCTCTTATAACTTTCTATACCGTATATACTTCTTACATTATACTTATCTTTAATATTTTTTATTTTCTTATATGAATCCAAATTTATATTCTGAGCAAGCATTATAGTTCTTCTTTTAGTATTAAGAAGTTCTGAAAATTTTTCTTTGGTTATCCCTATAATATTAAATATTTGACTGTAGGCTTCATTTATGTCGGTTTCTTCATTTCCGTCTAATGAAACTGATTCTGTATCAAGATATATTGTATATGCTGGTATATTTATAGTAAGAGGACGCATTTTAGAATCATATATTGTCCCTCTAGGTTTATCCAGTCCGTTTAATGAAGATATGGATTTTCTATTTTTTATAGTTAAATTAAATAGCTGTATAAGTATAGCTATAGTTCCTATTCCAAAACATACAAGGAACAAATATAATCTTTTAACTCTGCTGTCATTCATAGTTAGAAAATGAGGCGGCGAACGGATTTGAACCGATGATAAGAGTTTTGCAGACTCCTGCCTTACCACTTGGCGACGCCGCCATACTTATAGATGTCATTAATAATATATTAAAACAAATAAAAAGTCAATATATTAAAAAAATATATTTTGTTTAGTAGTATAAGTTTTTATACATCTTGAAAAATAAAAAAGCAGTATCATTGTTATAATTTTTTTACTAGAAAACAAATAAAATCACACTGCTATTAAGTAAAAATTGTATTTTCAAATTTATAGCATATATGGTCATCACAATTAATAAGATTAGTTTTGAATCAAGTATAATATATTTTATTAATAGTTATATTTATAGCTTCACTAAAAGTTAGTTTCTAACATTTTTGTTCGTACTTGTTTTTTAGGATGAAGTTATTATAATTTTTAATAACAACAAGGAGCATTTCATGGAAAAAATAAATTTGGCAAAAGCATCAAAAATTACTTCTCCAAATCCTGTTGCAATAGTATGCACTCAGAAACCTGACAGAAGTACAAATCTAGTAACTGTATCTTGGTATACTTATCTATCTTATAACCCAAATATGATAGCTTATGCTATGGCTAAAAGTTCTTATAGCGGTGAATTAGTTAGAGAAAATAAAAAAGTTATAATTACTATTCCAAGTGAAAATATTAAAAAAATAGTAATGGAATGCGGTATACATAGCGGAAGAGATATAGACAAAATAGAAAAATTTGAAATAAAAATGCAAGATATTCCTACAAGCGATATAAAAATTCCTCTTTATAGTGCAGCAGCTATACAATGCAATTTGAAAGAATTTATTGAAACAGGAGATCATTATTTATATATATGCATGTTGAAGAAGTATATGCTGATGATAAAGTAGAGGCTGAAGGTTATGGAAAAATAGCATCAGCTAAAGAATCATAATTATTACAATATATCTGTTGAAATTTTGTACTTGTATATATTTGTATTATTAATTTTGATAATTTTGGCTTTGCTGTAAATCATAAATTCATACCGCTCTGTGTGCCGAAGTAGTCCATCTTTGATATTGGCGGGTAAAAGGCTGTATATTTATATCTTATTTTATATAATATTATATTACATTTAAAACAATAATATATAAAAACACTATATATATCTTTAATGCTAATCCTATAAAATACAAAATTATAACACCTATAATATTTTTATGTATACTGAAATGATGCTGTAAACAAAAAGCTAAATATTAAAAAATAATGCCATTAGTAATATTTCATACTAATGGCATTTACAGAAAACTACATAAAGTATTAAACTAAACCGTAAGGTATCATTGTATCAGCAACTTTTACAAAGCCAGCTATATTTGCCCCTTTCAAATAATCACCTTTACATCCGTATTCTTCAGCAGTTTGATAACAAGTATTATGAATATTAGTCATAATATTTTTAAGTTTGTTATCAGTATAATCAAAATCCCATTTATCAAGAGAAGCATTTTGCTGCATTTCCAAAGCAGAAGTAGCAACACCGCCTGCATTTGTAGCTTTTCCAGGTGCGAATAATACGCCAGCTTTTTGGAATATTTCAACAGCTTCAGGAGTAGCAGGCATGTTAGCTCCTTCAGTAACAGAGATACAGCCATTTTTAACCAATGTTTCAGCACTTTTAGCACTAATTTCATTTTGAGTAGCACAAGGCATAGCAATATCGCAGGCAATATCCCAAATATTTCCATTTTCTATATATTTAGCAGAAGAATGAGCAGAAGCATATTCTTTAATTCTTTTTCTTTCTACTTCTTTTAAGCGTTTAACAGTATCTAAATTAATACCATTTTCATCATAAATAACACCATTAGAGTCGGAGCAAGCAACAACTTTAGCACCTAATTGAGAAGCTTTCTGCATAGCATATATAGCAACGTTACCAGAACCAGAAACTACAACTTTTTTACCTTCAAAGCCGTTTTTACCATTAGTTTTAAGCATAAGATCAGTAAAATATACAAGTCCGTATCCAGTAGCTTCAGTACGTACTAAAGAACCGCCGTAACCTAATCCTTTTCCTGTTAATACACCTGGTTCAAATCTGTTTTTAAGTCTTTTATACTGTCCGAATAAATAGCCTATTTCTCTTCCGCCAACTCCTATATCTCCAGCTGGAACATCGATATCATAACCTATATGTCTTTGAAGTTCTGTCATGAAGCTTTGGCAGAAACGCATAACTTCATTATCGCTTTTTCCTTTAGGATCAAAGTCAGAACCTCCTTTACCTCCTCCTATTGGAAGACCTGTAAGAGCATTTTTAAATATTTGCTCAAAACTTAAAAATTTAATAATACCTAAATAAACAGATGGGTGAAAGCGAAGTCCTCCTTTGTAAGGTCCTATTACACTTGAGAATTGTACTCTAAATCCTCTATTTACATGTATTTCTCCCTTATCATCCATCCAAGGAACTCTGAACATAATTTGTCTTTCAGGTTCGCATATTCTCTCAATTATCTTTTGTTCTACATAATGAGGTTTTTTCTTTAAAACAACTTCTAAAGTGCTTAATACTTCTTTTACTGCTTGGTGAAATTCAACTTCACCAGGATTTCTTTTAACTATTTTGTTATAAATAGCTTCTAGTTGTTCGTTCATCTGAGAAGACATATTTAATCTCCTTAATTATTAATTTTTATTTGCTGAAAATATTATACACTAAATAGTATTATTGTCAATAGTAATGTTATCGGTTTTTTATTAAATTATTATTTTTTTTTATAAAAAATTTAAAAATAGTTTTAAAATACTGCATTTTATAAAATAAATTTAAGTATACTCTATTACTAAAGAAAAATATAAATCAAAAACAAAATAAGAATTTATAGGTTAATATATAAAAAGTACAATTCGCATGAATATATATTTTTTCCAATATCAGAAATTTATTTAAACAAATTAAAAAATAATATTAATCAATATAAACTTAATATATCTAAATATTAAGTTAAGCTTAATACATTATCTTCTCTTTTTATTTTTTTTTCTTTCTTTTTTATTAGATGAATTTCTTTTTTTATCTTTAGATGATTTAGATTTTCTTGAATATATTTCTTTTTTGTTTTTCTTTTTTAAGAAATCTCTGCTGTCTATTATATCTCTGTCATCAAAACTATTATCAAATTCGCTTGCAGGCATAAAGTCAATAAATAATTCTTTAATATCAACCTTATAAACTACTATTCTTATTCTGTCGCCTAATGTGTACCATTTAGCATCTTCTTCGCTGTATGCTGCCTGTTCATTTTCATCATAATGATAATGAGATTTTAATAGAGCATATCTTATTAAGCCTTCTATTCCTCTATCTTCTATTTCTACAAATATTCCGAAGTTTGTAACTCCGCTTATTATTCCATTATATTCATTTCCTACCTTGTCTTTCATAAATCTAGCAGCTTTTACTTTAGCTAAAATTCTCTCGCATTCAACTGCAATTCTTTCAGTTTTTGAACACCACTGTGCCGAATTGGTATAAAACTGCTGCATAGTAGGTTTTAAATTATTTATACCTTCTAAAGAAAGTTTTAAAAGTCTATGAGTAAGCAGGTCGGTATATCTTCTTATAGGCGAAGTAAAATGAGTGTAGCATTCAAAACCAAGCCCAAAATGCCCTATATTATTAACATCGTATATTGCCTGTTTCATAGAACGAAGAAGCAGTGTAAGAAGCAATTTTTCGTCTGGCTTTCCCATTATCGATTCTATAAATGAATGAAAATCCAAATTCCCTTCAGCATCTCTTGTAATTCTATATCCTCTATTAAATGCTATTCTTGTAAAAGTATCCAGCTTTTCCGTATCTGGACTGTCATGCACTCTGTAAATAGAACCTTTTATATTTTGTAATCTTTTAGCTACTTCACAGTTTGCAATAAGCATTAATTCTTCTATTATTTTATGGCTTTCTTTTCTCTCTCCTATAAAAAAGTCTTTAGGGTTTCCGCCTTTATCTAATATTATCTGAGTTTCATTAAGATTAAACTCTATACTTCCGTTTTCTATTCTCTTTTGAAGAAGTATTTTTTTTACATCATCAGCATTTTTTAATAATTCTACAAGCCAATCTTCATCTTCTTCTATGCCGTCCAAAACATCCTGAGCATAATCATAAGTTAGCCTTCTGCTTGATTTTATAACGCTTTTATGAAAACTGCTTTCTTTAACATCGCCTTTATTATCTATTGTTATAAATACCGTCATAGTAAATCTGCTAACACCTTCATTTAAAGAACATATACCGTTTGACAGTTCATGAGGAAACATCGGATAAACTGTATCTATTAAATAAACACTGTTTCCTCTTTTTCTAGCTTCTCTGTCTAAAGAACTTCCCATTACTACAAAATGGCTTACATCAGCAATATGAATGCCTAATTTATATCCGTCATTTAATTTTTCTATACTTATAGCATCATCAAAATCTTTTGAATCTGCTCCGTCTATTGTAACAGTTCTTATATCTCTTAAATCTATTCTGTCGAACTCTAATTCTACATTTTCCATGCTGTCTGGCAGTAGTTTAGCCTCTTCCAAACATTTTTTTGGAAAATCTGTGGGTACATTATATGCTTTTGCTATTATCTCAGCATCTTTTTTGGCATTGTTAACATCTATTTTTATTTCAGGCTTTGGTATGCTTGTTTTTTTGCCAGCCCTATCATCATTTTTATTTTTACTTAACTTTCTATTTTTTGATACATCTTTTTCATTTATTCTTTTTAATTCTTTTTCTAAATACGTTTTGCCTTCTTTAGTTAGTTTTAAAAAATTTCCTTTTCTCATTACTAATCCCATAGATACAGACTTTTGAAGCATTTTTTCAAAACGTAATTTATCTTTTTTATTTTCTATATGTTCTTTTTTGTATAGTTCTATATTTAATTCTCTGTTTTTATCAATTCTCTTTAGTAATTTTATTATCTTCATAACTTGGATTAACCCTAAATATAGTATTATATGTCTTATCATAAAAAAGATAATTGCATTTTTTATGATAATATTTTCATTATAGCAGTATTATTTATAATGTCAAACTAGTTTATTTTTACAAGTTCATATATATGCGGTTTTTATTTAAGAAAGCATTTATTTATTTTTTTAGTCCCCCCTAACTTTAATTGGGGGGGATATAATTATTAAGTATATATTACTTTTGTTAGTATATTCTAATATTTAATATTTTTTCTATTAAGCCATTCATTTTTTACATTATTTGAATTGATCATTAAATTTTTTAATTCATCAATATCTTTATCATCAAGTGCTTTTTTAAAGTCGTTTAAGCATTTTATATATTTAGAAAGTGAATCAGATAAATATGTACTATTATACATGAATAATTCACTCCACATATTAGCATCTATTGTACCAACTCTAGTATGATCTCCCAAACTGTTACCTTCATAACCCAAAGAATTCAAAAAACTTTCATGATTTACAATTGAGCATGCTATTATATGCATAAGCTGGCTTGTAAATGCTATCATTTCATCATGTTTATTTGCTGATGATACAATAATATTTGCACATCCTATATCATTTGCCATGTTCTCTATTATTTTTATATCATTTTCATAAGCATTTTCATTATGCGTAATAATGGCATTGGAGTTTTTAAACAGGTTTTCAGAAGAGTTTAAATAACCTCCTTTTTCCTTTCCAGCCATAGTATGAAGACCTACGTACTTTTTATCTTTTGTATTATTAAATATATCTGTTTTTACTCCGCAAAAGTCAGAAAGTATTTTATTATTATCAATTAATGGTTTATATTTATTTATTATCTCCAACGCTATAGAAGGCAATGTGCATATCATAATAATATCCGCCCATTTAATAGCATTCTCTATATTATCATAATTAAAATCACCTTTTAAAATATATTTATCTTTCAATGCTGAATCTATATTATCTTTATTAGTATCTATAGCCCATATATTATAATTTTTATTACAGCACTTTAATGCTTTTATTAAAGAGCCTCCCATTAAACCCATTCCTATAACAGTTATATTTGACATATTATTTCCTTATAGTAAAAATTAAATTATTTTTTATTGTTCATCTTCTATGTTTTCAAGAATCTCTAATACTTTATTTTTATCTTTCATAATAAAGCTGTTTCCCTTATTGGTTAATTCAATAGGAGTATCTTTTTTTATTATATAATCTATGAATTTACTAGGTCTTTTAAACTTAGTATGTTTTATTGCACTAGAACCATTGCCTATATTAAATTTTTTATTTATTTCATTCATGGCATTGGCTAATGGTATCTCTTTATTTTCTTCATGATTACTCAATATGTCTTTAAATGATGCAATTAAATCTTTTTTAGTTATTTCATAAATGCTTAAGTTTAAAATATTTGACATTATATTTTTGAAAATATTTATATCATCTATATAAAAGTCATCTCCGTCAGTTTTTGCCTCTATTCCATTATTATTTAAATATTTTAGTACATTTTTAATTTTTTTAAATTGTGTCTGTTCTATAGCACTTTTTCCTTTTTTTAAATTAAAATCTTCATTTATTTTATTGCATATATCAGAAGTAGAAATTTTTATATTTTCAGTATTACTGCTGATATTATATATTTCAATAACCCTATTATAAAAACATTGCAAAAAATCATTCTTTTCTATTTTGTTTTCTGCTTTTATATCCTTTTCTTCTTTTTCATTTATTTTATAATCTTCTATTTTAAATATATGATCGCATGAGTTTCTAAATATATCTCTTTTAGCATTATCAAAAATAGTAACAATTGAAGTTAAAGCTCCATATCTGTTTAATCTTTCCATAATAACACTATAATCAACATCTCTAGTTACAAATACAATTATATCAATTTTTTTATATATTACAAAATCCTCAAATGCATCTATTGAAGATATCATATCAGCCATGTTTTTAGCTTTATTTACAGGTACAGAATAAATAATGTCTATGTGTAAGTCCCTTAATTTTTTTGAGTACTTTTTTATTGACTTGGCATCACCATAAGATTTTTTTACAGAAAAGTAAATATCTTTATCTTTTAAATTATTTTTATAAAAAGAAAATATATTATTAAGCATTAACTCAAAATTAATATCATAACTTAAATGACATATATTTTCTAAGTCTATATAAATACCTATTTTTTTCATAATATTATCTCTGTATTTTTTATAATATATTTTACAGAAAAACCTGCAAAAATACAATAAATAATTTTGATGATAATTATTAATATTTTATTTATGGTTAAAAATATTTTTAATAGAAATTAACAGTTCTGGTTAGTACAACTGATTTATTATCAAAATCTGTAACTTCTGCTTTAAATGTATATTTTCCTCTTTTAGGGATAAAAACACCTCCTCTATAAAAATGCGAATCTACTCCGTAAACTTCTTCAAAAGTATATTTTGGAGATATATAATATACATTATCCCTTTTTATAAAATATGTAAAATCATAATCACGTACTAATTCATCATTCATATATATTTTAACTCTTTTAAGTCCCATTGGTATACTTCCAAGCAAATCGTATGCTTTTACAAATAATTTTATCTCTCCGTTGTATCTCATGGACATTTTATCTTTTATTTGTATTAATCTGTTTTCTGTTCTTAAATATATACCATGAATTAATGGGGCCTGATCAGAACCTTTAGTTATTTTTAAATATTCTAATGGATCTATAACCAAACCTTCTTTCATATTTTCTATAGTTAAATGCAAATGTGCTCCTCCTGATCTTCCGCTGTTTCCAGTAAGTGCCACAACATCTTTTTCTGTTACTTTAGCGTAAGACTTTTCTATTGTGCCCGGTTCTATATGATAATAATAACTTCTAACACTGTCAGGATGCTCTATCATAAGTATATTTCCTACTCCGTATACAGGTCTTGTAGGGTCTTCATATTCATCATGGTAATAAACTATTTCTCCATCCTCTATAGGATAAATTTCCATTCTGTTTCCCCCGAAATCTACACCGTTATGGAAGTGATCTGTTCTGAATTCTCCAAATGTACTTGTTATTCTTATTCTTGTATTATCAATAGGAATTCTAGCAAACAAAAATGATGATAAAATAAATAATATTAATATATATTTTTTCATAGTTTAACCCTCTTGTATGTATAAATCATTTTATCACTTACAATCATATATTCATTTTGTAAATTTGATATATCAAGGTAATATACCCATCCATTTATATGTTTTTCAAATACTATTTCTTTGTATTGATTATTATATATAAAAACAATACTTTCGGCATCTTTTGAAACACTCATAATTGTTGAATTAGTTTCGCTGTTTAATTTCATATTAATAGCATTCTGCATATTATATTTTTCTAAATTAATTCGGTCTGTTTCTTTTCCCCTGTTTAAAGAATATAAAATAATATCTCTGTCAGCAAGCATAAAAGCTGTCATAGATCTTTCACTTACATAAGATGATACATGACGTCTTCTGTTTAATTGCGTATCGGAATACCATACAGTGCTTCCTTTAGCATCATATAGAGTAATATATTCTGGTCTTATTCCGCTTACAGATAATGCAAAACTTCCATATTCACTTATTGCAACTGATTTTACTATATTTATTTCGCTTAATATTGCTGATATAGAAAAATCCAAATTGCCGTTTCTATTTATATATGCAATATCTCCGCTTGAGAAACCTGCAATATAATCTCCTGTATTAAGAGCAAATGCACCATCTGTTATAATTTCTCCATACTGAATATGTCTGCTTAATGGATTATTATTAAAATCAAACATTTGTATCTTTGAATTATCGCTTGAATGATATATAGTTCTTTTAGCATAAGGAGCTATTTCAGGATAAACGGATGTATTTGTACGCCATATAATTATACCCATATTATTATAGGCATCTATATAATTTCCATATCTTTTATACACAATAAAGTTTTCGTTGTTTAATGTTGCCAATTCACCCCTTGACAAATTTGTGCTGTATATAGTATCGCCATTAAAATCAAAATAGTGTATTATACCTTCAGGCTTGCTGAAAAAATTATGCTTGAATATACCATCTATATTAAAATTATTATCATGCGATGGGGATTCTATTGATGAAACAGATTTATTCCAAATATTGATGGTATTATATTCTTCATTTAATCTATTTGTACCAAAGAAAAAAATAAATAGTACTATAATAGTTATTGAACTTATTATAGTAAGGTACCTAATAAAAAACGGTTCTATTTTATGTATATTTTCTGAATTTATTATTGATTTATCTTTTATTTTCATTTATTTTTTGTTAATCCTAAACTACTTTATTTTAGTTAGAACTTTAGTATTAAATGAAACAGGTTTTTCCAATATACTTAGAGGATCAAAAGTCATGTTTCCAGCTCTCATTTCCCAATGACAATGAGGTCCTGTAGACATTCCTGTAGAACCTATTAAACCTATAACATCTCCTTTTTTTACATACTGTCCTTCTTTGGCTATTAATTTGGACATGTGGAAATATGAACTATAAACACCTTCTCCATGATCTATAACAACACAGTTGCCTCTGACAAATAACTCTCTTGATACTCTTACAACTCCGTTATTTGCTGCAATTATAGGTGTGCCGTTAGTATTTGCTATATCGAAGCCTTGATGATATCTTGCATAGTCCTTTGTATATCCTCTAAAAGCACCGAAACCAGACGAGTATCTTCCCTGAGAAGGCATTATATAAACTTTATCAGCATAATTAGTAGGAGTATAGCTGACATAGATTTTACCATTCAATAATTCTCTTTCCTCTCTTGATTTTTGAGGGTTGCTTATAATATTTTTCATAGTGGAAGTAACACCAGGAATTTGCTTAGGTTTAGGAGGAGGAGGAGTAAAATCTAATTTTATATTTAAAGCTACATCAAGAATAGTTTTATCATTCAATTCAATATTTGAAACAAATTGATATTTTTCATCCTGAGCACCTACATATATACCGAATATGCTTTTATATACTTTCATATTTGCATCAGCATCTTTCATTTCAAAAAATTTAACTATAGGTCTTGCACTTCCTAACAGCTTGGAAGATTTTATTTTTATATCATCTTTAGAAGTTATGAATATAGTTGAAACTTTTCCTGCATAAAATGGGAAAGGATCAGCATATATTTGCAAATTATTATCATAAACTTCAAAATCTTTTAAAGAATCAAAACCGCTGTTTCTTGTATATACTGCCCCATTTATAAGTTCTGTACCTTTAGATGTTACTTTTACTTTACTGTTTTGGGCTATATAATAATATTTATTATTTATTTTTATTTCTGCATAGGCATTTTTTTTAGTTTCTATTATATCATTTTCATTTACTTCTTGTAATGCTTTTGTATTAATATCTTTTCCATCTCTGTTTACTATAATGCTTCCGCTGTATTGAAAATTGTATTGTGAATATAAAGATAGTGAAATTAAAAAAATGATAGTTATAATATATTTCATAGACTTCCTTTAAATTAAATTTATTTTTTATATGATGCTTGATCTAATTGCAGTAAATGCTCTTTAATATCTCTGTTTGTAGGAGCAAGTTCAAATGCTTTTGTAAGGAATTCTTTAGCATGTTCTAAATCATTTTTTTTAAGAAAAGCCCATCCTAAAGAATCTAAATATGCAGGATTATTAGGGTCTATTGATATAGCTTTTTTTATCTCTTCAATTCCTTCATCTATATCAGTACCAGTATCAGCTAGAATGAAACCAAGCGAGTTTCTGGCATTAGCACTTTTAGGATCAAGAGTTACAGCTTTTTTTAGATGATCTATTGCTTTTCTTATATTCCCTTTTTTATAATAAACATATCCCAATGCAGCATGTATTTGAGTATTTTCTACACCTGATGATAAAGCATCTATAAGTTCAAATTCGGCAAGATCATACATTTCTTTTACCGCATAAATATAGCCTACAATAATATGTGCCTGCATAAGCCTAAGAGGATTATCCAATCTTCTCATAATCTTATCAAATACTTCAAGCGTATTGTCATAATCCTGAATTTGGGCATAGGCTAATGCTAAATGATATCCTGATTCTACATCATTTTTCTCTGAGAAAATTTTTTCTAATGAATCTATGGCTTCTTTATAATTCTCATTTCTAAAGAATTTAATTCCATCTTCTAATTTGCTTCTGCTAGAGCCTATACTCATATATACTCCTGATTTTATTATGTATAATTATATTGTATATTTAAATGTAAAAATCTCAATATATTTTAATAAAACTTTTAATAAAAAAAATATGTAAAGTTTTTTATAAATCAGCACTAATTAATAATTTTTTATGTTTAAAATATTATACTATTTAATTTTTCAGTATTTAAATTATTATAAATAATAGTAAATATAGTTTTGAAACAAGTATAATAATCATATAACACTAACTTCAATCATGAAAATAGTTAAACATGATAATTAGTATAAATAGTAAAAGTAATTAAATAGATTAAGAACATAAAGTATTACAATCATAAATAAAATTATATTTTATATAGAAATTTACAGTATATATATTATACTGCATATATAATTTGAAATTATGTAAACTTATTAAGGAGCATATTATTATGAAGAAATATAAACCATCAACAAAAGAAGAATTAGAAAAATTAGTATACACTGACGGAATAAAACTTTACGATGTAGATACAAGCCTTATTACTGATATGAGCGAGCTTTTTTATAAAAGTGAAAGAAAAGATTTTGAAGGCATAGAAGATTGGGACGTTTCTAATGTTGAGGATATGTCATATATGTTTGCATATATGAGTTATGATAGTTTTGAAAGCCGTTCTAAAGCTAAGTTTAATCGTAATCTTAATAATTGGAATGTATCCAAAGTTAAGCATATGAGATTCATGTTTTATTATTGTCAGGATTTTAATCAGCCTTTAGATAAATGGGACGTTTCTAATGTTGAGGATATGTTTAGAATGTTTGATAATTGTAAAAAATTCAATCAGCCTCTAAATAGTTGGAATGTATCTAATGTCACAAATATGAGCGGTATGTTTCAGGTAGCAGAAAGTTTTAATCAGCCTTTAGACAAATGGGATGTTTCTAATGTTACAACTATGAGGGCTATGTTTAATTATGCTAAAGCATTTAATCAAGATATAAGTAATTGGGATGTTAGTAAAGTTGAAGATATGGGGTATATGTTTAGTATATGTGTTAATTTTAATCAGCCTCTTAATGATTGGGATGTGTCTAAAGTAAAAACTATGGAGGGTATGTTTAGAAGTGCTTTTGTATTCAATCAGCCGCTTGACAAATGGAATACTTCAAAAGTTGAAAATATGAATGAGATGTTTAATGAAAGTTTAAAATTTAATCAGCCTTTAAATAGCTGGAATGTATCTAATGTAAAAACTATGGAAGCTATGTTTCGCGGTACTGAATCTTTTAATCAGCCTTTGGATAAATGGGATACAAAAAAATTAAAAACAATGTTTGGAATGTTTGACTTTGCCGAAGGTTATAATAGTTTTGACTCATTAGCAAACTGGGATTTAAATAAAGTATCAGAAATGAGTAATTTATGTTTTAAAAGGTATGAAGAACTTCCTTTAAGAATTAAAGCATATCTTCAGGCATTTTATGGTTCTTATAAAGATTATTTAACTGTTACAAAAGATAATGTCAAAGAAATATATGATCTTATTTCAAAAGACACAAATAAAAAAGTTTTGTCATTTAAAAAGAGATTAGAAAGCGAGTTTAGCGAAGAACTTTCATCTGTTACAGATAATTATAATTTCAAAACTATAGAAGAAGCAGAAAAGTATGTTGAAGATAATTATAATAAAAAAGATGATAAGAAAGTTAGCTTTATAAATGATTATAAAGTTTTAATAAAAGATAAATCAAGAGAAGTTGCAAATAAAGTTTTAAAATATATATATTTGGAATATTTGCTTCTTAAAAGAGATGTAAAAAAATTAATTCAGATTGATAATATAGTTAATTTGCTTGATAAAGAATCTTTTATAAATTTTGCTAAAAATATTTATAATGAAACTAATAAAGAAACTGCTGCTTTTATATATGCTATATACGGAGGAGATGAGGCTGTAAAAAATATATATAAAAAAGAACATGACACAAAACTATCGCTTTTAATAATTAAATTAAATATAGAAAGTAAATATGTATTAAGAGTATTATACGAAATATATTCAAATACAAAAAAATCTGAAGTTCGTTATGAAGCGGATAAGTTGATTGATGAAGTTATGGAAAAAATGGATATCAGCTATAATGAATTCAAATTAAGATATTCATCTGATTTCGGATTTAATTCTAAAGGTGAAAGAGTATTAAATGAAGATTATAAATTAATTTTGAATAGTGATTATTCTTTAATGTTGTATGATATAAAAAATAACAAAGAATTAAAAAAGATTCCTCAAAACTTTGATGAAGATTTAAAAGATGAAGTAACAAAATTGAGAAAAGAGATTCCTTCTTTTATGAAAAATACTTCTTCTCTTTTGGCTGTTTTATTAGCAAGCGGAGAGAAATACAGTTATGATATATTCAAAGATATTTTTATTGATAATGCTATGATGAATAGATTTGCTTCATCTTTGATATGGAATTTATATGATAAAGATTCTAATTTTATAACTACTTTCAGATATTCAGGCGACGGAAGTTATTCAAACTGTGAAGATGAAGAAGTAAAAATTGATGATAATACTTTTATAAGTTTGTCAAGCCCTATAGAAATGGACGATAACACTATAAATAAATGGAGAAAGCAGCTTGAAGATTATGAAATATCACAGGCTTTACAGCAATTAACTGTTATAAAATTAGACAAAGATAATTTAAAAAGCGAAATAGAAAAAATAGATAATTCAGAAATAGCTTATGGTACTTTCAAGGCTTTTGGGGCAAGATATGAAATGTATTCTGAATATATAGGATACGATGTCGTTAAAAATTATTCATTAAAATCAAAGAATGGAGATACTTTTACTATAGAGGCAGATGTTAATTCTAAAACTGATTTTCATGACAGAGTAAGAATTAATATTTATTTTGATAATGAAAATGGTAAAGAAGTAAGTAACAGATTTATTTATACTTTGTTAGTATTGATGATTTGGGATTTTAGACTTACAGATTTATTTTGATTATATAAGATTATAACTGTTATAGAACTATATATGTTCTACTTTTTTCTTAATGACTTTATTGTCATATTTTTATTTAATCTTAAATAAAATTCTTTTTCATATATATGCTTATTTCAAAACTAATTTTATTTATAATTGCAACTCCATGCGTGCAGTAAGAAGGTGTTTGCATGCGAAATACTGCACGTTTATATATAAAAAATAACAAAATTACACAACATATAAAAACATTGCTTTTATAATTGATAAATTACTAAAATTGCATATATAATCTTGTCAAGTACTTTCAAAACAAGTATATTATAATTTATGAATATACAATCCTTTCATTGATGAGGAGAAAATATATACACTTTTAAAATTTTTATATTAGAATCAAGCATTAAGTCAAGCAGTATTAAATTACTGTATGATGATTAGAAAAGATATCTCACAAAATAGTCATTTAAAACATTAATATTTCTCATGACTTTATTATACCTAAACAATTATAGTTTGTCAAAAAATAAATTTTTAAATTTTAGTATTTGTGGGGACTAGCCCCCACACCCCAAGTTCTTTTGTTGGCACAAAGAACCAAAAAGACTGCATTTGACGAAGTCCGCCTCTAGGCGTAGCCCAAATTTTAGGTATTGTCATACGTTTAATACATATCTTTAAAATATAAAGTTCTAGCAATTGCGTTTTTCACTAAGTGTGTGCGGCAAAAAAGTTGATAATTCTGTATAATATGTACTAATTGACAAAATAAAATTGTTCAAGTATATACTAAATTAAATATAAAGTTACAAGTTTAACTATAAAAATTTAGTTTCTATTTCTTTGGGCTTTTTTTAGAATACCTGCAATTTTTCTAAGTTTAAGATTCTCTGCTATATCTAAAGCAGTATCTCCATGGTCATCTTCTATATTTACATCGGCTCCTTTTTCTACTAGAAATTTAACATATGGTTCAGCAAACCTTGACCCTGATGATGCACAAGCCCAAATTAAAGAAGTGTATCCTTCATAATCTTGAGCATTAATATCTGCACCTTTTTCTAATAAAACTTCAGCTAATTTTATGCGATATTCCTGAAAACTTTTATTATTAAAATTACCTTCACCCATACCAAGATATATCAAAGGAGTATATTGGTATTTATTCTTTATGTTTACATCAGCACCTTGCTCTATTAAAAAATTAGCTATTTCAAAGTCTAATATATCAATACTGCCTTCATCTGAAGTATCAAGAGTTTTATTTAAAGCTGTGTCTCCTTCATTATCTTGGGCATTTATATTAGCATTTTTTGAAACTAAATATTTTATTACATCTATATTTCTTTCATGACTATACTCACATGCTGATATTAAAGCAGTACTTCCTCCTTTATAAAAGTTTACATCAGCACCGTTTTCAACTAATAATTTTACTGTTTCTAAATTATTTACACCATATATTAAGGCTGTATTTCCATAATTATCGAAAGCATTTATATCAGCACCTTTTTGTATTAGAAGTTCTATCACTTTTATATTATGAAGTTTGGAAGCATACATTAAAGGTGTCTCTCCATGATTATTTTTTACATTTATATCAGCACCGTTATTTATTAAATATTCTGCAACAGATGAATTTTCATCATATCTAGATTCAATATGTTCATAATCTAATGAGAGTAATAGTGGAGTTACTACTGAGCTATATTCAGAATGTGTTTTGGCATTTACATCGGCACCTTTTTCAACTAAAAATTTAACCATATCATAGTCATTTCTTAAAGCTGCTATCATTAAAGGAGTATAATCATAATCTTCAGGATAATGCTCCCCAGCCTTTATTCTTGATTCTAAGTCAAAACCATTTTCTACTAATACTTTAAACATTTCTCTATTTTGTGCCAATGCTGTTGAAGCTCTATAAGATTTATTAAGAAGTGATGCTCCATCATTGTCTTTAGTATTTACATCAGCACCGTATTTTATTAATAAATTAAATATTTTTTTAGCATTTTCTAGCATTTCTTCTTTTCCATAATGATCATAGCAAATATTATAATATAATACAGTGTTTCCATCATTGTCTTTAGTATTTATATTGGCACCATTTTCTAATAAAAATTTAACCATTTCATAGTCTCCGCTTAAAGCAGCGTTCATTAATGCTGTACAGCCGTATTCATCTTGTGCGTTTATATTGGCACCTTGTTGTATAAGTAATTTTGAAATATCAAATTTTCCATAATTATTAGCAATTGTTAAAGCTGTTTTGTTTTCATTATTTGCTGTATTAGGATTGGCACCTTTATCAAGCAAATATTTAACCATATCATAGTCATTTCTTAAAGCTGCTATCATTAAAGGAGTATAATCATAATCAGATATACCCGTTTTTATTCCTGACTCTAAATCAAAACCATTTTCAACTAATATTTTAAACATTTCTTTATTTTTATCAAAAGATTCTGAAATTCTATAGGATACATCAAGGAGAGATGCTCCATCATTGTCTTTAGTATTTACATCAGCACCGTATTTTATTAATAAATTAAGTATTTTTATAGCATTTTCTGTTTCATTTTCTTGTCCGAAACTATTATGCTCAATACTATAATATAATGCAGTTTCTCCTGTTATATCTCTAATGTTTACATCGGCACCATTTTTTAATAAAACTTCAACCATTTCATAATTTGTATTTCTAGCAGTATACATTAATGCTGTAGCACCTGCTTTATCTTGAATATTGACATCAGTACCTTCTTCTATTAGCAGTTTTGCTATATCATCATATCCGCTTACAGAAGCATTTATTAAAGCCGTTCTATTATAAGAATCTAATGCATTACAGTTTGCACCTTGCTCTAAATATGATTTAACTTTTTTTATATTATTATCTTCTACAGCGGAAAATAACGATTCATCTAAAGTTTTAGAATATAAAAGAATATTAAACAATAATAATATAATAAATACTTTTTTCATATATACCCTTCCATGCCTATTGCATATAATTGGATTATATAGTCATAATTGTTCTGTGTCAAGTTATTGTAATTTATTATAATTTTATGATGAGGCATGCAATAGAAAATACCAAATTATATAAAAATAAAATATTAATTTAGTTTAAAAACAATAATATTATATTATTGAACTTTTTTACTAATTATTATATTATATCGGACAAATTAATTGGAATAAAATATGAACAGAAGCATTGTAATAGAAAACATAAATATACCTTCAAGATTCTTTTTGGCACCAATGGCAGGGTATACTGATTATGTATTCAGAAGACTGTCAAGAAGATTCGGAGCAGGACTTCTTATAACAGAATTAGTGAGTGCTGCTGCTTTAGCTAGAAGAGTAAAAAAGACATACAGATATATGGAGCATAAAGAAGATGAGTACCCTATATCGCTTCAATTATTCGGGGCAAATGAAGATGATTATAAAAAGGCTATAGAAATAACAGATTTAAGCGGATTTTCATTTATAGATATTAATATGGGATGTCCTACAAAGAAAGTAGTAAAAAATAACGGAGGGGCTGGATTATTATCTGATACTGATAAAATGGTGTCAATATTAAAAGCGGTAAAAAGTGTTTCAAAACTTCCTGTAAGCGTAAAAATAAGATTAGGACTTAAAAGAGGAGAAGGCGGAGAAATAGAAAGAGCATTAGCATTAAAAGAAAACGGAGCATGCTTTCTTACACTGCATGGAAGATATGCAAGCGACTTATACAGAGGAACTGCTGATTGGGAGGCTATAGCAAGAGTAAAAGAGGCATTAGGTAAAAATTATATATTAATAGGTAATGGAGATATAAAAAACAAAGAGGATGCTTTAAAAGCCTTTAAAATATCAAATTCTGATGGAATAATGGTTGGGCGGGCTGCTATTGGAAATCCATGGATATTCAGAGAGCTTAATACAATATTTGATGATAATGATAATTATAATAATAAAATCAATGAAAATGATAATCTAATAAACATTATGAAAGAACATATAAACGGATGCTGCGAACTTTACGGAGAAATAAGCGGTATACATTTTATGCGTAAATTCATTATGAAATATCTTACTGGATACAAAATGGAAAATAAAATAGAACTTATGAAATGCGAAAGTAAAGATGAATTATTTACAATGCTGGATAATATAATAAAAAATGACTTGCAGTAAATTAATACCGCAAGCCATAAATAATTATAACTATTCTTTTTTAACTAATTTCTTAAACTCATCAGCTAAAAATTGAACATCTGTACCAACTATAACTTGAACTGATGTTTTACCTGGTTTTAATACTCCAGGGAAGTTCCTTTTTATTTCAGCATCATTAATTATACTATTATCTTTAACTTCCAATCTTAATCTAGTTGCACAGTTATCTATATCAACTATATTTTCTGCTCCGCCTAATAAAGGAAGTAAAAGTATAGCTTTATCAGCATAAGATTTATTAGAAGAAGCACCTACTGATATTTCTCTTTCATCAGCATCTGCATCATCATCTTCTCTTCCTGGTGTTTTAAGATTGAATTTTCTAATAGCAAAATCAAATATAACAAAATATAATATAAAGAATACTATACCTTGTAAAATAAGCATATACCAATGAGTAGCTAATGGGTTTTTAGTTGATAAAAGCAAATCAATAAAACCTGCAGAGAATCCGAAGCCAGCCATCCATTTAAAGCTTGCAGAAATAATCAAAGATATACAAGTTAATATGGCATGTATAAGATATAGTACAGGAGCTACAAACATAAATGAAAACTCTATAGGTTCAGTAACGCCAGTGAAGAAACTTGCAAAAGCAGCTGCTAACATTATAGACTTAATTTTGTTTTTATTTTCAGGCTTAGCATTTTTTATGAAAGCTAAACAAGCACCAACCAGTCCGAACATCATTATAGGGAAAAATCCTGCCTGATACATACCAGTAACACCTACAGTAGCAGTACCTGCATCTATAGAAGCCTGACCGCCTAAGAAATTAGGTATATCATTAATACCAGCAACGTCAAACCAAAATACTGAGTTAAGAGCATGGTGCAAACCAACAGGAATTAAAAGTCTGTTAAAGAATCCGTATATACCAGCACCTATAGGACCAAGACCTATTATAGCTTCGCCAAATGCTACTAAAGCATTATAAATAACAGGCCAAATAACCATTAGTATGAAAGATACTATCATCATAACTACAGAAGTTATTATTGGAACAAATCTTCTTCCGCTGAAAAATGCTAAAAATTCAGGTAATTTTACCTCAGCAAATTTATTATATAAACCTCCTGCTATAACACCGCAAAGTATTCCTATAAATTGGTTATTAATTTTAGCAAAACCAGCAGGTACTTCAGCAGCATCTTTACTTTGAATCATAGCAACCGTAGCAGGAGCTAAAAGAGTTGTTACAACCAAAAAAGCAACTAATCCAGCCAAAGCAGCAGCTCCGTTTCTATCCTTAGACATACCAAATGCAACACCGATAGCAAATAGTATAGGCATATTATCAATAATAGCTCCGCCTGCCTTAATAAAGAATGCCGCAACAGGACTTCCGCCTCCCCATCCATTTGGGTCAATCCAATAACCAATACCTAAAAGAATAGCAGCCGCAGGAAGTACAGCTACTGGAACCATTAAGGATTTACCTATCCTTTGTAGATAATTAAACATATGTCCTCCGTTAAAAATTATAAAAATTTTTATATATTTACATGTTATATAAAATTTTTCTCTCTATATATAATTATAGTACTTATTTTTTTATAATCAAGTATTATACGATGTATAAAAATATTTTTTTTATATTTTTCTAATCTTTAGGTAAATTATTATTACAAACTTAAACAATTTTTAATATATCAAGTATTTTATATATTTTATTTTACAATAAAATATAAATAAAAATAATTTTTAATAAATACAATAAATATATTTAAACTAATTTAAAATTGTACGATAACAATACTTAAATAAACACGATTAATAAAATTTTAGTATATAAAGTTATTTACTTTATAAATGTTTATGTTAAAATCGTAACATAAAGAAATATTGGAGGCATATATGGGTTTATTCTCTAAAAAAATAGAAATAAAAAGTCCTATCAAAGGCAAATTAGTAGATGTTTCAGAAGTAAAAGATGAAGCTTTTTCAAGCAAAGCACTTGGAGATGGAATGGCTATTATTCCTGAGGATGGAAAAGTTTACTCCCCTGTAGACGGAGAAGTTGTTACAATGGTAGATACTAATCATGCTATAGGACTATCATCTAAAGGAATAGAGATACTTGTGCATATAGGAATGGACACTGTAAAATTAGGCGGCAAACACTTCAAAGCTCATGTAAAAGAAGGAGATAAAGTAAAGGCAGGTACTTTATTAATAGAATTTGATAAATATGAAGTTGAAAAAGAATATGATATTACTTCTCCAATAATTATACCAAATTTTTCTGAATTGAAATCATTAGATAAAACAGAACCAAGAAGCGTATCAGTAGGCGATACTATAATGATTGCTGTAAAATAATATTTGATAAATAAAAAAAGAGGGATTTTATTCCCTCTTTAAAAAATATATTTACTGTCAATCTTTAATATCTTCTTTTAATTTTCTATAAAGCGTAGCTCTTTCTATACCTAATATTTTAGCAACCTGTGCTTTATTAAAATTGTTTCGACCTAATAAATAATTTATATACATCTTTTCAAGCTCTTCCAAAGTAACATTTCCTTCTACCACAAAATCATCATCATTATTTCCTTTCAATGCCCAGTCAGGTATATTACTCTCGTCAATTTTACCATCCCTACTCATAACAACCATAGTTTCTATTGTGTTTCTAAGCTCTCTTACATTTCCTTCCCATTGTAATGATGATAATATCTTATAAACTTTTTTATCAATAGAATTTATCTCTATGGAATGAACCTTTGAAAACTCTTTAATGAAATTATCTATCAAAAGAGGTATATCTTCTCTTCTTTCTCTAAGCGGAGGCATTTCTATCTTTATAACATTAAGCCTATAATATAAATCCTCTCTAAACTTACCTTCTTTAATTTCTTCAGATAATTTTTTATTTGTAGCAGCAATTACTCTTATATCAACATCAATAGGAGTATTAGAACCTACCCTCTCAATAACTCTCTCTTCAAGAACTCTTAAAAGTTTAACCTGCACAGCCTGATTAATTTCACCTATCTCATCAAGAAATATTGTACCCTTATTAGCAGCCTCAAATCTTCCAATCTTTTTATCTATAGCTCCTGTAAAAGCTCCCTTTTCATGTCCGAATAATTCGCTTTCAAGCACACCTTCAGAAAGTGCCGCACAGTTTACTGTAATATAAGGCTGTTTTGCTCTGTCTGACATTTGATGAATTGCACTTGCTACTAATTCCTTACCTGTTCCGCTTTCGCCTTCTATCAATACTGTAGCTTTAGTTCTTGCCACCTGCTTTACAGCTTCATAAACCTTAAGAATCTTAGGGCTATGACCTATCATTCCGTAAAAACTTTCATGGTAATCTACACGCTTTTCAAGTGTTTCATTTGTCTTTTTTATATTTTTACTTTCTAATGCTCTAGCTATTATCAAAAGCATTTTATCGAGATTGAAAGGCTTTGTCATAAAATCATAAGCACCTAATCTCATCATTTCCACAGCAGTTTCCACATTGCCGTGTCCTGTTAAAACTATTACAGGTATATGCTTATCGAACTCCAAAATTTCTTTTAAAAACTCTTCGCCAGTTTTTTCAGGCATTTTTAAATCTGTTATAACTAAATCTATTCCGCCCTTATAAACTGTTTCTATTCCTTTTTCTCCATTTTCTGCAGTTACTACTTCATAACCTTCAAACTCTAATGATTTTTTAATACCATCTCTTATATTTTTTTCATCGTCTATTACTAATATCTTAGGCATAATCTAATAAATCCGTTTTTAAAAATTTTTGATTTTCCTGCTGCAATGGAAGTTTTATTATAAACTCGCTTCCCTTGCCGTATTCGCTTTCTATTGAAACATTGCCATTATGGGCTTCTATTATACGAACTACATTTGTAAGTCCTAATCCTGTACCATGTCTTTTGGTTGTGAAATAAGGCTCAAATATTTTATTTAAAGTTTCATCTTCCATTCCAATTCCTGTATCTTTTATACTTATAACAGCATAATTATCAATAGTCTTCAATTTGATATAAATCTCTTTTTTCTTATCAGCAGAATTTTCGCTCATAGCATCTATTGCATTTTGTATTATATTAATTAATGACTGTTTTATGTATTTAGCATCTAATTTTAATATTAAATTATCCTTATCAAATTTTATATCTATATTAACATTATTCTTTTCTATTTCATATTTCAAAAATGAAACTGTAGAAAGAATAAGCTCATTTATATTAACATCTTCAATATCCAATTCTAATTTGCGTACAGAAAATAAAAATGAATTAATAGTATCTTCAAGCCTAGCTATTTCTTCTTTGATTATATCAGAATATTCTCTAAAATCCTTATAACATTGACAGTCATTGTCCATATTCTTTTTTATTATTTTTTCTATAAGCTGAACATATATTGAAATAGAACCTAAAGGATTTTTTATCTCATGTGCAACGCCTGCTGCTAATGTTGTAAGAGATGCTAACTGTTCTGCCCTTTTAAGTTTATGAGTGCTTTCATAAGTTTTTGTTATATCAAATGCTTTTATAAGAGTTCCTATTATTCTTCCGCTGTCCCCTATAGGAAGTATATTTATCTGAAGTATTCTTTCATTGTCATTATCTTTTAATAATTTAGTTTCTGAATCATTGATGTTTATAAGCTCTAATATTGTTTTTCCTATATCATTAGTATGCATGTATTTTGAAAGAAATTTGCCTTCAGAATTTCTAGGTATTGAAAATAAGAAACAAGCCTTTTTATTTATCTCCTGTATTATGCCTTTATTATCTATTGCAATTATACCTTCTTCAAGATTTTCTATGATTATGTTTTGAGAGTATAAAAGAGTGGTAAGTCTTTTAAATACCTTTTTCTTTTCAATGTCAGAAACTTTATCGAAATTCTGCAGAATTTTATCAAAAAACTGATTAGTCCTATTCATTCACTAAAGTATAATAAAAAATATAAAAAACTTCAATAGTAAAAAATTATATAACAGCATTCTAAATATTTATATTAGTTAAAAATTTTTTATATAATTTTTGCTATTATAAATATAATTAATTTAATTAGCATTATCCTTATTTATAGCCAGCCTAATTACTACTGATATAAATGTTAATATCAAAAACATTATTCCGCATAATATTATATTTTTTATTCCTATTTTTGAAATAAATAAACCTCCTATAGAAGTGCCTATAGTTATTCCTAAATTTCCAAATGATATAAAAAGCCCATTTGAAAATTCTGGTGCCTGAGGAAGTGCTGATGTAATCCAATACTGCTGTATATTATTTCCCATTCCATATACCATTCCCCACACAAATGCTAAAGCAAACATCATAGAAAATAATCCTCCGAATATAAATACTAAAATATATACTGCTGTAAATACAAAAGGATAAATACCTACAAATTTTAATGCATTCTTTGATAAAAATTTACCCGCTAAAAAATTGCCTATTATACTTGATATGCCGAATAAAAATAGTATAATACTTGAATATTTACAAGTAATATTTGATACTGTTCTAATATATTGAGCAAAATAACTGTAAACCGATGACATTGATGCTGCAATCAAAGCTACAGTTGATAATGATATCCAAGTTATAGGAAATTTTAATACAGAAAGCTGATAGCCATAAGAAAGTTTTTTAACTGCAGGCATCGAAGGAACTATAAATAATATTCCAATGAATGATATAATGTTTAAAAAAGCAGCGAAAAGCATTGAAGCCCTATAGGAATATGTTTCAGCAATAAAATTAGAAGCTGGTGTTCCTATAACTATTCCTGCCGAAACTCCCATCATTATAAAAGCAACTACTTTAGGTATATCTTTTTCTTCCGCTGTTTCTGAAGCTATAATAAATGACATTGAGCAATAAATAGGATGAAAAATAGCTGGTATTATTCTAAATATCAAAAGCACATTAAAACTATTTGTAAATGCTGATACTATATTGCTTATTATAAACACAGCAATTACTATTAACATTGATATTTTTTTATTTATTCCAGAGAATAATAAAGGCATTATTATTCCTGATATTGCTATTGTTAAAGCAAAAGCACTAACCAATATTCCTGCTTTATCTATAGTTATATTAAAAGTGTTAGAAATTATAGGAAGAACACCAACTATTCCTATTTCTGTATTTAATATTGAGAATATTGCAAATGACAATACCAATACTAGAATATTATTGTTTTGTTTTAACATAAAAATCATTCTCCTTATTAATTTTTATTGGATTATACCATTTTAGTTAACTCCAGAATCAATATGTAATTTTACAAAAAATTAATTTTTTACAAATTGACAATACTAATTATTACATTATAATTAAAAAACTTTTAATAAAAAAATATAGGTATTATTATGATGAAAAAAATAGTTATTATACTAGCTTCAAGAATAGGCTCAACAAGACTTCCAAATAAAGCATTAAAACCGATGTCTGAATGCAGCAGCATGCTTGAACTTATTATTAAAAGACTAAGAAGCTCCAAAATAGCAGATGATGTAATTGTTGCCACTGAAGAAAAATCATTAGATGCTTTTAAAAACATATTTGATAATCTTAAATGCAGTTATTTTGTAGGAAGTGAAGAGGATGTTTTAAACAGATATACAAAAGCAGCTGAACAATTCAATGCTGATATTATCGTACGTGCTACAGGTGATAATCCATTAGTAAGCATAAAAGCATTGGACATGATAGTAGATTATCATATAGAAAAAAATGCTGATTTAAGCCATTATGATTTACTTCCTTACGGCAGCGGAGTTGAGGTTATAAATTATGATGCTTTAAAATATGCTGATGATAATTCTAATGATAAATTTGAACATGAACATATAACACAGTATCATTACAGAAATGCTGATAAGTTCAAAATAGAAAATCCAAAAGTTAATAATGATTTTGCTATGCCTGAATTAAGAACAACCGTTGATACTTTAGAAGATTATAATAATGTATGCAGTATATTCAAAAAATATAATAATAATATATATATAGATGTTGATACTATAATAAGCGATATACGAAATGGAAGATGATAAAAATAAATATTATGTTTACATAATACTTTGCGAAGATAATTCATATTATACAGGCATCACAAATAATCTTATTAACAGATTTAAAAAACATCAAAAAGGAAAAGGTGCTAATTATACAAAATTTCATAAGCCTATGAAATTTCTCTCTGCTTGGGAAGTTGATAATGTTAATATTGCTTTGAGTATAGAATATTATATAAAAAGCATGGACAAAAAAACAAAAATATTATTTACAGAAAATAACAGACTTCTTAAAAGTTATTATACAAAAGAGATGAAAAATAAAAAAAATTATAAAATAAAAATCAGAGTAAGAAGCATAAGTAAAAAAAATATAGAAAAAATTAATAGTATATTACAAAATTAAACTTTACCTTTGTTTTTATTATATTTTTTATTTAAAACTCTTGAAGCACAATCCAAACTATAATCAGCATAATCCTGCTTATCCTTCATATAGTATGCAAGTCCTCCAACCATAGCCGCATTGTCTGTTGTATATTTCAATGCTGGAAGATAGCATTCAAAATCTTTAGAATTTCCGAATCTTTCACGCAGATAACTATTGCAGGCAACTCCTCCTGAAAGAGTAACCCTTTTTATTCCTGTTTTTTCAACATATTTCTGAGTTTTTATATACAAAGGTTCTATTGCACTTACTTGAAATGCCGCTGCTATATTTTCATTAGTAGCTTCATATCCGTTTTTTAAATATTTTTTTGTAGAATAAACACATGCAGTTTTAAGTCCGCTGTATGAAAAATTAAACTCATCTGCTCCGTTTAAAAGTATAATAGGATATTTTATAGCATCTTTGTTTCCATCTTTTGCCATCTTATCTATTATAGGTCCGCCAGGATAGCCTAGATTTAAAAACTTTGAAACCTTATCATAAGCCTCTCCTACGGCATCATCCAATGTAGTACCTACAACCTTATATTCTCCATGGTCATAAACTTCTGTTATTATTGTATGCCCGCCTGATACAACTAAGGCAATATACGGAAACTCAATTTTATTTGTAAGATGAGGAGAGTATATATGTGCTGCTATATGATCCAATGCTATTAAAGGCTTATTCAATGAAAATGCTAATGCTTTGGCAGAACATACTCCTACAAGCAATGAACCTAAAAGTCCTGGTCTGTTGGTTACAGCAAATAAATCTATATCATCCAATGTAAGATTAGCATCTTTTAATGCTTTATCTACTACATAAATAATAGCCTCTAAATGCTTTCTTGCCGCTATTTCTGGTACAACTCCTTGAAAGTCTTTATGAGCATCTATTGATGAACTCAATACAGATGATAAAACATTATTTCCATTCTCTACTACAGCAGCCGATGTATCATCGCATGAAGTATCTATAGCCAATATTTTCATATATTCTCCAATTATAATTTACAGCATTGATAATATATTCTTTATAATCATTTGTAAATACTAATAATGTATATAAAAATAATGACAGGCTGTATAAACCTGTCATCAATATCAATATATAATTTATTATTTATTTTTTAATTCTTCTACATATCCTGAAGTTTCTAATTTTTCTTTAAACTCTTCCTCTGATAATATATTTTTTATGCCAATAACTTTTATTCCTTTTTCAGATGCATGACTAAAATGATTTAAAAAGTTGAAAGGGCAGAAAATCAAATCATAATCTTCCATTTTGCAGCTTTTTAAATCGCAATGGCTTAAATCAAAATTTTCTATGCCAACTTCTTTTAAAGCTTTTGAAACTTTATCTTTCATCATCAAGCTAGTACCAGCACCGCTTGCACAAGCAACTAATACTTTTAACATATATGTTTACTCCTTCATTTTATTTATTAATTAAATCATGAATATGTTTTACTATATCAAAACCAGCATTCAAAGCCTTAGCTATAGAACCGCCAGATTTATATAATATATCTCCTGCAATATATAGATTTTCAACTGAGCTTTCATGATTATCTTTTACTATAGGAACTCCGCTTTCATCTAATTCTATATCGCATCTTTTTAGGAAATCTACAGGAGCAACTCCTCCTAAAGCATATATAACTCTGTCATAAGTATCTTCTGTATCATCAGTATAATGAACAAGTACTTTTCCACCTTTATCCTCTATTGATTTAATATCAATACCCAATTTAGCCTTTACTTTTCCGCTTGCAATATCTTCTTTTATAGTTTCTAAATTCTTTTCATTAGGTCTTGTAAACTCAGCTTTTCTGTAATTGATAGTAACATCATTATCCTTTCCTAAAAGGTAAGCGTACTCAACAGCAGAGTTTCCGCCGCCTACAACTAATATTTTCTCATTTTCTTTGCATTTATATATGTTAAAATTTACAACAGCATTCAAGCTTGCAGGTATGGCATAATCAGGTTTATTAGGTCTTCCCATTTTACCTATTGAAGCTACAACGTATTTAGAAATATATTTTTTATTATCAGCAGTATTTACTTCTAAATATTCTCCATTTCTTTTGATAGATTCTACTTCAGTATTGAACATTGCTTCTATATAATTTCCAAATAAGCATTGACTGAACAAATCCAATACATCGCCTTTAGTTGCAGTTTCAAATTTAATATTTCCTTTCAGGTCTAAAGCTTCGCCTTTATAATCTTTATCAACTCTTTTGTCATCTTTATAGAATTTTCTAATAGTAGTAGAGTGGTTATCACCTTTCTCCAATAAAAGTACTTTAGGCATCTCTAATATGGCAGCCTCAACTGCAGAAGCTATGCCTCCAGGACCGCCGCCTACTATAATTAAATCATATTTATTATCCATATTTTTTACTCCTTCTTAAAATTATACAATTATCTTTATTATAAAATAAAACAATATTTAAGAAAAATACAAATATAAAAAATACAAAATTACAGATTAAACGTCTAAATTTTTAACATATCTGGCATTAGATTCTATAAAATCTCTTCTAGGCTTAACTTCATCCCCCATTAACATAGAAAATAATTGATCTGCTTTTTCGGCATCTTCAGTCAATACCTGATACATAAGTCTGGTTTCTGGATTCATGGTAGTTTCCCATAGCTGATCAGCATTCATCTCACCTAAACCTTTATATCTCTGTATGTCGTATTTTCTGTCCTTATTTTCTGCCAATATTTTATCCCTTTGTTCATCAGAATAAGCATAAATAAAGTTTTTCTTATCAAAACTTATTTTATACAAAGGAGGAACAGCTATAAATATATGCCCCAAATCTATTAAAGGACGCATATATCTGAAGAAGAATGTTAAAAGCAAAGTTCTTATATGAGAGCCGTCAATATCAGCATCAGCCATTATTATAACTCTTCCGTATCTTATTTTAGATATATCAAATGAAGCACCAACTCCGCATCCTAATGCTGCTATTATAGGTTTTAAACTTTCATTATCTATAATCTTATCAAGTCTGGCTTTTTCAACATTTAATACTTTACCTCTAAGCGGCAAAATGGCTTGGAAATGTCTGTCCCTTCCGCCTTTTGCAGTACCGCCTGCCGAGTCCCCCTCTACAAGATATACTTCGCATTTATCAACTTCCTGCTCTGAACAGTCAGCCAATTTGCCCGGTAAAGAATCGCTTTCTAAGGCATTCTTCCTTCTAGCCAAATCTCTAGCTTTTCTGGCAGCTTCTCTAGCCTGTGCAGCAGATATTATTTTTTCTAATATAGCTTTTATAACTTTAGGGTTCTGTGAGAAATAATCATTCAAACCTTCTACAACAAGTTTTTCAGTTACAGCACGAACCTCAGTATTTCCTAATTTAGTTTTTGTCTGTCCTTCAAACTGAGGATTAGGTATTTTTACAGATACCACAGCAACGAGTCCCTCTCTTGTATCTTCACCCATAAATGTTATTTTGTTCTTTTTATCTAATTCAAGTTTTTTGGCAAAGTCAGTGTAAACTCTTGTTAAAGCGGTTCTGAATCCAACCAAATGAGTACCACCCTCTGTTGTATTGATATTATTACAGTATGTAAATATATTTTCATTATAAGCATCAACATACTGCATAGCTACTTCTACATCAGTTTTATCTTCTGTTTTATGAAGATAAATTGGCTTATCATGCAATGTTTTTTTATTCTCATTTAGATGGGTTATAAACATCTCTATACCGCCCTCATAATAGAACTCATTGCTTACAACTTCTGATTCTCTTTTATCTGTAAGTGTTATTCTTATTCCTCTGTTCAAAAAAGCTAATTCCCTTAGTCTGTTGGCAAGAATTTTGTAGTCATATATTGTAGTTTCAAATATTTCAGCATCAGCTTTAAATGTTACAGTAGTTCCATTTTTAGTGCTTGTACCTACTTCTTTAACAGGCTCTTCTGGAACACCTCTGTGATACACTTGTTTATATAATTTTCCGTCTTTTCTTACTTCAGCAATGAGTTCAGTACTTAAAGCATTAACTACAGATACACCTACACCATGCAGACCGCCTGACACCTTATAAGTTTCATTGTCAAATTTACCGCCCGCATGCAATTTAGTCATAACTACTTCCAAAGCAGAAATTTTGAGTTTAGGATGCATATCAACAGGTATTCCTCTTCCGTCATCTTCAACTTTTATTATATTGTCTTTTTCGATAGTAACAGTTATATTCTTACAATATCCTGCCATAGCTTCATCTATACTATTGTCTACAACCTCATATACTAAGTGATGCAAACCTTGAGAACCTGTAGAACCGATATACATACCGGGACGCTTTCTAACAGGGTCTAACCCTTCCAAAACTTGAATATTCTTCGAGCTATATGTTTTTTCTGCAGCAGCCATATTTGTAGTTTTCCTCTTAAATATTTAATTTTCAAATTTTAATGTAAATATTATACAATGAATATAGAAATATTACAAATTTAAATTACAGTATTTTTTATAAAAAATGTTAGAATATTCTAAAATATTTATATTTTTTATATATCAATAATTAAAAGATTTTCATGTATTTTTTATTATTATTTTTAATACTTAATATTAAATACAATTATTATACATATTTCAAAATGTCATATAGCTATATATGTTTAACTTTACTTGATACAATATTTTTGATTGTGATATGTATTATCTAAGAAATCAATCTATGATTATTGTATCAACATGTATAATATTACTGTCATATTTTATTTAATCTTAAATAAAATTCATTTTAATCTAATGCTGTAAACTATTTCTGCTGCTTCAGTAATATATATTCTTTCTAATTTATTTTTAAGATAGCATTCATCAAAATATTAGTTATACCCATCAAAAGAAAATAATTATAAAATTATTGACATTTTTAAAAAAATAAAATATTATTATTGGCAACAGTAAATAGATTAGGATTATCGCTATGTATATATTCATTGCTACATTATTTGTTCATACCAGGTAATTCTTTAGTTTAATTCATATTTCAGTTCAAATCATTCTACTTATTAATTACAAATCTTTATTATGGAGTTTATCAATGATAAGAGTTTCAGTTATAGGAGCAACAGGGTACGCAGGTGTAGAGTTAATCAGACTTCTATTATCACATCCAAAAGTTAAATTACAAAATTTATCTTCAAAAAGTTTTATTGGCAAAACAATAGATGAAATATACGCAAATCTAAATAAAAATTGCAGTAAAACTTTAATAGATGAAAATAGTATTTTTGAAGAAACAGACGCAGTATTTGCATCATTGCCGCATGGCTTAAGCGAAGAAATAGCAAATAAATGTTATGAAAAAAATATTCTATTTATAGATTTAGGTGCTGACTTCAGACTTAGCAATGAAGAAGATTATAAAAATTGGTATAAAAAAGAATACAAATATAAAAATCTGCATGATATTGCTGTTTATTCAATACCAGAAATAATTAAATATGATAATGTATATAACAAAAAAGATTTAAAAAATGCTAAAATCATAGGAAATCCAGGATGCTATCCAACATCTATAGCTTTGGCATTGACTCCTGCATTAGTTAATAAATTAGTAGAAAAAGATGATATAATAATAGACTCTAAATCAGGAGCTACTGGAGCAGGACGCGAATTAACATTAAATACTCATTTCACAGAATGTAATGAAGCATTTGCCCCATATAAAATAGCTGAACATAGACATACACCTGAAATAGAACAAACTTTATCAAACATATATGGAGAAAATATAAAAGTAACTTTTGTACCTCATTTGCTGCCTCTTAATAGAGGAATAGTTTCAACAATATATACTAAGTTAAAAGATAAAAATATTTCATTAGAAAATATACATAAAGTTTATACTGAGTTCTATAAGGATTCAAAGTTTGTACGTGTACTTAATATAGGAAATATTGCTAATTTAAAAAACGTAAAATACTCAAATTACTGTGATATATCATTACATATAGATAAAAGGACAAACAAGCTGATAATAGTATCAACCATAGATAATATGGTAAAAGGAGCTGCAGGACAGGCTATTCAAAATATGAACATAGCATTAGGGTTAGATGAAGACACTGGATTAAATATGATTCCTCCAGCGTTTTAAGATTTAAAAATTTATTTGGGAGAGTAAGAATGACAGAAAATAATGATAACATAAAAAAAGTTGAAGGCGGCGTATGTGCTGCTAAAGGTTTTTTTGCAAACGGAGTATATGCGGGAATAAAAAAGAAAAAAGAAAAAAAAGATTTAGGTGTCATATACAGCAAAAGTATGTGTTCTGCTGCTGCTGTATATACAAAAAATAAGGTATGCGGAGCAAATATTATAGTAAGCAGAGAACATTTAAAAAATGGTCATGCTAAAGCTATTATATGTAATTCTGGAAATGCCAATACATGTAATAAGGACGGAGTTGAAGTAGCAAAAGAAATGTGTAAATATACTGCTATGCATTTGAATATAGATGAACAGGATGTTGCTGTAGCTTCAACTGGCGTTATAGGTATGCCTCTTTCTATAGAGCCTATAAAAAATAATATCAGAACTTTAATAGATAATGCACAAAATACTGCTGAATATTCTAAAAATGCAGCATTGGCTATATTAACAACTGACACATTTACAAAAGAATCAGCATATTCTTTTGAATTGGATGGTAAAACAATCAGTATAGGCGGTATAGCAAAAGGAAGCGGTATGATTCATCCTAATATGGCTACAATGCTTTCTTTTATTACAACAGACATTAATATAACCCCTCAAATGCTTCAAAAGGCTTTAAGTGAAGATGTTGTAAATACATATAATATGATTAGTATTGATGGAGATTCATCAACAAATGATATGTGTGTAATACTTGCTAACGGTGAGGCTAATAATAAATTAATAGACTCTGATAATGATGATTATAAACTATTCTGCCGTGCTTTAAATAAGTTAAATATGCATCTTTCAAAACTTATAGCAAAAGACGGAGAAGGTGCTACAAAACTAATAGAATGCGAAGTTATAAATGCTTATGATTTAGATACTGCAAGAAAAATAGCTAAATCTGTTATACAGTCAAGTCTTGTAAAATCTGCTATATTTGGATGCGATATGAACTGGGGAAGAATATTATGTGCTATAGGATACACTGAAGCTGATAATATTGAAATAGATAAAATTATAGTAACGATTGCATCCAGCTTCGGTTCTATAGAGGTATTCAGAAATGGATACGGATTAGAATTTGATGAAGATGAGGCTCTAAAAATACTTAAAGAAAATGAAATAAAAATAATGATTAATATGAACAGTCAAAAAGATAATGGTGTAAAATCCGTTTCTTGGGGATGCGATTTAACTTATGATTATGTAAAAATTAATAGTGCCTACAGAAGCTAAAATAGGGATAAATATTATGAGTATTACAAATATATCAAATAAAGATAAGGCATATATTTTAAATCAGGCATTGCCTTATATACAAAAATACCAGCATAAAACTATCGTTGTAAAATACGGCGGAAGTGTTATGGAAAACAATGAATTGAAAGAATCTGTTATGAGCGATATTGCTCTGCTATCAACATTAGGAATAAGAGTAATAGTTGTTCATGGCGGCGGAAAAGAAATAACAGAAATGCTAAAAAGAGTCAGTATAGAATCAAAGTTTATAAACGGGCTTAGATATACTGATAAAGAAACGGCTGAAATAGTAAAAATGGTGCTTGCTGGAAAAGTAAATAAGGAACTTGTAGGGATACTTAACAGTTGCGGAGGCAAATCCCTTGGTATATGCGGTATAGATGGAAATATGTTTAAAATAAAAAAATATGAATCTAATGATGATTTAGGTTTTGTAGGAGATGTTGAAGAAGTAGACTCTCATTTATTAGAAACTATTATAACGAATAAATATACACCGATAGTTGCAACTATTGGATGCGACAGTGAAGGCAATGTATACAATATAAATGCTGATACAGCTGCTGCCAAAATAGCTGAAAGCCTTAAAGCCGAAACTTTAATGTTTATGACTGATACACCTGGATTATTGAAAGATAAGGATGATGAATCAACTTTAATACAAAGAATAAAAGTTGATGATTTAGATAAATTGTTAAAAGACGGAACTATTTCAGGAGGTATGATACCTAAAGTTAAACATTGTATTAATGCTGTACAAAACGGTGTAAAAAAAGTATTTATAATGGATGGAAGAGTGCCTCATTCTATGATAATACAAATGTTTACCGATGAAGGTATAGGTACAATGTTCTATTAATAAATAATTAAAAATAATATAAAAAATTGGAGAATAAAATGCCTGCAAAAAAATCTGTAAAATCTGTTAATAAAAAAAAGGAATCTAAAAGAAAAAAAGAATGTATTAACAATAGTAAAAAATATGTAGCAAATACCTATGCTAGATTTGATTTGGTACTAGCATCAGGAAAAGATGCAAAATTAAAAGATATTGATGGTAAGGAGTATATAGATTTAGGAAGCGGTATAGGTGTTAATAGTATAGGATATGGAAATAAAAAATGGATTAATACTGTTACTAAACAGCTAAAAACATTACAGCATACTTCAAATCTTTATTATAACAAACCATACATAGAATTAGCTAAAAAACTATGCACTATGACTAAATACGATAAAGTATTCTTTGCCAATTCAGGTGCTGAGGCTAATGAGTCTGCTATAAAATGTGCAAGAAAATATTCATTTAATAAATACGGAAAGAATGCTGATTATAAAAGATATAATATAGTAACATTAAAAAATTCTTTTCATGGAAGAACTATGGCTACAATTTCTGCAACCGGTCAGGAAGTTTTTCATAATTTCTTTTTCCCATTTTTGGAAGGATTTTTATTTGCTGAAGCTAATAATTATGAAGATACTGTATCAAAGCTCAAAAATAATGCTTGTGCTATAATGATGGAGCTTGTACAGGGAGAAGGAGGAGTTATACCTCTCAATAAGGAGTATGTACAAAATGTAAGAAAATATTGCGAAAAAAATGATATACTTTTTATAATCGATGAAGTTCAAACTGGAGTTGGAAGAACAGGTAAATTTCTGTGTTCGGAACATTTCAATATCAAACCTGATATAACAACATTAGCAAAAGGTTTAGGCGGAGGACTTCCAATAGGAGCAATGCTCATGAATAAAAAATGCTCTGATGTATTTGTAGCTGGGGATCATGCTTCAACATTCGGTGCTAATCCTGTAGTTTGCAGCGGAGCTTTGGAGGTGCTAAAGATAATAGATAAAAAACTGCTTAAAAGTGTAGAAAAGAAATCTAAATATATAAAAAGCAAATTATTAAAATTAGATAATGTAGTAAGTGTGGACGGAATTGGTTTAATGCTTGGAATCGGTCTTAAAGAGAATTTAAATGCAAGAGAAATAGTAGAAAAATGTATAGAAAAAGGTGTTGTACCTTTAACTGCTAAAAATAAAATAAGACTTCTTCCTCCTCTAACTATTACAGATAAAGAATTAAAAAAAGCTGTTGATGTACTTTGCGAATGCATAGGTTAAAATAATTATAAAAATTACGGCTTTGCTTTTAATTAAAAGCAAAGCCTTTTTAAATTTCATCATTTAATATAGTCATGTGAATATGATCTTCCCATTTGCCGTTTATTTTTAAATACTTTTTAGCAAGCCCCTCATATTCAAAACCTAATCTTTTAACAAGATCTATTGAAGGTTTATTATGCGGCATTATATTAGCCTCTATTCTGTGAAGCTTAATTTCCTTAAATACTATTACTATTGCTGCATGCAAGGCTTCTGTCATATATCCTTTATGCTGTTCATACTCATCTAATTTATAGCCTACTGTAGATGATAAAAAAGCACCCTTAAAAATATTTGCAAAGTTAATCATTCCTATGATTCTATTTTTATCTTCTATTTTGTATATCCAAAATTTTAACATTCTTCCGCATTTAATTTCTTCAAGCTCTCTTTTAATAATATCTCTATGAGTAGAAACTTTATAAAATGCATCTGCTCTGTAAGGATCAAAATCTATAAAAAAATCTTTATTTCTGCTGTAAAAATTAACTATTTCTTCAGCCATATTAATATTAGGCTGTACAAGAAATAGTCTGTTAGTTTTATAAGTTTTTTTAAGCATATAAAAACCTATTTAATTTTAGAATTTATAATATTAAAGCCTTCATGCCTTAATAAATATTCTTTCTTATCCAATCCGCCTGCATATCCTGTTAATTTTTTATTTGCCCCCACTACCCTATGACAAGGTATTATTATAGCTATATTATTTTTTCCTTCAGCATTTCCAACAGCACGCGATATGCTTCCCCTGCTATCAGAAACTTTTTTGGATATATCAGAATAAGTTACAATATTTCCAAAAGGTATTTTATAAGTTTCAAGCCAAACATTATATTGAAAATCTGTTCCGTACAATGCTAAAGGAATAGAAAATAGTTTCAATCTTTTTGAAAAATACCCATCTAATTCTTTTTTTGCTTTTTTTATAACAGAAGGTTCATCATATAAAATTTTTATATTATCTATTATATGAAAACCTAATGAAGTAATATATTTTGAAGTATTATCAACTGAAAGTATCAAATCACCTATTGGGCTTTTATATATATATGCCTTATCATTATCTTCTTTTTTATCAAGCCTTACTATATTCACAGTTTAACCTTTTTAAGATTAATAATAGGACAAGATGAATACAAACCTTCTATAGCCTCAGGATTAACAGCAACGGAAGCATATTCAAGAACATTAACACTTACTAAATACTCAGCATCAATAGAAGCTACATATTCTGCCGTATCTCTAGCCGTATAAAATACGCAGTAATCAAGAGAAACTCCTACAAAATCTAATATTAATGTTTCTTTATTTTCTCTGGCGGCATCTATAAATTCTTTATGCATATAAGAAAAACCAGAATTACCCTCATCATCAGGATCAACGCCCTTCTGAACATATATATAATCCCTCTTTTTTCTTAAACCATCAACTATTGCAGAACCATAAGTTCTAGCAACGCAATGACGAGGCCATAAAGTTAAAGACTCTTCATCTCCAGTATCCTGATCTATAACTTTTACCTTAGAAAAAGGTTCTTTTCCATGAGTAGAAGCAAAAGATATATGATTGGACGGATGCCAATCCTGTGTTGCAATTATAGCATCATATTCGCCGTTCTTGATAAGATCGTTTATCACTGGAACAAGTTTACTGGCTCCCTTAACGGCCATAGGACCGCCTTCCATATAATCATTTTGCATATCTACTATTGTAAGTATTTTTATTCTGCTCATAATTCAATTCCATCAATACTTTAAATTTATGAAATTTTTTTAAGCCCTATACTCTCCTGTACAGGAATAAGAGCTTCTATAGTTTCTTTTATTAAATCATCAATAGGCACTCCCAACATCTCAGCACCTTTATTTATAACTGTTCTGTCTACCTTTGCTGCAAATGCCTTATCTTTTAATTTTTTCTTAACCGATTTTACTTCCAAATCATCTAAACTCTTTGAAGGTCTGACTAAAGCACAAGCTGTAATAAAACCTGCAAGCTCATCAACAGCATATAAAGTTTTCTCCATATTAGTTATAGGCTCTATATCAGTACATAATCCATAGCCATGACTTTGTATAGCCCTTATAAAACCTTCAGGCAGCCCCTCAGACTCCAGTATCTCTTTAACTTTAATGCAATGCTCATCAGGGTATTTTTCATAATCCATATCATGCAGAAATCCTACCATTCCCCATTCATCCTCATCTTCTCCGCTCTTTTTAGCAAAATATCTCATAACAGCTTCAACTGATAAAGCATGCTTAAATAAAGAATGTTCATCATTATATTTCTTAAATAACTCTAATGCTCTTTCTCTATCTATACTAGCCATTAAAAAACCTCCTAAGGATTAGAATAAGTATATATTATATTTTTCTATTTTTCAATATTTTTAACATTTATTTAAAAAATAATAACACTAATTTATCACAAAAAAGTTATAATTATATGGAATATAAAAACGATTATTATATATGATACTATAAAAATAAATAGGATGATTAAAAATGACAATAAAAAAAATTATTATATTTACACTTATATTAAATATCATATCAGCATCTATATATGCTGCAACAGAAAATGAAAATAGTATGATATTAGCAGTGAAATACGGCGACGTAAAAAAAATTCAGGCTCTTCTTAATCAAAATGTAAGTCCTAACATAACAGATGAAAGAGGCTACTCTCTTATACATATAGCTGCTGAAAATAATAAAATAGATTCTATAAAGGCTTTGAAGAATTCTCCATACACAGATTTTAATATACTTTTACCAAGCAATGCAAAAATGAATATGCCTAATAATAATTCTATAGATGCTTCATATTACTCTGCTATGGATATTGCAGCTGTAAATAATAACTTTGATATTGTAAAGCTATTAATTGGATACGGAGCTAATATAAATTTTCAAATGATGAACAAAACAAAAAGTGAATTCATAGCTTCAAAATATTCAAATCCTAGAATTTTAGAATTATACTTAAACAAAAATATATATTTGCTTATGAACAGCGAAGATGTTATATCATTAATAAAATCCGCTGTGTTAGGAAATAATGTAGCAAATATAAATTATTTAGTTAAAAACCTAGGTATAGATGTTGACACTAAAGATACAAATACAATGATGCATTATGCTGTTGGAGAGGGTTCTGTTGAAGCACTTAATGAACTTATAAAATTAAGGGCAAATGTTAATAATACAAATTCAAATTTTAAAACTCCTCTGCATTATGCTATAGAGAATAATTCATACAGAATTAAAGAAAGTGTAAATTCTTTACTTATGGCAAGAGCCAATCCTAATATAAAAGATGAAAACGGCAATACAGCTTTGCATTTGGCTGTAATGAATGCTCATAAATCCAAAGATTATATCAGTATTATAGACAATCTAATAAGAAATAATGCTGATGTAAATATACTTAATAATGATAATCAGAATGCATTAAATATTGCAGTTGAAAATAATAATACTGATATAGCAAATATACTCATAAACGCAAAATCAGATTTAGACAATGTTCATAACGGATATGCTCCTATACATATTGCTGTAAAAAATAATAATATATCAATACTTGAAAACCTATTATCAAATAATGTATATATAGATATTAAAGATTCAGAAAAAGGATATACACCTTTATGCATGGCTATAGAAAATAATAATTATGAAATATGCAGAATGCTTATAACAAATAATGCTTCAATGGATAATAATGCAATAAATTTAGTAAAAAATTCAACTAATGAAAATATTAAAAGATTGCTTGAATCTGGAAGAGTTAATTAAATATTAATTTACTTTATAGCTTTACTTTTCATAAGTTCTAAAGATAAAGCCTCTATATTATCATCTTTATTATCACTATATAAAGAATAATTTATATTATTAACATTCCAAAATGCAATTGAATTATTTTCATTATTTCTTTTTATTGTAATTTTAATACCAGTTTCTTCATCAGAAATTATTTTATCATCATCATTAATATATTCATAAAAAGATAATAATTCATCCAAATTTCTAGCTGCTCTGTAATAATAATTATCATTCATATAATCAAAATTTACCTCTGCTACTGTTTTATTAACAATTGCATATTTAACATTTAGGGAATTATCAGGAGCTGTAACACAGAATCCCAATACAGAAAAAGATTTTGGAGAATCTACTGGAACAATATCGGATTTATTATTATTTTTAGAACATGATGCAGAAAATATAATAATACTAAAAATAAATAAAACAAAAAATATATGTTTCATAAATAAAAACCTTTAAAAATTAATAATCTTTAAAATCTGTTAAATATTTTTGGAAAATTGTAAATAATATATAATCTATCTTAACTTCATCTTTTAAGAAATTGTCATACATATAATTAACTATATCAATATTAGTATTAATCTCATTAAAACAAACTTCATATTTATATTTAAGCAAATCATATATATCTAATATCTCTAAAATTTTAGCAGGATAATACACAGATGCAGTTAAATTTAATACATCTTTAGAATCAAAACTGATTAAATACTGATATTCAAAATTAGGTCTTTTAGATTTCATTGCTTCATATAAAGTCATAGCCAAACCATATCCGTATCCATAATATTCATGATGAACTCCAACAGATAAATTTATATCCTGATTATGAGATATAGAATATTTTAGATAGTTATATGATTTTATTGAATGCGAATATAATTCATTATTAATATTAAAACTTTCTATAGGCAAATAATTAACTGTTTCAGTTAAAGTAATATCATGCAGTAATGCGGCTATTGACATATTGATTATTTCCATATTATCAAACTGTCTTATTCCCAATTTAAATATATTATCTAATTTGCTGATATCTTTAATAAATTTATATTTTTTTGCGATTTTAAGATAATAAGGCATAAACTCATTTTTCCATTTTGCTCTTATTTTTGAAAGCATTCCCATATTGATATTTTTATTATAAAATATCATAAATTCCATAGTGTTAATAAAAAGTCTATTGCTGTGATCTATTATATTATATCCAGTAAATCCGATAACATCTCTAAATATATTATCCTTTTCATAATTCTTATTAAGCATAACAAAAACACTTTCAGCCGCACTTCTTATTAAATCTTCATAATTTATATTATATACCTTACTGTCAAATTTAGAATCATTATTAATATCCCCAATAACATTTATCCTATTTATCAATCCCAATTTTATTAATATCTCACCTATAATTCCAGCAGCCTTGCATGTAAATTTCTCTCTAGATTCTTCTGCTTCAAGAGATTTTATTAACTTCTTTATATGTTCAACTCTTTCATAAGGCGTAATTGATAAAATCTCTTCTATCATTGCACCTTCTTTATCCGAAACTTCCTTTATAGAATCTTTGCAGTTTGTGAAAATAGAATAAAAATAATCTTTATTATTAAGTTCTGAAGGATTTATAAAAAATTTTATCATTTCAAGATATGAACTGTATATATAATATTTTGAATTATTAAATAAAATATTATTTTGAATGTCATTATCAAAAATAAAGTCTATTTTATTATATGGTATTACACTTATAACACCATTCTCATTTTTAGAAATTATTTCTATTTTATCTTTGAAAAATAATTCTTTATAATTTTTAAGTTTTTCTAATTCTATTTCCGAATAATTATCTAAATTTATTTCCATAAATAATCCGTAAATATAATAAATCCATTCTATTTGATATTATATATAATAAATAGAATAAATGAAAGATTTTACAGTAAAAAATGTTGGAAAAACCAAAAAAATTATTATATTTATAAATATGGATAGTAATATATTTAAAGAAAGCGGAGGAAAGATGGATAACAACTACGAATACACCAAAGAAGATCTTGCTATACTTAACTCTTATAAAATATTATCTCAGTCTTTAGCTAGTTATTTAGGTGCAAATGTAGAAATTATCTTATACTCTTTTGAAAATGAACAATGCAGTATTATTCATATAGTAAATGAACATCTATCAAATAAAAGAGTCGGCTCTCAAATATCTGATATTGATAAAACCGTAATGCTTGAAATACTATCAAGTAATGAAAATTATAAAAACAATTTCATACAATCAGTAACTGGAGAATGCAATAAATTAAATTACACAATAGTAAAAAATAGTTATGGAGTACCTATTGGGATGATGTGCATTAATTGGCATTTTGACATATCTGTAATTAATATATTTAATGCATTCATACCAGAAAATATAAGCACAAGTAAAGAGAAATCTAATAATAGATCTGAAGAAATAATATTAGAAGCTATAAAAAAGGTTATTATAGGAGTAGACAGAGAAGAAGTTGGAGTTTCTGTTTATAATAAAACAATAATAAAAAAATTATTCAGTCAGGGAATATTTGAGTTTAAAGAAGCTGTGCAGATTGTATCGAATTATTTGCATATATCCCATCACACTGTTTATCTTCATCTTAGAAGTATTAAAAATCAAAAAAAGTATAAAAATAATTAATTATACTTAATTATTTGAATGAGGATGAAATTTATTATAAACTTCAAATAATCTTGAATTAGTAACATGAGTATATCTTTGGGTAGTTGCTATTGTTTCATGCCCTAATAATTCCTGAACACCTCTAATTTCAGCATCATTATTAAGCAGATGTGTAGCGAATGTATGTCTTAATGTATGAGGAGAAAAATCTATTGATATATTAGAATTTCTAATTAAGCGTTTCATAGATGTTCTTATACTTCTATCACTTATAGGTTTTCCGAATCTGTTTATAAATATATAATCATTAGTTTCACCATATTCTTTTTGAATCACTCTTCTTTTTTCCATATATATATCCCAATTTTCGTATATTATTGGAAGAAGAGGAATATCCCTAACCTTAGAGCCTTTGCCGCATACTCTTAAAGTTTCAGAGCCTTTTTTTATCATACTAAGTCTTAAAGAAGCCAATTCAGATACCCTTAATCCTATAGTATACATAAATAACGCCATCATTTTATCTCTTAGCAGCGTAAACTCTCCATTATCATCTATATTTAATATACTATCTATATCTGATATAGATAAAAATTTTGCTATATGCTCTTCCCTCTTGGGACTTTTCATATCAACTATTCTTCTTTTGTCAGAAAATCCGTTTCTTATTAAATATTTATAAAACTTCTTTATAGAAGATAAGTGTCTTGAAGTAGTTGAATTAGTTAATCCTTTATTTTTTAAAAATCTCAAATAATCTCTTACTGCATAATGATCCGCTTCTTCTATTGATATATTCTTAATTTCCAAAAATTTCACATATTCTTTTAAATCTTTATTATAGCTGTTAATAGTATGTGCCGCAAAATTTAAAGTCTGCAAATAATCACAAAACTCTTCAAGAAAATCAGAAAATTTGTTTTTAACAGAAGTATCATTATACATAATAAAGCCTTTGTAAATATATTAAAAATTATATAAGAATATTATCGAAAGTTTGTATTATAAATTTATTAAGTATGTTAACTAGACATGATTTTTATATATTTTTTTATATGTTTTAATTAAACAATTTTGTATTATAAATAAAAAATATATTATTTATAACACAAAAATTATTTAATTATGATATAGAAGAATAGTACTATTAAAGACCAATATAATAAAAATTATCTATAAGCCTCTATATGTATAGTGGGTTCTATTCCCAATTTAGTTCTTATAGCATTTTCAAAAACTGTAACTTTTTCATGTGCATCAAAAACAGTCATGTCTTTTGGGAAACGCATGTGAAAAGTTATTTCGCTATGATCTCCGTAAGTATGTATATGAAAGTGATGTAAATTAATAGAATCATTATTAATATTAAGTTCTTTTGCTATATCATTAATATTTTTAATTACATCTTCTGAAGGATACTCCCCTATAAGAGGTTTTATACTAGACTTTATAACATCAAAAGCAGCATAAAATATTACAAGCGAAACCAATATACTTAGAACCCCATCAATCCACCAAAAACTTTTTCCAAACAATATTCCGACTAATATTATTATAGATGTAACACTGTCGCTTCTATGATGCCATCCGTCAGCATATAAAGATTTAGAACCTGATTTTCTATAACCCCAAAATGAATACTGAGCTAAGATTTCTTTAATCAAAATAGAAACTATCATAGCAATTATAGCTATCATAGTAAATGAAGCTGTTTTTTTATTCATAATATTTTTTACAGCTTCAGAGAAAAAACTGTATCCAATAAATACAAGCATAATACCCACTATAAAGCTAGTTATCAATTCTATTCTTCCATGTCCAAAAGGATGTTCTTTATCTGGAGGTCTTTTTGAAAAAATACCGCCTATTATAACAATAATGCTGCTTATACAGTCGCTTAATGAATGCCAAGCATCAGCCATAATAGATAATGAACCTGTCAAAAGTCCTACTATATATTTAAAAGCAAATAATAATACATTTATAATAACAGATACTATTCCTTCTATTATCATATATTTAGATTTTTTTTCATTACTGATATTCATTTTATTACCCCAAACTATTTAATTTTTACTGCAAAAGGATAATGAATTTAAAATAAAATGTCAATCATTCAAATATAAATTGTTGTTTACAGATTAGAATATTGTAACTTTTAATAAAATTATATAACTTATATTCGCTTCATCAAAATAAAATTAAATACTTGATAAAACTTAACTTTTTTGTTAATATTCTGTTAACTAAGTTAATTAAAAAATATAGTATAAAAAAGGAGAATAAATATGTCAAATACAGCATTTCTATTTCCAGGTCAAGGTTCTCAATGCGTAGGTATGGGAAAGTCTTTATATGATAATGTATCTGAATCCAAAGCAATATTTGATAAAGCTGCTAATATTTTAGATGATGTTGATATAAAAGCATTATGTTTTGAAGGCAGCGAAGAAGATCTTAAAAAAACAGAAAATACTCAGCCTGCTCTAGTAACAGTAGGTATGGCTGCTTATGAGGCATTAAAATCAAAAGGAGTAAAAGGAAATCTATTTGCAGGACATAGTTTAGGAGAAATTACTGCTCTATCTGCTGCAGGATATATATCATTTGAAGATGCAGTAAAGATTGCAAGAACTAGAGGACTTTTAATGGCTAAAGCAGGTGCGGATGCTCCTTACGGAATGGCCGCAGTACTTGGATTAAGTTATGATGACGTTGCTAAATGTATGCCTGAAAATAAAGAGGTTGTTGCTGCTAATTACAATTTAAAAGATCAAATAGTTATATCTGGTTTATTAAGTGCTATAGAGGCTGTTACTCCAAAACTTCAGGAAGCTGGTGCTAAAAGAGTTATGCCTCTAAAAGTTTCTGGGGCTTTTCACTCTCCATTTATGAAGCCTGCAGCTGAAAGCCTAAAAGAATTTTTAGAAAAAATAGAGTTTCATAATAATGATAATAAAGTAATGTCTAATGTTACAGCTGAAGTGCATGTGTTTGATTCAATAAAAGATAATCTATATAAACAAATGTTTTCAACTGTAAGATGGTATGACAGCATGATTAATATGCAAAAACAAGGCATTACAAAAATATATGAATGCGGTCCTGGTAAGGTATTAATAGGAATGAGTAAAAAAATAACTCCTGATATTGAAACATTCCCTGTATTCGATATAGATTCTTTAAATGCAGCTTTATAATTAAGGATACTAGATTTGTTTCATAATAATATGCAATGTTTGTTATTCTTATAACGATTACACATAGATATTGTATACAGAATAATTTGTATAAAGCTTCATATCATGGCTAAAAAATTTAAAATATTTACTCAAAAAATTAATTATGAAACAAGTCTATTATACCATATATCCCTATTGATAATTATAAGTTTTATGATATTATAATACTCTATATTTTTAAGAGGTTTAAAATGAAAAATAAAATTATAATTATATTATTGACAGTAATTACATCACTATATTCAAATCAAATAAATGAAAGCAATAATGACAAAATAAAAGATAATATACAATTAAAAAACACATCAATGACAAATGAAATAAGAATGCCAAGTGATGAATTATCAAAACTATTAGAAAAGAATAAAAATAAAACAGGCATCGCTGAGATAATTGAATTAATAAATGACGGCGGTATAAATGCTCAGTCAAAAGATGAAATTCTCATAGGCAATATTACACATTATACTAATACAACTCCTTTAATGATAGCCTCATCATATGGGCATTATGATATAGCAAAAGCATTGATTGATAATGGGGCTTTGGTTAATTTAAGAGCAGGCGACGGATTTAATGCTTTAATGGAATCTGTAAGAACTGATAATATAGAGATAGCAAAATTATTAATAGAAAATAATTCTGATATAAATATAAAAAATAAAGACGGCAAAAATATGATTATGATTGCATGCGAAAATGGCAATGAAGAAATGTTTAATCTATTACTAGAAAATAATGCAGATATAAATGAAAAATCGTCTTGGGGAGCATCTGCACTTATTTATGCTTCTGAAAAAGGCAATATTAATATAATGCAATATTTAATAGATAACGGAATAGATGTTAATGGAAAAGCCGATGATAATGGGGATACTCCATTACTTTGGGCTGTTACAGGACAAAATCCTTATGAAGCTTCAAAACTTTTAATAGAAAATGGTGCCGATGTAAATGCTACAAATAACAGCGGAGTTGCTCCTGCTACTATACTTGCAGGCTCTGTTCCTAAAGTAGTTAAACTTTTAAAAGATAATGGTGCTGATTTGGATACAAAATTTGCTGATGATGATCCTCCTATAGCAATTGCTGCAAGCGTTGGTAATTTAGAAATAGTTAAGGCATTAGTTGAAAATGGTGCTGATGTGAACTATTATCCTAATGATATGAACTACACTGCAATATATCATGCTATAGATCAAGGCTCTTATGAAGTTGCTGAATATTTATTTAAAAATGGTGTTGATTTAAATATAAAAATGAAACCTGATAATGACTATGGCAGAAGTATAAAAGAAAGCTACAATGTTTTAGAATATGCTGAAGCTATGCATGATAAAAAAATGATTAATATAGTAAAAAAATATTATAAGAAAAAATTATGATTTAATAGAAAATATATTATTTATACATTTTATTATATCATAATAAATTTTATAGGAATTATTTATATACAATTCATACTCTTTAATTTTATTTTCTACATTTTTTTTGATATTATTAATATTTTCATTAATATCTTTAGTGTTTTCTCTAATATTAGTGTCAATGCCTTTATCATTTTTTATACGTTCATAAGGAACTAAACCTCTATATTTAGAAACTAAACTTTTTACATAAGACATATTTGATATATATTTATTATTCACAGATAATAATTCCTTTTTATAATTATTTAATATTTCTATATCATATTGAAATTTCTCTCTATAATTAATAAAAATATTATCAATATTGTTTTTAATAGATTCATATTTATCATTATTTTTTTTATTTAAATCTTTCAAAAAATCAGGTAATGATATACCATATTTAAAATTATGGTAATAATGCTCATTGGATTCTAATTTCTTATAATGCGAAGTATAAGGTGATATTCCTACAACGCTTATTTTATGCTTTTGTAATTCTTTATCAACTTGATTACATATTTCTTTTATTTGTTTATCATCTCTAGTATCAGAACGGTTAATAATAATAAACATTTTAATTTTAGGATTAATAGATAATATTTCTTTTAAAAACTGTATATCAGTTTTTGTTATAGTTCCTTCTGTTACATTTATCAGCCATATAAGTGTATTTGTATTTACAATATGTTTTTTAGATATTTCTCTATCTTCTTTAGATTCATTGGGAGGATTATATCCTGGTGTATCAACAAAACATATATTACGTACACTCACTTTAAGTTTATCATTAATATAAAAATACTTTATCACATTTTTAGGATTAAAACTGGTTTCAATATTTTCACTTACGCTATTTTTTACAGATATAAAATCAAATATAGATTTATCAACCTTTGATTTTTTATTATCTAAAGTTAAACACTCTATATAGCTTTCTTCACTGTGAATTATATATGCAGGTATAGAAGTAACAGGAACATCTCCTGTAGGTAAAGTAAAATAATTACCATTGCTAAACAGTGTATTTATAAATGATGATTTACCTGAACTAAAAGCCCCTCCTATAGAAACTATATTTCTTGTATATAAAATAGGATTTTTTGCTATCTCATCTAATTCATTTTCTATATCTTTTAATTCATAAAATAGCAAACCCATATTTTTATAATCAGGTTTTGCAATTAGATTTCTAAACTCATTTAAGTATTTATTCTCTTCTGATTTGGAATTCAAAATACTTAATACAGATTTAAATATATTTCCAATACTCTCTTTTTCTTTCTTTTCTTCTGTTAATTCATCTTTGGTATCGTCTAACTCTCTCTCTGCCTTCTTTAATTTTTCATCAAAAGATTGTTTTTCTGTATCTAATTCTGAAATTTTGCTATTTAATTCTTTAACATTTTTTTTATACTTATTTTTTTCATTCTCCAAATCTTCTAAATCTTCATTCAGCTGATGAATACTTTTCTTTTTATTTTCTAATTCCTCATTTAAATCATTAATCTCTTTATCTTTATTTTCTAAACTGGAATTAAGATTAGCAATATCCTGACTTTTATTTTCTATATCAGCATTTAAATTACTAATCTCTTTATCTTTATTTTCTAAATTGGAATTAAGATTAGCAATGTCCTGACTTTTATTTTCTATATCAGCATTTAAATCACTAATCTCTTTATTCTTGCTTTCCAAATTAGCATTAAGATTAGCAATATCCTGACTTTTATTTTCTATATCAGCATTTAAATTACTAATCTCTTTATTTTTAGTTTCTAAATCATTATTTAATTGAGATATTAAATTATTCAAATATGATAATTTTCTCATCTTCAATGAAAAAAATACCAATAATATTAACAAAAATATTATTACAGCAGAAAATATATATATTATATTATTCATATATAGAGTATCCTAATTTAAAATAATTTTACTATTTCAGATTTTATTATAATCCACTTTTCTTCGGCTCTTTTTTTATTTTGAACCTCATCTTTTTTAGTTTCCAATTCAGACTTTTGTTTTTCTAAAGTTTCTTTACCAAAATCAATGGATTTTAATTTATTAGCCAAACTGCTGATATTTTCATCAGCAAATACAGTTCTGAAATCTTCTCTCATTTTCTGCAAATATCTGTCAGCTTCAGCTATAAATTGCTCTGCAGAATATCCTGATACAGTTCCATTTGGAGCAAGAGGCGTATTTTCAGTATATGTAACTTTTTTATCTAAATATTCATTGATTATAGCACTTACAGATCTGGATATATCACTTTCTCTCATTTCCAAACCATTATCTGCAAAAACATTGTATATCTTACTTATAATTAACTCTCTAAACTCAATATACATATTACCTAAAGTTATATACATCTGCTCATTAAATTTATTTTTATATAGGTTTATAGAATTAATTACCTGATTTGTATTAACAGTTGCATATGTATCATAATGAGTTTTTTTCCACCACAAGATACCAGTAGTCCATGATCTAGTTTCTTCTCCTTTAGCACCTTCTATTTTACCGCTTGCCTCATTAAAAAAATCATTTAATATTCTTAATCCGTTGTCAATAGCTTCGTATTTCCAAGTATCAATAGTATTTTTAGCCACATAATTTATATCTGATTCTAAGTTTACGCATTTTTTTTCTAAATCTCTTATCTGCTTAGATAATACATCTATATCCATAGTATTTAATCTTCTTTCTCTTGTTTTAACATATTCTTTTAATTCTGATTTTATCTCTTCAGCATTATTCATATATTTTTCTTCAAACTTATCTAAAGCAGCCTTTAATATATCTTCTTTTCTATCTGCAACTGATTTTAATATAGATTTTACTTTATCAATATTTGCTAAATAATTAAGCCAATGTATGCTTGTTTCTTTTTCAGATTTGCTAAAATAATCTGGATAAGACTCTGAAAAATTTTTAAAAACAGTATCTTCATTTTGAGACCAATTACCCCATTTTTTTACAAGACTGTCGCATATACCTGAAGAATATAATACTCTGTTTTCAATATCTTTTATTATACAGTCAAAAGTATCATTATTATTTGCTGCCATATCTTTAAAATTCTTTTTTATATACTGATACTGACTTGTAAGCAGAGATTTTACCGCTTTTTCTAAATCACCGTTTGCCTTATATGAATTATCGGAACCATTTAAAGTATCATCTATCTTGCTTAAAATAACATATATTTCCTGTATACCCTCTTTTTTTAATATCTTATTAATTACATCTTTATCTGTAGCTGTAAATGCTTGTGTGGAAGGCATTAATATAAATATTACTTCGCATTTTTGCAGAAGTTCTGACGCTTTTCTATTTCTTGATTCAACAGGATCATTGAAACCCGGAGTATCAAGAACACTCACCTCTTTTAACTCTTCTATCTTTATATGCAAATTTAAACTTTTTACAAAATGCGTATATTTACCAGCCACCCCTACATAATCCTGAAGTTTTCCTGCTATATCCTCAACATTATTAAAATCAATTTTTTCAACCCCTTTAGATAAAACTTCATTATATATACTTTTACTTGTATTTGCTATATCATTATAATTATCATACCCTGATGCCAAATATCCATTCTCTTGCATAAGTTCTTCTCTGGCTCTTTCCTCAATATTAGTTTCATCAGAAGAATAACTATTTGAAATATAATTTTGATTAAATTCATTTTTTAATTTATTGATTCTATCTTTAAGCAGCTCTTCAAATTTATCATGCACTTTTTTATAGTTTTTAATATCATCTTCTGTAACAAATTCCACTTCAATATAATTTTTATCAGAATACTGCATATATGTAAGAGCTGCTGTCATAGGAGTAGCTGCTTTAGGTAAAATATCTTTTCCGTCAAATAATAAAGAATTAAGAAGAGATGACTTACCTGCTTTTACTCTTCCTACAATACCTACTCTTAAAGTTCTATCCATATTAACTGTATCATTAAAATCATTCTCTATAGATTCTATACTTCCAAATTTACATTCATTTGCTATATTTTTTATAGTATCTACGAACTCTATGTCATCACTATGCTTATCAGCCAATTTATCTATTGCCTTCTTAATATCTATAATTTTATTTTTTGCTTGAATAATATCATTCATAATATTAACTCCTAATTTTTTTATTCATTATATAATACATTTGATACTTCATCTATTTTTTTCAAATTATCCTGAAGTTTAGATATTAAAGCATCTAAATCTTTTTTACTTGATAATTCTTCCTGAGCTTGTTCTATTTCTTCTTTTTTCTTATTTAATTCTTCATCAAAAGATTCTGATATAGCCTCTATAGATTTTGAAGCATTTTCTTTAAATATCTGTGTTATCTGTACTTTAAGCTCTCTTTTTATATGTGTAATCTGACTTATAATCTGATTTTTAATTTCTTCTTTTTGCTGTCTTTCTTTTAAAAATCCAAAGCACACATTGATTATTTCTGGTAAAAATACTACTAAAATCTCTATAATCGGATTTACAACACTTGTTAATATTGCTGCAGTAGTCATAACAGTTTTATATACGGTATTTGAACTTGTGCCTGTGTTTTTTAATTTAGGAATTTTTATTTTATCTTTGTATTTCTCTATATTGTATTCTATTTTCTGAATAAAATTAGGTATATTATATTCTGATAATATAGAATCTAAACTTTTAACATCTGCTGAAATTTCTCTGCTTATATTAACATTAATATTATCCAAAGCAATATTTGTTTTTTCTATAATAATAGGCTGTATTATATTAAGCATCTCTTCTTTTAAACCTTCTGAATCTCCTCTCATAGCAGCATTAACCAATGAATCCAAATTATTATTAAGTTCTTTTCCTACTTCCTGCACTATACTATTTACTTCAGAATCATAGTTTTTATTTTTTTCATCTTCTATCAATCTTGCCCTTTTCAATTCTATTTTATTTATAGCCTCTTTTAAATCATCTATAATTTTATCATTTGCTTTTTTATCTTTTTTCAAAGCTGATATTCTAACATTAATTGAAGATTTTAATTCATATATTAACTCTTTTATTGAATCAATATAAATAGATTTACATATATTTTCAGGGTCTAATTTAGTAATAACTTCATTAAATAAATTTATATCCTTACTGCTTATACTATATATATCTTTATCATAAGAAACCTGTTTTAAAGTTTTTATCATTTCTTCTTTAATAGAATTAAAATCTTCTTTACTTCTAAGTTCTGATTTAGTTATAAACATTGAGAAATCTTTTTTAAATCCTCTAATATTTTTTATCTGCGTCATCAATGATTTGCTTATAGTACCAGCATCTATAGCTGAAAGCACCGTATAATAAACACCTTTATCTAAATAACTCATTATAGATTTATTGTGATTTTCTAAAGGAGAATCAAACCCCGGCATATCTACCAATATAATAGGATCTATTTTTTCAAATTATCACTATTTATATATCTTCTTACATAAGAATATTTCTGTATATTCTCGGTACTTAGATCATCTATTTCTATTTCATTACCATCTTTATCAACAGCAATATTGTATTCTCTTTCACTATAATATAGTTCAGCAGGAATAGAAGTTTCTGGCAATACATTAACAGCCAATATATTTTTACCTATAAATTTATTTAAAAGAGTACTTTTACCTGAACTAAAATCACCTACAACAGGTATTAATAATTTCGTTTCTCTTATAATATTTTCTAAAGATTCTATATTTGAACTATCAATCTCAGATTCTTCTGATATAACTTTTAAATCAATCATAAGGTTTATAAATTTTTCCTGTATATTTAACATAAAAAACACTCCTAAAAAATATAATAGTTTTTAATACTAACATATTAATGCATTTTATTCAATATCATTAAATAATAAATTATATAAACCATAAAAAAACCGACAGTTTAAAATTAATTAAACTATCATATAATTAATAGTTTATTAAAACTTTTTATTTAAAATCTCTATCAAAAATTATATCTATTGCATCCATATCATAATCAGGTATATAATCATCTCCATATCTTTTGTCAGAAGATTTATAATAATCATTATTTTGCAAAGCATCTCCAAAAAATTCCCATATATCATAGCTGTTTTCTATAGAAGAAATTAACTCTTCTTCATTACAATAATAAACTATACTATTTATCTTTTCTATAATATAAGATAATTGATCAATTACAAGAGATATATCTTGATATATAGAGTCAATCTCAAAATTATCATCTAATTCTTCTAAATCATTTTGATCTATATAATCATATTGGCAGAGAAAGTAAATACTTCAGAAATATTTTTATAATTTTTATTTTTTATATTCATTAAATTATAAAGCAGTCATTATAAAAAATATAATATCTAAAAATAGATTTTTATTTAAAATAGTATAAACAAAAAAATAAAATTATTATCAGCGGACATTATATCTTTAAATGTAAATTCCGAGGAAGGCATAAGAACACTAAGAATGCCTATAATCAAAAATAGAGAAAAAGTTATAAATGTATTTTTTTATTATTCAAATTAAATAATAAACTAAAAAACATTAATATTCTTGATAAATATATAGAAATATTAATTTTAATCTTCCTATTAATATATATACAGCAAAAAAGAAAATATTGAACTTAAAAAAGATATTAATAATTAAGAATATAATATCATCATATGATCTACCAATAGTAAATTTGATAAAAAATACAATTATTGCTATATATTTTCCAAATGATCTTAATAGTATAACTAATATTAAAATAGAAAATATAGATATATTAGCAGAAAAGGCAAAAAACTCTGAAATGCTTTTGGAATTTAATACTTGAAAACCATTATATGATAAAGCCATTATTATAAAAAATGTGATAACAGAAAATATATATTTTATATTATAAAACTGCGAATATGCATATATGTATCCAATATTAAAAATTGTAACATAAAATAAATCAAATAAAACAGTGCCTAAAATGATAAAAAAAGATAAAATATTATAAAAATATTTTTTTAATTAAACTTTGAATTAATATTGAATATCAAACTAAAATAGAAAAAATAAAATGTATAAAAGCAAAACCTAATTATAAAATTACTAAAAAATTAATATTATTAATTAAGTTAACAATCTTTATAAAAGAATATGTATTAATTGATAATGCTGCAGCAAAACCTATAGCAATAATAATTAAATTTGATATTAAATTATTTTCTAATATTTTGTCTATTTTACTGTTTATATTATTTATTAAATTTATTTTCTCATTCGTATTATTATTTTGAATACTATAATAATAATCTCATAAACCCCATTATAGTAAATTATAAAATTGTTATTTATTATAAATTCAATAAATATAAAAGTCAATTATTATAAACTTATATATAGTTTTAATAACAATAAAAAAGCCAATAGCTTAATATTAATTAAACTATCGGCTTATATTCTTTTAAGAAAAACTATTAACTAAAATTATTTGCTTAATCTAGCTCTTAATTCTTCTAATTGTTTTTTAAGTCTAGCTGGAAGTCTTGAACCGAATTTAGCATAATGATCTTCTATTTGTTTAGCCTGATCTTTCCAAGCTTCAACATCAACTCTCATAAGTTCTTTGAAATCAGCTTCAGGAATATCTAAACCAGTAAGGTCTAAATCGCCTTCTTTAGGCATTTTACCAATAGGAGTGTCAACAGCATCAATTTTACCTTCAACTCTTTCACACATCCATTTTAATACTCTTGAGTTATCACCGAATCCAGGCCATAACCATTTACCATCAGCATCTTTTCTGAACCAGTTTACATAGAAGATTCTAGGAGCTTTATTACCTAATTTATCTCCCATTTCAAGCCAGTGATTCATATAATCGCCCATATTGTATCCAGCAAATGGAAGCATAGCAAATGGATCAAATCTTAAAGCACCAACAGCACCGATATTAGCAGCAGTAGTTTCACTAGCAGCAGTAGAACCCATAAATACACCATGGTCCCAGTTATAAGATTCATGTACTAAAGGCATAACAGAAGCTCTTCTTCCTCCGAAGATGAATATATCTATAGGTACACCTTTAGGGTCTTCCCAATCTGGACAAATTACAGGACATTGTCTAGCAGGAGCAGTAAATCTAGCATTAGGGTGAGCACCTTTTTCTCCGCTTTCTGGACTCCAGTCATTACCTTTCCAATCTATACCATGTTTAGGTGCTGGTCCCATACCTTCCCACCATACATCACCGTTATCTGTTTCTACACAGTTAGTAAATATTGTATTTTCTTTTATAGATTCCATAGCCATAGGGTTAGAATCATAAGAAGTACCAGGTGCTACTCCGAAGAAACCAGCTTCTGGGTTAATAGCATAAAGTCTTCCGTCATCTGGATTAATTTTCATCCAAGCAATATCATCACCTATAGTTTCACATTTCCAACCTTTGATTGTAGGCTGCAACATTGCAAGGTTAGTTTTACCGCAGGCACTTGGGAATGCAGCAGCGATATGGAATCTTTTACCTTCTGGGTTAGTAAGACGTAAGATAAGCATGTGTTCTGCCATCCATCCTTCTCTTCTAGCCATAGCAGAAGCTATACGTAAAGCAAAACATTTTTTACCAAGCAAAGCGTTTCCGCCGTAACCAGAACCATAAGACCAAATTAAATTCTCATCAGGGAAGTGAGAAATATATTTTTTCTCTATTGGAGCACAAGGCCATTTAGTATCTTTTTGACCGTCAGCTAGAGGAGCACCTACAGAGTGTAAGCAAGGTATAAACTCGCCGTTAGAACCTAATACTTCTAATACTTTAGTACCTACTCTAGTCATTATATGCATATTACAAACAACATAAGGGCTGTCAGTAATTTCTACACCTATTTTAGCAATAGGAGAACCAACAGGTCCCATAGAGAAAGGAATTACATACATAGTTCTGTTTTTCATACAGCCTTTGTATAATTCTTTCATAGTGCCTTTTAATTCATCTGGAGCCATCCAGTGATTAGTAGGACCTGCATCTTCTTTATCTGGATAACTGATAAAAGTTCTATCTTCAACACGTGCTACGTCAGAAGGATCGCTTCTGAAAGAGTGGCTATGAGGTCTTTTAGTTAAAGGTTTTGCTAAACCTAATTCTACTAAGCCGTTCATGCAGCTGTCATATTCTTCTTTAGTTCCGTCACATACATATATATCTTTTGGCTGACACATATCTGCTACTTCTTTAATCCAAGCTTTTAGCTTCTCATGTTTTAAATCTTCAACCTTCATGAATATTACTCCTTATAAAAATTTGTTGCAAATATTATACAATAAAATGATTTTTTAGTAAATGATTTTTATAAATTTATTCTTTATTTTATAAATATAACAAAATATCTATTTTTATCAGCAAAAAAATACAAAAAATTAATATTAATAAAAAAGAATATTAATCGTAATATATATAATAATGCCTATACACATAATATAACTTTTCTTTAATATGCTATTAACATTATAGAAAAATAATATACAATATAAATAATTACTAATATCAGGATTAAAAATGTTAAAAACTATTACTTATATAATATCAATTTCAGCTTTAATTTTAAGCATAATAAATTTAATTATGATTATAAAAACATCTAAGCAAAAATAACGATATAAATGAAGGTCAATATATGAATAACAAAATAATTGAGAATATAAGATTTGCTAGTTTTATTATATTATCTTTATCTGTAATAATTTTATCAGTAGCTTTTATAATTAAAGGATAATATTATGTCAAGAGGCGGAGCAAGAGAGGGTGCAGGACGTAAAAAAATTGCCCCTGAAAATAAAGCTAAACCAATATCAAAAGTAGTTTATGTAAGATTAGAAAATGAACTATATGATAAATTAGAAAATATTGCTGAAAGCGAAAATCAAACTATAAGCCAATATTTAAAGCAAATGATAATAAATAGAATAGAAAGCAAAGAATAAAAAATTATGGAGGTCAATATGTATAACAAAGAAAACTCAAAAAAATTGCATATCATTTGTGATTTAATAATATCTATTAGTCAGTTAATTATTGCTGTATCATTAATTATATGGGTGATAAAAAATGGATAATGAAGTAAAAAACACGCACGGCGGTGCTAGAGCAGGTGCTGGCAGAAAGAAAAAAGAGAACAAAAAAAATACTCATGTTATATTTTTTAGAATAAGCGATGAAGAAAATGAGCTTTTAAAAAAACATGCTCAGGAAAATGATATGAGTGTTGGGTTATATTCAAAAAAAATCGTACTTGATAAAATAACAGATATGGAAGAAAATAAATAAAAAAATTATGAAATAGTACATTTTTATAGATTAAATAAAAAAGTCTAAAAAAACTTAAAAAGAACTAGAACAGGAGGACGCATATCCCCTCCATCGCAGTACTTGAAAGTCAAGTAAGCGGCAGTCGAGCACGATTTTCTACCATTCGTACTAACTCTATATATTTAGTTTAACAAAGTTTTATGATAAGTCAATACAAAAGTAAAAAAATATTAAACAGCGATAAACTAACTATAGTATAAATCTTTTTTCATTGTTTGATTTTATACTGTAGTTATGCTTAGCTTATTTGATACAGCAAAAAGAATATTAAAATATTTCTTTGCCGAAAGGCACCTTGCCTACGGAACGCAGAGCGTCGGTGAAAATAATTTATTCAGCATTGATAATATTTTGTCAAATACGCCATAGGAGTGCCTTCGGTAAAAATTGAGGCACTTGTCAGAGCAATAGACAAAGGCATAAAAAAAGATTATGACAAAGTATTGATAATAAATGAGAGGAAGCAAGCTAATGAAAAAACGATAAAAAATTACCATGATTAAAGCTTTAACCTAACTCATAATAATGATAACAATACTAATTACAAAAGCATACCCGCCCTAGCTTTTATTAAATTTTGAATTTTCATTAACGCACGCTGAACTCAGTTTTTAATATAAATAAATTTGAATTGCAAATAATTATATATTTTTAACTTTATTCTGCGTGCGGTGAGTTGGCTATAAATTTAAAAAATGCTTGGGTGGGCAATGCTATAACTATTTTTAACCAAAAATAAAAATAACACATAAATTACAGATTAAGGCAGAAAATATAAAGGGTGGGAAAATGTAAGTAAATTTTTTGAATTTGGTTACATACCCAACCCTTATAAATTTCTTGCTTCTACTAAAAGTCGCATTATAATTAATTTTACTGCCTAATTACAAAAGCACACCATCCCTAGCTTTTATTAAATTTTGAATTTTCATTAACGCACGCTGAACTTAGTTTTTAATATAAATAAATTTGAATTGCAAATAATTATATATTTTTAACTTTATTCTGCGTGCGGTTAGTTAACTATAAATTAAAAAAACGCTTGGGTGGGTAGTGCTTTAACTATTTTTAACCAAAAATAAAAATAACTCAGAAATTACAGATTAAAGCAGAAAATATAAAGGGTGGGAAAATGTAAGTAAATTTTTTGAATTTGGTTACATACCCAACCCTTATAAATTTCTTGCTTCTACTAAAAGTCGCATTATAATTAATTTTACTGCCTAATTACAAAAGCACACCATCCCTAGCTTTTATTAAATTTTGAATTTTCATTAACGCACGATAAACCAAATTTTTAATATAACATAAATTTGAATTGAAAATAATTATATATTTTTAACTTCGTTCTGCGTGCGTGGAGTTAGCAATAAATTTAAAAAATACTTGGGTGGGTAGTGCTATAACTATTTTAAACTAAAAATAAAAAGAACTCAGAAATTACAGATTAAAGCAGAAAATATAAAGGGTGGGAAATTAAATTCAAAATTTATTTAACGCACGGTAAATACACTTTATACATAAATAAAATTCTAATAATTAATTCATTCATAATCACAAATAAATTAATCGTGCGGTGAGTTGACAATAAATTTAAAAAATTCTTGGGTGGGTAGTGCTATAACTATTTTTAACTAAAAAGAAAAATACCACAGAAATAACAAATTAGATTTTAAATCTCAAGGGTGGGGAATGTAAGTAAATTAAAAATTTATATAACGCATGGTTAATACCGCTTCATGTATAGGCAAAATTATACTACTCAATTCATAATCACAAATCAATTAAGCGTGTGGTGAGTTGATAATAAATTAAAAAAATGCTTGGGCGGGCAGTGCTATGACTATTTTAACCCAAAAGAAAAATAATACAGAAATAAGATATTAAAGCAGAAAATATAGAGTATGGGAAAATGAAAATAAATTTTAAAATCTTATAACATACCCCGCCCTTATAAATTCCCTGCTTTTATTAAAAATAGAATTCTAATTAATTTTACTGCCTAATTACAAAAGCACACCCACCCTAGCTTTTATTAAATTTATAATTTTTATTAACGCACGATTATAAATTCGCAGTATGATAAAACTTGTACTATAAAATTAATAATAATATCCTCCGCTTTTTTCCAAAACTTCAGCATATTTTTTTACACCAGTATTAACATTCATAAAAGGCTTATCATATCCCATATCTTTTAATTTTTTCAAATCAGCCTGTGTAAATTTCTGATACTTTCCTTTTAAAGCATCAGGAAACTCTATATATTCTATCTCAGCAGAAGTATAAACCTCTTTCAAAGCCTTAGCTATCTCAACAAAACTTTCAGCCTTACCAGTACCGCAGTTAAATATTCCTGACTTATTTTCATTATTAAAAAAGAAATTATTAACAGATACAACATCATCAATATGTATAAAATCCCTTAAAAAATTCTCACTTCCTTCAAATATTTTCATTTTTTCACCAGCTTTTATTTGATTAAATAAATGAAAAGCAACTGATGCCATTCTTCCTTTATGATTTTCCTGAGGACCATAAACATTAAAATATCTAAGCCCAACTACTTGGCTCTTAATCCTATTTTCTCTAAATAATTTATTAACATATCTGTCAAACTGATACTTAGAAAAAGCATACACATTAAGAGGATACTCATTTTTTTCATTTTCCTCAAAACCATTTTCTCCGTTTCCATATACAGAAGCACTTGAAGCATATAAAAATCTTATCTTCCTATCCAAACAAAAATGAAAAAGATTTTTTGTATATTCATAATTATTTTTCATCATGTACTTACCATCCATTTCCATAGTATCAGAACATGCACCTTGATGAAATACAGCATCTGCTTTCATATCTTTAATAATCTCTAAATTGAAATCTTCTTTATCTATATAATCTTTAAAATTAATTCTATTTAAATTTTTATGTTTAGAAGCGTTTTTCAAATTATCAACTATTAATATATCATCAATACCTAAATTATTTAATCCCCTAACTATATTAGAACCTATAAAACCAGCTCCTCCAGTTACAATAATCATATAAAACTCCTAAATTTAATTATTTATCTTTTTTATTATATTGGTAGTAGAATATCCATCTACAAAATCAATTAATACCGTTTCTTTGGAATATTCTCTTCCAACCACATCCTCTATTTTATAATCTCCGCCTTTAACTAAAATGTCAGGCTTAACTATCTTTATTAATTCAAGCGGAGTATCTTCATCAAATATAGATATATAAGTAATGCATTCTAAAGCAGATAATACAATGGCTCTGTCAATTTCATTATTGATAGGTCTGCCATTTCCTTTTAATCTTTTTACAGAAGAATCGCTGTTTAATCCTAGAATCAACAAGTCCCCCAATTCTCTAGCCTTTTGCAAATACTCAACATGTCCGCGATGAAGTATATCAAAACATCCATTTGTAAATACTATTATTTTCTTGTTTTTTCTAAAATCATCCAATATAATATTTAATTCATCTCTATTTTTTAATTTCTTATACATAATTAATCCCATTATATTATATCATAAATTTTATTAATAACAATTTAATTTTTATAACTTTCAATTTTACCAAATATAATCAGACTATAATTATGTAGGAAATGAACAAGTATAATGTACATACAGTTCATTAACTTGTTTTAAAACTAATTTTATTTATTATTGATGGCACTAGCCAGTCGTTCCACAAAAAGAAGCCCTCAGTCTGTGCGTGAAGGACGGCATGTTTATATACTGAAATAATAATTTATACAACATATAAAATGTTACATTTATAATTTTAAATAATTTTTATATAATATGTAAAATACTTTTGAAACAAGTATAATACTAAAATTATAAAGCAAATAAAAATAAAGAATACAAACATTAAAAAATAACTACTACACTTTCACAACATCAATATTAACAATATAAATAATATTTGCGATTAATTTTAATTTATATTAATATTTTTATCTTTATCATCTTCATTTTTCTTATCATTTTGCTTATTTGAATCATTTTGCTTATTATTTTGTTTATTTTGAATATTATGATTGTTATAACTATTCCTATTATATTTCAAAAAATAATCAAATATCTTATAGAAATTATTTTTTGTTTCTAAATCTATATTGTCTTTATTTTGAATAATTGTATTTTTTAATAAAGACGAAGCCCTCAAAAGTTTATTTCCTATATTACTATTATTATTTTTATCATTATCTGAAAATAAATCTTCTATTATTTTTACACCATCAATTATTTCACTTAATTGAATAGAAATTAAATTATAATTAGTATTCAATTCATTAAATTTTTCCCCTGCATAATCCCCATCTGTAAGTATAACAGCATTTTTGAACTTAGATAATTTTTTTATTGTATTTTTCATAAGTTTTACATAATTATCAGATTCTTTTTTCTTTTCCTTTCCAAGTCCATTTATAGGTAAGAAAACTAAATTAATATTTCTATTTTCTTCATATTCCCTAAGTATTTTAAATGCAGTCAAATAATTATAATCTGTAATTCCTTCAACAAATATAACTTTATTATTAGGATTTGTAATTATATCCCTATGAAGAACACCAAATCCATTTATAATATCTTCCAATGTATCTACTTTATCGATATCTTCTCTAGAATTACTTATAGAAGTAAATTCATTGATTATCTCTACTCCAACCCCTTTTTCCTTATGCTTTATTATTCTTATCTCATCTAAAAAATTAACATCTATAAGCGAAGGATTATGAGTAGCTACAACAAATGTAACGCCATGCAGTCTTGCAAAATCCTTTAAAAACTTCCTTAAATCTCTTCTTGCAGGAAGCGATAAATGTGCATCTGGTTCATCCATTAAAACTATATCACCTGCATTGAGTAAATCTTTATGCAGGAAATTAAAAAATAAATTAAAGAACCATTTAAAACCTAAAGACTGCTTATCCAAATCTATAGCCTGCTTTTCATCATCTATATATTTATATGTATATAGAGAAACATCTATATCACCTAACGCTATATTAAAACAATATATCTGATTATTCTTATCTAAATTATAATATAACTCATTAAATTTTTTATTAACTACATTTTTTATTTTTTCATTGATTCTATTTTGATATTGTTCTCTTATAGCAGGATTTCTTTTTGATTTTTCATAAGCATCATTTATAATATCTATTTCTTCATCTATAGAATTCAATAAAGATTTGAAAAATTCTGACTTTGCTATATCTTCTTTTTTTACTGTTAAATCTTCTTTTTTTATAATATTATCTTTATAATAAAATATATTAGGAATCATATTTATACCATATTTTTCCTTAATATAATTTTTTATTTCTTCGCCATTTGAATTATATTTAGTACTAACTTCTTTATCATTTAATTTTTTATTATTTTCAATATCAATTTTATCTAAATCCTTAAAATCGAACGTTAAAGTAATTTGATGACAATAAATATTTTGTAAAAATACATTAATGTCATCATATATTTGTTTTAAAGAAGAATAAATATCTTTTATTTCAGAATACTTAGCAACCTCATCCTTATTTGAAGATATTAAATCATTATAGTCTTTTTCTATATTTTCAATTTTTTTAATATATTCTTCTGGCAGTATTTTAAAAAGACTGTTTCTGTTTATTTCATGCCTAATATAACCTAATTTATTTTTTACTTCTTGAATAGATAAGTTCAATACATCATATTTGATTTCTTTTTCAACATTATTTTCATTAGTATTTTTACTATCTTTTGGAATACAATCAATGTCTGGTTTTGTATTTACTTTATCATTATCAAGCTTTAATCTATAAAAATATTCTTTATCAAATTGTATCTTATCTTTTGAAGAATTTTTATGCTCATTTTCTCTGTATACTAACTGTATTTCAGGCAATTCATTATCATAATCTATAAAATCAGGAATATCATTTAATAATTTTTCAGATTTAAATCTTTCAATTAAATCAAGTATATTGGATTTTCCTACATTATTTTCACCGACAATAATTATCAATTCACCCATATCTTTTTTATCAAGAGAATTATTTAAATATAATAATTGTTCTTGTTCTTTAGATTGAGATTTATCAGATATTCCTATATTCCTAAAATTTTTTATTTTAATATATCTTCTATTCATAAATTTTCCTTTTTATTTTATAGATGTTATTATACATTATAGTAATTTTAATATTAAATTGCAAATAAAATAATATATATTAATAATATTTTTATTATTTTTCTAATTATTAATTAAATATAAAATTATTTTAACCTATAGTAACTTCGCTTGTAGGTAAATCTATTATACCATATTTACCCTGATCTATAGAGCCTATACTCATAAATAATGTAAGATAGCCTACACGTCCTATAAACATTAAAACTATAAGTATTAATTTACTCCATACTGTAACAGTAGGCGTTATTCCTAAAGTAAGACCAACCGTACTTATAGCAGATATAACCTCAAATAATATAGGAAGCATGCTTGCAGATTTTTCTATATAAAAAATAATAAATGCAGATAAAACAGAAATAAATATGGCAAGAGTAACTATAGCAACAGATTTATTAACTGTAATATCCTTTATCTTCCTGCCATTCACTACAATATACGGTCTATTCAAAATTGCTGTTATAACCGAGAACACAAATACAAACAATGTAGTAGTCTTTACTCCGCCTCCTGTACTGTTAGGAGAGGCCCCAACAAACATTAAAAATATTACTACTCCTATTGTAACACTGCTCATAGAATTGTACGCTATTGTTTCAAATCCAGCTGTTCTAGGGCTTACACTCTGAAACAAGGAAGCTAATATCTTTTCCTTCAATGTTAAATCTTTTAAAGCATTGGAATATTCATTGAAAAATATGAATACGCTTCCTACTATAATAAGCAAAACACTTGTATATATAACTATTCTAGCCTGAACATCAAATACATATCTTTTACCCTTTATTTTATTAATAAAAGCCCTTGATACTGTAAGCATTACAGGATAGCCTATACCTCCTAATATTATAAGAAGCATGATAGTAACATTAATCGTAATATTTCCTGAATATCTATGGAGGCTGTCGGTATAAAGTGAAAATCCAGCATTACAAAAAGCACTTATAGAGTGAAACACAGAAGAGAATATACGCATCGACAATTTATCATTAGTATCCATAACTATAAAAAGAGAAACAGCTCCAAGCAGTTCTATAATAAATGTAGATAAAAAAATGACTTTTACAGTAGATTGTATAATATCCTTGTTCTGAGTATTAAACATCTCTAAAGTTCTAACCCTATCCTGAACGCTTCCCTTATTCACAGAAAATAAAAGCACTATAGCCGAAATGGACATAATGCCTAGTCCTCCTATCTGTATAAGCGTTATCAATACTATCTGCCCAAATAGAGTAAACTCTTTAGATATATCTATAACGCTAAGCCCTGTAACACATACAGCACTTGTAGCTGTAAATAAAGCATCAACAAAAGATAGTCTTCCTCCTACAGTACTTAAAGGAAGATACAAAAGCAAGCTGCCCAATGTTATTACAAATATAAATGATGCTATAATCATCTGATATAACGTAAATTTAGAATATGACAATCTAAGCCAGTTTATAACTATAATCAAAAAGAATAGTATTGATCCTGATATTGTCCATATTATCCTATGTGAATATAAATCATAATATTTTTTACTGAAAAAATTAAGAAGCAGAAGACCTACTATTTGTATTATTGGAACTATTATGTATAATTTTCTTGGTGCTATCCTTATTTGGTCTATAAGAATAAGTACGAAAAATACTGTTATTACATTTATAATTTTATCATAATTATATATGTAAAAATTATAAATGCTTATTTGTCTTATCTGCATAAGAAGAACGAATATTGCAAATATGGAGCCTGCTATAGCCACCAAATTTGATATTCTCCTAAGTAATTCATCTATAGCCTGTATAATCGATTTATTAGGATTATTAACATTGATTTTATTAAAAATATTTTTCATAATTAATCTTACCCCCTATTAGATAAATATTTTAATATAAATTAAGCTATATGTAAATATATAATTTTATTTTATTTTTACAAATATATGTTATTATATAAAAATACAAAAATATTTTTTATTACTGTATTTTTAAATATTTCCGTTAATACTCATAAGGATTATAATATATGGCGGACAATTTATATGGCAACTAAAAAAACAAAAATAGATACAAAAACAAATGAAAAAAAAACTAAAACGGATGATGCTAAAATGGGAAGAATATCATACAAAGAATTATCTGAAGAGTTAAAATTAAAATTGCAGCAGTCTGAAGAAAAGATTGCAGAACTTAATCAAAAATATAAAAAAGTAGTAGATATACAAAAGAAAAAAATAGAAGATAAATATAAAAAAATTATAGAAGATTTAGAATCAAAAAAATCAATCCCAGCAAAAACATCATCAGCATCCAATAATGCAGAAATTACTAAACTTCAAAAAAGATTAGAAAAATTAGAGAAAACTAATCAAAAATTGGAAGAAGAAAAAAGAAAAATAGAATTAAAAAATGAAGAATTAAAACAAAAAACAAAAGAAGCATTAAAAGCCAAAAATGAAAGCACTGCTAAAACTATTAAAACTGATAAAGAATCATTAAAAGAAATAAAAGAATTAAAACAGCAGTTATTAGAATCAGAGCAGGAAAAGAAAGAATTAAAAGCAAAATTAAAAGAAGCTGTAGCAGATTTAAAAAATGCTCAAAAAAATACTAACAAATTGTCAAAAGAAGATAAAGAACAATACAAAGAAAATTTAAGAATATTAAAACAAATAGAAAAAGAATCAAAAGCATTAGATAAAAAAAGAGAACTCTTAAAAAAAGAGGAAGAAAAGTTAAAAGAAATAAGAGGCGATATAAAAAGTTCTGCTAAAGATATAGCATCAACAATGAAAAAGAGCTATGTTGCTTCTGATGATGATGATATTGAATCAGAATCCGGAGGCGATTTGCTTTCTAATATGGATGCCAAAACAGAAGAAGGCATAACAAAATTGGCTACTCTTTTATGTGCGGCTATGGATGATTACAGAGAACAGAAAGAAAAAGAAAGAGAAGAATTAGAAAAAGCTAATGAAGCAGATGAAGAAGTAGAAGCTGAAGTAAAACCTATAATTTCTGAAGGCGAAGACAGATTAAATAAAGCATCCGAACAATTAGAAAACTTAGTTGAAAACAGATTGGAAGATTCTGACAGTACAAAAGATGAAAATTTAGGAAAAAGACCATTTACTATTATTGATAAAATAGAAAACAGCCGCGTAGAAATTAATGAAGGCTACACTCCTCCAGCAGGCGGTCAAACTATAGCTGCAGCCCCTCAGGATGCACAGCAAACACCTCAGCAGGCTCAAGGACAGCAGCCTAATATAACTGTAAAAGTAGAAGCTCCTAAAGAAAGTGCTAAATTGGCTAAACCTGAAACTCAATTAAAACCTGCAAGCGAAACTCCTACTATGAGAATGAAGCTCTTAGATGATATTGATGATTATGAGAAGAAACTTGTTATCACTTACGGTTTTGATAATATGCCTGAAAATACTTATTACTCTAAATATAAAAAGATACTAAGAAATGCCGCTAGAATAAGTTTATTCGGCAACCTTCAGGAAGGACTTGAAATGTTTAAACTTATAAGAGATCAAAATATACCTGATGAATACAAACAAATGATAGATAAAAATATACAGGATATTACTTACTACTTAAGAGGTTTGCATAGAGTTAGAATGGAATAATAATTATTGCAGGACAGTAAATATTATAATGAAAAGTTTTATAAAAATAGTATGCATATTAATGATAATACCTATTTTATCATGCTCAAAAAAGAAAATAACAGATATAGAAATTGAAGCTGTTTATGATAAAAGTGATAATTCATATACTATTTCATATCCTGAATATAACAAGCAGTATCCTAAATTTATAAAACTTAAATATGGGAAAGCTGTAAAAGTAGATAACGGCATATCACTCACATACAACATAGATACTGATAATATACCTATGCAGCTAAATATAGAAACAGAAGAAAATAATGTAAAAAAAAGATTAACAATAGAAAATCCTTTAGTTAATAGAAATATAAATCTTACATTATATGCTACAAACTTTAATCCGCCTTTGGAAAAAAATAAAATAAGAGAATTATCTATAAGTATAGAAACTGTTGGGAATGCTGATACAAAAGATACTGTAAAAGTGGCTATTTCTGAATATGTAGAAAGAAATAGGATGAGAGAAAATATAGCATTGATACTTCCAGAAAGCGGACATACAGCTAAAAGCAATCCTCCTTTTATTATGATAAATAAAAAATCTCCATTAGTTAGAGTATCAATATCAAAAGAACCCTCATTTACATCAAGATATGAATATACATTAAGAAACAGCAGTTTCTTTTCTATGACAAATGAATTAGAAAACGGAAAATGGTATATTGCTTTTGATGAAAATGGAGATACAAACTTAAGAAGAGTATTTAATTTCTTTATAAATAATTCCAGTACAAAAATAATACCTATTACAAATAAAACGTTTAATATAAAAAGACCTTTTGTATTTATAGATAAACAGACATTTGAAATTTTATATAATTTACTATACTCACAAAACAGACTTCAGGCATCAACTCTGCTTAGAAATATAAATGCATTCAAATTGTACACTTCATCAAATATGGGAAAATGGTCTATTAATAATATAGCATATACAAATACTGATGATACTAATAAATTATATTTTGAAAATCTGCCTTCTCATAGCATGCTTATGTCTTTGAAAGGTGCATTTGAACCAAATAATAATTTACTAAAATATGAAATAAAACAGATGATAAGAGATATAGTAGAATTAGATGAAACAAATATAGAAAATTACAGCCATATTGAAGCTGTTAATATACTTGCTAATTCATTGTTAATGCCTTTTGATTTGATGTATGATGAATTTTCTCCTGAAGAAATAGTACTTATGAAGCAAAAATTCATAAAATACGGAGAGGTTTTATATAATTATATAATAGAAAATCCTTCAGAATATAAAAACAAAAGCAGCATTAAATATATAACAACATTAGGCTTAATAGCCATTAATATGCTTAATGAAAATGTAAATCAAGACCAAATACTAAATTGGCATTATTTCTCAATGAATTATGCAAATGGAATGATATTCTCTATGTTTGAAAAAGACGGAAGTTTTAAATCTTCAATAAGCGAAGCATTTGATACTATACTTCCTATAATGACTTATGCTTTATCATTAAGAAATGTAGGCATATTCGATGCATTTAGTTTGGAATCATTTTCAAATATAGGAAAATATTTATCTGTGGTAGGTTATCCTTCAGGATATACTTTGCCTATAGGATATACAGCTATATACAACAGAAGCAAACTTAGATTTGATACTGGTGCTAGAAATGCTGTTATGGAATTATTAAGTAAAATTTATATGAATCCGCTTTATAAAAATTATGCAGTATTTGCTCAAAGCGAGGCTGTTAATACTAAATATTTGCCTTATGTTTTAATTTGGAACAATTATTATCTTAGAGATAATGTACCTTCTAACCCTACTTTCCAATTTGAAACATGCTTATTTAAGAAAATACAAACAGCTATTTATAATGAAAATATAAAAACTTTAAATGAACCTTATATTGCAGTATATGCTAAAGGCTTAAATGCTCATTCATCTTTTGGGCTAAATCATAATGACAGAATGAGTTTCGTATACTATAATTATGGGGATTTCATTATAGATGAATTAGGATATAATTTTGATACTAATGAATATAATGCATTTGCTGATTCTGATTTTCATAATAATATTTCTATAGATAATTATAAAATAGAAGAAAGTGCAGGCAGTTATTCTTATATAGCAAGTACGACAAACTATTATAAAATGTTTTATGCTCATGCTCAGGCAAATCAAAAATATACATATTCTTTAACATTAAAAAACTATGACAGAAGATTCTATTATCTTAAGCCTAATATATTAATAATAAAAGAGGATATAGAGGCTCTTCCAGATATAACAAAAGAATATCATATTTACGGATATAAATATAAATGGAATGTGAACTCTAAACTTCCAATTACATTCGACAGTGAAAATAATCAATTTATAATAGATGGAAATTATTCATATACATATATAAACGTTTTATCAAAGGATGAACTTTATTATAATATAATTCAAACTAATATAGGACAAACTGCTCTTTACAGTGCTGAAGTTACTACAAAAGAAAATATCAAGAAATTTGAACCTTGGATTATGATAACTACTATTCCTAAAAATAATGTTCCTATTGGTATGAAAAGAAATATTATAAATACTAATATATCTGTAAATAACTTTACAAGTACTAACTTGAATTTTACATCTGGATACAAACAATACTACATTAATATAAATAACAACACAGATAATGATGACAGCACAAATAAAATAAACAATATAGTATATACAGAAAATAGGGAAAATGTTATAATAAGTTCGGATTAATTTAGTTTAAGGACTTATTTAATGAATATATATATTGCCGATTCATATAAAGACTATACTTCTTTTACAGCTAATCATATTCTTCGTTTCTTGGAAAAAAAACAGGAAATGAAGGACAAATTATATATATCTGTTTCAAGTGAATACGATACAAAAGATATTTATAAAGCTATAATAGAAAACATAAAAAATTATAAAATTAATTTTAAAAACATATTTATATTTCAGCAGTCAGAATATATAGGTCTTACTCAAAATAATATAAATAGTAAAGCATACTTCCTAAAAGAAAATTTAATTTCAAAGATTGATATACCAGAAGAAAATATATTTCTATTTGACGGAAGCAAAGATGAATCCCAAATGCAGAAACAACAGGATATCATAAACAATATAGGAAGATTTGATGTTATATGGTATTCTCTTACAGCAGACTCTACTTCAGCAGGCAATGAAAGAATGTCATCATTATCATCATTATTCAGAATAAAAACATTAAGCGAACACACTATAAGCGAGATAAAAAGCAGATTTGAAAATAATAATGATGAAGTACCTACAACTGTATTTAGTATGGGAATGGGATTTATTGATATAGTTGATACGGTATTATTAACATCATCTGGAATAGAGAAGTCTTGTTCTTTAAGAGATTGTTTAGAACATGGTATAAGCAACTCATCGCCTTTAAGTAAATTACAAAAGCATAGAGATGTTACTGTAATAGCTGATTATGAATCATCCTTGAGATTATCAAGTCAAACAGTATTTATGAAGATACAAAAGAACATATAAAAATATAGGAGAATATACATGAGAATAATTATTACAAATGAAAGCGTTTATGAATGGGCAGCATATTATACAGTAAAATGTATATTGGATTATTCAGATAACAAGCCGTTTGTACTGTCTTTTCCTTTAAGACATGTAAATAAAACATATTATCAAAAGCTACTATCTTTTTATAATGACAATATAGTATCATTTAAAAATATACATATAGTATCATCAGGAGAATATATAGATTCAAATATATCCCAGAAATATTTAGAGGATAATTTCTTAAAATATATAGATATACCAAAAGAGAATATACATTTATTTGACGGAAATGTAGCAAATAGAAAGGAAGAAGCTAGGAGAATGTCTAATATAATAAAAGAATTGGGAAATATAACATTATTAATAGATACATTGGCTGAAGACGGAAGTTTCTTACTTAACACACCAAGCTCATCATTAGATGGAAGCGTAAGAGATAAAAAGATAAGCGAAATTATAAGAAGCTATGAGTCAAAAAAATTTAATATGCCTATAGAGATGTTCCCAAAAGAAGGATTTACATTAGGCTTTGAAGAGGCATTCAATGCCAAATACGTACTTGTAATGGCTAACGGATATGATGTATCGGATGCTTTGGCACATTGTGTGGAAGGAGCTATAAGTCAATTCTACCCTACTTCTGTACTTCAGGAACATAAAAAACTTATAATTGTTGCCGATGAAGAGTCCAGCAGCGATTTAAAAGTAAAAACCTATAAATATGCTAAAAGTTTGGAAAGCAAAAGTCTTCATCCTAAAGAACTTATTAAAGGGCTTTATAAATCTTATTATGCACTTACTAACATTAAAATATTTGACGGTGAAAAGTTTATAGACGGACATTGTATTGTTATAGAAAATAATGTTATTAAAAGCGTTGAAAAAGAAATAGATGTTGATGCTGTTATTACAAGAATAGATTTAGGAGGAAAAATAGTTGCCCCTGGATACATAGATTTGCAGGTTAACGGTATAGGCGGATATGATATTAATGCAACTCCTACAGTAGAAACATTAAAAAATATGAATGAAGTTTGTCAAAGATACGGATGCACTTCATATTTGCCTACAGTAATTACAAACAGCGATGAATATATGATAAAAATCATAGATTTATTTAATAATATAGAAGATTTATCAGTAATAGGTGTTCTTGGAATACATTTTGAAGGTCCTTATATTTCTCATGAAAAAAGAGGCATACACAATGAAAAGTTTATAAGAGAACCTAATAAAGATATGATAGAAAAAATCAATGCCTCAAAATGCGTAATGGTTACAGTTGCTCCTGAAATGGTATCAGGAGAGGTTATAGAGGATTTTGCTATGGCTGGAAAAGTAGTGTCTGTAGGTCATACTAATGGAACATACAATGAGATAAAAGAGAAAATACCTTATGGAATAACTTTTGCCACACACTTATTTAATGCTATGCGTCCTTGGGGTTCAAGAGAGCCTGGTGCTGTTGGAGCGGTACTTGAAACTAAAGACATGTATGCTGGTTTAATATGCGACGGAGTACATTGCGATTTTGCTTCGGTGGAGCTTGCATACAAATTGAAAACAGGTCATATATGCATAGTTACTGATGCCATAGCTCCTGCTGCTGCACCAGAGATAAAAGAGTATATTTGGGCTGGAAAAAAAATACATAGGGACGGCAACAGACTTATCGATGATAATGGAACTTTAGGAGGCTCAGCAATAACTATGAGTCAGTCAGTTAGAAATGTGGTTAATCAGGTTGGTGCTGCTGTAGAAGAGGCTTTGAAAATGGCATCACTCTACCCTGCTCAGGTCATGGGGATAGATGATAAATACGGCAGAATAAAAGAAGGATATATTGCTGACTTAGTTATACTAGATGAAAACCTAATAGTAAAAGGTGTGGTATTTAAAGGAAACTACAAAGAGTATAATTATGACCATGAATGGGTAACACATGCTTAATTATTAATTTGTGAAATAAAAAGCGGTAATATATCTACAAAAATATATTACCGCTTTAATTTTATAAAAAGTATTATTAATTATTCTGGTAATTTATAATCATCTTTATCTTTTTTGGCTTCAATAGATTCTTTAGCATATTTAAATACTATATCAGCAAATGATTTTACTTGTTCCTCAATATCAGTATTACCATTAAGTATAGCTTCATATAATTTATAACATGCAGCACTAACAGCCTCCCCTAAAGCAGAAGTTAATAAAGAAGCTACACTTCCATTAATAACTCCTCCAAAGATATTTAACCCCGGTATAAATTTTAACAACTGACCTACAGCTGATTTTCCTAATACAGTCATTATTTGTCCTATAATTCCTCCGCCTGTACCAGAAGTAAGAATATTTTCTAAACCTTTTAAATCATAAATATATAATATTCTAGCTATCATTCCCATTTGATTAAGAACTAAAGCAGGAGCATCCGCAAAAGGCACAGGAATAAATCCAACCCCAAATGCCAAACCTAAATGCTGTAATATAACTCCATGTGCTCTGTTCCATTTTTCTTTTAATGAAACTTTTTGTGCTGATATAAAGCCGTCCTGTAATATGTCAGGCAATTTTTTTATTGAATCAGTAATAAGCTTATTAAGTTCATTTTTAAATAAACTGTCATTAGATATTGAAGAAGTTTCATATATATTGATATTCTCGATTTCTTTATTTACTGTTTCTTTTAATTTTAAAATAGTATCTTCTGAAACTAAATCGCATTTTGTAAATAAAATACTTACTATTAAACCATTTTCTCTAAATCTTTTAATAGTATTAATATCAAAATCAGTTACTTTATGACCTGAAGAAGCTATACAATACCAAACTAAATGAATATTTTCTTTTGTATTAATAACATCATCTTCAAATTTTTTTGCTTTTTCAGTGCCTACTTCATAACCCGGACTGTCAAACAATACAACACCAGCATCATAATCTTCATACTTCTCTATAGAATCAGTTACAGGCTTTCCCATTCCTGTTTTTGCTAATTCTTGACCAAATATTTTATTTATTAAGCTGCTTTTACCTACGCCAGTACCGCCTGCCAAAAGTATATTAGGCTTTTTAACACCTTTCTTAAACTTTTCAAATTCTTCTAAAATTTTTTGATTAATTTGTTCTTCTATTGACATAATATTACTCCTTTTTATTATTTTCTAATCTATTTTTAAGTTCTTCGTCTGATTTTTCTAAAATTTCATTAATTGCATCTCTCAAATTATTTTCAAATTTTTTATTTTCTTCACTTGAGATATTTTCTATAATGCCGTCAGCAACCCTATCTATAAAATAATTAATATCTTCTTTTTTTCCAGATAAATTATAATGAATCAGCCTTCCTATATCAAATAAACCTCCAATCACCGTAGCAAGAATTACAACAGGAGATACGATGATTGTTGCTAAAATGCTTCCTATTACATCCCCTATATCAATAACTACATCACTAATAAGAAGATGAGAAAATAAATCAACAACAAAAGAATAAAAACCATAAATTTCATGATCATTTCCAGAAAATATATCAATATCTTTATTTATACTATATAATGTTTCCGAAACCTTATAATATTTTTGTATGCTTGTTTTAACATATTCTTGCATATTATTTTTTACTAATGTATCAAATTCTTCTTTTATAGAATCAGATAATTTTTTCAAATCATTTTCTTTAAAATCTTTCTTTTTTAATTCATCTCTTTTTTTATTTATATCAATTTTTATCTTTTCTATTATATGCAAAGGTATTCTGTCAATAAATATTTTTCTCCAAGAGGCTAATATTGAATATTTGTACTCTTCTAATCCGAAAGGCTTAGGAGTTTCTTTCATACCTCTTTTTATTTCAGGTGCTGCCCCTACGGCTATAACAGTTTCAACACCTGTTTCATTTTTGATTATTTCAATAAACTCTTTCTCTTTCTCTTCACTTAGCTGATCTGCCTTTGTGAGAGCTACTATAACATTATATTTATCTTCTAAAAACTGTTTAATAATATTTATATCAAAATCCTGTATCTTAGCTCCTCCAGCCTGTATACAGTAAGTTACACTATGATACCAGTCTTTCATATCTTTGTCTACAGAACGGTATTTTAATTCTTCTTTTATCATATTATACCATTTATCAGATTTACCTACTTCAAGTCCCCAGCTGTCGTATATTACTACATCTTTTCCATCTATAGTTTCTTCATGAGGAAATATACCTTCAGGAGTACAAGGTTTTCCAATGCCTGTTTCTTCTATTTTCTTACCTACTAAAGCATTAAGTAAAGAACTTTTTCCTACACCTGTCTGTCCTAAAACCAATAAATTTAATTCTATATAATTTTCTGTATTATTTCTTTTGAATGCTCTAAATACTGCTTTTTTATATTCTTCAACGCCGAAATAATTATTTGCTTCAATATTTGATATTGTAACTATTCTGTAACATTTTGTTTTTTCTTTTATATTTTTTACCAATTCCGTTAATTGTTCTTTTACTGATAAATCTGATTTAGTTAATGCTATTATAACACTATATTCATCAATGATAATTTTTTTTATCATTGATGCATCTTCATCAGATATTCCTATTGAATTTGAAGATACACAGTAAGTAATAACAAATGAATTTTTATCAGCACTTTCCAAAAAGATTTGAAAATTTGTATTACTTTCAAATATAACAACATCTCTATTATCAACTTTTACTTCTATAGGATTATCTGAAGCCTTAATATTATTTCCAACAAAAGAATTAATCAATGCACTTTTACCTGAAGCATGTTGACCTAAAATTAATAAATTTAATTTTTGATTATTTTCCGACATATTTAATTCCTTTTATGTTAATTTTGAGAATATTCAGAAAGTTTTTTATCTGTTTCTTCTAAACATTTTATAATTGCATTCTTAATATTCAAAATATAATCTTTCCCAACAATTTGATATTTAAGTTTATCTATAAGCTCATTAATGAATTTCTCTCTCTGAGCTTCTTTTATTTTTCCTCCAAATATAGTAAATATTCCTCCTACTATTGCTAAAGGCAATCCTATGAATGGCAAAAATATACCAAGTGTAAATAAAAATTTAAAAAATCCAATATTAAATAATAAATCAAAAATATTTTCAAAATCCATATTAAAAAAATTATCTTTGTAAAAACTATATTGATGAAAATTATATCTAGCATTATTAATTAACATACCGCTGTTAAGAGATACTATATCTATTTGAATATTATAATATGCTTTTATAGTATCTTTAATATATAGTAAAATTTCATCTTTAAAAAACTGCTCTATCTCTTCAGTAATACTGCTTTTTAATACATTATCATTTAGATTGTATTTTTTATATTTATTAATAAGTTCATATCTTTTATTTTCTAAATCATTTTTTATTTTTTCAGATATATAAATAGGAACTCTCTCAATGAACATCTGTTTCCAAGATTCTAATACAGCAATTTGATAATCATCAAGTCCCAAAGGAGAAGGAGTTTCTGTCATACCTCTTAATTTATCTGGAGAAGCTGCAATTGGTATTACTTTTTTAACCCCTGTTACATTTTTGATTATTTCAATAAACTCTTTTTCTTTATCTTCACTAATCTGATCTGCTTTTGTCAATGCTATTACAACATCATATTTCTCTTCAATAAACTGTTTAATAATGTTTATATCGAAATCTTGTATTTTATCTCCTCCAGCATTTATACAATAAGTTACACTATGAAACCAGTCTTTTATATCTTTATCTACCCCTCTTCGCTTCAGTTCATCTTTGATTATTTGTTCCCATTCTTTATCCTTTCCAACTTCAAGCCCCCAACTGTCATATATTACAACATCTTTTCCATTAATAGAAGTTTCATGCGGAAATATACCTCTTTTAGTTATAGGTTTTCCAACACCTGTTTTTTCAACTTCATACCCTACCAAAACATTTATTAAACTGCTTTTTCCTACTCCTGTTTGTCCAAGTATAAGCATATTTAATTCAATATAATTTTCTAATGCATTACGTTTACATATTCTGAAAATTGTTCTTTTATACTCTTCCAAACCAAAAGGAGAAGGAGTTTCTGTCATACCTCTTAATTTATCTGGAGAAGCTGCAATTGGTATTACTTGTTCAACACCTGTTTCTTCTTTTATTATATCAATGAATTCTTTTCTAAGAGATTCTTCTATTTGATCTGCCTTTGTCAATGCTATTACAACATCATATTGATTTTCTATAAATTGTTTAATAATTTTTATATCAAAATACTGTATTTTAAATCCTCCGGCCTGTATACAATAGGTAACGCTATGAAATCTATCTTTAATGTCATTACATCTTATATATAATTCATTTCTTATTATTCTTTCCCATTCTTCGATTTTATCTACTTCAAGCCCATAACTGTTATATATTACAACATCTTTACCGTCAATAGAAGTTTCATACGGAAATATACCTCTTGCAGCTATAGGTTTTCCCGTACCAGTTATTTCAACTTCATGACCTACTAAAGCATTTATTAAACTGCTTTTTCCAACTCCTCTTTGTCCCAAAATTAGTAAATTAAACTTCTGATTATTTTCCGACATATTTTATTCCTAAATATTTATTGATTATTTAAAGTTATATTGTCTATATCATCTAATACCTTATTTAAAGTTTCTCTTATATAATTTTCTCTATCTTTATCAGATAATTTTTCATATAATAATTTTGCAATTTCTTCGATTGTATCTTCTTTAATTTTTTTAGCGAATAAAGATCTTACTTGCTGTGCTATAAGCTTAAAAAGAATATCAGCAATAGTAGGAGCAGTAATAGTAGTAGCTATTAAAACACCAACAGTAGGAAAAGGCATGAATGGAAACGCCATTTTTGGATGATAGGTTCTGAAAAGATGAACATTTAAAGACATTATATCAACGTATATGTTATAATATTTGCCTATATATTCCTGTAAGTATCTATTAGCTTCTTCTTCAATTAATTTTTGAAATTCATTTAATACAATATCTTGAAAATTATCGCCTATGGTATTACAGTCTTTAAATTTATAATTTAATTCGAATTTTCCCTTATCCATTACATATTTTTTCAATCTTTCAATTATAGAAATAGGTACTCTGTCAAGAAATATTTTTTTCCAAGATGCTAATATAGCATCTTGATATTCTGAAAGACCAAAAGGTTCAGGAGTTTCTGTCATAAATCTTGTTTTTTCAGGAGCTGCACTAACAGATATGACAGTTTCTACATTTGTTTCTTTTTTAATGATATTAATAAATTCTATAGTCTTTTCTTCACTAATTTGATCAGATTTAGTTAATGCTATAACGACATTATATTTTTTATCAGTAAACTGTTTAATAATTTTTTTATCAAAATCTTCTATTCTATTTCCTCCAGCCTGTATGCAGTAAGTAACACTATGGAACCAATCTTTTATATCTTTATCTACCCCTCTTTGTTCCAATTCATTTTTGATTATTTTTTCCCATTCTTGAGATTTATCTACTTCAAGTCCCCAGCTATCGTATATTACAACATCTTTACCTCCAATAGAAGTTTCATGCGGAAAAATTCCTCTTTTTGTTACTGGTTTGCCTATTCCTGTTTCCTCTACCTGCTTACCTACTAATGAATTAAGCAAACTGCTTTTACCTGTACCTGTTTTTCCCAAAATTAATAAATTTAATTTTATTTCATCATTATTCATTATACTCTATTCCTTTAATAAAATTATAAAAAAGATGTAATTAAAAAAATATATCACATAATTTTAGCATAATATAGATTTTAAATTCATAAATAACAATCTTAATTTAATTATAAACAAATGCTAAGAAAAATCAATATTATTATGCCTTTTTTAATATAAAAACATATAGTATAAAATTAATAATATATATGCTTGACTAAAAATAATATTTATGTTATCATAACCAAACTATTTGAAAAAATATATAATTGGAGAGATGCCCGAGAGGCCGAAGGGAGCAGTTTGCTAAACTGTCGTAGGCAACCCCTACCGCGGGTTCGAATCCCGCTCTCTCCGTATTCGGTTTATATATGATAAAAAAACTTTTTCTTATATCTTTAATCATATTTAATATAGCTTTTACTCAAGAAACAAACAATACAGAAATAACTAATACAAATACTATAAATAATACAGCAAATGAAGAAAATACAGCAACTAACTTTTTTAATGCTCAATTAGAAAATACTAATAATATAAATGAGCCTGCTATACTTCAGGATATAAGAAATATTGAAAACAGAGCAGAAGTAAGTAATGGCTGGATGTTTTTTAAAGCTATTATAGGTTTTATTGTTACTTTAGTAGGCATATATTTAGTATTTATGTACTTAAAAAACAAATCAAGAAAAGTATCAGGTTCAAGCGAAATTATAAATGTACTTGCCACCACTCCTGTTGCTGCTAACAGATATATCTCTATAATAGAAATTGTTGATGACATGTATTTGATTTCTATATCAGATCATAATATTAATTTGCTTTCAAAAATAGAAGATAAAGAAACAAAAGATCAAATAAAAATGATGTATATCAATTCAAAAAATAATATTGTAGATGATAGTTTCAAAAATATTTTAAATCAAACTCTTTCTGTATTCAAACAGCCAAAAATGAAAGAGAAAGACCCTTTAAAAACTACTTCTGAAATCAGAGAAAGACTGCATGAATTAAATAACCCTAATAATAAAGAAAATGATAATCAATAAAAAAGAGATACTTTCAATTTATAAAAGCATCTCTTTATTTCTATTTATGTATTTTTAATTAATATTTTACTCTGTTAGTTTGATTGTAATTTATCATAGTATATGAATGAAGTCTGCCGTCATTTCCTTTATAAACATTCATATTAAGAGGATCAACCTCCCATATTCTATCAACTACAAAATTGTAATAATAATTACCTTCTTCAGCCCTTAAAGTAATAACCCACAAATTATTAGAGTATGTCATAGGATATCTTAAACTGTCAAAACCTAATTTATCAGAAGTAAACATTACCTCTTTAGCATTATTATTACTGTAGAAGAAAGTAACAGTACCGTCAGAATTATATATAGGATTTTTCTCATAAAAACCAATATCATTAGTTAATACAAAGTAGCTTACAGCCTGATTATTATTATCATAATCTACATCCAAATTCAAAGGATCATTAATCCAAACTCCGTTAACCCTGTATCTATATGAATATTTACCTGCTTTCAAAGGAGTCTGCCATAAATAGTAAAAAACGCCATAAGAGCTTTTAATCAAAGGTATGCTGTCTTCCCAATTATTAAAATCTCCTGAAACCTCTACAGAATCATAATTCTCAGCAAATGTAAATAACACTCCGTCATCCACTACACGCGGAGCCATAACATCCTGTATATTATAATAATTAAGAATCTCCATGCGGTTCATTCTAGCTTCATACTGTTCCATAGTTTCATAATCTTTATTTCCGCATGATATAAGAACAGCAAATAAAGCTGCAAAAAATAATATTAATTTACTTACTCTTTTCATTATAGTTACTTAACCTGTTATATTTAATTTACTTTCTGTATTTGAAGAATCTTCATCTTTTTTAGGAGCTGATGCTGAAGTATTACCCTTAGACAACTGAGCTTCCACACCTTCCCAAGCTGTTTTAAGTTCTTTAAGATATCTTATAACTTCTAATAGAGGCGGTTTGGTTTTAGATATATTACCTTCTGTAAGTTTTTGATTCATATATGTGTATATAGATGCTAATCTGTCAGCTATTTCTCCAGCTTCATAATTTAATGATGCTAACAGTTCATATATTATCTCTTGTGCTTTCAATATATTATTATGTGCCTCTTCAGTACCATGTTTTTTATCCATAGCAGAACAAGCTGTTTCTAAAAATTTAATAGCACCGTCATACAGCATAATAATAAGTTTATTTTGTGAGGCTGTGCTTACATCAACCTTTTTATATTTTTCGTAACCATTGCTAATAGCCAATTGAAACCCCCAAATATAATATTATGTTAATTATATAAATATTATCGGAAAATGGTAAAAACAATAAAACATTTTTTGTTATCCCCATAACTATTATACATTATATAAAATAAAAAAATAGTATGATAATGATAAATTAATTTAGAATTTTTTATAAATTTTATATATAATTAGTAAAACAATACTATTGATAAAAGGATAGATAAATATGATTAAGCTTAAATTTAATAATTCAGTAGAAATGCCTATATTAGGACTTGGCATATACAAGATGACTGACAGAGAAGAGCTTGAAAATGCTGTAAAATGGGCAATAGATGCTGGATATAGAAAATTTGATACTGCACAATTCTATGATAATGAGGAAGAACTTGGCAATGCTATAAGAAAAACAGGCATAAAAAGAGAGGAAATATTTATAACAACTAAAATATGGAATACAAAACAGGGATACAATTCTACAAGAAAATCATTTGAAGAAAGTCTTAAAAAACTTAATATGGATTACGTGGATCTGCTTTTAATTCATTGGCCTGGTCAAAATAAAGAAAGATATTTAGACACATATAGGGCATTAGAAAATATATGCCAAAGTAAAAAAGCTGTATCTATAGGATTAAGTAATTTTGAAATAAAACATCTAAATGATATATTTGCTCATTGTAATATAGCACCTGTTTTAAATCAAATAGAAAGACATCCTAATCTAATTAGAAAAGAACTGATAGAATTTTGTCAAAAACATAATATGGTTGTAGAGGCATGGTCCCCGCTTGCCAGAGGAAAATTATTAAATAATGAAACAATAAAAAAAATCGCTGAAAAATATAATAAAACACCATCTCAAATTATATTAAGATGGAATATAGAAAGTAATATATCAGTCATTCCAAAATCTAAAACTAAAGAAAGAATAGAAGAAAACATAAATATATTCGATTTCAAACTTGATAGAGAGGATATTGAAAATATAAATAATTTGGAAAATGGAGATAGAATAGGAAGCGATCCATTAACTTTTGATTTTTGATAAAAATAAAAAAGCTATCACGTTAAAGTGATAGCTTTAATGTTAATAAAACTTTTCAATTTATGAATTATCTATAAATATATTTCTTATTATAGAAAGGCTGATAACGATTCTCTTTATCTAAAAAAGAATTCTGATATGAAGGATATAAAACAACCGTACCATCTTCATTTACATGACCAACAGGATCATATTCATAAAAAGGAAGAAGTGAATTTTTATAATAAACAGTATCTGAAGGTCCCCATTTCAAAGGCACTTCAACTCCAAATACTTTATCCTCCTCTACTGGAACACCATATATATATACATATTTTGTACGTGTATCTATTGCCACCAAAGTATTATCTAATGATATTATTCCGCCGCCTTTTCCTGTAAATCTATAGAAGTAAAAACGTTTTATAGCATCAGCATTTTCTCTGTTCCTTTTTTTGGTATATAAAGGATTATATCCTCTGTATTGATAATACTGCATGCTTGATATAAAAAATATACCAGCATTCGAATTTTTACCTTTATAAGTATACTCTTTAGTTTCAGAATTTTTTAATTCCCAATATTTATCTTCAGTCTTCTCTATAAATTTAAAACTAGGAATATTGTTTCCATCAAAAGAAGCCACTAAAAGCCAATTATTAAATTTTGAAGCACTGAAATTAGGGTTATCTGATGCTCTCTCTACACCATTTTCTGAAAATAAAGGAGTAATGCTAAATAATACTGATATAACTAATGTGTAAAAAATAAATCTATTAATCATAAGCACATCTTCTAATATTTTATTATTAATATTAATAATATATTAAAAAACATATAAGTAAATATGCTGTTTTATAGTTTAATAATAAATTTACGTTAAATTAATAAAAAATGAGCTACTCTATTAAATTTAAACAACATTTTATACAAATTTAACAACATTTTATAATTATTGTTGCTTAATTAATGAACATTTTAATTATTATGTCTTCTTATGATTATGTAAGAAATCATTTTAATTTGAATTGTTATTATCTGTATTATCTGTATTTTCTATATTGTTTTTATTTTCTGTATCATCTGCATTATATTCATTGTATTTATTAGAATTTTCACTATCTGTTAATTCAGCAGGTTTTGTATCATCACTTATACCCTCATCATTAGAATTATCAATCTTATTTCTGCATCTTATTTTTCTATATAGTACTGCAAATATAAAATAATAAACTATACATACTATTACAGATGATAAACCATAAGGAACTAATGCCATCTCTGTATTATAAACTGTATTGAATAAATAATTATATCCATAAGGAAACCCTATATATATAAGCAGAAGCATAGGAATTGTAAGAAGAAGCCATAATCTATTTTTACAAACCTTATCTCCAAATGCATAAGAAACTATTATTGTTAGTATTGATATTGCTGTAAGATACGACACTGTACCTCTATCCAGCTTAGCATTAGCAAAATCCAATTCCAGAAAATTCATTAATATTATTCCAGAAACTGAAGTTAAAAATATACCTATCATAGTTAAAAGTATAGAAAAGAAAATTTTTAGTAAAAAAACCCTATTTGAAAATTCCTTTTCTCTATGAGGTAAAAGCTCTGCAATCCATAATATTATAGAAAAACTAAGAGTTTGTAAAAGCAATTCTGGTAAGTTTATAAGATGAAACTCTATTGGAAGCTGAGTATATATAATACCCTCTATAGACGAAGGTGCTGCGGCAGGTGATGATATTATACCAATACATACAAATATAAGCCATAATATAAACCATCCAAATCTAGTTGCTATAATTTTTCTCATCGGATACAAAGCTATAGCTATAAATATTGACCTTATAGGCTGTAAAAACGGACCTATAACAGTTAATGGAGATTCAAAACCTCTCATAAAATTTGAAACAATACTATTGCTGTAAATGGTACTGTAATCTAAGAAATTTGAAAATATAATACCAAAAATTATATAAGTAAAAGTATGAATAACTGCAACTTCAATATAGAATATTATAAAATGCCTAATAAATATTCTAGGACTATTATTATCATCCATAATTATAAACTCTGAAAACTATTTTTCCTGTCTTTCTACCTGATCATTATGATATACTATATTTATTCTTTTTATAGAACTAGCCTTTCCTGTAGCACTATCCACCTGAACAACTATACCATTAATCATAGGGCTTGTAGTTTCCACTTCAAATCTATGAGGCATTCTTGTAACAAATCTTGCTATAGCAGGCTCTTTTTTCATTCCTATAACAGAATTATAGCTTCCGCACATACCTAAATCAGATATATAAGCCGTATGAGATGACAATACCTTCTCATCTGCAGTCTGAACATGTGTATGAGTACCGAATATGCATGAAACCTGACCTTCAAGATAATATGAAAATGCTATTTTTTCAGCTGTAGCTTCTGCATGAAAATCTATAAATATAATATTCGTTCTTTCTTTAATATGCTTAATTGCAAGATTAGCCTTTTTAAAAGGACAGTCCAAAGGATCCATAAAAGTTCTGCCCATAAGATTTAAAACTCCAATCTTACAATCCAACATATCATATATATAATATCCAAGTCCAGGAGCATCATTAGGATAATTATATGGTCTAATAAGCCTATGTTCATTGCCTATTAGAGCAAAAACATCTCTATTATTCCATATATGATTGCCTGAAGTGAGTACATCTATTCCAGAATCAAACAATTCATTTGCTGTATCTCTAGTGATACCTATACCGTTAGCAGCATTCTCCCCATTAGCTATAACAAAATCTATATCATTCTCTAATTTTATCTCTTCTAAATGCCTTCTTACAGCATAACGGCCAGTAACTCCGACTATATCACCAAGACACAAGATATTCTTTATAGACATTTTTCACATTTACCCTTTAAAATAAATTATCTAGCAACCTCAACTGCTCTAGTTTCTCTAATAACAGTAACTCTTATTATTCCCGGATATTTAAGTTCATCTTCTATTCTCTTAGCAATATCTCTAGCTATTTGTTTAGCCTGAACATCATCTACTATATCGCTTTTAGCCATAACCCTAAGTTCTCTGCCAGCCTGTATTGCAAATGATTTTTCAACCCCTTCAATACTATCAGCAATTTTTTCTAAATTATCCAAACGTTTTATATAGCTTTCAAAAGATTCTCTTCTAGCACCAGGTCTTGCCGCACTAATAGCATCGGCAGCTTTAACTATAACAGCCTCAACTGTCTGAGTATCAACATCATTATGATGAGCTCTTATAGCATTTACAACTTCTTCTTTTTCTCCGCATCTTTTGGCCAAATCGGCACCGCTCATAGCATGAGATCCTTCACCCTCTGTTTCTATAGCCTTTCCTATATCATGCAAAAATGCACTTCTTTTGGCTAAATCAACATTAGCACCTATCTCAGCAGCTATCATTGCCGCAATATTAGCAACCTCTTTACTATGAAGAAGCATATTTTGACCATAACTAGTTCTATATTGAAGCCTTCCCATGTGCCTTATAAGTTCATGATGCATAGTAGTTAGATTTAAATCTACAATAGCATTTTCTCCAGCTTCCATTATAGAATCTTCTACTTCCCTTCTAGTTCTTTCAACAACTTCCTCTATTCTAGCAGGATGTATTCTTCCATCCAAAATAAGTTTCTCTAATGAAACTTTTGCTATATGCTTTCTAACAGGATCAAAACAAGATATTACAACTGCTTCAGGAGTATCATCTATAATGATATCAACCCCTGTAAGTGTTTCAAGCATTCTAATGTTTCTTCCCTCTCTGCCTATGATTCTGCCTTTCATTTCCTCACTAGGCAAAGACACTGATGTAACAGAAGATTCCTGAGCTACCTCGCTGGAAAGACGCTGTATAGTTTGCACTATAATTTCTCTTGCTTTTCTTTCCCCTGTTTCTATGGCATTCTTCTCTATATTGTCAACTATTTTAGCAGCAGATTTCTTAGCATCTTCCTCTATATCGCTTATTAAATTAGATTTCGCTTCCTCTTTTGTAAGTCCAGCTATTCTCTCTAACTCTTTTTCCTCTTCCTCTATAAGATGCTCTAATTTCTCTTCCTGCTCTTTTATCTTTTTCATCTTATTCTCAATATTATGTTCTTTATTTTCCAAATATTGAGATTTTTTATCAAGATTAGCCTCTCGTTGTAGCACTCTATTTTCTAATTTCTGAATTTCAGCCTTTCTATCTCTATTCTCACTTTCTAATCTATTACGCTCTTTTTGTATTTCAGAATTAGCCTCAGAAAGCATAGTTTTCCTCTCATTATCTGCCTGTTCTCTTGCACTCTGAAGCAACTTATGTGTTATTATTTCCGTAGAGTTAAGCTTTATCTTAGCTATAACAAAACGGGTTATATATCCAAAAACAAAAGCAACTACAACGGAGATGATTGTTATACCTATATTCATTATTCACCCCGTTATTCAGTATTAAATATTTAACAAAACAATACTTATGTATTAACATAACATAATTTCATTATAAAGTCAATAACATTATTTATAAAAGAATAAATAAAATTTGTAGTTTTATAATTTAATTAATATTTTTGGAACATCTTACCCGAACCGCCGCAAGTTTCACATGTATCAGGAGCTTTATCCCTGTATATATTACCGCAGCTTGGGCAAAGATAAAAAGTAACTTCTCCATCTTTATTTAAGAAATTATCTATTATATCCTGAAACAACTTTGCATGTTCTGTTTCAACTTTTCCCAATGAATTTACTGTATCGCTGACTAATTTATTTTTCTGCTCTACTGCAACTTGTGCCAATTGAGGATAAAGTATTGTAGATTCATAAACCTCACCCTTTATACCTGCTTCTAGATTATCTCTGTCGCTTCCAGGTGTTACAGGATTTATCTCTGGTACAAATTTATTCATGTCTAATCCGCTTCTTAAAGCAAGTTTTCTCATTTTTTCAGCATGTATTTTCTCAGCTAATGATGTAGTAGAAAAAACTTTTTGAATAGCTTTATTATTAGATGCTTTTCCAAACATACTATATCTATTTGCAGCATTTGATTCACCTTGAAATATTGAATATAAAACTTCTTCTAATGTTTTAGCAGCCATAATTATCCCTCCAATTAATAATAATTTTTTAATGTTCAAAATAAAAATTAAAGAAATCTCAATAAATATGATTTTACTAACAATTATTATTATAAACAATAATAATAATTATGACTAAATAATATCAATTTGTTAAAAAAAAATCAAACTATTTTTTAAAAAACTATCAAAATATGTAAACATAATTGTATAGACTAAATTTTTTTTTATATTATAATAAAAAATTATATATTAATTGCGGTAAAAATATGAGCAGAAAAATTATAACTATTAGCAGACAATATGGAAGCGGAGGCAGGTTTATTGGAGAAATGCTGGCAAAAAAATTAAATATTAATTTCTATGATAAGGAATTAATAGATGTTGTTGCTGAAAAAACTGGAATAAATAAAGAGTATCTTGAGGCAAAAGAAGAAAAATTTACAAGTGATAATCTATTTTTCAGTGCATTCCATAAAGATCATTTTTCAAGCCCATTTTCATCTAAAGCTACATATTCTACGTTGGATAAGATGTTTGAAATTCAAAGCGAAGTAATAAAAAACATAGCCTCCAAAGAAGAATGCGTAATAATAGGAAGATGTGCTAGTTTTGTATTAAAAGATTTATATAATTGTTTTAATATTTTTGTACATGCCCCAGATAAAAGCAGAATAGAAAGAATAACTAGTCAGTATGGAGTTAAATTGGATCAGGCAGAAACTGTGTTAAAAAATACTGATAAATACAGAGCTAATTATTATAAATATTATACTGGAGAAGATTGGGGAAATATGACAAATTATAATCTTACATTAGACAGCGGATATTTTACAGATGAGGATATATGCCAAATAATAATAGAGGCAATAGGACATAAAAAAAAATAATAATATGTTGAAAATTACGAAATATATTATTATATTTATAATGAATTAATAATTTCAAATTGCGAAGGTATTTTATGAACGACAAAAATATAAAAGATTTCTATGAAAATGACTATTTTTCTTATGAATCGCATTGTGATTTATGGGGAGATGAAAAAATATTGCTATTAATAGATTTTGGAGATGTAGAAAATAAATCAGAAAAATTGTTAAAACATTTAGATAAAATAAATGAAATATTAAAATGGATTGAGGGGCATAAAAAAAATATTTCAGAATTTCTTATTTCAAAACAGTGTCTGACTTTAGCAGAGGAATGGGTTATAACATGTGAAGAGTTAGAAGAAAATACATATAAAAATCAATTAGGGGAAATAATAAATATTCCTATAAAAGAAGAAGAATTCTTTGATGCTATGTATATAGATACATTATTAATAGACTTTGATGAAGATGAAAGCAGACCAGATACAACCATGCATATACTGTTTGAGCCTGATTACTTTAAACATCATTCCTTAATAGTTTATGTTGACGGAGAAACAAATATAGAATACGGAGATATAGCAGGATAATTTTAGTAAATCATTATTCCGATAATATTACAGATGATTTGCGGTGATGATGAATTAGAAATAGTACATACTCCTGTTATGTTAAAAGAAGTTTTAAGATTCATTCCTAATGATGCCAAAATAGCCATTGATGCCACTTTAGGAGAAGGCGGACATACAAAGGCTATGCTGGATTTAAATCTTGAGGTTCATAGTTTTGAAAGAGATAAAACTATATTAGAAATTGCCAAAAAAAGATTAAATAAATACAGCAATTTTCACTATTATAATAATACATACAATAAAATGCTGGAATCTCTTGATAAAAGCATAATAGGAAATGCAGATTTTATTCTATATGATTTAGGAGTTTCTTTATTTCATTTTAAAAAAGCTGAAAGAGGTTTTTCGTTTAAAGATAATACAAAACTAGATATGAGGCTTGGAATAAATGAAAAAAGTGCTTATGATGTTATTAATTCTTACAGTGAAAAAGAACTGGAGAGGGTATTTAAAGAATACGGTGAAATTCATAATGCTGCCAAAATTGCCAATATAATAGTAAAAGAGAGAAACAAAAAAAATATAGAAACATCAAGAGAATTGGAAAATATAATATTTCATAATACTGATAAATCAAAAAGATATGGAAAAATTCATCCTGCAACATTGGTGTTTCAAGCTGTAAGAATAGAAGTTAATGATGAACTTAATATACTTAAAGATTCTATATCTAAGATACCGAATATATTAAAACATAATGGAGTTGCTGTTATAATAAGCTATCATTCATTAGAAGACAGAATAGTAAAAAAATTTTTCAAAGAGAATGAAAATACAAAAAATAAAAAAGGAATATTTAAACTGCTAAATTCTAAAGTTATAACTCCGACAAATGAAGAAATAAAATCAAACCCAGCAAGCAGAAGTGCTAAAATGAGAACAGCTCAATTAATATAAACTATTTTTTATTTTTATGGAGAAGATTATGGATAATCATAAAGAAAAAAATACATACTCTATCGGATCATTATTTATTATTATGGTTTTGTTTGTAATTGTTATATGCATATTCACCTTTGCAAGAAATGTTAAAGCAAATGAAATACTTGTTGAAATATCTAAATTGGATAAAGAAATAGAACGTTTGGAAAAAGAGGTAAAAGTATTGAGTGCAGAAGAGGCAGAATATTCATCTCCGAATAGATTCATAGAAACTGCTATAATGAACGGTTTTACATCAGCAGGAGATAATAACAATAACGATATTTTATATTTAAAAATAGAATCTAAAAATAATAAAGAAGCAAAAAATTAATAATATCTTTTACCATTAATATTATTTTTAGTATATAATATGTACATGAAAAATAACAAAATGGAATAAAAAGATGAAACTTTTTAAAGAACTTATAAAAAATTATAAAACTCAAAAACCATTAACAAAAGAATGTCTTAATACTGCAGTTAAAGGAATAGCCTATAATTCAAGGTTAATAAAAAAAGATTATATATTTGTTGCCATAAAAGGCTTAAAAGATGATGGGCATAAATATATAGAAAGTGCAATTAACAATAAAGCTATTATAATAATATATGATATTTCTGCTGATAAAAACTTTATAAAGGAATTAGAAAACAAATATAATAATATATATTTTGCAGCAGTTAAAAATCCTAGAGAATGTTTAGCTTATATATCAGCCAATTTTTATGATGAGCCTACTAAAAAAATAAATACTATAGGAATAACTGGAACTAATGGAAAAACTACAACTACATATTTATTAAAATCTGTATTAGAAGCTAATAAAAATAAAACAGCTCTAATAGGTACAATAAAAAATATGATAGGAAAAACAGAAATTAAAACAAATTTAACTACTCCTGAATCAATAGATTTGGAAAACATATTTGATAAATCATTAAATAAAAATGTATCGCATATTGTAATGGAGGCATCATCTCAGGCACTTGCTATGAACAGATGCGATTATATTCAATATGACACTGCTATTTTTACTAATATAACTGAAGATCATCTTGATTATCATGGTGATATGAATACTTATCTTAAAGCAAAATTAAAGCTATTCTCTCTTTTAAAAGACAGCTGCAAAAAGAAAAAGCTTGCAATAATAAATATAGATACTGATAATTTCAAAAAAATATCTAATTATATAAAAAAACTTGATATAAAAATGGTTACTTACGGATTAAATGAAAAAGCTGATTATTACGGAAAAATAATTTCTTTAAACTCAAAGAATACAGAATATGAATTCTATGCTAAGGGCAAATTTATATCAAAAGTAAAATTATCAATGCTCGGAAGATTTAATATATTAAATTCATTATCAGTTTTAGCCTATTGTTATGAATACAAACTAGATATAGAAAAATCTATAAAAGCAATGAAAAAAGTTCAGGTAGCAGGAAGATTTGAAATAGTAACAAAAGAAAAACATCCATTTATAGTCGCTGTTGATTATTCTCATACCCCAGACAGTTTGGAGAATATACTAGTAGAAGCTAGAAAACTAAATCCTAATAGAGTTATAGTTGTATTCGGATGCGGAGGCGACAGAGATAGAAAAAAACGTCCTATAATGGCTGCCATTGCAGAAAAATACTCTGATAAAGCTATACTTACAACAGATAATCAAAGAACTGAAGATATTAATCAAATAATGAATGATATTGAAAAAGGATTTAAAAACAATAATTATAAAAAAATAATAGACAGAAAAGATGCTATATTTGAAGCTGTAAAAGAGGCCAAAGAAAATGATATAGTTATAATAGCAGGGAAAGGGCATGAAACATATCAGATATTCCCTGATAAAACTATACATTTTGATGACAGAGAAATTGCAAGAGAGGCTTTAAAAGAATTTTATAAAGATATATAAAAACACAAAATAAAAAAGAGCAAGCTATATAAAAGCATTCTCTTTTTATTATATATAAATTATTAAACTTGTTTCAAAACTAATTTTATTTATTAATTGTGGGGACTAGCCTGCGAAGCACACAGTCGTGCCCGCTCTGCGTGCCTTCGGCAACCCCCACTTCTTTTGCCGTCAAGGCACCTACTCGGTGGTGCCCCATACGAAGTACGCCTGCGGCGAGAAGCAAAAGGACTGCATATTTACACACTAAAATAATAATTTATGCGACATATAAAACATTACTTTTATAATTTATAAATTACTAAAATTTCATATATAATCTTGTCAAGTACTTTTGAAATAAGTCTATTATAAATATTACATTCCAAACATACCAAGTATTGAAACCAATAAATAGTCAGTTATAAGTATTATCATGAAGCTGTAAACAACGCTTGTAGTAGTAGCTTTTCCTACACCTTCAGCACCGCCTGAAGTTCTAAATCCATAGAAACAAGATATAAGCATAACTTCAGCACCGAATATAGTTGATTTAATCAAACTTCCTATAAAATCCCCTACAGTGATAACTGCAATTGCCCTGTCAAAATAATGCATAGGATCGCTATGCAAAACAAATACTGTAACTATTGCTCCTCCCAAAACACCTATAACATCGGCAGAAACAGTAAGCATAGGAAGAGATATAACAGCAGCCCAAAACCTAGGCACAGCAACATACTCTATAGGGTTAGTATACAGAGTTTTCAAAGCATCCAGCTGTTCACTTACCTGCATAGTTCCAATTTCAGCTGTAACAGAACTTCCTACCCTGCCCGCAAATATTAAAGCAAGAAGCATAGGAGATAACTCTTTAACCATAGCCTTACCAACCATAGAACCTACAAACTGAGAAATACCCTTTAATACACTGTCGAGAACTACAGCTATCTGCAAAGACATAACCATACCAGTACAAAGAACCGTAACACCAGCTACAATAAAAGAATCTACACCCATTCTTACAATTTGCTCTTTTAAAAGTTTAAAAGAAAAATTAGGTCTGAAAGTATATTTTAATATTTCTATTTGCAAACTGGCAAATTCTCCTAATGTTGCTAAGAAATAATTAATTTTATTCTTTATACCTTTGCATAATTCTATTTTTACATCAAATAGTTCCATAATAAAATTACTCCTTCTCATAAGGTTTTATATTTTCAAATCTAGTTTGATCTGCTATAAAATTAAGAGGCAGTCCATCAAGTATAGCACCATTTCTATGTTTTGCAAGTATAACCTCTACCTGATTCGTTCTGTCATCTATAACTTCATCCTCTTTATTTTCTTTATTTGGTCTTTGTCTATGAAGAAACATAACGATATCAGCATCCTGCTCTATAGAACCAGACTCTCTAAGATCAGAAAGTCTAGGCTTATCCTGTCTTTGCTCAACAGCCCTTGAAAGCTGTGCTAAAGATATAACTGGTACATTAAGCTCTTTAGCCAAAGCCTTAAGCCCTCTTGAAATATCTGCTATCTCCTGCTCTCTAGTACCGTTTCTTCTGCTTTGTGTACCTGAATGTATTAACTGCAAATAATCCACAACTACAAGTTTTAAATCAATATTTTTTCCTGAAGTCTTACTAAGTTCGGCAAATTTATATTTCATCTGCCTAGCTTTTCCGCGTATCTCCATTATAGTTAATTGGCTGGAATCATCTATTAAAAGATTAGCCTGAGATAAGCTATTAAATGTCTGTCCTAGTTTAACCCATTCCTGTTTTTCTAAATTACCAGACCTTATTCTTGATAAATCTATTCTAGCCTTGCTTGCTATTAATCTTTCAACAAGCTGCATTCTGCTCATCTCAAGAGAAAAAAATCCTATTCCAAATCCTGCAGTTTCAATATTAGTGATAACATGCTCCACTATATTAAGAGCAAAACTTGTTTTACCTACAGAAGGTCTTGCAGCAAGTATTATCAAATCCGAAGGCTGAAATCCGTGAGTTACTTTATCCAATCCTATAAAACCAGAAGGAACTCCTGTAACAGTACCTTTATGTTTCTTTCTGCTTTCTATAGTAGTTAAAGCCTCATAAAGCAAGTCGCGGATATGTATAAAATCATTATCTAATCTTCTTTGAGTAATCTCAAAAATCTTTTTTTCAGCAAAATCAGCTATTTCTTTTGTTTCAGCATCTTTAGCTTCATAGGCTGATTTTTGTATATCCTGAGTTGCAGTTATTAAATCTCTAAGCAATGATTTTTCAGCAATTATTTCAGCATAATATTTTGCATTCTGATGAAAAGGCGTACCGTCTATAATACGCATCAAATATGCTTCATCATTTTGAATAATTTTTTCAAATAAATTATTCTCTTTAAGATATCTTAAAGTTGTTTCTGCATTTACCGCTATTCCTCTATTATGCATTTCTATTATGCTTTCATAGAGCATGCGATTTCTTTCGCTGTAAAAATCAGCGGATTTTATTTTTGAGAGAGATACGGATATAGCTTGTGAGTTTTGAAGCATTGCACCCAATAGAGACTCTTCAGCCTCTATTGAGCATGGTGTATTATTCATTGAATATTATGCCTATTATTAAGTATTTGGATAATTATTGTTCCTGACTAACTTCTGCATTTTCTTCTTTTACTACTTCTTCTGCAGCAGCGTCCATATTAACAACTTTAATTTTGATATTAGCATTAACGCTATGATATAATTTTATTTCAACATCAAATTCGCCAAGTTCTTTAATATGTTTTTCCATGTGAACATCGCGTTTATTTATGTCAATTTCTTTTTCTTTTAAAGCATCAACTATAGTTTGCTGACTAACAGAACCATATAATTTACCGTTTTCAGCTACTTTCATAGGTATAACTACACTGATATCAACTATTTTACCTTTAAGTATTTCAGCTTCCATTTTTCTTTTAGCTCTTTTTTTCTCTAAACTTTTCTGCATTTGAGCTAAAGTTCTTAAATTAGCAGCATTTTTGATTACTGCTATATTTCTTGGAATAAGGTAATTTCTTGCATAGCCGTCTTTTACTTTACATATATCACCTTCATAACCTAATGATATAAAATCTTTTTTTAAGATAACTTCCATTTGCCTTCTCCTTGATATAATACTCTATTAAAAATAAATTAATTGCTAGTTTACAATTTGTTTATTATAACATAATATTCATATAATAGCAAGTATTTTAAACCTATAAAAAATACATTATACGGTAATATAGTATATTGCAATTATTTATAAAAATGTTATAATTTATTAGATTAATCTAACAAAGGAGAAATTAAAATGAAATATTCTATTGTATATACAAGTAAAAGCGGCAATACTGAAAAATTGGCTTTAGCTATAAAAGAATCTGCTAATGGAGAATGTTTACAATGCGTTAAAGCTGATTCTGCCGACAATGCCAAAATTAATGAATCTGATTTGGTATTTGTAGGAGCTGGAAGCTATAAAGGAACATGCGATGAAGCTGCAGGAAAATTCATGCAGACATTAAAAAATAAAAAAGTATTCTTATTTATGACCGTAGGCTATGGAGATAATCAGACTTATTATGATAAAATGCTTAATCCTGTAAAAACATTCTTAGACTCTTCTAATACTTTAGTTGGAACTTATGCTTGTCAAGGTCAATGGATAGAAGGTCAGAAGAAAAACTTAGAAAATATGCTTGAAAAAGCTGCTTCTGAAGATGAGAAAAAAGTTATACAATCTAAATTAGCAAATCATGGAAATGCTATGGGACACCCTAATGCAGATGATTTAAATAAATTAAAAGAAATTGTGAAAGCATTATAACTTCATTAGTCATTTAATTAATGGAACTCTCTGTAATTATTATTACAGAGAGTTTTTTATTTTATCAAATTAAATTCTATTTAAATCTATAGGCAGTTCTAAAACCCTTACAGTATTTTCTAAAGCAGTTCTCATAATATCTTCAGAACTTTCTCCTCTTACATCGGCAAGAACCTCCACAGTATATGGTATAAAAGCAGGCTCATTGGCTCTTCCTCTTACCTTTTGCGGAGTTAGATACGGAGCATCAGTTTCTATTGTAAACATATCCTTAGGCACATATTTGGCTGCCTCTCTTATAAAATCGTTTTTCATATATGTAGAAGAACCTGAAAAAGAGAGAATATATCCCAAATCCAAAGCATTTTTTGCATCTTCAACATTACCGCTGAAGCAATGTATTATTCCTCTTTTTGGTATATCAGCTTCTCTCAATATTCTAAAAGTATCCTTAAAAGCATCTCTTGTATGTATTAATACAGGCAAATCAGTATTCTTTGCTGCCTCGCATAAAGCACTGAAAAACTCTTTTTGCTCATTCTTATTCGAATCATCATGATTATAATCAAGCCCTATTTCACCTACAGCATATAAAGTTTTATTTTTATTTTTTAAAGTTTTTTTATTTAGATTTTTTATTTTTAATTCAAAAGCCTTTATAGTATCCTCATCATTTTCATTAGCATAATCGGGATAGTAGCCTATACTAAAAAAAACACCCTCCGCATCTGATAGTATAAACATACGCTCATCCAAATCATTAGGATGAACGCCTATATCAATAAAATAAAATATACCAGCTTTATTAGCTCGCTCCAAAACTTCGCTTAATTCCTTACTCTTCTTCGATATATATGTAAGATGGCAATGACTGTCTATCATTATGTTAACTCCAAAATAATTATTTTTTATAATTTTTATTCTTCTAAATTATCATCATGCAGTAAATGAAAATGCACATGAAATACTGTCTGACCTGCACCTTTTCCGCAATTATTTATAACTCTAAATGAATCTAATCCCTGCTCTTTTGCTGTTTCTTTTATAGTTTCTAAAACTTTGCCCATTAAAAAATCATCTATCTCTAATATATTTTTAACATGAGGCTTAGGAACAACAAGTAAATGTACTTTAGCTTTAGGATTTAAATCTGCAAATACTACGCAGTATTCATTTTCTTTTATAAATTTGGAAGGAATTTCTCCCTTTATTATTTTACAAAATATACAGTCTTTATCAAAATATTTATCTTCACTATAATTACTCATAATAAAAATCTCCTATTCCTGAACAAAAAATTATTTGAATAATATAAACTAAAACAAAAAATTAATCCATATATATTATAATTTATTTAAAAAATAATCAAATATTATTAACAATTATTACTAATAAGTATTAAAATTATCATATTGAAATTACTATAATAGAATATATAATTGATGATAAAAAATAATACTAAAAAGGCTAAATAAATGACAGAAAATTTATCACCAGTTGCATTAGCATTATTAGGAGGCGGCATAACATTTTCTTTTACAGCATTAGGCTCAGCACTTGTATTTTTCTTTGCTAAAGAAGTAAAATCTAAAGTGCTTTCATCTATGTATGGATTTGCCGCTGGTGTTATGACAGCTGCATGTTTCTGGTCATTGCTTGCACCTTCAATAGAACTATCAAAAAATATAAATCTGCCTAATTGGATTATACCAGCTGCAGGATTTTTATTCGGTTCATTTTTTATATGGGTGCTAGATAGAATACTTCCTCACATGCATATAATAAACGGAAGCGAACAAAAAGAAGGAACAGATACCAAACTTTCAAAAAATATACTGTTATTTCTAGCCGTTACTTTGCATAATATACCAGAAGGCTTATCTGTAGGAATAACATTCGGAGCATTTTCAATAGGAAACAGCGGAGTTACATTCAATGCCGCTTTGGTGCTTGCATTAGCCATAGGCTTGCAGAACTTTCCTGAAGGGGCTGCTGTATCTCTTCCGCTTAAAACAAATGGTGTATCAAATTTTAAATCTTTCTTATTCGGAGCTGTATCAGGTATAGTAGAGCCTATTGCTGCCGTTATTGGTGCTTTAGCTGTTACAGAACTTACATTTATACTTCCTGCTGCTTTATCTTTTTCTGCGGGTGCTATGATATATGTTGTTATAGAAGAACTTGTACCTGAAGCTGTTGCTGATGAACATAATCATTTCGGAGTATTCGGATTTATATTAGGCTTTGTAGTAATGATGGTTCTTGATGTAGCTTTAGTATAAAAAATATAAATAAAGCATTACATAGTAAAAGATTCGCCTAAATAAACTTTACGTGCTAATGGATTGTTAACTATCTCTTCAGGAGTTCCTTTTACCAATATCTGTCCATTGCCCATAATATATGCTCTGTCTGTAATTCTTAAAGTTTCGCGTACATTATGGTCAGTAATTAATATGCCTAATCCCTTTTCTTTTAATGATGCTATAATATTTTGTATATCAATAACGGCTATAGGGTCAACTCCTGCAAACGGCTCATCCAATAATATAAACTTAGGATTAACAGTTAATGCTCTTGCTATTTCGCATCTTCTTCTTTCACCGCCAGAAAGCGTATATCCTTTTTGCTTTCTTACATGAGTAATATTAAACTCTGCAAGAAGCATATCAGTTATATCCATTCTGTCTTTTTGAGTAAGATTTTTATTATATTCGAGTATAGCAAGAAGATTATCCTCAACTGAAAGTTTTCTGAATATAGATGCCTCCTGAGGTAAATAACCTATACCAAGTGTAGCTCTCTCATGCATGTGAAGTTTTGTTATATCCAAATCGTTCAAGTATACATTTCCTGAAGTTGCAGTAACGAATCCTACTGTGATATAAAAACTAGTAGTTTTTCCAGCACCATTAGGACCTAAAAGCCCTACAACCTCTCCCTGCTTAACGCTATAGGAAATATCGCCTATAATCTTTCTCTTGCCGTAATATTTTGTGAGATTAACAGCACGTATTTCATAAGGATTTGATTTGTCATAATTAAAGAAATTTTCTGCTGTTATTTTTTCTTCAGGGGGTATATTATCAGTATTTATCTTTTCGTTTTTTTTGAAAATATTTAAAAATTTACCAATCATATACCCTCTCTATATAATATATTTTTTATCAATTATAAACTTATGCTGCTTGCATGTTTTTCAGTATCTAAATTGCCTATAGCTTTATCAAATGTATAAAGATTTCTGCCATTCAAATCGCCTAAAATTTTAATCTTATCAAGTATATCATTAAATAACTCTTCTTCTTCAAGCTGCTCTTGTATAAACCAATCTAAGAACCTTAAAGTAATATAGTCTTTTTTATCCATAGCATTTCCAACTAATTCATTTATACATGATGTTACATACTGTTCATGCTTAAGTATAGTTTCAAATAAATCTTCAGCAGATTTAAAATCACTTTGAGGAGCCTGAATATCGCTAATTACAGCTTGTCCGCCTACTTTATTAATAAAATCTCTAAATTTTTCAAAATGTTCTATTTCTTCCTTGTAGTGTCCATATAAAAATTTACTGCATCCTTTTAATCCTTGTTTATCACACCAGCTTGACATATTGAAATAAAGACTAGCAGAATAAAGCTCTTTATTTAATTGTACATTCAATAATTTTATAGTATCCTCTTTTATTATAGACATAATAAACTCCTTTTTATATATTTTATAACCTGATATTATTTTATAATACCATATTAAATTTATCAAATAAAAAATTAGATATATCTAAAATTATAACATACTTTTTAGAAATTTATTGAATTTATATTGAAAAATAAAAGAAAATGTAAGATTAAGAAATTAGGGTATATTTAAATAAAACATACCCTATAATTTTTATGCTAAATTAAGAACCATGTTCCTCAGTATCCAAATTACCTACAAATTTATCAAATGTATAAAGATTTCTGCCTTTTAAGTCGCCTAAAATTTTAATCTTATCAAGTATATCATTAAACAACTCTTCTTCTTCAAGCTGCTCCTCAACAAACCATTCTAAAAACTTCAATGTAACATAATCTTTATTATCCATTGATATGCCTACAAGTTTATTGATGCAGGAAGTAATATATTCTTCATGCTTAACAATATTTTCAAATAACTCTTCAACAGAATTAAAATTATATTCAGGAGCTTTCATCTCTCCCATGATAGCCTGACCTCCAGCCTTATTTATATACTCTCTGAACTTCTCTAAATGAGTATGCTCTTCTGATGAATGATTATATAAAAATTTGCTGCATCCTTTTAATCCCTGCTTATCACACCATCCAGCCATATTAAAATAAAGATTTGCAGAATAATGCTCCAAATTTAAATGTTCATTTAATAGTTTTACAGTTTCCTCTTTAATTATAGACATAATAAACTCCTTTTTGTTAGAATTATATAATATAATATTATATAATTCTAACAAAAATTACAATATGATTTTATAAAATAAAATGAATCAAACACTATTATATTATTTAATTTTTAGAGTAAATAAAACATTTATGACAATTTTTATAAAAAATAAACAGCAGACAATAGCCTGCTGTTTAAATTAAATCATCAAATTATTATTTATGTAATGACTATCAATTTCTTAATTTAAAATATTCTATAGCATTGATAAGCTCATTAGCTTCATTTAATAAAGATTCTGACGCTGAAGTAGCCTCAGTAACCAAAGCCGCATTCTTCTGAACAGCAGAATCCATATTATTAATTGCTATATTTATCTGTTCTATACCTTTTTCCTGTTCCTGAGCTGCTGTATTTATTCTGTCCATCAAAGAAGAAGCATTATCCATCTTTTCAGATATTTCCATAAATATATCTTTTGACTCTTTAACACTTTTAGCAGCTAAATGAATTTTTTCATTACTGTCTGTTATTAATGAAGTGATATTTTTTACTGATTCCTGAGTATTCTGTGCTAAGTTTCTTACTTCGCTTGCCACTACAGCAAAACCTCTCCCTTGCTCACCAGCACGTGCCGCCTCTACAGAAGCATTTAAAGCAAGTATATTAGTTTGAAAAGCAATATTTTCTATAAGTTTAGTAATATCCATAATCTTATTGCTTGCCTCATAAACATCGTCCATTTTGCTTACACTGTCTTCTACTATTTCGCCTGCCTTAGTTAAATGTTCCTTAGCCTCTGATACCATAGAAGTACTTGTAGCTACATTTTCAGCAGATTCTTTAATAGCACTAGCCATCTGATTCATAGATGCAGCAGTTTCTTCCAAACTAGAAGCTTGAGATTCTGTTCTTTCAGACAAATCATTGTTTCCTATCAAAACCTGATTTGCTGCTGTAGAAACCTGTTCTGCAGAATTTTTAACAGTATTTATTACATTGTTAAAGTTATTCATAGCTTTATCCCAGCCTCTTGCTATATCACCCCATTCATCTTTTCTCTTATCAAAATGCTTAGGTATTTCTCTAGTCAAATCACCTTCAGACATAGCTAAAATATCTTTTGATAATGCATTTATAACATTTGATACTTTTCTTCCTATGATGTACGGGATAATTAAGAAGAGCATAACAATTATCAAAATCAAAATTATAAGAAAAACATTCTTCATAACATTGCTATCTTTCAATATTATATCTCTAGGAGTAGATAAACAAAGTCCCCAATATACACCTTTAGAAATTTCTATAGGTGTAAAAGCATATGTATAATCTTCTTTTGCTATTGCTCCATAGGCTTCTATTATTGAGAATTTACCAGACTGTATATTTTCAAAGACACTATATTCTTTATAATGAGGATATACTTCATAAATATTTTTAGAAACATTAGCCACATTATAAGTATCATATATAACAGATCCATGCTGATCGTATAATTCAACTGTTGTTTCTGCAAAAGGTTTTATATTTCCAAGCAAAGCAGTAATAGAATCTACAAAAATATCAACATATATAACACCTATAAATTTATTTTGAGGAGTTATAGGAATACATAAAGTAAATAATACTGTATCAGCATTAACTGTAGAATTATAAACTCCTGATACATATACATCTCCTGTTCTTTTAGGTTCTGTATAATAGTCTACATTAAAAGTATCTATTCCTAAATATGCTTCTCCGTTTCTTGATATATAATAATTAAATCTTCCATTAGCGGCTCTATATTCTGAATTGGTATAATCTGCATCATTATCTAAGGCATTAGGTTCAAATGCTATTGATAAGCCATTTATATCATCAGGAAGGCTATTAAAAAATACCGATGTTAATTGTTTATATGTTACCCTATCTCTTATTCCTCTGTTATAAATATTTTCTATATTAACTTTAAGCCCCATAACATTATATAGATGTTTTTCTATATTAAATTTTATATCATTAGCTTCTCTTAATGAGGTTTCCTGTAATATTTTATAAGACAAATTTTTAGTTATATTACCTACATACAACATAATTACAGTATTTGCTAATATAATAATTACTATAATAGGTACTAATATAATGGCTGTGATTTGAAATTTCAATCCGACTTTTTTAAACATGGCAACTCCAAATAAAATTATTGATTCAAAATAAAATAATTTTGATTAAGATAATTAGGATAGGGGGTATACAAAAATAAACCCTAACATTATATAATATATAGTAAAAAAATAAAAAATACAAGCATGCATCATTTTAATGATAAAAAAAATGCTTGATTTTTTATCATTCTACTAATAGAATGGGTAAATACATTTTAAACAATTTTATTAAATGGAGAAATAATTATGAGTTTCAGAGAAAATAGTTCTTTAAGAAGCGATAGAGTATTAAAAGGTGATGAAAGAGCACCAAACAGATCTTTATTCTATTCTATGGGTTATACAGATGAAGAATTAAAAAGACCTCTGATTGGAATTATTTCTGCATATAGTGAAATTGTACCAGGACATATACATCTTGATAAACTTTCTCAGGCTGTTAAAGCTGGAGTTTTAATAGGAGGAGGCACACCTATACTTATACCTGCAATAGGCGTTTGTGATGGTATAGCTATGGGACACTTGGGTATGAAGTATTCTCTTCCTTCTAGAGAGTTAATAGCTGATTCTGTTGAAAGCATGGTTATAGCTCATGGTTTAGACGGAGTTGTTCTAGTGCCTAACTGCGATAAAATAGTTCCGGGTATGATAATGGGACTTTTAAGAATGAATATACCGGGCATCGTTATAAGCGGAGGAGCTATGCTTCCGGGTGATCATGGAGATGAGAAAATAAGTTTATCTAATATATTTGAGGCAGTAGGAGCAAAAAAGGCTAATCTTATAAATGATGCTGAATTAGAAGAATATGCACAAAATACTTGTCCTAGCTGCGGTTCTTGTGCGGGAATGTATACTGCAAATAGCATGAACTGTCTTTCTGAGGCTTTAGGTATAGCTTTACCGGGAAACGGAACCATACCTGCTGTATATTCTGCCAGAACTTTGCTTGCTAAAAAAGCTGGTATGCAGGTTATGGAATTATTAAAAAAAGATATAAAACCATTGGATATAATAACTCCTGAATCATTCAAAAACGCTCTTGCTGTAGATATGGCATTAGGATGTTCTACAAACAGTGTACTTCACTTGCTTGCTATAGCTAATGAGGCTGGAATACCAATAGATTTAAAAACTATAAATGAAGTAAGCGACCGCACACCTAATCTTTGTCATTTAGCACCTGCGGGACATAACTATATAGAAGATTTATATAAAGCTGGAGGAATACCTGCTGTTATGAAAGAGCTTGATAAAGGCGGATTTATAAATACTTCGCTTCTTACTGCTACAGGTAAAACAATAGCTGAAAATATAAAAGATGCTGTTAATAAAAATAATAATGTTTTAAGAAATATAGAAAATCCTTACAGCAAAACAGGAGGAATTGCTATACTTTGGGGCAATATAGCTAAAGACGGATGTGTTGTTAAACGTTCTGCTGTTGCTGATGAAATGCTTGTACATAAAGGACCTGCAAGAGTATTTGACAGTGAAGAATCTGCAATAGCTGCTATATATGCTGGTAAAATAAATAAAGGTGATGTTGTAGTTATAAGATATGAAGGACCTAAGGGCGGACCTGGTATGCGTGAAATGCTTAACCCTACTTCTGCTCTTGCTGGTATGAAGCTTGATAAAGATGTTGCTTTAATCACTGACGGAAGATTTTCTGGTGCTTCAAGAGGTGCTTCTATAGGACACGTTTCGCCAGAGGCTGCAAGCGGAGGAGAAATAGCTTTTATAAAAGAAAATGACATCATTAGTATAGACATTCCTAATCATAAAATCAATTTAGAAATCTCTGATGAAGAAATGGAAAAAAGAAGAAAAGAGATTGCTATTAAACCTTTAGAAGAAATTAGAGGCTGGCTTGGAAGATATAGAAAACTTGTTCAGTCTGCTAATACTGGTGCTATATTAAAATAATTTTTAATGAAAATAATTGATGTTATAGTTCATTTGTTTGACTATAACATCAAATAAAAGCACTGATAATCTAAAAGTCATAAAATATAAAATTAATTACAGACTGCTTGGTTACCTATCTTTTAAGCCAGGATAAAAATTGTTTAGTTTATAGCTGATATAAGCATAGACTAAATTTATTTTAAATAAAAATTTTTTATAAAGGAGAAAAATATGATTATTAATTATTAATAGATATGATATAAAATACAAACATTAAATTTAATGAATTAAAGAAACAACTTACTTAAAATTTTAAATAATAATATTAATTAAAAGGAAAAGGATTGAAAAATGAGTACAGAAAATTTATTTTTACCTAATTTTAGTATAGGAAGGGATGTTTATAAAAATATATATGATATATGTTCAAATTATGGAAAAAAAGCTGTTATAATATCTGGTAAAAAATCTCTTCAGGCATCAATAGAGCTTATATTAAACAATATAAAAGACATAAGTATAACTGGAATGCTTCATTACGGAGGAAATTCTACTTTTGAAAATGCTGAGTTCCTTAAAGAGAAAAAAGCAGTTATGGAAGCCGATATGATATTCGCTGTAGGAGGAGGAAGAGCATTAGACACATCAAAAGTTTTAGCAGATATGATAGATAAACCCATATTTACATTTCCTACATTAGCTTCAAACTGTGCTGCTGTAACTTCTTTATCTGTTGTATATTATAATGACGGAAGTTTTAGAGAAATGTACAATGTAAAAAGACCTCCATTGCATACATTTATAAATACTGATATTATATTAAACTCTCCTGAAAATTATTTCATAGCTGGTATATCAGATGCACTTTCCAAACAGTATGAAGCATTATTATACACAAGAAATGAAAATTTAAATTATAGAAATTTTTTAGGTATTGAGGTTATAAAAAACTGTTCTAATGATATATTGAAATATTATTCAGAAGCTGTAAATGATTTCAGAAATAAAAAATCAACAGATGCTTTAAACAGAGTCATACTTCATATAATATACACAGTAGGCTTAACATCTGTAATGATAAAAGATAATTATCATATCTCTTTGCATAATGGACTAACAAAATTAAAAAGAATAGGAGAAAAACTGCTGCATGGCGAATTAGTATCTTATGGAATATTACTGCTTCTTACCATGGACAAACAATACGATGCCAGAGAGGATATTTTTAAGTTTAATAAATTTATGTCGCTTCCAACATGCCTAAAAGACATAGGAATAAATAATTTAAGTTTAGAAGATGAAGATATTAATATAGCATTAGATGGAACACTTGCTCTTAATGACTTAAATATAAGTTCGTATAAAGCTGATAAAGAAATGCTATTAAAGGCTATTATAGATTTAGAAGAATACAATAATAGTCAATATATAAAATAATAAAAATATAATTATAATTTAAGGATAACAAAATGAAAACATTAAAACAAATAAGCAATTTCTTTGTATGATGATTCACAAAGATTAATGCAGGATGTATCAATATAAGCGGGAATACATAACTTTTTAATTGTAGCACATTTTACTAAAAAGGCATATGGCATAATATAAAGGTGCAAAAATAAAAGACTAAATTTAATTAATTTGATATAAAAAATAATTATGTGTTTATAAAATATTTAAATGCATAATTATTTTTTTATATATAACTAATCAATTAATAGATTTTATTTCATTAAAAAGCTCTAATAATTTATGTGCTTTATCTTCTGGAAATTTTATATTTTTAAAAGCTTCACTATTTTCCAATCTTATATCTGTTAATATACCAAGATTATATATTTCTGAACTTGCGTTAACAAGATATGTATCTATATAATCAGTATCAAAAAACCATCCTTTAATAGTTTTATAAACTTCCTCCTTATTTAATTTTTTCACATTATCTGTATAATTTAAATATATAAAACTATCATCACTAAATTTTAATACTATTTTATTTTCTTCTGTAATTGTAAAAGCTGAACTACTAATATATTGTGCTTCTAATACTATATTATTTTTTTCTTTACTTACCAATCTTAAATTTATAGTAGTATCCCAGTTTTTTACACTAATATAATCTGTTTGATAATATGTGATTCCATAAAAATCATCTTTTATTGTATTTACTTTGGTTGAACATGAATTTATAAAAAATAATAAAATTATTATATTATAATATATTTTCATCATAATGCCTCTAGATACAAAATTAATTAAATTATAAATATAATTTAATTTTTGTAAATAAAAAAATAGTTTCATTTTTATGTAATATTTAAACTAATTTAGTATTTCTTATAAAAATTAATAATTGAAAAATATTGTATATAGTATAAAATATTATAATTAAAAAATTAAAGGGAATTATGATTAATAATATCAGTATAATAAAAAATAAATATACATTATCAGATATTAAAGAATTAGGTTTAAAAAAATCAGAAGAAAATTTAGATTTATTAATATCAATGTTTAATTCTTCTAATTATAATATAGAATTAAAAAGAGAAATAGTATCTTCTATAGGTAGACAGAAGAACGATGAAAAAATTTTAAACTTTATAAAAAATAATGTATATTCCTGTAATATTATGGAATTAGTATATCAGATGTATCGTACATGTTTATATAAACAAAAAAATAATTATAACTTTCATAAATTAGGAGATGATATTTATAATTATTTTGATAATGAAGTTTTAATAAAAATGAAAGAATATTATAAATATAAAAGTAAATCTTCATCATCTAATACAAATAGAATTAAAAAAATAACCAAACCTACTTTGTTGTGTGGAGATAATATAAATACTATAAAAAAAATTCCAGATGGTGAAGTACAACTCATATTTACATCCCCTCCATATTATAATGCTAGAGAATATTCAAATTATAAATCATATAAAGAATATTTAAATAAAATGTTTTTAACATTAAAGGAGTGTAATAGAGTTTTAGAAGACGGAAGATTTATAATAATTAATATTTCTCCTGTTATAACAAAAAGAGTTGGTAGAGAATTTGAAAGTATTAGATATCCTATACATTTTGATTTTCATAATTTGTTATTAAAATCAAATTTTTATTTTGTTGATGAAATACAGTGGATAAAACCAGAAGTTACTGTAAAAAATAGAAATGGCGGTTATCAACAAACTAGAATGCCTTTATCTTATAAGCCAAATTGTATAAATGAAAGCATTATGGTATATCGCAAAAATTCTAATTTTTTATTGGATAAAAATATAAAAAAATATAGTAAATCATTAGCAAATGATAAAAATATTCCTATTGATACATCAAATTGTTGGTATATATCTCCAAAATCAAGTAAAGTACATCCTGCAGTTTTTCCAGAAGAATTATGTAGGAAAATTTTAACATATTATTCTTTTAAATATGACACAGTATTAGATCCATTTGCTGGTATAGGTACTTTTGGTAAAGTTGCTTTAGAAATGGAAAGATTACCAATACTATGTGAAATAAATAAAAAATATTATGATATCATATTAGATGGAGGTTTTTACGATGAAATTTGAAGATAAGATAATAAATGATACTGTAGAAAAACTTATTAATGGCGATGATTATCGTAGTGAAATAATAAATGCTATAAATGCCCATTTTTTTGATTTTTCTATAAAGTTTTTTAAAGATATAGTTGCAGCAAAATTAAACAGTAATTCAATTGATTTAGAATGGTATAAAAAATATTTTATAGTTAGAGATGATTTGAAAACTGAAGATATAGCTATTTACGCTGGTATGAATAAAAAAACTATAAACAATATACATGGAAGTGCAACAAAAGAAATTGTATTAGATGTATCAAAATCAAATTTTGACTATCTTACATCTTTAATAGATGAATTAAGTATAGATGATAATGAGGCATTATATGTACAGATAAAAATCACTTATAATAATGTATCTGTAGAACTATCATTAACTGAAAGTTTATTAGTAATAAATGCTTTAGCTACAAAAAAAATAGCTATACGTGGTGGTGCTTGGTCTTCAATTGGAAAAAAAGTAGAAAAACCCTTGATGTTAAAATTATGTGAGTTATGTGATGTTAAAAAGAGTAGTATTAATTCCGAAGTTTTTAAAAAAGATAGTAATTTGGATTTTGATAGAGAAGTTGATTTTAAAATTTTGACAAAAAATAATAGATGGTTAAGATGTGAAGTAAAACTAATGGGTAAAGGAAACCCAGAATCAGCTGATTCAATAATGGCTCGTGAATCTGATATTTTTGTTGCGGATACTTTAAGTGAGCAAAATAAAAAACAATTAAAGAGTGAAAATATAGAATATTTAGAATTAAAAAATCATTCTAAAAAAGATATAATAAATAAATTTAATGAAATATTAAAAAAATTAGATGTAAAAAAATAATATATAAAAATTGAGGAAAAAAGAATATGAAACACACTTTAGATGGAGCATACACTCCTAAAAATATTGAAGACAAATTATATAGTTTCTGGAAGGAAAACGGATTTTTTCATGCTGTTATGGATAAAAATAAAGAACCATATTCTATAGTCATACCTCCTCCAAATGTTACAGGCGTTCTTCACATGGGACATGGACTTAATAATACGCTTCAGGATATACTTATAAGATTTCATAGAATGCTTGGCAAATGCACTTTATGGATGCCGGGTACTGATCATGCTGGTATTGCTACGCAGAATGTTGTTGAGAGAAGATTGAAAGCTGAAGGCAAAAATAAATACGATTTGGGAAGAGAGGCTTTTGTTAAAAAAACTTGGGAAGTAGCTAATGAACATCACTCTATAATAGTAAAACAGTTGGAAAAAATAGGATGTTCATGTGATTGGGAGAGAGAAAGATTTACACTTGATGAAGGTTTAAGCAATGCTGTTAGAGAGGTATTTGTTGAGCTTTATAATCAGGGTTTAATATACAGAGGAAAATATCTTATCAATTATTGTCCTAGCTGCGGTACTGCTTTGGCTAATGATGAGGTAGAACATGAAGAGGTTGCTGGTGCTTTGTATCATGTTAAATACCAAATAGACGGCACTGATGATTATATTGAAATAGCTACTACAAGACCTGAAACTATTTTAGCAGACGTTGCTATTGCCGTTCACCCAGATGATGAAAGATATGCCAATCTTACAGAAGAGAATGTTTTAATACTTCCTATAGTAGGCAGAAAATTAAGACTTGTAAAAGATACTTATGTTGACAAAGATTTTGGTACTGGAGCTTTGAAAATTACACCAGCACACGACCCTAATGACTTTGCTATAGCTCAAAGACATAATTTAGAGATTATTAATATATTAAATCCAGACGGAACATTCAATGAAAATACCCCTTCTAATTATCAGGGCAAAACAGTAAAAGAGGCAAGAGCTTTAATTATACAGGAACTTGAAAAATTAGGTGCTTTCGTTGGAAAGGATAATATAAAGCACCAAGTAGGACACTGCTACAGATGTCATAATGTTGTAGAGCCTTATTACAGCGATCAGTGGTTTGTAAAAATGAAGCCTTTAGCAGAAAAAGCATACAAGGCAGTTAATGACGGCAATACAAAGATTTACCCAGAAAGATGGATTAATACTTATAATCACTGGATGACAGATATTAGAGATTGGTGTATAAGCAGACAATTATGGTGGGGACATAGGATTCCAGTATGGTACTGTGATGACTGCGGAGAGATGATGGTGTCAAAAACTGATATTACAGAATGTACTAAGTGTAAATCTAAAAATATTCATCAGGATGAAGATGTGCTTGATACTTGGTTTTCTTCTTGGCTATGGCCTTTTTCTACTTTCGGTTGGCCTGAAGTTAATGAAGATTTAAAATATTTCTACCCTACTACTGCACTCGTTACTGGATATGATATATTATTCTTCTGGGTTGCTAGAATGATTATGGCAGGAACTCATTTTATGAATGATGTACCTTTTAAAGATGTTTATCTTAACGGACTTATAAGAGATAAAATCGGAAGGAAAATGTCTAAAAGTTTAGGCAACGGCATTGACCCTATAGAAATAATAGAAGAGCATGGAGCTGATGCATTTAGATTTACTTTATCATTTATAACTTCATTAGGAGGTCAGGATATTTGGCTTGACAGAGAGCTTTTCAAAATGGGAGGAAAGTTCGCTAACAAAATATACAACAGTGCTAAATATATTTTCGGCAACATTGAAGATAATGCTAATATAAAAGATTTAGATAATTACTCTCTTGAAAATAAAGATAAATGGATATTATCAAGACTTCAGAAGGCTATTGATGATACTGCTAAAAAATTAAAAGAGTACAGATTTGATGAGGCTTCTCAGACTATTTATAAATTCTATTGGAATGAGTTCTGCGATTGGTATATAGAGATAAGCAAATTCGATTTGAAAGACGAAAGTAAAAAAGAAAAAACTATTGCTGTATTATTGTATGTGCTTGAAGAGTCAATGGCTATGATTCATCCATTTATGCCTTTTATCACAGAAGAGATTTATTCTAATCTGCCAAAACATAATATTGATTCAAAAGCATTGATGATTAGAGAGTATCCTAAAGCTAATAATAAATATATATTTGAAGATATAGAAAAAGACTTTAACTTAATTCAGGATATAGTATCTGGAATAAGAAACTCACGTTCATCATTTAATTTGCCTCCTAATAAAAAACTTGATGTTACAATACGTTATACTTCAGACTATTTCAAAAATACTGCAGAAAGCTATAAAGATATTATATCATCGCTTTCACTTACTGAAGCATTAAATATAGTTTCATCAAAAGATACGCAAAGAAATAAAGGATCATTCGTTAAAGTATTTGAAGGCGGAGAGATAAATGTTAATCTTGTTGGCATAATAGATTTAGAAGCTGAGAAAAAAAGATTAGAAAAAGAAGCATCAGTATACAAAAAAGATTTGGAAGCAGTAAATAAAAAACTTTCTAATGAAAACTTTATGAAGAAAGCTAAACAGGAAGCTATTGACACAGAAAACAGAAAGAAAAAAGAGTTTGAAGATAAATTAAAAGGTATAGAGGAGGTTTTATCTTCTTTATAATTTTTATAATGCTTAAATAATATTTTTAATAAAAGTAAAATTAAAAACTTGGCTTATGTTTATAGGTCAAGTTTTTTATTTTAAATAATTAAAAGTTGACATTAAATATATTATGTGTATAATTATGTGTATTATATAGATTTGATTAGTGGGAGTATTATATGTTTGAAAAATTTTTATTAAGAGGTTTTTATGAAGGCTTCAGAAGTTATAAAATTATTAAAACAGGATGGTTGGTTTGAAGTTGCTCAAAATGGAAGTCATAAACAATTTAAGCATAAAGATAAAAAAGGAAGAGTAACAGTTCCATGCCATAATAATGTAGATTTGGGAATATTTATCTTAAAAAGTATAGAAAAACAAGCTGGTATAAAACTTCTAAAAAAATAAATTTTTATATTTTAGGTTAGGGTTAAAAGTTATGAAAAAAAGTTTGGAAACATTCGTAGTAAATATATACAAAGTTAAGTCTGGATATAATGCTGTATTTTATGATTTTGATGGATGTGTAAGTTCTGGAAAAACTTTAGAGGAAACTACTCATAATGCAAAAATAGCACTTCAAATGCATATTGACGGTATGCTTGAAGATGGAGAGAAACTTCCTAAAGCTTCAAGTTTAGATAAAATAATAAAAGAAACAGGAGATACTAAACCAGATATAAGAATGCTTATTGAAGTTAAAGTATCAAGAGAGAAAAAGAGGAGAATTGATATAACATTAGATGAGAACTTAATTAATATGATAGATAGTATTTCAAGTAATAGAAGTGAGTTTATAAATTTGGCTGCTAAAGATTATATACAAAATCATTATAGGTAATATATTAAATAGTATAGTATTATTTAAAAATATTTTATTTATAAATATGTATGAATATAATTAAATAAATCTACTCATTTAGTATTATTTATTTTTTTAGTATTATTATTTTTTTTACTGTCTTCATTTAATAACTCTCTTTTATGACCTAATCCTAATTTTAATTCCAAATATCCTCCTTTTAAAAATTTTATATTTTCTTCATTGTAAAAATTATCATCACTGTTTATATCTAATGGCTTATTCTTTTCTATTTTAAACGGAATTGACTGAGTATTTATAGAGGTTCTCAAAAATATATTAATAGCCGTATTAAAATCTAATCCTAAATCATTAAAAAGTTTATCAGCTTCATTTTTTAATTTATCATCAATTTTAATAGTTACTTCTGACATTTTACACTCCATTATTATTTAATGAAATTATATCTGTAAAAATATTAAAATACAATAGCACATAATTTTTTAATTATATAATTAGAAACCTTATTTATTCCATGCTATATATCTGTTTACTTTATTTTCATATTATGTTATAATCAGCCCTTCAAAAATAAAAACATCAAAGGAAAACATAAAAAAATGAAAACTTTATTAACAGCAATCTTATGTTTTGCCGTATCGTCGGAATTGGTATTTGGTATGTACGGATACAATAATGATTGGATGGACTTTCTCACGGACAGCAGTCATCTTAGAGCAAGAACGGATCAATTAGGTTTTGTATTAGGCAACGGAATAGTTAAAGGCACTTTGGGGTTTAAGGCTGATACTGGTTCTTTCGGCAGTATAATGAGTTATGTTAATAATGGAAAATCATCATTAGATGCAACTGTTTCTCTAGGTTTGGCATATACTTCTGACATTATAAGTGCGGGGCTTGGATATAATTATACTTATATAGATTCTCAATTAGATGTTCATACTCCTGTTTTAATGATTAATGCTATGAATAATAATTTAAGAATATGCATACCTTTTCAAATAGCATATTCTAAAGATAACTCTCATTATTCAGGATTCAGCACGGATACTGAAATCAGATATTATACAGGACTAGATTCTATTAATGCCGTAAGACTTTATATCAATTATGGTAAAAATAATTATAATTCTAATAGTGCATCTTCTTTCGGATTGGAATTAAGATTTTATTTTCTTCCTACAACTATTAACTCTGTTTGGGTTAATCCTTTTATAAAAGTGCTGTACTATTCATCATTGGATGCAGAGGGTAAAGATATTATCAATGAAAGTACAGATACTTTAGTAAATATAAAGTCATATAATAGAATATCATATACCTCTCATAATGCTAATGAAATATATCAATCTAATCCTTATATTGTAAGAATAACTCCTGCCCTATCATTGTATGCTGATTCAGAATTTGCCACGTTATACTTTGAACCTAGTATTGGTTATAAAATAATATATGACGGAAGAAGATCAAATAATCTTAAGCATACTCTTACTTGGGGAGCTTACTCAGAAGTTAGAATACATCCTGTAAAAGATTTGGAATGGTATTTTGAAATGGGTATAAATAGTTCAGACAATTCAATACCTGTTAATTTTAGATCGGCAACTGGTATAAATTGGTATCTGCCTCAAGTATAGATTATAAAGATTTAATTGTTTTATAGGCTTTGTATATTTAATTTTATATTTTATACGCAATATATACAAAGCCGATTAAAACTGATATTTCAATCTTTAATTAAAATATCAGCACTTCTATTTTTGTATAAGGCTATTGATACTATTAAAGTTATAATCTCGCTTATAGGTAGAATTAATACTAATCCAATAAAGCCTAATATATTCGGAAGAGTTAATACCAAAGAAATAGGCAGAATCATACTTCTTAATGCCGAAACTAATGCTGAAGCTCCAGCCTTTTGAACCGATGTATAATAAGCACTCATTATTATATTGATGCCTACTCCTATAAATGTAGGTATTGAAGTGCGTACAAAAAATAAAGCATCCTCAAATGTTTGATTATCAACATCTTTTAAAAGCATATTTACAAGCAAGCTAGGATTAATTAAAACTATAACGGAAGCAAGAACCGATATGAAAGAAATTAAAAAGATAGATATTCTTAAAAAATATTTCATTCTATTTTTATTTTTAGCACCATAAGAAACACTAACCAAAGGCTCCAATGCCTCCCCTACAGAATATGCAAGCATTATAAAAAACATTACAGCATAATTGGCAACAGAATAAGCTAATATTCCCCTGTTTCCAGAAATTTTGTATGCTGTTATATTAAAAAGCCAAGGTATAAGCCCAGAAGAAACGTTGCTCAAAAACTCAGAAAAGCCGTTAAATGCAGCCTTAATTATATATACCCATCCTCCATAAACTTTTATAAGCCTTAATCTGCAGTTAGGTTTTAAGAAATATAATAACCCCATTATAAATGCCGTTATCTGTGATATAGCAGTAGCCCAAGCAGCACCAGATATGCCTAAATGAAATACTATAATAAAAAGAGGATCTAATATAATATTCACTATAGAAGATATTATAAACATGGATGAGGCAAATTTAGGAGATCCGTTAAGCCTTACAAATTGACTTAATACATAAGCCATACCCCAAAAGAACGTAGCAAGCAAAACGCCTTCTACATAATCTAATGATAAATTATAAACTTCTCCATGTGCTCCGAAAATGGGAAGAAGAGTTTCTCTGAATATATATACTATTATGAGAGGAAAACTTGCTATTGTGAGAACTACAATTAAAGTCTGCGTGAATATTAAATTAGCTCTTCTTATATTATTTTCACCTATACATTTTCCAGCAAGAGCAACGGAGCCTATTGTAAGCATTACATATATCCCAAATGATAATGCCGTTATAGGCCAAACTATATTAATAGCAGTAAAAGCCTCTGGGGATATAAAATGTGCTACAAAAAAACCGTCTACAAATACCGCAGCACTTCCTGCTATCATGCCTAATATGCTTGGCACAGCAAATTTTGAAAATAAAGATATGCTGGTATTTTCTATTAAAGTTTTATTATTAAGCTCCATTTTTTTATTCCTTAAAGATGAAAGCAGAAAATCATACACAGAATAATAAATTAATTATTAGTAATGCCTTAATGGAAATGAAGAAGATATAAAAATATCTATTAATAATTTTAAGCATAAAGACATTTTAATACCTCCTTTTAATTTTATTGGATATAAAAATCAGTATAGTAATTTTATACATTTATGTCAAGACAGTATTTAAAATATTTTCAAGTATATTATAATATTATAAATATATACGGAGTTATTAAATGAATTTCAAAAAAGTAAAAATAGAAATATATATACCAAAAGAATATACTCATAAGCTAAGAGAGGCATTAAATAATATAGGAGCATTAGGAGTTGGAAATTATGATAATGTAATGACAGTTACAAAAATCACAGGATATTGGCGTCCACTTGAAGGAGCTAATCCTTTTGACGGAAAAATTAATGAGATATCTGAAGCAGATGAAGATATGGTGGGATTTTCAACTGATGCTAAAAATATACAAAACATTATAAAAGTTATAAAAGAAGTTCATCCCTATGAAGAGCCTGTTATAAATATTATACCTTTATTAAATGACAACTTTGATATTAATTTAGATTATTGAAAATATATCTTTTATTATATAAATAAAATCATTCTTTGGAAACTTTTGAATATTGATAATATTTTCTGCAGCATCTGCAAAATATAATTTATTTTTACTAGGCAGATATGATACACTAAATATTTGAGCATTGCTGTTTAATAATTTTTCTTTTGTATATCCGTACTCAGACATTTCTATTATACGTTCTGGTATATTATCACCCATAAAAATAAATACGGCATGATTATATAATTTAGCCTTTAGTATTTTTTCTTTATCATTATCATCTTTTTTGAAAAGTTTTTGATTATCATCTATATACAAATCGAATATTTCATTTATCTCATTTTTGATAGTATTTAAAATAGCCTCTCCGTCTTTATCAATATCTATTAAAAAGAAATAATAGGCATGTATTATTATAGATTTTTTATTTTTTATTACATCAGCATTAATAAAAACTCTTGATGAATTTACAGAATACATGCTATATCCGAAATATCTCAATCTGTCTATTATATGATCTTTAGAAACTGTTTTTTTTAAATCATGTTCAAATATAGAATTATATTTTATGAAGTTTAATTTTCTTTTATTAATGCCTGAAACATCAATATACATAAAGACAAGAGTAATAATTTCTAGCACTATAAGAGAGATTGTAATATATATTTGATTTTTATTATAAATTGAAAAGAAAATTAAGTTGGCAAACGCTACGGCTATTAAACCATAAACGCTTGCCCTTAATAACTCTTTTTTGAAGGAGAACAGCTTATTATTGTTCATTATTACTTTATAATTAATTTATTATCTGTAAGTTGTTACTTCTTGATAGGCTCTAACGGCTCTATCAACAACTGCTTTTGTAAAGCTGAGTGATAATTCAGCTTCAGCAATAGCGTTCATTACATCAGATACATCAACCTGATCTGGTCTTATACCAGCCTGTACTATTATATTATCTCTGTCAACCTGTTTCTGATTAACAGCATCAATAGCATCGCTAAGCATTGTACCGAAATTGCTTATTAAATCATTTCCTGAACTTCTTCTAATCTGCTGAGCAGGTCCGTAATGTCTTGGATCTGTAGTTTTTAATATAAATCCGTAATTATCGCCTACATTTCCAGTTTTTGTATTAACACTATAGGAGTTCATTACATTATTAATATTCATAAAAATATCCTTTTATAATTAATATCTTATTATATTCAAAGCACTTCCGAACATAGTTTTAGCAGACTGAATCATAGTAGAGTTTGCCTCATAAGCTCTTGAAGCCTCCATCATATCAACCATTTCAGTAACAGGGTTAACATTAGGCATTTCTACATAACCAGCCTTTTCGCCGTATTTAATAGCATCTGGGTGTGAAGGATCATAAACGAATCTTGTAGCAGTTTCCATATCCTTTTCTATGCTGAATACTCTTACTCCTGTTCCTACATTAGGCTGTAATGCTTCTGGTAAAAATGGGCTTCTATATTTATTGCCGTCATCTCTAGGCTTAAATATAACTCTGCTTCTTCTGAAAGCTCCGCCTTCTGTTGTTCTTGTTGTATTAACATTTGCTATATTGTCAGCTATAACGTCTAATCTTGTTCTTTGAGCTGTTAATCCGCTTCCTGATGTATTAATAATTGAAAATATTCCCATTTACTTTCTCCTTTTTAAGAATGATAAATATAATTATGCATTTCCTATCATTCTTCTAATTTCTCTGTACTGAGCATTAACTATTTGAGTAAACATTTGATAACGTAAAGTGTTTTTAGCTTCCTCTGCCATTTCTTTATCTATATCAACATTGTTTTTATCATTTCTATAGCTTGTGTCATAATCTACTGTAAGATTCGGCGTAACCTGTTTATAATCCATAGGCATATGGAAAGGAAAATGTCTGGAATCTGTTCTTTTAGCTTCCATGCCGTCATACTTCTCACTGTCTAAAGCTCTTGCAAGCTGATATTCAAAAGTTACATCGCTTCTTTTAAAATTCGGAGTAGATACATTTGCTATATTATCCGCTATAACTTCAGCTCTAAGTCCGTAAACATTCAAAAGCTTTTTAGCCACCGTCATAGTTTTAGCATAAGTTGTATCAGCAAACATATTCATAGTTTAAGTCCTATATAATAAAATAATACTTACAACTATTGTCGGTTTTTATAAAAAGTGCTTTAATAATTTTTTTAGATTATATTATGTAAATTATATTGCTGTTCTAAATATTCTAAAAAATACGGAAAGTCAGAATATGGATACTTATTTATATATTGATAATCATTTAATGGCGAATTATAATTTGTAAATTGTTTATATTTATTTACAGCTTCTTTATGTCTGCTGAAAATATCAGAATGTTTTTCTTTTATCATAGATTTAATATTATCTTTTATATTCTGCAGATTAGAAATACATTCTCCATTTTCAAGATAGAATTTCATCCAATCCTCAAATCCTCTATAAGAAAATATAAAATAATAATCAATTTGAATATCAATCTCATTTTCAATATAACATTTTAATTCTTTTATATTATTATTTAATTTATTAAAAGCATTAAAAGGTGCTTTATCACAATCTGTTATTATAACTAATATATAATTAGAATTCTGTTCTCCAAAAGATAATATAGGATCTAATCTCATTTTTATAATCTGAGATATTTCTTCTATTGCTTTATCAGCCTTATCTTCATTTTTATGACGCTTATCTAATTGATTTAATTCGCTATAATTATCAAAATAATCTACATTTTTATTATTTTCTAATATAGCAGATAAATATTTCTTCTCATAAATACCAGTAGAAAAACATATAAGAGTAGTTTTCTTATTTTTTATGTTTGGAATAGTAAAACTCATAACTTATCACTCATCATTACTATTAGAGTACATCTTAATAGGTAAATCATAGGCTCTAGGGAAATATTTTGCACCCAATTTATTATTTTTATAATTTTCAATTAAATTTTCTTTTGTTAATCCTTCTATATCAGAAGCAGAATATACATAAGTTTTATTTTCTTCTTTTACAACAAATTTAACTTGTTCTAAAAGCAAATATTTAAAATCCATTAGTACTATATCATGAGTAGTCATAAACAACTGTGCTGTCTGCTCTACTTCTTTATACATATTTTTTCTAAATAAAAAAAATGCAGTTTTTATCAAATCAGGCTGGACCCCGTAAAATTCATCATGTAAAGATAAAGAACCGTTTTTTAAAGATGTAACTATATTAAACATATGAAAAGCATATATTTTTGTTCCATCAGATTCTATCTCATCAAAAGGAGCTTTTTTACCATTTCTATATGAAATAACTTTTTTACGTTTCTTTATAAAATCATTATTTTTACTGCTTAAAAATTCTAAATTCTTTAATATAGCAATAATAGCTTTTGTTTCTTTAGAAATATTTTTTTTTGATTTTATTTCATCTTCTTTTAATAAACCAATAGATTTTTTTACATCATAAATATTCTTATCATTTTCATCTAATTCAAAAGCAATATTATCTATACCAACATCAGCTATTTTTATTAAATCTATATAAAAATCTAATAATCTATATTTATCCAAATTATTATATATTCTATTTAAAAAAACTTTTGTAAAATTTGGAACTTCCAGATAGTTTATTCCCATATTAGTTGTCAATATAGAAGTCATAAGTTTTCTATATATTAATATATTATTAAACTCCTTTTTTTCTTTTGTGTAAATATCCATTAAAAATAATATAAATGTTTTATTAGAAGGTATTGTAATTTTTTCATCATTTGTTATTTCATTTTTTACTAAATCATTATTAGTTCTTTTAAAAACTACATTGCCATTTTCTGTAAGAATTTCTTCTGTAATTTGTATGCTTTTTTTATATTCATCATCTATTTCTTTATTTTTTATATTTAATTTGTAATTATATAATGAATATTCATTTTTATTTTCATTCAATACATTAGAATAAAACTCTATTTCAAATTTAGACTCTTCATCTTCACCATAAATCATATTAGGTTTATATAATTTTTTTAAAAAATTACTATCCAAATTTGAGGAACATATATTCAATAAAGCTTCAAATATACTTGTTTTACCTGAACCATTATGCCCATAAAATAGGCATAATTTTGAAATATAATCATCATTTATTTTTAACACAAAAGGATTATTATCAATACTTTCTTTATTATCATAATTTTCTAGATTTATTCTAAAATCTAATTCTATTTTATCATAAACAGATTTATAATTTTCCACTGAAAATTTAACTAACATTTTTTATATATTAACCTTTATTTCTTATTCATATAATAAAAATTAGTATACATTTTTTTAAAACTTTGTAAATACTAATTTTTATGTCTTTTTACTTAAAATACAAACTATTAATAACTTCTTTAGCAAATGATATTAAATTACTGCTGATTGTAACCGTAGATGAAATAGTAAGTATTATTGACTCTTCTCCTTTTCCAACTACTGCTATAGCATTAAAGAAATCATTTTTATTTATTTTTGAAGTGAATATAAACTCGGCAAATAAATCATTATATTCTTCTCTAGTCTTTATTGATATAGGAGTAATTATAGAGTAAAGCTCCCCTATTCTGCTTTTAAAACCGTCAAAAAGTTCTTTTATAGCTTTTTCATCATATTTTTTATCGCTGTAGCTTATTATTATTGATATTCTTTTATCAGAACTCTCTATTTTTAATAATGATCCGTCTATAGAAGCATCAAAATTTTCAGGTACTAATAAATGAAATCTGTCTGGATTGGCTTGAATGGAAACAAGACTGCCTATATTAAATTTAGAATTATCTCTTAAATACTTAATATCCCCTATTCTATTGATAATATTAATATCATTATTATTAATATTCAATGCTTTCTCCAAAATATCAAGAGCATCATCATATCTGTATACAGCCTTGTATGAAACTGACATATTAATCATAGACAATATATCATTATTATCTATGGATATAGCTTTTTTATATTTTTCTATAGCATCTGTATATTTGCCTTCCATAGATAGAATAATGCCGTACTCTCCGTAAACACTGGAATTTACATCTCCAAGTTCTATAAGTTTTTCTATTACTTCTTTTGCTTCATTGTATCTATGAGTGCTTATAAGTGCCTCTATCTTGTTTTCAAGCAAATCCTTATCATCTTTTATATACTCAAGTGCTTTATCAATCAATTTCACCACTTCTTTATAATTTTCTTCTTCATAAAAAATATCTGATAAAACCAAATAGCCGTATTTATATTTATTATCTTTTTTTATTAATTCTAATGCCAATTTTTTAGCATAATCAATATTATTTAAATCTATTAAATTATTTATCTTTTCAACAACAATCTCGTTATTTTCTTTTAATATATCTTTAATTTCATTATCTAAATTACTAACTGGCATAATCTATCTCCATTCAGCTATTATAAAGCCTTTATCTTGATTTTTTAATGCGTACTCTCTTAATTTATTATCGGGATTTACACATATTTTAGTGTCGGCAAAATTAAAAAGAGGTAAATCACTTATAGAATCACTATATGCAATATTTTTATAGCTATGATTAGGAAATAAATGTTCTGTGAATAATCTGTATCTTTTAGCCTTGCCGTAGCAATTTTTACCATACATATATCCAGTGTATTTTCCCCTAAAAGTCCATAATTCTGTGCCGAAACATTTATCAAAATTTAAATTAGATGCTATATATTTGGCATATATTTCAAAACTTGCCGTTACCATAACTAAAGTGTATCCCTTGCTTTTAAGTTTCTTTATCTCCTCCAAAGCATCTTTATAGTAAAGAGAAGGCACAACAGTATCAGCAAATTCCTTTCCTATTTTATCTCCAAAACCTATATCAATATTTTTGAATATATGTGCTATTCTATATTTGATGCTTTCATTATCTATTATTCTAAAAGCAAACAATAAAAAATATGGTATTAAGAGAAGATAATATATTAAACTTTTAGGATTCTTTTTTAAATAGAATTTCATAAATGGAACTATTGAATCTTTATTTAATATAGTTTTATCTAAATCAAAAAATGCTATTCTCATATATAATTTATTCTACTACAAAAAAAACATTTGTCAAAGGAATTTAATAAATTTAAGCCAAAAAATTATGTAAACCTATAAAGAAAATGGCTTGACTATAAATAAAAAATTTAATATTATATTGAGTTATAATATATTAGGAGAAAATATGCTTAGAGAATTAGTTATATACGGAGATGAAAGACTGCAGCAAGTATCAGAAAAAATAGAAAAAGTAGATGATGAAATACTCACTTTAATAGATGATATGTTTGAAACAATGTACAAAGAACGCGGCGTGGGGCTTGCTGCTGTTCAAATTGGAATATTGAAAAGATTAATAGTAATATCTGTGCCTGATTTAGATGATGAAAAAAAACCTGATTTTAAATTAGCACTTATAAATCCTGAAATAATTTGGCATTCTGATGAGATGGAAATACTGGAAGAAGGATGTTTATCTTTTCCAGAAATAAGGGATGATGTTGCAAGATATCAGAAGATAAAAGTAAAATACTTGGATAAACAAGGAAATGAACAAATATTAGAAGCAGAGGATTATATAGCTAAAGTACTTCAGCATGAAATAGATCATACAAACGGAATATCTTTCATAGACAGGCTTGAATCATATCAGAAAAGAAGATTAAAAAAAGAATTAAAAGAACTTAGAAACAGCACTGTACGTAATATAAAAAAGATTCAAAATAGAGAAACATTAAAAAACAGTTAATTATGATTAAAAATATAATATTCGATTTAGATGGTACTTTAGTAGATTCTATATATGATATATACTGCTGTGTTAATTATACTCTGACGCATTTCAATTTAGAAAATATATCAATAGAAGAAGCACATAAATATGTAGGCAATGGTGCTAGAATGCTAATAAAAAGAGCCGTTAATAAGGATAAGCATAGCAAAGAATATTTAGAAAGTATTGAGAATGATGTATATAATTTCTATGTTAAATACTATGAAGAGCATTGTATAGATAATACCAAACTTTATGACGGTGTTTATGATACTCTGAAAAAATTATATAATTTGAATATAAATATGTTTATTATTACTAATAAGCCTAACGAAATAGCAATTAAAACTGTGAAAAAACTTGACATATTTAACTTTTTCAAAGCTGTAATTGGAGATGGGGTTTATCCGTATAGAAAGCCTGATGTTAATATTTGGAATCATTTAAAAAAAGACTATAATTTACTTGAAAATGATACTGTTATGGTTGGAGATGGAATTGCTGATTATGAATTTGCTATGAATGCTAAAATTAAGGTATTATTGGCATTATACGGTATAACAGACAAAAATATCCTTTTAAATTTAAAAAACGATTATTACTTAAATTATTGTTTTGAAGTTGCCGATTATTTAGTGTGAATTAACTTTCAAAAAAAGAAAATTACATACTTGACAATACTAAAAAATGTTTGTATATTAGAAGAAATTATTTATTAGTATTAATTTAACAAGAGCAATATGAAAAATAAAAATTTTAAGTACACAAGAATACGTAAAAAAGGGAATATATTTTATAATTTCATAGAATATATTAAGGGTAATTCTTCTAATAGAATAAGAACAACTTATGTTCATTCTACAAGATATAACAGCGAAAATAAAAATAACGTTTTCTCAAATATTATTAAAAAATTTGCTATAAGCGTAGTTTCATTTTCATTATTTCTATTTTTAGCTAATTTTTTAATAATAAATATGCGTCAAACTTCAAATGCCGCATTGCTTCCTGATGAAAAAATGCCTGTAACTACAGGAACCGTATATAATAAAATATTAGATGAAATGGCTCCTGAACAATCCAGTACAGTGCCTTCAAATATATCTGATGTTCCTACTGTAACAACATCTGCTGTATCATTAGAAAACTCTACTGATGTATTTTATAATTTAATAACTTCTGATAATACTTTGGTTGGAGATGGTACAATAGGAATGAAATATGATGAATATGTAATAGAAGAAGGCGATAATCTTACAATTATATCAAGGAAAATAGGTGCTAATTTAGATACATTGGTAAGTGTTAATAAAATAAGCAATGCCAACAGATTAAGACCAGGACAAAAAATAGTAGTTCCAAACCGTAACGGACTTTTATATACAATGAAGAAAGGCGAAACTTTAGCTGATGTTACAGACAGATATGATGTATCTTTAACTAGAGTTTTAACATTTAATAAAATAGATGATGTTCATTCTATACGCGAAGGCGATGATATATTCCTTCCAGGAGCTAAATATACTTTGGATGAAAGAATAGATAAATTCGGACAAATGTTCAGTCTGCCTACAACAATAACTAGAATAAGCAGCGTATTCGGATATAGAATACATCCTATTACTGGAGTAAGAACTAAACACATGGGTGTAGATATACCTGGAAGACTTAATACTCCTGTATATGCTTCAAGAAAAGGAAAAGTTATATTTGCAGGATACAGCGGCGGATACGGAAATTTAGTAATAGTACGCCATGACAAAGGATATACAACATATTACGGACACCTTAACTCTATAACTACAAGAGCAGGTGCTAATGTAGGTGTAGGAGTTATGATAGGAAGAATGGGAAGCACTGGAAGATCTACAGGAAGCCATTTACATTTTGAGGTTAGAAGAAATGGCGTAGCATTGAACCCTGCTGACTTCATACCTATTAAAAAATTCATTAGAAGAAGATAAAAAATATAAAATTAAATAAATATGGAGGATTTAATTCCTCCTTTTTTATTAATATATTACAAAATATTTTTCAGTATAATTAATCTGCTATGAATGATATTATAAAAATTATAAACACATTAAATAAAATACCAGAGCCTTTTTCTGTAGACGGCATAATAAAAACTTTTGAAGCTAGTTCTAAAAAAATAATAAAAAGTTTTGCTGTTTATTTTTATAAAGAAGGAAGCAAAGAAGCATCATTATGGTATATTTCTGAAAATAAGTCTGTTATAGATAAAAAAGATAACAATAAAAAATACACTCTATTTGCAAGAGGAAATAAATTCGGATTTATAATAATTAACAGTGATAAAGATGATGAAATTATATCCATATTAATAAATTATCTCTCAATAATATTATACAGTGAAAAATTATCATTCCTTGCCAATAGAGATAAACTTACTGGTCTTTATAACAGAGGATATATACTTAAATATTTATATGAAAAAGAAAATTTGGATGAAACATATTCCATTGTTATAATAGATTTGGATAAGTTCAAACATTATAATGATACTTACGGACATAATATAGGAGATCATATATTAAAAAATGCCTGCAAAGCTATGAAAGAGGCATTAAAAAAAATAAGCTTCAAATCTGTACTAGCAAGATATGGAGGAGAAGAATTTATTATATATTTTGATATAGATAATAAAAAAGACCTTTACGATTCTATGGAAATTATAAGAAATCAATTATCAGAAACGGATTTTTCAACAGATCAATATTCATTAAAAGCAACAGCTTCTTTGGGCGGTGCGGTAAAAGAATATAATATGAATCTAAGCGAATTTATAAATAAGGCAGATAAATCCCTTTATAATGCTAAAGAAACAGGCAGAAACAAATCGGTAATATTATAATTTTAATTTAAAATTAAGCAATGAATGATAAGTATCGCCTATATTATGATATTCTTTTATAAGTTTAAATCCTTCTTCTTCTATAGCATCAACCAGCTGCATATAAGTATACATTTTACTGTTTCCATTTGCCATTGCTGTAAAATATAATGATGTTGCCTGAATAGAAAATGCAGAGGATATATATTTCTGCTTATCCCAAAGAGGCTCTAAAACAAATATATCTGTTTCATTGTTTATACACTTTTTTATCTTATTCATTATTAATTTAATATTTTCAATAGAAAAGCAGTCTAAAAATTGACTCATCCAAATTACATCACAATTCAAAGGAAGTTCGCTTTTTTCATCTAATATATTCATTGGAAAATAATCTACCCTATTATCGAATCCATTATTTTCAATATTTTTTTTAGCCAATTTAATCTGACCATCTAAATCAATCAATGAGCATTTCACATTATTATCATACTTCAAAGCAGATATAGAAAATTTGGCTGTATTAGTTCCTATATCCATTATATTTATTCTGCTCTTCTCAAAAATAATAGGAAGAGAGCTTTCATAACATCTATCAGAATAATAATTATCAAACTCTATCCAGCTCTTTCTTGAATTATCAGGTATTGAAGAAAGTCCTTTATATATAGTTTCATAATCTCCAAATACTTTTAATCCTTCGGGTTTTGAATTTATTAAACTATCATTTAAATAAAACATCCCATTATAGCATACATCATTAATAAAATTAATATTAACTCTAGTAAGTTTATCATTTAAAAGAAAAAATCCTATTTTTCCTAACATATATTTATATGGATTAGAATTTTCTGCTATTTTTATTAATGATAATCCTAAACTTAATTCCAATAAAACTGATAATGCATATTCTGATAAATCAACTTTTTTAAGTATATCCTTAAATGTTATTCCTGAATCTCCGCTTTCCTCTATAGTTTTAAGCACATTAAAATCTATCATGCATTTAGAAACCTGAAAAACTATAGGAGCAAAAGCTATTTTCTGAGCTTCAAATCTAGCATCTATAGCTTTCATATCATCTTTAAAAAATTCTTCTAACATAAAGTACCCAAAATATTATTTAATTATAATTCTTTTATTGAGTATACTTTAAATAATAAAAAAGTCAATTATATGATAAGTTAATGAAAAAAGTCACTTTTATTTAGCTTTATAAAAATAAAAGCTAAATAAAAGTGGGAGATTATTTATGAAAAATACTATATATTATAACCATTCACTATAAATATGGTAAAATATTATAATATTTTTTTTAATATTTTTTTTATTTTTTATAAAAATTATTTTACAAATCTCTCAGCAATACAATATCCTTATCTTTAATCATAGTATTTCCTCTAGGTATAACAGTTCCTCCCTCTCTTTTTATCATTACTATGAGATTATTTTTAGGTAAATTCAAATCCTTCAATTCTTTATCTCTCCAAGGATGATGAGTGTTAATATATATTTCTCTAAGACTTATATCATAATATTTAGTCCTTTTAGCATTAAGTATAACAACATCTCCTTCTTCTATAACAGTTTTACCATTTGGAATAATGGTATTTTCTCCCCTTTCTATAGTTACTACAATGGAATTCTCTGGAAATTCTATATCCATTATCTGTCTGCCAACCCAATGATGATTATGAGGTATAGTTATCTGTATAAGCTCCATGTCGGAATCATCAACATAGTCGTTAAATGTTTTAAGTACATTTTCATCAGAATCCACTAAATCTAATTTTTTTGCTATTATAGGAAGCAATGTACCTTGAAACAATACAGATATTATAGCAAGGAAAAAAACTATATGAAATATATCATAACTTATAGAATTATTATTTACTATTACAAATATAGCAAATACTATCGAAGCAGCCCCTCTAAGTCCAGCCCACATAACTATAAGCTGTTTCTTTAATGATATTTTAAAAGGGGCAAGGATTGAAAATACGGCTATAGGTCTTGCTACAAATGTTATAAAAAGTGCTACATAAATTGCCGTAGGAGCAACATTGAAAAGCCTCGAAGGATATGATAAAAGTCCCAATAAAAAGAACAGAACCATCTGCATAAGACCAGTAATACCATCAAAAAAATGAACCAAAGTAACTTTATTTTTAATTCTTGTATTACCTAAAACAATACCAACTATATAAACTGTTAAATATCCATTTCCTCCTATCACAGAAGAAAGAGAATATGAAAGCAAAGCAACAGCAAGTACAAATATGGTATCGAGTCCGTTTACTGGAAATTTAAATCTTCTAAGCATATTATAAGCCATAAAAGATACAGCAGCAGCAACAATTAAAGCAAAGGTAATTTGAGCAAATATCATATAAATAATCGATAAAGGACTAGTGAGAGTTTTTCCTATAAGCCCCAAAAATATTACTGTAAGCATATATGACATAGGGTCGTTACTTCCGCTTTCTAACTCAAGCAATGAAGCCAAACCATCTTTTAAGTTCAAACTCCTTGAACGCAGTATAGAAAACACTGAAGCAGCATCTGTTGAACCTATTACAGAGCCTATAAGGAAACTCTCAAATAAGCCAAATTTAAGAACAAAATAGCATAATGCACCTGTTACCATAGATGTAATAAAAGTACCTATAAATGACAGAAGAAACGCCTTACTGGCAACTGGTTTTGCTACATTCCAATTAGTTCCGAATCCGCCGTAAAACATTATAAATATCAAAGTTATTGTACATAATTGTTCAGCAATTCTATAGTCGTCAAACTGTATCTTTAAAAGTCCGTCGCTTCCAAAAACCATACCTAAAAGAAGAAAAAGTAAAAGAGAGGGAACTCCTACTTTTACAGAAATTTTACTGACTATTATACATAATATGATTATTATAGATGATAATAATATTGATGAATTCATAAAATAAAAGCCTTATTATGTTAATAATATTTTTTTATATATTATATATACTATTTTAAAAAAATACAAACATTATATTTATAAAAATAAAATTATACCTAAGAAGCATGAAGTACACAACCATAACTTCTTTTGTGATGCTAACCATATTTATATATTAAAACATTAGACTTATTTCAAAACTAATTTTATTTATTATTTTTGTACTAGCAATGCCCACACTTCTTTTGATGCACCCTCACTTTGCGGAAATATGCAATTTATATACTAAAAACATAAACTTACACAATATATAAAACATAACTTTTATAATTGATAAATTACTAAAATTTCATATATAATCTTGTCAAGTACTTCTGAAACAAGTTTAATTTAATTATTTATCATTATTAGATGAATTGATTATATATTCTGAAACCTCATTTGACAAATTTTCCATAAATAAAATTCTTGAGTTTATTGTATTAACAAAATAATTATAAAAAACAACAGACGGAATTGCAATTATAAGACCTGCCGCTGTGGTAAGAAGAGCATTAGCAATACCTCCTGCCAAAGCTGTAGGCTTTCCGCTTCCTACAACAGATATAACAGCAAAGGATTGTATCATACCCAATATAGTTCCTAATAATCCAAGCAATGGAGCAACTGTAGATATCGTAGAAAGGGCAGAAATAAACCTTTCCAATTTAGGCAGCTCTTTATTAGACTGACTTTGCATAAACTCTTTAGGCATATTAGTATTTTTTAATCCTGCAATTAGTATATTAGATAAAGGAGATTTATTAGTTTCACATAATGCAATAGCTGCTTTTATTTCACTATCCTTAATCAATGAAACTATCTTTGGAGCTAATGAATCATCCTGAGATTTGACTCTGGTAAAATATATAAATCTATCAACTATTATTGTAAGTGCCAATATTGAAGATATAAGCAAACCAATCCAACAAACTGTCATAGCTGAATTAAGAAGACTATCCGAACTAAATATATTATCCATCTATAAAAAGCCTCATAAATTTAAAAATTATTGTTGTTAAAATATTATAATTGTAAGAACATAAAAAATCAATAATTATAATTTATATTTTATGAATATTTTAAAAATCAATATTTTAATTAAATATTATATTTTCACATCCGTATGGGTTTTTTAACATTTTTTAACAAAAAAATAGTATTCTGTTATAATAGTACTTGTTTAAAAACTAATTTTATTTATTTAGTACTCCTGCAGTGAAAGAATGCGTATTTATATACTAAAATAATAAACTATACAAAATATTATATCTATAATTTTTTAAGTTAAATAATCTCATGTATAATATCGTAAAATACTTTTGAAACAAGTCTATTATATCAAGAAAAGAAAGCACATCACATTTTGAAACAGTATAAAGGCAGTATAATTAATTAATATTTTTAACGGCTATTTTAATACAATTATCTTCTTTTTTGTCAAATATTTCATAGCCTTTTAATATATCATCTAATTTTACTCTATGAGTTATAAGAAAATCTGTATTTATTTTACCTTCTGATATTAATTTTAAAATTTCATCGCTATGAACTGCATCAACTCCTCCTGTTTTAAATATTAAATTTTTTCCATACATTATATTTAAAGGAAGTATTTGAGGCTTCTCATACATTGCAACTATAGCAGCAACAGAATTAGGTCTGGCTATTTTCCAAGCCAATTCAAATGTATTCTCACCTCCTGCAGCTTCTATAGTACCGTCAGATAGTCTGCCTTTATTTATATCCTTTATATATTCTTCTATATTATTAACTTTAATAGGATTAATAAAAAAATCAGCTAAATTATTTTTCTTTGCTATATTTAATCTCTCTTCATTTATATCTATAGCTATTATTTTTTCAGCTCCTAAAACTCTTGCACTAATCATAGCACAAAGTCCGACAGGTCCTGCCCCTATTACAGAAACGGTATCCTTATCTTTTATACCGCAAAGCTCAGCACCAAAATATCCGCTTGCTAAAATATCCCCTACAAATAAAGCATTATAATAGCTTACATTTTCTGGAAGTATATTCAATGACATATCAGCATAAGGCACTCTTATATATTCCGCCTGACATCCGTTTATACGGCATCCTATTTCCCAGCCGCCTTTCTCACAATTATTAATAAAACCATTTTTACAATAATAACATTCACCGCAGAAAGTTATGCAGTTAGCAGAAACCCTATCTCCTTTATTTAATTTTTTTACCCCGCTTCCTATTTCAATAACCTCTCCTACAAACTCATGTCCGAGTACAATATTTTCTTTTGCCCTAGGTACTTGTCCGTTTATTATATGAAAGTCGCTTGTACATATACTTGATAATACCACTTTTACTATTGCATCTTTAGAGTCTGTAATATTTGGATTTTCTATTTCCTTTAACTCTATTTTTTTATTTCCTAAATATACTAAGCCTTTCATTTTACATTCCTAATTATATTATTTTGATGTTTTAATTATTTAATGATATACTCTTATATAACTTTTACAAGGATTTTTTATGCAAAATATAATGCCTCCTATATGGTTTGTAAATAATAATTCTTATAATAAAATATTTAACAATTATTTTAATAAACTTTCAAATGATGATAAAGAAGAATATAAAAAACTATTTGAAAAGCCAAAGTTTTATGATAATAATTTAACTAATGATAATGTATTTTCAAATAATGATTATAAAATATCATATTGGAATGAAGAAGGAAAACAAAAATATTCATTAGAAAAACTTCAAAAAGATTTTAATAAAGGAAAGAAAATAGATTTTTTATTTTTTTACGGACATACTAATGATAAAAAAGAAATAAATAAATCATCATTAAGTCAATGGTATATTAAAGATTTTAAGATAAATGATATTACTTTTAATTGTATGGAAAAATATATGATGTATAATAAGGCATTATTGTTTGATGATAAAAAAACAGCTTATGAGATTTTGAAAAGCAATCAGCCTAAAGCTATAAAAGAACTTGGAAGAAAAGTTAATAATTTTAATGGTGATGTATGGGATAAAATAAAATATACTATAGTCATTACAGGAAATTATTATAAGTTTTCACAAAATTCTGATTTAAGGAATTTTTTATTAAGCACAAAAAACAAAGTATTAGCTGAATCAAGTCCCTATGACAAAGTATGGGGAATTAAAATGAAGTATGATAATGAGAATATAGAAAACCCTTTTTTATGGAAAGGAGAAAATCTATTGGGATTTGCTTTAATGGAAGTAAGAGATGAAATAAATAAAGTATATAAAAATTATGATATAATAGATTGGCAGTATTTCTATACTCAATATAATTTTAATTAATTTATTTAGGAGAAATTATAAAATGAATTTAGAAAACAAATTAAAATCAGCAATATTAGGACTTGCAATAGGAGATGCTGTAGGTGTACCTTATGAGTTTATACCAAGAATAAGAATGAGATTAAAACCCGCCTATGACATGATTGGACATGGAACGCATAATAAGGAAGCAGGAACTTGGTCTGACGATACTAGTTTAACATTATGTTTACTTGATAGTATTAATGATAAAAATATAAATTATAATAATATTATGGATAATTTTGTATTATGGTATGATAAATCCCTTTATACTGCTGACGGAAATGTATTTGATATAGGCATAACAACAAATGAATCTATAAATAATTATAAAAAAGGAAAAAGCCCTACTCAGTCAGGATTAATAGATGAGTACAGCAACGGCAATGGTTCATTAATGAGAATACTTCCTATTGCTTTCTATATAAAAAAATATTTTGACTGCGTATTATTTGAAAGCGATGAAATTATAAATATTATATACAATGTTTCTTCTCTTACTCATGGACATAAAAGAAGTTTAATAGCATGCGTTATATATACGGCAATAGCTTTAAATTTAATTGATAATATTAATATAGAAGAGGCTGTTAATAAAGCCTTGAAAGATTCTTATAGTTATTATAAAAATGAAAAGGAAATTAATCATTACAGCAGAATATTTAATAATGATTTTAAAAATACGGACGAAGATGAAATAAAAAGCAGCGGATACGTTTCAGATACATTAGAGGCTTCTCTATGGGTATTATTAAATACTTCAAACTATAAAGATGCCGTATTAAAGGCTGTAAATTTGGGATATGATACTGATACTACTGCTGCTGTTGTAGGAGGACTTGCAGGGTTATACTATGGTATTGATAATATTCCTAATGAATGGATAGATAAACTGATTAATAAGGAACTTATAATTTCAATTTGTGATAAGTTCTTAAATTAATTATTTACAATTTTTTAATAATGAGCAGTATATGAATAAAAATAATTCTATATCTATAATATACAAGCTAATAATAATTATAATAGGAAGTTTTGCTGTATTTCATGGATTTTTTTATGATAATGGTAATTTTAAATTTAATATAGAAACTTTGTATTATTTCACATATCAAAGCAATATGCTTGTAATAATTTATTTTTTTCTTGATACAATAAATATAATAAAGAAAAAAGAAACATTATATCCAAGATTTAAAGGTGCTGTTACAATGTCTATAACAGTTACATTTTTAGTTTATCATTTTTTATTGAGTCCTACATCAGAAGAATTAAAAAGATTAGATTATATTAGGAATTTAATAGTTCATTATATAGTGCCTATTATGACAATTCTTGATTATATAATTTTTGATGCTAAAGGAATTTATAAAATAATGGATCCTCTGCTTTGGCTTTTGATACCTATTTTATATTTTGCTTTTATATTAATAAGAGCTAAAACTGGAAATCCTTTTTCAGACGGAAGTTATTATCCTTACTTTTTTGTAGATATAGATAAATACGGTTTAAAAATTGTTATGAGAAATGTATTTTTTATTACTTTATTTTTCGCTGTATTAGGATATATAGAATATTTTGCTGACAAATTATTAAAAAACAAAAAATTATAAAATTAAGTTTTTTATGTATAATAATTTTATAAATATTAAAAAACTACGGTAATAAATTATTAAATATATGTATATTGACAATTATATATATCATAGTTATAATAGTATTATGAATAGATTGAAATCAATCAATCAATCAATCAATCAATCAATCAATCAATCAATCAATCAATCAATCAATCAATCAATCAATCAATCGGTTGATTTATTGTAATTTTAAAAAAAGGATATAAAAATGAAAAAAATATTAATTACCGCACTATTATTCACAGTTTTATTTTCATCTTATCTTTTTCCAGCATTTGAGTTATCATTAATTCCTAAATTCGGTCTTCAGATTAATCTTCCTAATACAGTTTCATCAGAATATAAATTAAACAATTATATGAGCTTAGAACCTAAATTAGATATTAATTTGCAGTTAGGATATAAATTTAAAATTAATAACAATATATTAAACGGCATAAGTTTATTATTTGATACTGGTTTTGACGGAACTTTTATATCTATAAGAAATCCGTATACATATCAGGTTAATAAAATAGATATATTATCTTTGTACACAGGAATTGGTTTGAAATTTGAATTTAATGCTTTTAAAAGCAATTTAGCCTTGCCTACAAATATGGCTATAGGTATTGCATCAGGTGCAAAATATGGTATTCTAACAGGAAAAGATTTAAACTTAAATAGAATACCAATATCAGCTTATGTAAGACTTACTTTAGAAGACAGGTTTTATCAAACTGAAAAATATGCATTCTTAGTTTCACTAGATATGTTTTATGAATATATGTTCTTCAATAAAAATGATATGAATAAACTTTTTAACTCATATAATGTTAAAGATTATCATTCCATAGGCTTTACATTAGGAATAGGAATGATGTTTGGAAATAAATAAAAAGTTCTAATCATCATTTTATTTTAAGCTTTATATACTCATGCCGAGATTTTATATATGAATATAACTAGACTTGTTTCAAAAATACTTAAAAATATTATATATAAAATTTTCATAAATTATAAAAATAATGTTTTATACATTATACAGTATATTATTTCAATATATAAATATATAGTTATTTACTTGCCGACACCAAAGGCAGACTTCATCGGCATGCAGGTCTAGTCCCCACAATCATAAATAAAATTACTTTTGAAATAAGTCTGTTGCTAAATTATATAATCAATTATTAAATTATTTCAATTTAAAATAATCTATAGCCTTAATCAATTCCTTAGATTCATTTAATAATGCCTCAGATGCTGAAGTTGCTTCAGTAACTAAAGCAGCATTTTTTTGTAATGAAGAATCAATATTGCTTATAGCGGCATTAACCTGTTCTATACCTTTTTCATGTTCCTGAGAAGCAGCATTTATTTTGTACATTATACTAGAAGCATTATCCATTTTCTCAGATATCTCTATGAATATATTTTTAGACTCTTGTACGCTTTTAGCAGCTAAGTGTATTTTTTCATTACTATCTGTTATTAGTGATGTGATATTTTTTACAGATTCCTGAGTATTTTGTGCTAAGTTTCTTACCTCGCTTGCTACAACAGCAAATCCCCTTCCCTGATCTCCAGCACGTGCAGCCTCAACAGAAGCATTTAAAGCAAGTATATTAGTTTGAAAAGCAATATCTTCTATAAGTTTTGTAATATCCATTATCTTTTTACTAGACTCATAAACATGATCCATCTTATTTACACTCTCTTCAACTATAGCTCCTGCTTTATCTAAATATATTTTAGCATCAGAAACAATAGAAGTACTTTTAGAAACTCCATCAGTCGATTCTTTTATAGCACTAGCCATTTGATTCATAGAAGCAGCAGTTTCCTCCAAACTTGATGCCTGAGATTCTGTTCTAGCTGATAAATCATTATTTCCAAGCAAAACCTCATTGGCAGCATTCGATACCATTTCAGCTGAATTTCTTACTGTATTAATAATACTATTAAAATTATTCATAGCCTTTTCCCATCCGCGTGCAATATCTCCCCACTCATCCCTTCTCTTGCTAAATCCTTTAGGTATCTCTATAGTCAAATCTCCGTCTGCCATACCCAATATATCTTTAGAAAGCATCGCTATTATTTTTGATACTCTGTTTCTTATAATAAAAGGTGTTACTATAGAAGCTACAATGAGTATTATAATAAGTACAGCCAATACTATATTTCTTAATATATAACTATCTTTAAATAAAATTTCATTTGGAACCAATATTTTCAAAATCCAATATTTGCCTTTTGTAATTTCTATAGGAAAAAAGATATATGTAACATCTTTTTGAAGTTTTTCGCTATATGCCTGTAATATAGTGTTTTCACCAGACTTTATTTTTTCAAGAATACTATAATTTTTATAATAAGGATAAACATCATAAATATTTTTTAATATATTATTTTCATTTTGCCCATCATAGATAGTATAACCAGCATCATCATAAAGAGCAATTTCTGTACCTTCAAAAGGCTTTACATTTTTTAATATGCTGCTTATAGAATCAACAAAAATATCTGCTAAAATAACACCTATAAATTTATTGTTATTATCATTTACTGGAATACACCATGTAAATAAAACCTTCCCTTTAGTAACAGCAGACTCATATATACTTGTCATATAATTATCTCCTATTCTCCTAGGCTCAGTATAATAATCTAAACTAAAACTATTTGTCGGAAGATATGAAACCCCATTTTGAGATATGTAATAAGTGAATCTTCCATTTCCAACTCCATATTCATTTAAAGCAATAAAATCAGCGTCATTTCCAATTATATTAGGTTCAAATGCAATAGAAAGAGCACTTATAGAACTAGAAAGAGAATTAAAAAAATTGTATGTCTGTTTCTCATAAACCTTCCTGTCTCTTATTCCATCTTTATATAAATTTTCAAAAACAATTTTCAGCCCCATCATATCATGTAAGTTTTGTTCTATTTCGCTTTTTATATTATTAGCTTCGCCTTTGGAACTTTCAAGCAAAACTTTATAAGAAAGCTCTTTGCTTATTTTATTAACATAAGATATGATAAAAGTATTTGATATTATTATCATAATCAGTATTGGAACTAATATAGCAATAGTTATTTTTAATTGTAAGCTCAATTTTTTAAACATATGATTTTCCCTTATAATTATACAAATATATTTTAATAAAAATAAAATATATTTCAATAAAAAAATTATTTATTAAAAAAAATTATTAATTAGTTTATAATAACATAAATATGCATTTTAGAGAAATAATAACTTTATTTTTTTTACGTATAATGTATAATTTAATAAATAAAAAACTAATTAAAAAGAGGTATTTATGGAAGTATCAGATAGAAGCTGGCTTGTTACATTACTTTTAGCTATATTTTTACCATTTCATAGATTTTATGTAGGTAAAATATGGACTGGTATATTGTATTGGATAACAGCAGGAGGATTTGGTATATGGTATATAATAGACATTGTAATGATATTATTAGACAAATTCACTGATAAAGAAGGAAGAAAACTAAGAAAATAATCATATTGACTTTTTAATGCTATATGATATCTTTAAAAAAATTTTTATTTATGAATTAAATTAATAAACTAATTGCGGATAAATATATGTTTTTAAACCTAACTTTCTCATTAATTGGCGGTTTTGGGCTTTTTATGTATGGCTTGAAAGTATTTTCAGACGGATTACAAGAAAGTACAGAAAATGCTCTAAAAGAAATTCTGCATAAGGTAACTCAAAATAAAATATTTGGAATAGCTTTAGGTTTTTTAATAACGGCTATAGTACAATCAAGCAGTGCGGTTACAGTTATGGTAGTGAGTTTTGTAAATGCCAATATACTTACCCTCTCTCAGGCTATAAATATAATACTTGGTGCTAATATAGGTACTACTGTTACAGGATGGATAATATCATTAAATATAGATGTTCTTGCATTGCCATCTCTCGGCATAGGATCAATTATAGTAATATTCGGTTCTGAAAATAGAAAGCTAAGATTCTTTGGTGAAATACTAATGGGTTTTGGTATGATTTTCTACGGACTTATACTTATGAAAATGGCTTTTGAAGGAGTAAGAGGTTCTGAAGACTTTGAAAAAGTATTTCTAATGGCAAATGCAGATACTATGTATGGAAGATTTTTATGCGTAGTCATAGGTATGGTGGTTACTGCAATAATACAATCGAGCAGTGCTGCATTGGGCGTTACAATATCTCTTGCTACTGTTGGTTTAATAGATTATCCTACAGCTGTTGCATTGATACTTGGACAAAATATTGGTACTACAATAACCGCAGTTCTTGCCACATTAGGAGCATCAACTAATGCCAAAAGAGCGGCTTTAGTTCACTGTTTATTTAATATAATTGGTGTTATATATATGTTTTTCCTATTCCCATACTATATTAAATTAGTAAATATTGTAGTTGGATTTATGAATATAGGGGCTCCTGATTTAGTTGTTAATAATAAATATATAAACATATCCTTTTATATAGCAGCGGCACATACTATCTTCAATATAGTAAACGTTATAGTCTTTTATTTCCTAACAGGAAAATTAGAAAAAATAGTATGCATTATTATAAAAGATAAAGATTCTGAAAAACATATAAGCGTATTAGTAGACAGACTTTTAAATATGCCTATATCTGCAGAAATAGAAGTAAGAAAAGAAGTTGCCTATATGGGTGAAACTGCTAAAAAAATGATAGCTAGAATACAGCAATTATTTGATAATCCAAGCGAGAGAATATTAAATAAGATTAGAGATCATGAAAAGATGCTGGATAATACTGATAATGAAATACATACATTTTTACTTAAGTTACTTGGAAAAAACACATTAAATTCTGCAGATATTGCCTCATTAATTAATATAAGCACATATTATGAAAATTTAGGGGATAATTTAAAAGACTTGGCAAAAGCAATAATCAAAGGAAATGAAAAAAAGACACTATTTAATGATACTCAGAAGCATGACATATTAACAATGCTTGATAATAATATGAAATTTATAGATTATTTATCAAGTTTAATACTTGAATACTACTCTCTAAATAAAGAAAAAACTTATGAAGAAGCCATGCAGAAATACCATGAAATAAAAGGCTTTTACTATGAAGCTAGACAAAGACATTATGATAATGTAGATAAATCATTGATACCAGCTTTAAATGCACATTTATATGGAGATGTATTAGTTTATTTTAATAGATCTATTTCTAATCTTGTTAATATAGTAGAAGCTATAACAGGAAAAGATAAATAAAATAAAAGGATAATTATTTTGAAAAAAGTATATATAGCTGGACATAAAGGTTTAGTAGGCAGTGCAATAGACAGAGTACTTACTAAAAACGTTTACACAAATATAATAAGAAAAACTCATTCAGAATTAGATTTAAGAAACAGAGAAGAAGTTTTCGATTTTTTTAAAAAAGAAAAACCAAATTGGGTATTTTTATCAGCGGCAAAGGTAGGAGGAATATATGCTAATAATACATATCCAGTTGATTTTCTTCTTTACAATCTGCAGATACAGAACAATATAATAGAAGCATCTTATGAAAACAATGTAGAAAAATTAATGTTTTTAGGTTCAAGCTGCATATATCCTAAAGAATGTCCTCAGCCTATTAAAGAAGAATATCTGCTTTCAGGATATTTGGAAAGTACAAACAGACCTTATGCATTGGCAAAGATTGCAGGTATAGAATTATGTGATGCTTATAACAGACAGTATAATACAAATTATATAGCTGTTATGCCATGCAATCTATATGGAATAAATGATAATTATCACCCTGAAAATGCTCATGTAATACCAATGCTTATAAGACGTTTTCATGAGGCAAAAATAAATAATTTAAAAGAAACTGTTATTTGGGGAAGCGGCACTCCATTAAGAGAATTTATGTTTTCTGATGATTTAGCAGAAGCATGTCTTTATCTAATGGAAAATAAAAATGCTGAAGATATAGGAAGATTTATAAATATAGGTTCTGGAAAAGAAGTTACTATTAAAGAACTTGCAGATTTAATAAAAAAAGTTATAGGATTTGAAGGCAATATAAAATTAGATAGTTCTAAACCAGACGGCACTATGAGAAAGCTGCTTGATGTATCAAAAATAAATTCTTTGGGATGGAAATACAAAACAGAATTGGAAGACGGATTAAAAATAGCGTACAATGATTTTTTAAATAATTATAATAATAAATAAAAAATATAAGGAAAATTTAATGAAAAAAGCACTTATTACAGGAATTACAGGACAAGACGGTTCATATTTAGCAGAACTTTTATTAGAAAAAGGTTATGAAATACATGGAATCATTAGAAGAAGTTCATCTTTTAACACTGAAAGAATAGATCATTTATACAAAGATCCGCATATTAATGATGTAAAAATGTTTCTCCATTACGGAGATTTATCAGACAGTTCCAATCTATCAAGATTATTAGAAAAAATAGAGCCTGATGAAATATATAATTTGGCCGCACAAAGCCATGTAAGGGTTAGTTTTGATATGCCTGAATATACAGCTGATGTTGTAGGGCTTGGAACGATTAGAATACTTGATGCTATAAAAGAAACACAGATTAAAACTAAATTCTATCAGGCATCAACAAGTGAATTATACGGAAAAGTAGTTGAAACTCCTCAGACAGAAAAAACACCTTTTTATCCTAGAAGCCCTTATGCATGTGCTAAATTATATTCATATTGGATTACTGTTAATTATAGAGAAAGTTATGACATGTATGCATGTAATGGTATATTATTTAACCATGAAAGTCCAAGACGCGGTGAAACTTTTGTTACAAAAAAGATTACTCATGCTATTGCTAAAATATTAAATAAAGAACAGGATAAATTATACCTAGGAAATTTAGATTCCAAAAGGGATTGGGGATATGCAAAAGATTATGTAGAGGCTATGTGGCTTATGCTTCAGCAGGAAAAGGCTGATGATTATGTTATAGCTACAGGAGAAACACATTCTGTACGTGAATTCCTTGATGAAGCTTTCGGACTTGTGGGACTTGATTGGAAAAAATATGTTGAGATAGACCCTAGATATTACAGACCTGCGGAAGTTGATTTGCTATTAGGAGATCCTGCTAAGGCTAAAGAAAAATTAGGATGGAAACCTAAAACTACATTTAAAGAATTAGTAAAAATAATGCTTGAGTACGATTTAAAAAGTGTCGGCTTAAGTTTAGATAAGTTCAAAAATTGAATTTTATGAACAATAAACTATTATTAAAAAAAAATTTAATAGAATATTTAGTATGGCTTGTACCAATAAAAAGCATAAGAAATAAAATAAGAATCAATTCAATTTATTTAAAAGATTTAGGATACAGGATAAATTATAATCATTATAAAAATAATATAAAAAATAAAAAAACTTTCTTTTCAAAAAATAACTGGGATGTTAATGAGAAAGACTTTACTAATAACTATTTCTATAAGCTGATAAAAAATAATTATATTAATGATTTAGAAATTAGTTATAATGCTGATATAGATTTTTTTGGTCCTATTGGAAAAAGATATTTTTTAGAAAATTCTAAAGCTAAAATAAAAATTTTCTATACTGGAGAATGCGTATCTAAACATGCCATTAACAAAACTTGGAGTGAATATTCAGATAATTGCATTAATGATGTCGATTTATCACTTAGTTTTGACAGACTAGATGAAGATAAATATACAAATTATGTACGTTTTCCTATTTGGATATTTTATCACTTTCACGGATTATTAGATAATAAAAATTATACTAAAGATAATATAAAAAAAGTGATAGATGATATTAATAATGCCAAATATAAAAAAAATAAATTTGCTTCATTAGTAGCCAGTCATGATGAATCTGGAATAAGAACACAAATGTATAATCAAATTTCTAAAATAGATAATATATCATGCCCAAGCAAATTATTTCATAATGATGATACTTTAAAAAAGGATTTTAATAATAATAAAATAGAATATTTAAAAGATTTCAAATTTAATATATGCCCTGAAAACACTATAAGCGGCGGATATATAACTGAAAAACTTTTTGATGCATTCAAGGCAGGATGCATACCTATATATAATGGTGATGAAAATATAGAACTAGATTTGGTCAATAAAAATGCATTGCTGTTTTTCAAAAAAGATGAAGACAATACAGAACTTATAAAAGAAATAGATAAATTAAATAAAGATGATAAATTATTTAATTCTTTTCAAAATCAAATAAAAATATATGACTCTATGGTTGAATATTTATGGGAGAGAAGAACTAAAATTTTAAATAGATTAGAAGAACTTATTAATGAAAGATTAAAATAATATTTTTTATCTATTTATCTATTAACAGGTATTCTCAAAAATATTTCCATACCAATAGAAAGCACATTGCTGTTTAATTTATTCCATGCTTTTATTTCTGATATATCTATTTTGAATTTTCTAGCAATAATCCAAAGAGTATCGCCTGATCTAACATGATACATTATATCTTTATATTCATAATCAGGAGGAGGCAGAGATTCAAAATATACAAATCTACCCTCTCTTATTCTTTCCTGCTCCTCTTCATACTGTGCCAAATCAACCTGCTTGGCATTATCAAGACCCTGAATAGGAATCATAACCTGCTGACCTATATTTAAATTTCTTGATTTTAATTTGTTTATCTCAACTATAGCATTCATAGGCACATTATAAAATCTAGCCAAATGTGAAAGTGTTTCATTCATTTTTACTTCATGCCTTCTGAATGTTACTCTTTCTTCTGGTTTTATTTTCCCAAATGTATCATAGAATAATTTTTCTTTGCCCTCAGGAATTCTCAAAGGATATCTAACCATACCAGGAGGAGTTACACCTCTTGCCAAATGAGGATTCAAAGCCTTCAAATCGGCAATATCAACCTCTATCATCTTTGCAATAATAGATAAATCAGCCGCATCATCAACATAAACTAAATCGCCTTGAGGAAACACAACTTTGGGCTTATTTACTTTAAAACCGAATTTCTCAGGATTTTTAGCTATTATTACAGCAGCAACATATTTAGGTATATATTCCTGTGTTTCTTTAGGAAGTACCCCTGCTTCAAGTAAATCCTCAAAATCATTACTTTTAACTTCTCTAATAGCCTTTGATATTCTTCCGCCTCCTGCATTATATGCAATTAATGCAATTACCCAAGATTTAAAATTCTTATCAAGCCTCACTAAATGATCCGCAGCAGCCTTTGTAGAACGTTCAGGGTCGAATCTGTCATCAGACCAATAATTAACCTTAAGATTATATATAGCTCCAGTCATAGGCATAAACTGCCAAAGACCCGCAGCACCAGCATGAGATACAGCCTGAGGATTAAAGCTGCTTTCTATAATAGGAAGATAAACTAAATCTTCTGGAACATTCTTTTCTTTAAAAACTTCTTTTATATAGGGTAAATATATCTGTGCCCTGTCAATTATAGTCTGCATATAAGGTTTCCAGTTACCTTGATACATATTAATATAATATGAAACCCTATCGCTTCTGAAATTATTTACATCAAAACCGCGAAGTTCAACAACCTTAATATCGCGTCCGAGTGATTCTCCGAATACACTAAGTTCATAAAGATTGACACCTTCCAATGCCTTTCTTATATACATATCAAAAGTATCGCAGGAACTTACAAATAACATTATTATTATAAGAAAAATAACTACTATAACTTTTTTTACAGTTTTAATACAATTACCCGCCTATTTTAAATTTTTTATATATTTAACAATATTATTAAAAGATTTTCAAGCTATTTTTACATTTTTAAAAATCGGATATTATATATAATAATTTAATACCAAAAATAAAAAGAGACAGTATAAAAATACTGCCTCTATATCTTAATCAATTAAAATTATTTTTCTAAATAAGCATAAAAGAATTTATGAAATCCCAAAGGATTATAAACAACATCCTTTAATTTAGGACTAACAAGCAAAGGCTCTGTAAAGAAATAAAGCGGTATAGCTCCCATATCTTCTTCTATAAGAATTTTTTCAGCATCATGCATAGCTTTCATTCTTATGTTGTTGTCATCAGTAGACATTGCCTGTCCTATTAAATCATCATATCTTTTATTGCTGTATCCTCCATTATTTTGAGTATTGTAGCTTGTAAATAAACTCATCATAGACATAGGATCAGAATAGTCAGCAGACCAATAAAGCCTTCCTATCATAAAATTCTTTTCTAATAAAGTCTGACCAAGTAAGGCATTATCTATCTGAGTTATAGTAGAATCTATATTAAGATGCTCTTTCCACATCTGCTGAACAGCCTCAAATATGCCGACATGATTGCCTGGATCTGTTTTAAACTCTATAACTGGAAAACCCTCTCCGTTAGGATATCCTGCTTCAGCAAGAAGCTGCTTAGCCATTTCAATATTATTAGAATACCCACCCTCAGATATATCATAGAAATTGCCCCCGTTTACTCTGAAATCTCCGTCAATATCGCTAACTTCATAAGGAACCCATCCGCCTGCAGGTTTTTGACCTCCTTTTGTAACATTTTCAACTATGTAATTTCTATCTATCGCAAGAGATAATGCTTTTCTAACCCTAGGATCTTTCAAATATTCATTAGTTACATTAATAGGATAATAATATGTAGCTATTAAAGGTTTTATTTGTATTAATCCCTCAGATGAAAGTGTAGGAATATCCTGCTGAGGAGGCTCATAAGCCATATCCAGAGTTCCGTCCTTTATACCTGCCACAGCAGCTGCACCATTTTGCATAAATACAAATGTTATATTATTGGCAACTATCTCATCTGCATTCCAATATTTATCATTTTTTACCATATTATATTTTCATCTATATTTCTTTCAGACATAACATAAGGACCATTGCCTATATATGTTTCTGGGCTTAAAGTCCATTTATCTCCGTATTCAGATATTATATCCTCTCTTAAAGGCGAAAATGTAGGGAAAGCAGCTACCTCTAAAAAATATGCTGTAGGAGCTTCTAATTCTACAACCAATGTGTGATCATCAACAGCCCTAACTCCCAATGCATCTACAGGCAATTCTCCTCTTGTAATAGCCATAGCATTTTTTACAGGTTCATGCTGATAACTGTATTCGCTTGCAACTTTGGGATCAACCTGTCTTCTCCAACTGTATACAAAATCTGAAGCAACTACAGGCTTGCCGTCTGACCACATAGAATTAGTCCTTAGATAGAATGTATATGTTTTTCCGTCATCACTAATATCCCAGCTTTCAGCAACACCAGGTACTATTTTATTGTTTCTGTCCCTTATAGTTAATCCTTCAAATACATGAGATATATAAATAACTCCGTATATTTGAGCATTTAAACTAGGATCTATAGTCTTAGGCTCAACACTTAAATTAACAATTATTCCTCTATCAGTATCATTAACATTTTTGGAACATGATAAAGAGAAAAAAGATACAAAAAATACAAGACATGATACTATAATATACGAAAAAATAACCCTCATACCTTTCATAAATAAACCCCTTAAAATTAAACTATTTTGTAATATTATTTTAAACAATTTACAAAACTTAGTCAACAAAAAATAAAAAAAATATATAAATATTATATACCTTACAATATCTCATTTTTACATTTGTCAGTATTATAAAAATCAAATATATTTTCAATAGAAATACTTACTATATTGAATATTGCTTCATCAGTATAAAATTCGGCATTAGGCGTTATTATAACATAATACATTTTAAATAATTATACTATATTCCAAAACTTTATCTTTAATATTTTTATTAGCATTAAAAATACTTTAATTACTTTTAAAATAATATTAACAACAAGTACTCTTTATATAAAACAAAAAATATAAGTGATTATAAGATAATATTTCAAACTTATAAAATATTATAAAATTTTAGTATAGTATAAAGTTTTTTAAGGCATAGTAATAATGAATAATAAAAAACATAATGATCCCTGCTTTACCGAGCTTTATTGTATCTCAATTAAAAGAGAACGGTTACATAAAAATATACTATGAAATAAAAAATAATAACATCGAAAAAAGAAAAATATTCGCAGGGTATTGACAAAATTGACAAAGTGGTATTGTCAAAATAATCAAGAGGGTATAAGCAAAAAAGTCAAAGATAATAATAAATTTAATATAAAAAATAATAGTGAATTTGATTTGTTTGCAAATGAACTCTACCTCATTTTTTACAGATTCATATGCAATAAAAATATAACAAACTCCCTAAAATACATTGCTTAAAAACCAAAAAAGCAGGAATTAATGGATATATTAAAAACTAATTTTATTTATAATTACGACTACTAGATTCTGTAACTTTATGATACTAAAGACTGATATTTATATATTAAAATAATAATTTACATAACATGTAAAAAATTATAAAAATTAAATAATTTTTCAAGTACTTTTGAAACAAGTTTATCATACAAATTAAAATTACATATGAAATTTATTTAAACATGCGTTAACAATAGTATTAATTTTAAATAACAAGATTTTAAGGGGGTGGTATGTAATTAAATTTTAAAATTTATTTTCATTTTCCCACCCTCTATATTTTTAATCTTAATTTGTTATTTTTATACATTTTTTATTTTTTAATCGGCTTTGTTATTTTAACTGCCCGCCCAAGCGTTTTTTTAATTTATTACTAACTAACCGCACGCTTAATTAGTTTTTATTATGAGTGAATATTTATGATGAGAATTTTATTTAATATAAAAATACTATTCACCGTGCGTAAAATACCATTTACTTTAAATCAAGTTCTGTTATAATTAAATTATGAAAGAGATTAACAGACTTAATGATTTATTTATGCGGTATCTAATCGGCAAAGAAGGCGACGAGGATATATTAGAAAATATTGTTAATGCTGTTTTAAATAATGCTGGTTTTGAATCTGTAAGCAACCTTGAAATTATTAATCCATATAACTTGCCTGAAAATGAGAATTTAAAAGAATCAATCCTTGATGTTAAAGCAAAAACAAAAGACGGTAAAAAAATAATTATTGAGATACAGCTGGTAGGAAATAATAATTTTGTAAAAAGAATTTTATATTATATAGCTAAAAATATAGTTTTAGATTTAAAAGAGAATGAAGACTATATAAATGTAAGTCAGATGATTAGTATTAGTTTCATAAATTTTAATCTAAATATGGGAAGCGAAACTGATATAAAGCGAGAACACAAATGTTTTACTCCTACTGATATTAATAATCATAATCTTAGATTAGATGTATTTCAAATGCATTTTATAGAAATAAAAAGATTTAAAGATATACTAAAGAATACTAGCATAGATGAATACAATAAAAATAAACTTTTATCTTGGATAGATTTTTTCACTACAAAAGATTTAGAAAAAGATATTGAAAAACTTATAGGAGGTAATAATATCATGTCAAAAGTAATAGATAAATATAAAAGATTTGTAGCCGATGAAAAAGAGATGGAAGCCTATAATGAAAGAGATACTTTTCTTTACGGACAAGCTGTAATGTTTCAGTATGAAAGAGAAGAAGGATTTAAACAAGGTATGGAAAAAGGTATGGAAAAAGGTATAGAAAAGGGTAAAAAAGATGAGCAAATTGCAATAGCCAAAGGAATGAAAAATAAAAATATGGATTTAAACCTCATAAGCGAATTAACAGGATTAAGTATAGAAGAAATAGAAAAACTATAATGAGATTGTATATTGGCTTATAGTTAATATATTTTGGAATAAAAAATGCATTTGTTTGAAAACCAAGTAAATTGTATTAGTATTATATTATTAATAGTAAATTAAAGAATTTTTAATTTACTTACATTCCCTCTCCTTTAGGCTTTAAACATCATTTGTGATTTTTTCTTTTTAGTTTAAAATAGCCACCCAAGTGTTTTTTAAAATTATTGCAACTTACCACACACTTAATTTATTTTTTATTATAATGAATTGGTGTAATAATAATTTTGTCTATGTATTAAACTTTATTTACCGTGCATTACATGAAAAAATTATTGTATATAAAAACCACTTCACTTGTAACAATTAAATTATACTTATTGCAAAACTATTTTAACAATTATCTACAGTAATTTTAAACTATGTATATAATCAAAAATTATACTTGTTTCAAAACTAATTTTATTTATTATTAAGATATACTAGAATGTGAAAAAATCAATATATATGGCTATGGTATTATAAATCAGCTGTATTATTTTCTGCAAATAAAAAACATTAATTTATAATTTCTACAAATAGTATTATATGTATAAAAAAATAAACTTAGATTTGTAAATTTACTAAATAAAAAATATGTCTATAATAGTTTTTTTGTAAAAATTATTAACATATAATATTAATTGTTATATAATTAATATATGTTTTTTACAGTTAGGAGTTAAAAAATGTTATCCGCTATATATTTAACAATTAATAATATTACATTAATATTTAAAAAAAATCAATATCTATTTTTAAGGTATATAAAATGCTGAACTATAAAGAAGTAACTTTAAAGAAAAATTCTATTCTATTTATATCAGATCAATATCCAAATGATAAATTTTATATTATAAAAAATGGAAAGGTTCTGTTTGAAAGTTATTTTGCAGATAATTTTCAACATGAAAATAAAAAAGGTGATATTATAGGTATAATAAGTGCTGTTCTAAATGAGCCGTATTTCTCCACAGCAAAAGTAATAGAAGATGTAGAAGCATTCGAAATTGATGTTAAAGAAATAGAAAAAATTGATAATTCTGTAATATTAAATAAAATATATAAGCATCTCATAGACATAATGGAAATATGGGCAAAAAAATATTATTATTTCTTATCAAAGTATGCAAAAATTGATACCTCTTCTAAAGTCAATATAGAAGAATTGGCAAAAGCATATAAGGATGCAGGATTTGATGATGCTGTTTTAAAAATTTGTGAAAATAATAAACATATAGAAAAAAGCATAGGAAAAATAAAAAAAATAGAAGAGCCTAAAGAAATATCTAAAGGTGTTTTCAATTATAAAAAAGGAAGCTGTATATTTGCTGAAACTTCTTTAAGCGAGCATATTTATATTATTAAATCTGGTGCTGTTGGTGTATATAGTTACTTTAACGGCAGAATTATAACTAGAGTAATATATTCTGAAAATGATATTTTTGGATATAAGGATATATTCGGTAAAAAATTAGTATCTACAACAGTTATGGCTATTGAAGACTCTATTATAAAAGTTGTAGATAAAAAAGAATTTGAAAGTATGATACATATTGATAAATCTATAAGAGTATATCTTATAAAAATGATGTCTGCTAGAACATACAATACAATATTAAGAATAAAGGCTATAAATACTAGTAATATAATATTAAAAATTTTTACAGTTATAGAAGGCTTAGTAAAATTAGAACTATTATTTAAAAGAACAAATTATATATCATTAATATACACAATAGATGATATATTGAGTATGGTTTTTATAAATGATAGTGATTATGTTGAAAGAGAAATAAAAAAAATAAAAAGCATTAACATTACAAATGAAAAAAATATTATAATAGGTAATGTGAAGAATTTCTTTAAAGAATATGACAGATATAAAAAAAGAAACTCTGACAAAATAGAAAAAGATTTATTTTAGGATTAAAAATGATAAATTATAATAAAGTTCAATTTAAAAAATCATCTATAATATTTATTGACGGACAGGAAGCAAAAAATTATTTTTATATAATTACTAAAGGAAGCATAATATCATATAATTATTTTACTGAAGATTACGACATACATCATAAAAATGGAGATATTATAGGTCTGGTTAATTCTGCTATAAATGCACCATATTTTGCAACTTCAAAAGCAGAAGAAGATAGCGAGGCTATAGAAATAAATATAGCTGAATTAGATAAAATTGACAATGTAAATATAATGGAAAAAATATATAATCATATATCAACATTAATGGAGCTATGGCTCAATCAATACTATTTTATCTTTAGTAAAGAAAAAAATATAAACTGTAAAAAAGAAAATACAATATTAGAGATGGCAGAAATATATAAGAATAATGGATTTGATGATGCAGCATTAAAATTATATAATAAGTACATAGAAGAAAATGGAGAAACTGAAGAGTTAAAAAAGATTATATCAAAAATAAAACCATCAAATACAGCATGTCTTGTAATAGAAGGTATATACAAATTAGATAAAGGAACTTGTATATTTACAGAACTGGAAACTACAGAAAAACTATATATGGTTATGTCTGGAAAAATAGGAATATACAGCATATTTAACTCTAAACAAATTACAAGAATTATATGTTCAGATAATGAAGTGTTCAGCGGATATGGTTCTAATAAAAATAATGATTTATTATTAACTACAGCAATAGCATTAGAAGATACAATAATTAAAATATTAAAAAGAGAAGATATGTTGGAATTAGTAAAAACGGACAGAGCATTGAGAGAATACTCTATAAAGTTTTTTTCTATGAGAATATATAATATTATGAGAAGTATTAATAGTTTCAAAATAAAAAATATAATTGGAAAATTCATGCTGGTATTAGAAAGCATAGTAAAAAAAGAAGTTTTATTTAAAGAAACAAATACTTTAAATCTCAAATATAATGTTTATGATATATTGAGTATAACAGGCGTTCAATATAATGAATATTCATCAAGAGAAATTAAAAAAATAAAGACAATAAAAATTGATAGTGATGGAAATATAATAATTCCTGATATAAAAAAATTTATGAAAGAGTATGATAGATTTCAAAAAATCAACTTTGGCAAAACTGAAGATGAATAATGTTTTTATATAGGTATAATATACTGTCCATCATAATATAATTAAAGCATATAAAAAATATATAATATTGTCATCAATTCTAAAGTTCTGTCAAATAATATCCTTATTTCAAAACTAATTTTATTTATAATTACGCCTACTAGATTCTGTAACTTTATGATGCTAAAGACTGCATATTTATATACATAAAACTATAAATTATACAACATGTAAAACATCGTATTTGTAATTCTATCAAGTACTTATGGAACAAGCCTATTATATACCTTACAATATCTCATTTTTACATTTGTCAGTATTATAAAAATCAAATATATTTTCAATAGAAATACTTACCATATTGAATATTGCTTCATCAGTATAAAAAGCAGCATGAGGCGTTATTATAACATTATCCATTTTAAATAATTCTTCTATTATACTATCTTCCAAAACTTTATCTTTAATATTTCTATTAGCATAAAGTATTTCATTAGTATAAACATCCAATGCAGCAGCAGCTATATGCTTATTTTTAATAGCATCAAGAAGATCAGCATTATTAACTATAGCACCTCTGCTTACATTAATAATATAAACTCCTTTTTTCATCTTATTTATAGCATCTTTACATAACATTTTATCAGTTTCCTTTGTAGCAGGAACATGATATATTATAACATCGCTTTCTGCATATAATTTATCTAATGAAACATACTCAGCATAATTTTTTATTTCATCTTTTTGAGTTCTTGAATATACAAATATATTTTTTGGGGAAAATCCGCTTAAATGCTTTATTGTTAAAGAGCCTATTCTTCCGCTTCCTATAACACCTATATTTAAATTTCTAATCTCCTTGCCTATAAGTCCATTGCGTACATAATTTCTATTATAGCCGTTAATAAGCAAATTATTATAATGTCTAATAAGAGATAGTAAAGAAAGTATTGTAAACTCACTCACAGAATTAGGAGAATATGAAGGAACATTGGCAATTCGCATGCCAACCTTTTTAGCATGCTTAATATCTGCATTATCAAAACCTACAGCCCTAGTACTCATATATTTAATACCATATTCTTTAAGTTTATCAATAACTTTATCCGTTATCTCATCTCTAGCATTAAATAATACAGCATCATAGCCTTTAGTTTCTTCTACATTATTGATATTTAAATAATATTTATTTAAGTTTAATTTAATATTATATTTTTGCTCCATTAATTTAAAAGCATCTATCTCATCTTCTAAAACAGAATATACAGTAATTTTCATAATATAAACCTTAAAACATGAATTTATTTTAGAATAAATAATAAAAACTGCATTTATGTTTGGAAAAAGAAAACATAAACAATAGAAATAAAAACAATTATTATTACAGCACCAAGCCCTATCATAGCCAATTTAAATGTATCCATTTTGGGAAATAATTTTTTGAAAAAAGATTTATTTTCATTATCACTATCTTTTTCATCAGTTTTTTCAGGTATTGTATATAAATCTTTATTAGGATTAAATATCTTAAGTTTTATAGGTTCAGACTCTTCTATTAAACAGCAATATCCTTCTATCAATTTTAACAAAATTTTTATGGATTTCTCCTCAATATGCTTTTCTAAAACCTCAGCAGGAACTAAATACTTTGAATATTTATCCTGCTTCCCATTAAGCTCAAGATATATAATATTTTCTTCAACTGTATTGGAGTTTATGCTTACAATAACCTTATCACCGGGCTGTATATCATTAATAGATTTTCCAGCTATAGGATCAACTATGAACGATGCATTTATAAGTTTATAATTTGGTACAGGCTTCTCTTCTTTATTTTCTCCGCTTATATTATTATTTTCAGAACCGCTTACAGATGCATGACTTGACATATTTTCTAATTCTTTATGCAGATTTTCTATAGTTAAATTAAGATCATCTATACTTATTATACTGCGTACTATATCAAATGTTCCTATATGAAAATCCATAAATCTGTTCATTGCACTAGAAAACATATCTATAATAGAAATTATATTATTATTATTATGATATAGAATAATATTATTAATGCTTCTATCTTCTGACAAAATATTATTTATAGCTTCTTTAAATTTATCATAATAAGATCCGCTTACAGAGTTAATCTTATTATACATCTCTATATGCTTATATAATTCTAATAAATCAGTATATGAGTTTAAAAATTTTAATAATTTATGGTCAGCCGATATAACAAAAGCAATATCTATAAGTTTGCCGTAAAACTTGTCTATAAAAAATACCATATAAATATACTTATCTAAATCACTATATTCCGCTGATATTCTTACAGCTAAAACTTCTTTTTCTGCATTTATTTTCTGAGACGCCATAAAGTTTGCACCTATTAAAATTAACTTGTTTCATTATATCATAACTTGATATAATAAACAAGAGTAAAAATTAATTATATCCTTGAATAAACACTTGATTTTTTTTGCTTTAATTATTATAATTGACTATTAAAAAATAATTTCTTAATTCAAGAGGATATTATGAGTAAAATGCAGAAAAATGCTGAATTAATAATTACATATATCTACAACAATAGAATAATATTTATATCGGCTTTTATATTGATTATTGTAATAATAGCGGGTATTCTAGTATATAGAATGAATATAGAAAGTCAGGATGAAAAAACTAATATAGAATTTGAATCAGCATTAGCATTATACAATGTATATCAAAATTCACAATTGCCAGAAGAACAATTAAATAACCCAGGATTAGTAATAGATATAACTACAAGATTCCAAAAAGTATATAATGCTGCAAAAGGCAAAAATCTAAAATTAAGAAGTGCTTATGCATTGGGTTGTATATATTATGATGTAGAAAATTTTAAAGAAGCAGAAAAATACTATCAGGAAGTTGCCAATTCAAGAGGGTTCTATTTACAGGAAAGTGCAATATACAACTTAGCTAATACTCAAATAGATTTAACTAATTATACTCAGGCTGCCTCTACTTTAGAAAATTTTATAAAAGCATATCCTAAAAGCTATCTTGTCCCAGAGGCTGCTTTAACATTATCTGATGTTTATCTTGCTCAAAATGATAAAACAAAATCAGTAAATGTGCTAAAAACATGGATGAGTCAGAATACAAATGATACTCAATATTTGAATAAATTTAAAGAAACTATAACTCTTATAGAAAATAATATTTATTAATTAATAAAAATAATTATTATTAAGGAAAAAAAATTGGATAAAAATGCTCCGCTCATAGTTCAGGGCGATGGTACTATTCTTTTGGATGTCAGCACAAAATATTTTGAAGAAATCAGAAATTTTATGTTGGTATTTGCAGAACTTGTAAAAAGCCCTGAGTATATACATACTTATAGAATAACATTAGTATCCTTATGGAATGCCGCAAGTTTAAATTACACTTCCGAACAAATAATAGGTTTTTTAAAAAAATATACATCTTATGAAATACCAAAAAATATAATTAAACAGATAGAATCAAGTATAGAAAAATACGGAAGAATTAAAATAATAAAGGAAGATGAAAGATATTATTTAATAAGTGAAGATAAAAATATTATAGATGAAATACTTCATTATAAAGCCATGATAAAATATATAAAATCAGAGGTTAATGAAAACAAATTAGAGATAGACCCTACATACAGAGGTCATATAAAATTAGCACTTATAAATATAGGATATCCAGTACAGGATTTGGCAGGCTATAAAACAGGAGAACCATATCACTTTAATTTAAGAGAAAAATTAGCTTCAAGCGGAGATGAATTTGCTTTAAGAGATTATCAAAAAAACTCCGTAGAGGCATTCTATGCTGACGGAAAACCAGAAGGAGGTGCTGGTGTAATAGCACTACCATGCGGTACTGGTAAAACTGTTGTAGGTATTGCTGCAATGCATAAAACTCAAACTAAAACACTTATTATAGTTACAGGAGTTACAGCATGCCGACAATGGAGGGATGAAATATTGGATAAAACAGATATTCCTCCTGAAGATATAGGCGAATATAATGGATTAAGCAAAGAAATAAAGCCTATAACTATAGCAACATATAAAATTCTCACATATAGGAAGAATAAAGAATCCCCTTTTGTTCATTTTGAATTATTCTTCCAGCATAATTGGGGACTTATTATATACGATGAAGTGCATTTACTTCCTGCACCTATAATTAAACTTACAAGTGAAATTCAGAGTATGAGAAGACTCGGACTTACAGCAACTCTTGTACGAGAAGACGGACTTGAAAAAGATGTATTTTGCTTAATAGGTCCTAAAAAATTTGATATACCATGGCGTGAATTAGAAGAAAAAAAATTTATTGCTGAAGCATATTGTTATGATATAAGGATACCTTTAGATGACAGCCACAGATCCGATTATGTTGTATCAAGCGATAAGGTAAAGTTTAGAATAGCAAGTGAAAATGTACTGAAATATACTATAGTAAAAAAAATAATAGAAAAACTCAAAGGTAAAAATATACTTATTATAGGTCAGTATTTGGATCAGCTTGATGAGATGAAAAATAGAACAGGATATACAATAATCACTGGTAAGACGCCTCAAAGTGAAAGAGATATAATATATAAAAAATTTAAAACTGGGAAAATTACAACTCTTATAGTAAGCAAAGTTGCTAATTTAGCTGTAGATTTACCTGATGCCAATGTCTTAATACAAATTTCTGGAACATTCGGTTCAAGACAGGAAGAAGCCCAAAGACTTGGAAGAGTTCTGCGTCCTAAAAAAGGTGAAAATAAAAGCTACTTCTTTTCTATTATCACTACTGATACTAAAGAAGAAGATTTTGCACATAAAAGACAATTATTCCTAACAGAACAAGGCTATCATTATGAGCTTCTTGATAAGGATTCATTTGAAGAGTTAGAATTTAATAATTAAAGTTTAACAAATAATAGATATTCATTAAACTTTAATTATTATAGATAGATAAATTTACAGAGCTGTAACTCCAAGTTTTATAATTTCATCATAAACAGGCTTAACATTTTTACCTAATACTATCTGATACTGTCCTGCATTATAAAAAACACCCGTAACGCCTTCTATTTTTTCAATATCAGCATCTTTAATACTATCTCTGTTATTAACCATCAATCTTAATCTTGTAGCACAGAAGCTAGCTGATGTTATATTGTCTTTTCCAACATTAGCTATTATATCCTCTGCTATTTTTTTATAATTTAGTTCCATAAAAAACCTCTATAATTTAGAATATATGTAACCGATTATATATAAATTATAAATATTTTTCAATAAATAATTTAACCTATAGATACACCATTTTCACATTCTTCTTTTGTGGTCAATAATACTACTTCTCCATTGTCTTTAACAGCCCCCAATACTAAGCATTCGGAAAAAAAGTTAGCTATTTGTTTTTTTGGAAAATTAACAACGGCTATTATACGCCTTCCTATTAAATCTTCTTTCTTATACAATTTAGTAATCTGAGCTGATGATACTTTAATACCTAATTGTCCGAAATCAATTTTTAATTTATACGCAGGTCTTTTAGCCTTAGGAAAATCCTCTGCTTCTATTATGGTACCAGTTCTAATATCCAGTGCCATAAAATTATCAAAACTGCATTCTTCTTTTTTACCTTCTATTTCCATTAGAATCTCCAAAATAAAATTATTTATAATATTTTATTTATATAGTAAAAATTGTCAATTATATAAAAACATAAAGTTCTTTAGTTTAGTATTTAAATTTCGATACTAATAACACTATTAAGGAATATTTTAAACTAAATAAAAAGGCAATATTCGATGAAAGGCAAACGTATAATAATAATAGGAGCTGGACTATTGCAGGTTCCAGCTATACAAATCGCACAGGAAATGGGACTCTATACGATAGTTTTTGATTATAATAAAGATGCACATGGAATGAAAATAGCAGATCATCCAATGGTTGTATCCACTAGAGATGTTGATGGTAGTGTTAGGGCTGCCAGAGATTTAAGCAAAAAAATGGAAATTCATGGAGTTATTACTGTAGGAACTGATGCTTCTACAACTGTTGCTGCTGTTGCAAATGCTTTAGGTTTACCTGGAAACAGATTTGAAGATGCTTATGCTGCTTCAAATAAGATTAGAATGCGTGAGAGATTTAAGAAAAATAATGTTCCGCAGCCTGATTTTTTCCCAGTATGGAATTATGAAGAGGCTATGGAGGCATATAAGCATTTAAATAAGCCTGTTGTTGTTAAACCTGCTGATAATATGGGGGCAAGAGGAGTAATGAAAGTAGCTAATGAAAATGATATATTAGCAGCTTTCAATAGAGCAAAAAGTGCATCGCCTTCTGGAGAGGTTATAATAGAAGAGTTTATGGACGGACCTGAGCTTTCTATTGATATGCTTATATATAATGATGAAATACATGTTACTGGTGTTGCTGACAGGATAATAGAATTTCCTCCATTTTTTATAGAAACAGGACATATTATGCCTTCTGCTTTGGAAAAAGAAAAGATAGAAGATGCTGTAAATGTAATGAAGCATGGAATAAAAGCACTGAATTTAAAGATTGGTGCTGCAAAAGGTGATATAAAAGTAACTAAAAATGGTGCTATGGTTGGAGAAATTGCTGCTAGACTTTCAGGCGGATTTATGAGTGCATATACCTACCCTCTTTCTACTGGTGTAAATTTGATAAAAAATGCAATAGAGATAGCACTAGGCAACCCTCCAAGCGATTTAAAACCAAAATGGAATAAAGTTTCTGTAGAAAAAGCATTTCTTCCTGGAACCGGCATAATAGAATCTATAGACGGTGTTGAAAATGCCAAAAAAATAGAAGGCGTTAAAGAGGTATTCATAAAAACGAAAGCAGGAGATATATTAGTTACGCCTACTAATAACTTGGAAAAAGCTGGAAATATTATAACTGTAGGAAGTACAAGGGACGAAGCAATAGCAATAGCAAATAAAGCTATGAGTGCTGTTCATTTTAGGCTTACCGATGAAAAAAATATAACAATAGAAGAAATTAAAAGAATTGCTCAGGAAAAACTTGCATCCAAACATGATGCAGGATATATATTCAAAATTAATGCTGATGAAAAAACAGGATTATCCAATTATTGCTTTACTCCAAGTATTATACATGAAGAAAAAGATGTAAATTTAGAAACTACTCTATTTAATATGCATGTATCCCAGCCTATAATAATAGATACCATTCATAATTTGAAAGAAGTGATAGACGGAATTATAGATATAAGAGAATATTATGAAATATTAATGGATACAGCCTCAAACTGCGAGGTATTAACTATATTGAATGACTTTAATAATGAAGAATTGTTTGAATTATCTATAAGAACTATTAAAGGAAATAAAAGAGGAATAATAATGCTTGATGCTAATAATCCTCAGGAAGTGTTATCTCAGAGATTAAGAGAAGCTGAAAAAAACGGTGCATGTGCTGTAGGTATAGATTTCTCATATTGCTATAATTTGAACTATTTAAATAAAGTATATATAAAAAGTGAAAAAGAATTATCTAAAATGATAAAACAAATAGATATACCAGTAATAATAAAAGGCATATCAAGCGATAATGATATTCATAATGCTAATTCATCTCATGCAAATAGTATATATTTTTCAAATAATAACAAGTATGCATTAAAAGGTATAGAAAAAGTTGCCGATACTATAAATAGAGTGGCGTTTAATTTGCATAATAATCATAAAATGCAAATAACCATACTTGCAGAATCCCCTAGATATGGAGCTGATGCCTTTAAATATTATACATTGGGAGCTAATGCTGTTTGCGTAACAGAAGAAAGTTTTATTGCGGCTATAAGTAAAGGCAGAAAAGGGCTGGAATATGTTCTATACTCCAATAGATTAGAGCTAGAAAAGATTATGAAAGTATTTGGACAAGCTGCTCCTAAGTATGATAATACAATATGGCATAAAAATTAGGTAATTATATGGAAGCTAAACAAATAAACTTATCAAAATCATATATATACGGCTTTTTTGCTGCTATGATAAGTACATTAATATACAGTGCTGTTATTATACCTATTTATATACTTCTTATATCATCAAATCAGCAAAATTTTATGGTGTATTTATTGTATGCTCTTGATGTATGGGTATGGATATGGATTGGAATATCTATATTATATGCTTTTATAATAGTATTAATGCAGCCTACAAAAACATATAGTTCTTTGAGTAAAACTATAGAAAATTTGCTTTTCTTTATAGTTACATCATTAATAATAATACTATCACTTAGTTATGTACCAGAAATACAAAAACTTTTATATAAAAAGGATTATAGTTTTTATACTTCTATACTATCTGTAGGATTATTTTTCATATCAATACAGTTAGCATACAGTATGAAAAAATTGATTATATTCATGTATAAAACTATATTATATAATTTGGGATATAGTATAGAAGATGAAATATTAGATGATGAAGAAGATGAGAATAATTATCAAGTTACAAAAGTAAAAAATTCAGAATATGAAATATTTTCTAATACTATAAAAAATATTATAGCATTTTCTCAAAGATATAAGCATGCTATCGGAGTAATAGCATTCAAAATATCAAATTATGAATCAATAATTGAAGATTTTGGAGAGGAAGGATACAATAAGATTCAAGAGGAACTTATTAAAGCAATAAAGAAAAATGCCAGAATAGGTGAAAATCAGTGTTTAGTTAAAGAAAATATTATATACTCTATGATATATGCTAATGAAGAGGAATCTTGGAAAGCTACTAAAAGATATTATAAGGCATTAAAAAATTATAACTTTGAATATAATGGTGAAAGCATGGATATTAATATATCTATGGCTGTAAGCGGATTTGATTTTTCAAATAATAAATCAAATAAAATGTCTGTTTATGTTATAAAAGACAATTTGATGAAAAAAATCAAAGATGCTTTAACTGAATCAGAAGAAACTGGAAGTCCAGTTATATATTATGAATAATAAAAAGGGAAAAGAATCGTGGAAGCTTCATTAATTGTAATATTAGTGCTAATAGTTTTATTAGGTTTTGCAACTAACTATGTTATAAAAAGCGGGTCATACCCTATAAAACTCAAAAAAATTGTTCAGGCTTATAATGAAGAAAATTATGATGTAGCCATGAGAGAGATTAATACTTTAGACCCTAAATATAAGAAAGATACTAATATATTATGGATGAGTGCTAATATGTATTATAAACAGCAGCAATATATACTCGCTATGGCGGCACTGCAGAATATGATAGATGGAGCATATTTCTCTAAAGAATTAACAGAGTTAACTGTAAGAGAATTTTTAGCAAAGATATATGAACAGACAGGAAATACCAAAAAAGCAATAGATGAATATGATATGATAACAAAAATAAGAGATAATGATTACGACTCTCTATTTAAAGCAGGAAGCGTATGCTATCAATACGGAGAATGGGTGCAGGCTCAAAAATACCTTTCATTAGCCGTAGCACATAATGACAGCAATCCGCAGTTATTATATATGTTGGCATATTGTTTCTATAAAATACGTTCATACCATGCTGCTCAGCAGAATATAGAAAAGGCTATTGCTTTAGATTCTTCTAATGCTCAGTATCACCTATTGCTTGGTGAAATATTATCAGCAAGCAGGGATTTCCAAAATGCCATTAAAGAATTGGAAATTGCTTATGACAGTAATGAAATATCAGATAAGGATGCTATATCCTTAAATCTTGCCAATTCATATTATGAGCTTGGAAATTATACTAAAGCAAGAGAGTATTACGGACAGGTATTGAACAAAGAAAATGTACCAAATGAAAAAGTTGTAGATGAAAGATACAGATATGCAGAAACTTTAGTTAAAAATAAACAGTTTGAGGCTGCTGTAAAACAATGGGAAATAATTAAGTCTGTTAGAAATATATATTTGGATGTTGATCAAAAATTAAAAACATATAGTTCTATTATTGCCAACAATGCATTCAGAACTGCTTTGGAAATGGATATTATAGAATATTTGGAAAAATATTTCTATAGAATATTAACATTGAATGGATATGTAGTTACAGATCATACTAAGAAATCTGATACATTGGTATTCTTTGTTACTATTAAGAAATTTGGTTCTGAAGGACAGTCATATAAGAGTACATTTGCTTTAGATACTTCAGGATATCCTATGCGACAGGAAACAGTGGATCAATTTATGGAATATGCAAGAGTATATAAGAGTGCTCACTCATTCTTAATAAGTATAGGTGATTTTGCCCCTAACTTAAAAATTGATGATACTGTAATGATCATAGAACCAGAAAGATTTGAAGCTATCATTGAAGGTGTTATATCATTCAGCGATTAATGTAAGTTAAGATTAGCTCATTTATTATACTCTATTATAAAAAAGGTTATGATATTTATTATCATAACCTTTTTTAGATAAAAGCATATCAAATATTATTTTATTATAAACCTAAAGAAATTATTACAAAGTTTTTGATACTAGCATTAGAACCAGATTCTTTAGAAATTTTATCTATTAAACTTTTAATAGAGATTTTATTGTCAGTAAATAATTTTTGGTCTATAAGAACGGACTCAGAATACCAAGAACTCATTTTACCATCAACTATCTTTTCTATCATATTTTCTGGTTTTCCAGCTTCTCTTACTTGCTTTTCAAATATTTCTTTTTGTTCTTTTACAGCATTAGGATCTATGCCCTCTCTGTTTAATGCTAAAGGTTTTTCACTAGCAACATGCATAGCAATTTGATCTGCTATTTCAATACATTTTCCTTTAGGCTTAACATCGAATTCAACCACAGCAACAAGTTTATTATTGAAGTGAGCATAAGTACCAAAGAAACCATCTGTTTTCATAACTTTAGCTTCAGCAAGTACTGTTTTTTCACCCCATTTCTGTATGCCTTCATTAATCATACCTTGAATAGTATCCCCATTAGGACCTTTAGCATTTAAAAGTGCATCTACAGAAACTTCATCAAGTCCCATAGCAGTATTAGATATAGCTTTAGCTAAATTAATAAATAATTCATTTTTAGCAACGAAATCTGTTTCGCATTGAAGTTCTATACAAGCAGCTTTAGTTCTGTCATCATTAACACAAAAACCTATAGAACCTTCTTTAACTGTACGTTCATTTTTTTTAGCAGCAACAGCCGCACCTTTTTCTTTAAGAAGGCGAATAGCCTTATCCATATCACCATCAGTTTCCTGAAGAGCCTTTTTACAATCCATTATACCAACGCCTGTACGCTCTCTAAGTTCTTTGATAGTGTCCATACTAATATTTGCCATTAAATTTATCCTTTATATTATTTTTTATATTATTTTTAATAATTAATTATCATCTTCCTCAGAAACACCATACTGTTCAGCAATAGCTTCAGCAGCCTCTGTAGCACTGTTATCATAAACTTCTTCGGCTATTTCAGAAGATGCTTCTGTTTTAGATAATGTTTCTTTTCCAGCCTCATTTTGTCCTTCTATAACAGCAGAAGCAACAACACCTGCAAATAAACTAATAGCTCTGATAGCATCATCATTACCTGGTATTGGGTGATCAATTACTTCTGGGTTACAATTAGTATCTACTACAGCAACTACAGGTATTCCTAGTTTTCTAGCCTCGCTTACAGCAATAGCTTCCTGCATTGGATCTATTACAAAAAGCATATCTGGTAAGTTTTCCATATCTTTTATGCCAGCAAAGTTTTTCTCTAATCTTTCTTTTTCTTTAAGAAGTAAAATAACCTCTTTTTTAGGTAATTTATCGAATGTGCCGTCAACTTCTTCTTTTTCTATTCTTTTAAGTCTAGCAATACTTTTTTTGATAGTAGCAAAATTTGTAAGCATACCGCCAAGCCAGCGATTATTAACATAGTACATATCGCATTTTTCAGCAGCTTCTTTTATACTTTGCGAAGCTTGTTTTTTAGTTCCTACAAAAAGAACATTTCCTCCGTTTCTAGCCATTTCTTTAACAGCATCATAAGCTTTTTTAACATAAGTTAAAGTTTTCATAAGGTCAATGATATAGATATCATTTCTCTCTTGGAAAATAAATGGTTTCATTCTAGGATCCCATTTTCTAGTTGGGTGTCCGAAATGTACGCCTGCCTCTAAAAGGTCTTTCATAACTGGTAATGACATAATCATATCCTTTAAAATAAAAATAGAGTACCGACTACGGCACCCTATCCATAAATTTCATACATTATTAAAAAACATTAGTATTATAAAAATCATAATGCTTTGATTACTTAAAAATTAAAGTAACAACGTCTTTTTTATATTCTATAAAAGGATGAATAATTTAAGAACGTTTTGCTATTATGGAAAAGTTTACCAATATAATCGGTTTAATAGATGGTATCATATAATAAAAAAAAGTCAATACTATAACCTATTTAAATATTGAAAACTAGAATAAATTATATATAATATTATTATGGGATGGAATAAAATGAAAGTAAGATTAGCGAATACTGAAGATACTTTGTCAATATTAAAAATATATTCCCAATATATTGAAACATCTGTAACATTTGAATACAAACTTCCAACAGAAGAAGAGTTCAAAAAAAGAATAGAAAATATAACTCAAAAATATCCGTATTTAGTATGCGAAGATGAAAACGATAAAAATAAAATAATAGGATATGCTTATGCTAATAAGTTTATGGATAGAGAGGCATATAACTGGAATGCTGAACTGTCAGTATATATAGATAATTCAAACACTTCTAAAGGCATAGGAAAAAAATTATGCTTTATAATTATAGAAATTTTAAAGTATCAAGGAATAAAAAATATATATTCTAAAGTTACAATACCAAATGATAAAAGTGAAAAACTGCATTATTCATTAGGCTTTAATCTTATAGGAACTTATCATAATGCAGGATATAAAAATAATAATTGGCATGATGTAGGAATATTTGAAAAAGAAATATACTCAAATATTGATAAACCTAAAGATATTATAAATATAAAAGAAATTTCAAATGATAAAATAAAAAATATTATAAATAGTTTTTTATAATTTTAAATCAAATAAAAAGGAGATTAAGAATATATTATGGAAAAAAGAGAACTTACAGAAGAAGAAAAAAATGTTATTATATTTAAAGGAACAGAATATCCATTTACAGGAGAGTATAATGACTTTTTTGAAGAAGGTATTTATTGCTGCAAACAATGCGGTGCTGAGTTATACCGTTCAGAAGATAAGTTTAAATCTCATTGCGGATGGCCTAGTTTTGATGATGAGATAAAAGGGGCTGTAAGACGTTCTTTAGATGCAGACGGATATAGAATAGAAATCACATGCAACAACTGCGGAGGACATTTGGGGCATGTATTTCAAGGAGAACATCTTACAGATAAAAATACAAGGCATTGTGTAAACTCTATATCATTAATATTTAAACCCAAAAAATAAAATTATATTACGGTATAATTATTAAAAATTAAAATATTAGACTTGTTTTAAAACTACTTGATAAGATTATATATGAAAATTATTTAAAATTATAAATGTAACATTTTCATTTATCCATTAAAAAAATAATCATAGATAGTTACTCTAAATACAAAGGAATCTATCCGAAAATTTTTTATCATTTGTATAATTAAAAAATATAATATATAACAAAAAAAGGACATATAAAATTAATTATATGCCCTTTTAATTTATGGTATTATAATTTATAGTTTACCAACTAAATCAATTCCTGGTTTTAATGTTTTAGCACCTGGTTTCCATTTAGCAGGACAAACTTCACCGCCATGTTCAGCTACATATTGAGCAGCCTGTACTTTACGTAATAATTCATTAGCATCTCTTCCAATACCCATATCATGTACTTCATAAGCTTTAATTAATCCTTCTGGATTTACAATGAAACTGCCGCGTAATGCTTTTCCTTCTTCTTCTACATATACTTCAAAAAATCTAGCTAATACTCCTGTTGGATCTCCTAGCATTGTATATTTAAGATTTTTAATTGTTTCAGTAGCATCAGCCCAAGCTTTATGTACAAAGTGTGTATCTTCAGAAACTGAATATACTTCACAATTAATTTTCTTTAATTCATCATAAACTGTTCCTAAATCAGCTAATTCTGTAGGACATACAAATGTAAAGTCTGCAGGATAGAAAAAGAATACACTCCATTTACCTAATACATTTTTTGTTTCAACTGTTTTAAACTCTCCGTTTTGATATGCTTCTACTTTAAAATCTACAAGTTTCTTATTAATTAAGCTCATCATATAACTCCTTTTATTCATGTTTGTATATTCTAACAATATACTATATAATACTTTTTGTCAAGTAGAAAATATTATAAAATGATAAAAATTACCAAAAAAAATAAAAAGCATTATTAATAATTCATATATACTCAAAAACTATAAATTAAATTTCACCATATTCTCAAATAATCTTATAACTAGAAATAATTGACAATTTAATATATATTATTAAATAATCAAAATATCTTGGAGAAAACGTATGAATGAAGACATAAAATTTATAACAGATTTTTTAAAATGCGATTATGAAATACTTGAAGGCGGACTTGAAGATGATAGTAAAATAATGAATTGGTATAAAGAAAATTTGGAAAAAGGGAAAAAAGAAGGATATACTCCTCTAATTATAATACCTACAGATACATTAAGTGAACAGTTATATTTTTTTTTGGAAGATAATGACTGCGAAATTGAAGATTCAAGAAAATTCATTTCAGAATATATAGAAAAATCCAAAGAAATAGATTATAAACAATATTTAAATCAGAATATTGAAGATATTTATGATGATAAAGAGTATATCGAAGAAATAAAAAAATCATTCAATGCTCCTATAGCAGAAGATTTTGAAGTATTTGATAGTTTTGGTTCTTATTATGATTATAAATCTTATTATGATTCTAAAATAGAAAAAACTGTTGATTTAATATTAGCAAAAATTCCTACTACAAATCCTTATGAATTGGCATGCTATATACCTATGGGCGGATTCAATGACTGCCCTAACCCTGAAACTCAAGCCGCTATTTTCAAATATTGGTATAAAAAATATAATGCCTATCCTGCGGTAGTAGGTTATGATACTTGGGAGCTTTTTGTAGAAAAACAGCCTCAAACAGAAAAAGAAGCTAGAGAACTTGCTATAGAGCATTATTATTTTTGTTTGGATAGGGTTGATCAATATAGCGAAAATTATGATATTGGAAAATTAGCAGGTACATTATTAAAATCAAGTGTTTGGTATTTTTGGTGGGATTAATAAAAACAAATATAAAATAAAAGCCTATACTAAAATAGTATAGGCTATTAATTCTTATTTTATCATTTAAAAAATAAAGCTGCACATCCAAAAACACCTGCATCATTACCCAAAGAAGCAGGTTTTATTTCAACATTATTAACCATCATTCTAAGTCCGTAATTTCTAACACCTCTTTTAATATGCTCTATCATCATATCAAAATCCCTGCATAATCCCCCTCCTATAAGAACTAAATCCAAATCAAGCATATTCAAAGCCTGTGCTATAGACATGCCTAAATAATATGAGCATTCAGCAATAGTTTCTTTAGCAAGAATATCACCCTCTTTAGCCGCATCAAATAAAGCCTTAGCTTTTCCAGTGTCCAATTTTTCATAAGTTAAAGATGTAGGAATAACGCCTTTATGTATCTTTTGTTTAGCCATAGCAATAAAACCAGTAGCAGATGCATAACGCTCAATACATCCGCTTGAACCGCAGTTGCATTTATCTCCATCAGGTACTACAGATACATGTCCGATTTCTCCAGCACCTCCTAAAGAACCAGTAAATAATTTTCCATTAAGAACTAATCCTCCTCCTACCCCAGTACCTAAAGTAACAAGCATTACAGACTGATAATCTCTTTCCTTTCCCGTACCATATTTAGCCTCTCCTAATGCCGCCATACTAGCATCATTAGCAGTTTGTGTAGGAAGATTAAATCTATCGCCTATATCAGAAAATTTTAATCCTTTAAGACCAGGTATATTTTCAGCTCCTCCAATATGTAAAGTATCTCTATTCATAACACCAGGACAATCTATACCTAAACCTACGGCTTTATATCCATCTGGTATATTATTTTTTAATTTTTCTACAAACCACGATATAGCTTCTTTATGCTCTTGAGTATTATAACTAGGATTTACATCATAATTATCTTTATATAAAATATTTCCGCTTTCTTCTATAACTGCCCCCTTCATAGAAGTTCCTCCAATATCTATTGCTATAACAACATCTTTCATGCGATTTTCCTCCTAGTTATATAACTTTTTATATTATAATTTTAGTATTAAGAATAAAAATTGTCAATATTATAAAATTTATCTCACCGCTCCATTTTTTATTAAAATCTCAGCCATTTTATAATTTTTATTCTCTTCTGCCATGGTTAATGCTGTTTTATTATAATTATTTCTTTTATTAACATCCGCACCGCTTTTTATAAATATCTCTGCAAAATTTCTATAATCTAAAATAGCAGCATACATTAAAGCAGTATAACCATGAATATCCTGAATATTAATATCAGCTCCTAAATCAATAAATGTATTAATCATATCAGCATCTGCACTATTTAAAACATTATACATTAAAGCAGTTTTACCATCCAAGTTTTGTGCATTAATATCAGCACCATATTCTAAAAGCAGTTTTATAATATCAGCACTGCTGTTTGCAGAATACATTAAAGCTGTAGATTTATAATTATCTGTTATATTAATATCAGCCTTATACCATAAAAGCATCTCTATTATATCATACTCCTCCAACTGGCATGCATACATCAAAGACGTCTTACCGCTGTCATTTTTCATATCAGGATTAGCATTATTTTTTAATAATAACTCCAGTATATATATATTTCTATTAAGTACAGCATGCATTAAAGGAGTTACTCCGTACTTATCGCATATATCAACATTAACATTTTTTTCATTTAATATCCTTCTAACCATAACAACATTTGAAGTTTCAGCAGCCATAAGCAAATCATTTTCATCCTGAGTAAATGTATATATGACAGAATATATACCAATAAATAAAACAAATATAATAAATAATTTTTTCATATCTATATATAATAGAAATAATATATTATTATTTCTATTATTAACAAGACAATAAAAAAGCCCAATTATACAAATAATGCATAATTAGGCTTGAATATGCTAATAAAATATATTTAATTATCTTTTAGCCATTTCATATTGTTTAGGGAATGGAACATCTATACCTAAAGTTCTAGCAGCCTGCAATGCCCAATAAGGATTTCTTAACATTTCTCTTCCTATATAAATAGCATCAGCAGCTCCGTTTCTTACCATCATATTAGCCATTTTAGGATCATATATAAGTCCTCCGCCTATGCAAGGAACTTTCATATATAGTTTTAATTCTCTGCAGAAAGGAACTTGATATCCGTCATAAGGAATAATTTTACCGTCAGCAGTAACAGCACCTGTACTAACATTGATAGCATCAAATAATCCTTCATCTTCTAAAGGTTTTAACATATCAGCAAAATCTTTTACAGTATTTCCGCCTTCTTTCCAGTCATAAGATGATATTCTTATCTGTATAGGATAATCTTTGCCTACAGCTTCTTTTCCTTTTCTTAAAATATCTTCTAATATTTTAGCCCTGTTTTTTCCGTATTCATCAGTTCTTTTATTTGATAATGGTGATAAGAAAGTAGAAATCAAATAACCATGAGCAGCATGAACTTCTATCATATCAAAACCAGCTTTTTTAGCTCTAACAAATGCTTTAACAAATGCATCAACAACTTCATTAATATCATCTTTAGTCATTTCAACTGGCGTTCTGTATTTATCATTAAATGCTATAGCACTAGGAGCATATATTTTATCAATTTTTACAGATTCACATTTTCTTCCAGCATGGTTAATCTGTATAGCAGCAGCAGCTCCATTATCTTTAATAGCTTTAACAAGTTTGCTTAAACCATCAATATATTTATCATCCCATATAGCTAAGTCATTATCAGTAATAGAACTTACATAAGGAAGTACTCCAGTAGCTTCAACAATAATAAGTCCTGTTCCTCCTATAGCTCTTGTAGAATAATGCTGAATATGCCAATCATTAACATATCCGTCCTCAGCACTGTACATACACATTGGAGGCATTACTACACGGTTTTTTATTTCAAGATTACCTATTTTTAAAGGTGTAAAAAGATTACTTTTTTCTGGCTTCATTTCAAAACTCCTTCAAATATTATGATTTTTCATACTACTATATAGTATATACAAGATGTAATATATTTCAATTTCACAATATAATTAATTTACAGATATATAATATATAATTATATGTGATTATCAAAAAACAAAACAATTATAATACATATCAAACATTTACTGCTTTAATAAATCTGATGCTGTTATGCCTGCATTATTTTCTATATCCATTTTTGCTCCGCGTCTTACAAGTAAATTTACAGTACTATTATAGCCTTTTTCTATAGCATAATGCAAAGGAGTATTGCCGTCATTATCCTGAGCATTAATACTCAAAAAGGTATTAGATAAATAATATGATATAGCCTCATCATTTCCGTACATAGCAGCATAATGGATGACAGTTCTTCCGCTTAATGATTTTTCTCTAGTTAAACTAGCATCTTTTGTAAGTAAAAAGTGTATCATATCAGGATTACAAAAAGCTGAAGCATAAAATAAACTGCTGTATCCGTTATAATCTTTTTTTCTTGTATCCGCTCCGTTTTCTATAAGCAAGTTTACAGCATTAGTATTTCCTTTATATACGGCATACTGCAATGGAGTTGTTCCATTAAATAATACTTCTCCGCTGAAATTTTTTCCTTTCAGAGAATAAGTATTAGAATAATTATTTAAAGGCATTTCTATGTCAATATTGCTGAAACTTAGAAGTGCTTTTACAGCTTCAAGTTTATCATAGTTAATAGCATAAAGCAAAGGAGTAAAACCTTCTTTATTTTTAGAATTTATATTAACACCATTTGAAACTGCTTTTAATATACCAGCTATATTATCATTGTATATAGCATCAAAAATAGATTTGTTTGCCTCATAAATTTCAGAATAATCATCATCCGTATCAGGTTCTACATAATCATCATCCAAACTGCCCTCATCGCTATACTCGTATATTAAATCATCAGCAAAGGCAACTCTAACCTCATTAAATTCATTATTGTTAAAATTATATGAATTGGCATCATTATTTTGTTCAGTATCATTATAAGGAATAGTATTATTATTAAATGAATTTGTAATACTTTCTATACTCTCTATACCATCTTCATATAATAAATCAGAAGCTGTTTTGCCGTCATAATTTTTTATAGTATAATCGGCACCTTTTAACAGTAAAAATCTGTATGTATTACTGTTATGATTTTTTACAGCCAAATGCAAAGGAGTATTACCGTCAATATTCTGAGCATTTATATTTATAGGAGTTCTATTCATAAGCGCAGTCAAAGTATTAGTATTTCCTAATAATGCGGCATTATGTAAAGGAGTATCACCATATATATCAACAACTCTATAAGAATTGCTGCTGTAATTTAAAAGCGTATCAATAACTTCAGCATTTGCATAGCTGGATGCATACATTAAAGCATTATTTCCTAAACTATCTTTTCTGCTTATATCTGCTCCGTATTTTAAAAGAGTATTTATTATATTAGTATTGCATTTGAATATTGCATACTGCAAAGGACTTGCATCTCCCAAATATACATTGCCTGTAAACTCTGCCCTGCTTTCATCAAAATATACTTCGTATGCAGGCATAAAAGAAGTTTCTATATTTATAATATTAGTATTATCAATTCTATATTTTAAAAGTTCATTAACCATATCGTCTTTACCAAGATGTATAGCGTAAGTGAGAGGAGTTTCATAAGCTATAATCACAGAGTTCATATTAAAATTAGAATACATCATTATATTTCTTAAAGTATTAATATCTGATGCTTGAATAGTTTTAACAATAAGCATATTTTCTTCATAAGTATTTGTAAATGAATTATCATTATTGTTATCAGAATTATCACCTAAATCAACAGTAGAACTTCCTCCTGATAAAACATATTCTGGTTTTACTCCGTAATTATCTCCTATATCCTTATTAGCACCAAGTTTAATAAGAAGATTGTAAGCCTCTATTTTTCCATGATAAGCGGCATAATATAAAGCAGTACATCCGTTTATATCTCTGTCATTAATATTCATATTAACATTTTTAACTAAAAAATTTATATTTTCTAAATTATTAAGAGAAGCTGCATAATGAAGTCCATTAATATTGTCATTAGGAGTTTTGTCATTAACTAAAGTTCTATCTTTTACAAGAAGCATTCTTATAATATTGCCATTACCAAAACTGCATGCATACAAAAATACAGAAGTTCCTTCATTATCCCTAGCTTTAACATCAGCCCCTTTATCTATAAGCTGCTTAACTATTTTTGAATTAGCTTTGAATATAGCAAACATTAAAGGAGTAGCTCCTCCTATATTAAAGCTGTCGCCTTCGTATTTATTTATATTTGGATAATCTGCATATTCATTAGGAAGTTTATATTCTATATTAACATCTTTATACTCAAGCAATACTCTTATAGCCCTCTCATTACCGCATTCAATAGCATACAAAAGCGGAGTTAATCCTCTCTCATTTGTAGCATTTAAATCAATTTTATATCTTAAAAGATTTTTTAATTGTGCTTCATATTGATTTTCTTTTATGGCATTAAAAAATTCCTCTTCCTTTGAAGTAAGAGCAAATATATTTATACTAAAACAAATAATTAATATAACAGCATATAATATTTTTTTCATAATAAACCTTAATTCCTCCAGTAAACATAATTATACAGCTATAATTGATTAATGACAATATAAAAAATATGATTTATTTCAAAACATCAGCAGGTTTTAATCCGTCATTATTTGTAATACTTTTATCAGCACCCAATTTTAGAAGAAGTTTATATGCATCCTTCTTATTATTTGCTGCAGCATAATACAAAGCAGTCCATCCGTCATCATCCTGTGCATCTATATCTATTTTTAATCTCTCTACTAAATATTTAATATTTTCTAAATTATCGTAAACAACAGCCATCTGCAAAGCTGTGGAATTATTTTTGGTCTTTGTATTTATTAGTCTTCTATTCTTAGATAAAAGCCTTCTAAGTATATCAGGATTTCCAAAAGAAGCAGCATATAAAAAAGTACTCCACCCTTCTTCATCCCTAGCATTTACATTTGCCCCTTTTCTTATAAGCATATTTACTATATCATTATTGCCGCTGCTTTTAAATATGGCATATAAAAGAGGAGTGGATTTACCTATATAGATGGCATCTGCCTGATCATTAACTAAATGAGTAAAGTATCCTTCAGGAAGTTCTGCTTCTAAATTTATATCTCTATTTGCAAGAAGAAGTCTAACAGCATCAGGATTATTATTTTTTATTGCAAAATGCAAAGCACTTAATCCGTATCCGTCTTTTGTATTTATATTAGCACCAGAACGTATTAAATCTCTCATGCCTTTAATATTATTATCCTCTATAGCTTTTAATAAATCCCTGTCAATTTCTCTAATCTGATTAGCTTCATTCTCTAATTTTTTAGCTAAAACTTCTGAAGGTAAAACATCATTATTATCTCCTATATTAGTATCAGCCCCCAATCTTATAAGCAGATTATATGCCTCCATACTTTTAGAATTGGCAGCATGATAAAGTGAAGTCCATCCGTCTATATCCCTTTCATTTATATCTATATTAGAATTAGTGCATAAATACATTATCGCATCAAGATTATTATGATCGCTTGCTATATGAAGAGCATTAACATCAAATTCTGTTTTAGATTCAATCAAAGTTTCATCTTTTTCTACTATCAAAGAAAGTGTATTAATATCAGAAAAAGCAGCAGCATACATTATACTGTTCCAAGTTTTAAAATCTTTAATATTTAAATTAGCTCCGTTTTCTATTAAAAGCCTTGTTATATCTAAATTATTTTTATATATAGAATATAAGAGAGGAGTAGCCCCAGACAAATTATTATCATAATTATCAGGAAGCCTAACATTTAAGTCTATATTATTTGTTATAAGTTCCTTTATATACTCAATATCATTGTTATCTATAGCATCATATAATACACTTATTCCTCTGTCATTATTAATATTTATAAATGTTTCATTAGTATCTTCAATCTGCTGTGCATATATAAAAGAGTAAAAAAATAAAATTGCAAACAAAATTTTTTTCATAAAATAATCCTATTAAATACTATTTATTATGGTGTAACAGTAGTTGCAGCACTATCCTGTAAATCAGTAATTGTACTGTTAAGATCATATTCTTTTCTAGGCAAACCAACACCTGGAAAGTCTGTAAGAGTAAATTCAATCCAAAACTCCTTGTTCCAATAAATTCCTTTAACTGAACCGCTGGTAATATCTGAAGGGAGAGTAGAAGGTCTTACAGCAAAACTAGCCATTATTTGCCATCCGTCTAATTCATGCCAAATACTAGCCTCTATAGACTGCAGCTTAAATAAACTCTCTGTTCTTTTCTGAGAATTTTTGAAATTAAATGAGTCTATAATATCCCAAAACGGATTTACCCATGTTTCATTCTCTCTCTCAGCATAAGATTTTATATATCTGTAAGCCTTTTCATTAGCACTTGTAGTAGCTATTCTAAATTTCCATTGATCTATTACCTGCAACTCTATACCAAATGTAAATGCCGCTGTATTATATTTATAATTGATAAAATCATGCGTAAAAGCAAAACCAAAATACAAATTAAAATCATTAATAACACCATCAAAAAAAGGCTTCCTATTATTTTTTATAAGTATCCAATCTGTTATTTTTCCAAGAGGTATAGGAAAATGAAAGTATGAAGTAATACGATTAAGTGTTAAATTCGTACCAAGCATGTTTCTGGAAATATCATAAGATATATAAGACTGATTATAATAAAGCCTAGCTGAAGAACCAACCTCTGTGGTAAGCATATTGTTTGTAGAAAACTCCACTTCATAAAGCTGAGTTTCAGGGTTATATGTAGGTCTGAAATCGTATCCTGTTCTTATGAATGATTCCAAATTGAGATTTAAATCTGGAAGGAAAAATAAACTATATCCTGTACCTCCTACAGTCAATTTTGTGGTTAAATTATGAGAATTAAATTCCCCATTTTGAGAATTAAGAGAATCTGTATCAATATATTTTTCTTTAAATCTGTATCCTAAACTATAAGTTGTATCCCATCTTACAATAGGTTCAAAATAATGAGTAAAGTTATAAGGTAAAATATTATAAGGCAAAAACATAGAAAAGTTTACGCCTGCCCCCAATCCTAAATATGTATTATCCTTATCATAAATTAAATCTTCTGCTGAAGGATCAATACTATTTTGATAAGAATATTCTATATTAACGCTAGGTACAAATCTCAAAAAATCATTAGTAAAAGTTCTTGATAATCCGCCGTATAAATCTAAATAATCTCTTTCTGCAAGCTTATCATTTAATTGATCATCTAACATAGGATTATTATAAAAAGCAATACCTTCAGATGTTTTATAATTAATAGTATGATTATAGCTGGCTCTTAAATCATAATTTAATCTAAGATCTGGGAAATAATAAGAAGTTTCATCTCCGAATACTGAACTGTAGCTCGCTTCAATAGACGGCAGAACAAGTTTATAGGGTTTAGGCATATAATAATCAAAATTTGTATTAACATCAACCGATATATTTCTTACAGCTTCCAAATCCCATTCAGCACCTGCTTTTAAATTTACACCGTATATATTATTATTTATATAAACAGAATTTTCTATATAACTTTCAGGATAAGAATCTCCAATATCCTGCAAATTACCAGTAACTGAAGTGAAAAACGTCAATATATCAAAACGTCCTCTTTGATTATAAAAATCCGATTTAAAATATAAATCACTATTTAAATTTAACTTACCAGTAACATAACTATTAATATTTTCACTGCTGTATAATTGCAGAGTATGATCATATTCAAATTTATATCTAGGTACAAATTTACCTGACTGCCCGTTTGCAAAATAGTTAACATATCTAGTTCCATATCCTATGCTGGAAGTGATATATGAATCCAGCAAATAATACTGCCTTCCCAAAGCAAACATGGCATCTAAAGCAAAATCATTATATTGGCTTGTATATCTTATCTCGTCGCCTATTAAAAAACCTAATTTCTGATAAGCATCAAATCTTATTTTATGCTGAACACCATATATATCAAATATTTTAGAGTTCTGCATATATACGCCTTCTCTTAAGGATTCCCCAAATGAAGATATAATACCTGTACCCATATAGTTTTGCATAAACAAAGGAAAATAAAATACAGGCTGTCTGCCTACTCTGTAAATACTGTTAAATATCATCATTTTTTTAGTATCCCATAAATAAACACGGCTTGTTAAAAAATCATGGGCTACTGGTGTTAAACGTGAAAAGCTAACGCTGCTGTTTTCAGCAAAAAATCTTTCATCATTAAATTTAATTATATCGCCTTTAACTGTAAATACCTGAAACTTAGTACCGCCTCCGAATAGAACTCCCTTTTTATCATCTCTATTGAGCATGAACCATTCGCCAGTAAGAGTACTTTCACCTGCATTTACAGTCAAATTTCCAGCCGCAAAAACCTCACCTGTTTTTAAACTATAAACAACCTTATCAGCAATTAAAGTGTTATTATACATACGCATAGTAACATTGCCGTACAGCGATATAAGTTCCTCATCTGCTTCTTTTATCTCATAACGCTCTACAAAATCTGCTCCTATCAATTCAACTTGAGCTCCTCCCCTATTAATAGTTGTTCTTGCTACCTCCTTTACTTGCTCGCTGCCTGATACCATCTCTGCTTTAACATTAACCTGTCTTTCTATAATTCTTGCCCTTAAAGTTGCCTCTGTATCATAAGGATATATTTCTATGTTATTGACTCTAGCATATTCTCTAAGAACATAGAAAGGAGTAAAATTTACCAAATTAATAAATGATACTGGATTTCTTCTGGCATCAAATCTATTTATCTGCATTATTGCATTTTCACTTGCTGGAATATTATTATTTACCATATTAGTATTTATATTAGTATCCTGTGCATATAAACACACATTTAATATAAATAATGTAAATAATAATATTAAGATTCGCATTATATCCTCTAAAACTCAATTATCATTTTTATTTTAAGAAAATTTTATTTTAAAGAAATTGCGTTTGCCAACTTTTAAAATACCTTCTTTTGAAATTACAGAATTTATATCGCTGATCTTTTCATTATCTAAACTAACACTGCCTTGAGAAACAAGTCTTTTCAAATTAGATTTGCTTTCAGAAGACATGCAAACAGATAATATATTTAAAATATTATCATCCTTTTTAACTGCTACCTCTTCAATTTCATCAGGAAGTCCTTTAGAACTAAATATCCTTTTAAACTCTTCCTCAGCATTATTAGCCTCATCTTCTCCATGGTATATTTTTACTATCTCTTTAGCTAATATACCCTTTATGTTTCTAGGGTTTTCACCATTTTCCATAGACTTAACATAATCTTTAATATTCTCTATAGGTATATCAGTGAGAAGCTCCATATATTTAGATATTAAATTATCTGGTATGCTCATAGCCTTACCGTACATATCTTTAGCACTGTCATATATTCCTATATAATTACCAAGAGATTTACTCATCTTCTCAACACCGTCTAAACCTTCTAATAACGGCACAGTAATAACTGCCTGAGGTGATAATCCATACTCTTTCATTAAAGTTCTTCCAACAAGCAAATTAAACTTTTGATCATTTCCTCCAAGCTCAACATCGCATTCTAAGGCAACAGAATCATAGCCTTGAGCCAATGGATAAAGAAATTCCATCATACTTATAGGCTGACCATTTTTATATCTCTTAGCAAAATCATCCCTTTCTATCATCTGTGCTACCGTATATCTTGAAGTCAATCCCAATACATCGGCAAAACTCATTTTTTCAAGCCATTTTGAATTAAATTCAACTATCGTTTTTTCAGGGTCTAAAATTTTAAATACCTGCTGTTTATAAGTTTCAGCATTTTTTAAAACATCCTCTAAAGTAAGTCTTGGTCTTGTCTTAGTTTTTCCAGAAGGGTCACCTATTCTTCCTGTAAAATCTCCTATCAAAAATACAACCTTATGACCTAATAATTGAAAGTGTCGCATCTTTCTTAAAAGTACAGTATGTCCCAAATGTATATCAGGTGCTGTAGGGTCAAAACCTGCTTTTACTGTTAATTGTTTTCCATTTTTTAATTTTTCTTTTATCTCTTCAAGTCCTATAACTTCGCTTATACCGCGTGTAATTAATTCCATAGATTCTTCTACAGTATATTTTTCCATAATGATTAACCCTTTTATAAATAAAAAATATTATAATACAAATATTAATAATAATGTAAATTTTAATTAAAGTCAAATAAAGATTTTTAAGTATTTTATTGAATTAAAAAAGTTTCTTGATATACTTCTCTATAATATCCTATATCTTTATTTATTAAATTACTAATATCTACAACTGCTCCAAATTTCATAAATATATTTTGAAATTTGTCAATATTTTTTCCATAATAAATAAAGCAGCAAGACATTGGAGCACCTTTATTATTATCATTACCATTTATTATAAATTTTAATCTTGTATCATATAAAAAACATATAGAAACTGCTTTTCCAAAAATATAATTTTTCCAATGAGAAGTATTTGTAGCAACAGGAACTAATAATAAAATTTCTGAACCAAATTCTATATAAGATTCATAACTCTTTTTAATCCAATCTTTTATTGTAGTTTTCCTTACTCTATCTGCTCCATATGGAGGATTTACATATATTGTTCTATAATTCCATAATTTACTTAATCCGTCTGACGGAAGCATAAATTCTGTCTTAGCATTTACTATAGAATACTTATTGGAACATGGATCCAGTTCTATGTTGCCATCAAACATTTCAACTATAGCTTTTACATATTTTAATGGGGTACACCAATCCTGAGATTGAGAATTTACATTTCTTCCAGCACTCATTTATAAACCTCTTTCCAATCTTTTTCTAATAATTTTTTTATATTAACAATAATAGAATCTAAATCTAAACCCTTAGGAGATATTACATTGAACCATTTTTTTATATTTTCAAAATAATTATAAAAATATTTATTTAAAGCAATATCCGCTTTTAAATATATTTTTGACTTAGTAAATATATTCACATTTTTAATACTAGGAGAATAGCTTTCTTTAAAAGCATACTTTATATCATCATATTCTTTTTTATTACTCAGTAATAAAGTTTCTATAAATTGTGTTATTCCATTGTCTGTTAAAAATAATAAATAATCATAAGATTGCGATAAAATTTTTAACTCTTTATTTGGATTATCACTAATGAACCAATTACCATGATTGCTTACAATACCAATTGTCAATATGAAATCTTTTAATAATTCTAATTTAGAAGTAGATATAATTTCATCCAGTTTATCATAATAATTAAATAAACTAAAGCCGCTATTATTATTAGATAAAACACCTAAAAGAGTTCCATCATAATTTCTTATTTTTTGAAAAGAAGAAACAACTCTCGATACATAAGCACCTTGCTTTGCTTTCTCTATTGTTTGAGGACCTTTTTTATTACCTGCCTCTACTCCAACTCTTTTACACTCAAACATAGCAAATGGTCTATTTACTAATTTATATATTTTTATAAATTGCTCATCTGTATTTACATAAGCATTATAAATAAATTTATCATCATAACATAGTCTTTTAGCATTATATATAATATTATTTTTATCTATTAGATTAACATTATTAATTTTTAAAATATTTTTATTGTCATTAAAAATTTTATTTGCTTTTATAGGTAATTTTTCCAAATTATATTTATACTCATAAACTAATTCAGAACCATGCAATGTAAACTCTACATTATGGGTAATATTCATATTGGCATATTCTGGTATTTTATATTCTATACATATATTATGTTGCAAACCAATAAGTTTTAAAAAATAGTATGTTATAATTTCAACAAATGTACCTAAAGCTCTGCCAGCAGCTTTTTTACTATCTTTTCTATTTTTAAAAGTAGTATTTGCTAAAGCCAATTGTAATTTATCAATAGAGTCATACGACATATAAAAAACCTTACTAATATACTATATAACAAATATATTGTAAATTTTAATTAAAGTCAAATAAAGATTTTTATTATGTTAATTTCATATCAATATTATTTTATTATCATTTCTTTTGTAAAGCTATTCAAATTTTCATGTCCGTCTTTAGTTACAAGTATTAAATCTTCTATTCTAACACCTATTTTTTTATTATGACAGTAAATTCCAGGCTCTATTGAAAATATCATACCCTCTTTTAATTGGGCATGATGAATAGAACTTACATCCCCATATTCATGTACATCCATACCTATACAATGTCCAGTTCTATGAGTAAAATATTCACCATATCCGTTTTCTGTTATATAAGAACGTGCCTCATTATCTATATCAGAAAATTTAACTTTTTCACTAACTTTATTAATAGCTCTTTCATTTGCAGTTTTAACTATATCATATATTTTTTTAAACTCTTCATCAGGATTGCCAAAAAATATAGTTCTAGTCATATCAGAACAATAGCCATCATATATGCATCCCATATCTATAACCAAGCATCCGTTATTTTCTATTATTGTATTTCCTGTAGAATAATGAGGATTAGCAGCATTTTCTCTGAATGCTATAATAGGCTCAAATGAAAAAAGAGAATCATCAGCTCCGTTTCTTCTATATGTAAGTTTTAACTCTTCTAAAACATCAATCTCTTTCATACCTACTTCAGCAAAATTAATAATATCATTCATGCTTTTATCATTAATCTCTGAAGCCTTAATCATCTTTTTTATCTCTTCCTCATCTTTCTGCATTCTGACATAATCTATGCAAGGCGAAGCATTTATGTAATTTTCAGCAATATCAATCTCTATCATCTCTAATAAGAAATTAGATGTCATTGATTTATCTATACCTATATTTTTATCTTTATGAACAAATTTCGATAATTTTTTTACAGCACTTTCTGTATCAGAATAGTATAAAATATCTATATCATCATTATTTAAAGGAAAAAGCTGATTGTTAATAAGATGAATCTCATTATCCTGATTAATATAGAGCCCTAAAAATCTCTCACCTGAATGTATATTAATACCTGTAAGATAATATATGGACATTCTATCAGTTATTACAAATTGATAGATATTTTTATCTTTCATTGATTTAATAACTCTGTTTAGCCTATTAATATTCATTTTTTATATAATCCTTTTTTAAATTATAAAAATGTATTTATAGATTATATACTAAAAAGAAATTTTTGCATAATACAAAATTATATAATTATTACTCTTTTACCCTATTAGAAGCATTATTAATATTAAGTTTATAAAGCTCATCAATAAATGAAACAGCAAAGCTAGCAGGAGCATCTGCCTTTTTTGAAGCCTCTTCACCTGCCTCAGCCATTATGCACATAGCAGAAGAAGCAGCAATTAAAGGTTCGGACACCGCAAGCATAGCAGCAGTAATTGCAGTAGAAGTACAGCCCATACCAGTATTAAGAGGCATTAAAGGAGAACCTCCATTTACATATAAAACTCTATTTCCATCTGTTATAATATCTGTTTCTCCGCTTATGCTTACAACCGTATTATACTCTTTAGCTAAATGTCTGCCAGCTTCTAATGCCATATTAACATTTGCCGTGCTGTCTACTCCTTTAGTTTTTATACTTTCACCAGCAAGAACCATTATCTCTGAAGCATTACCTCTTACTACTTTGGGATTATAATTTTTCATTATATCTACAGCTGTTTTAGTTCTTAATTTTGTTGCTCCTGCTCCTACAGGGTCAAGTACAAAAGGCACATTTTTTTTATTTGCTATCTCGCATGCACTATGCATAGCCTCTATAGAACTTTTAGTTAAAGTACCTATATTAATAACAAGTGAGGAAGCAATAGAAAGCATATCTTCAAACTCTTCTTTTTCAAATGTCATAACTGGAGAAGCCCCAACAGCAAGCAAGGCATTAGCAGTAATCTGCATAACTACGAAATTTGTTATATTATGAACTAATGGGTTTTTAGATTTCATATCAGTAATTGCTTTAAATATTTCATCTTTTAATGTACTCATATATTCTCTCCTTATAATTTTATTCTTAATTATTTTTTATTCTTTTATTTTATTTTTACTAATTATTTTACTAAACAAATAACTCTGAAATACAATATAAACATGCTTTGCCTGATATAGTAAGTTTATTATCTTTTATATTGCAGTATAATACTCCAGTTCTTTTAGAATATTGAAATGCCTCAAAATAATATTTATTTAATTTAGAAGATAATAAAGGTATAATATGACAATGCCCAGAACCGCATACATCAACCTCATCAACATCTAATTTCGGAGCGAAAGTTCTAGTTACACAATCATAATTGATATTAGATTTATCTTTCACAATAGAAGTAATATGAAATAATAATCCGTCTAACTGCTTTATTTTTTCTAAATTTACTTTTGCATTAATTACCTGATTTTCATCTTCTAATACGCATACTATATCACGTCCCATATATGCTTCAATAGGTTTAATACCTCCTATAGCTTCTATTATATCATCTGTAATATTTATAGGTTTTAAATTATATTTCGGAGTATCCATTTCATATAAATCAGCATTTTTTTTAATAGTTAATATACCCTCTTTAGTGTTCAGTCTAACTTCATTAGAACCTTTTTCAGCAAAATTTAATATAGCATATCCTACAGCAAGTACGGCATGTCCGCAGAAATCTATTTCACATTCTGGAGTAAACCAATAAACATCATAATTATTATCTTTATTATTTTTTATAGTAAATACAGTTTCTGAAATATTATTCTCAGAAGCAATATTCTGCATAAGTTCATGTGAAATTTCTTTATCTAATATACAAACAGCAGTAGGATTACCATTAAAAACACTATCAGCAAAAGCATCTATAATATAACATTTCATAAATAAAAAACTCCCATTATTTTATTAACTTAAAAAGAAATAAGCAAAAGGCACAGCAAATAATAAAGCAAGCACTATTCTCTCAACCCATATTATCATCATATCTTTTATACTTATTGGTATTCCCACAGCAAGCATCACTGGTATAGGAGCAGCAAAATATAAAATCTCAGCAACACAAACTACAGCGACAACAGACTTAGCAAATTGACTAGCATACATTACAATACTAGAAGAGCATGACATCTCTACTAATGTAACAGAACAAGCCTTTGCCACTATATAAGCCTCATCTCCTAAACCTAATAATTTTGTAATAGGAAGAAATATATAACTTATAACATCAAATATAGGCGTATAATTAACTATTAAAAGTCCAATAAAAGTTATAGCCATAAAATTAGGCATAACTGAAATAGAAACCATAAGCCCCTCTTTTAAGTTTTTAATAACACTGCTGAAAAAATTATCCGCATGACTAGCAGTATCAGCAGCCTCATTTAAAGCAAGCTTAAAAATATTTCCGCCTTTATATACAGGCTCTTCTTTAACTTCTTTATCCATATATCCATTATTAGGTTTGCTTCTTAAAGGATAAAGCCTTACAGTTATAGCAGTTACCAAAAATGTAATTAACATAGTACCAAAAAAATATATATTCCATTTATCCATAACCCCAAACATTTTAGCAACTACTATCATAAATGTTGTAGATACAGTAGAAAATCCAGTGGCTATTATGCAGGCTTCTTTTTTTGAATAATAACCTTTTTTATAAACTTTGCTTGTCATCAAAAGAGCAATAGAATAACTGCCTACAAATGAAGCTATAGCATCTAAAGAAGACCTGCCTGAAGTTTTCCATATAGGCTTCATTATACAACGCATAAATATACCAGCAAATGACATAAGTCCGTAATCTACTAAAAATGATAAAAATATAAAACCTACACTATTAATTAATGCTATTTGAGTAAGAAGATTATAAGAAAAAAGAAGCATATTAGGTTTATGAAAATCAGAAGGTCCTAATCCGAAATAAGCCATTATAATAAAAGGAATAGAAAATAATTTTATAAATGAAAAAAATATTTCTGTTTTATTCTTATTCCAAGACTTACTAATAAAAGGATATATACCCCCAAACATAGTTATTAAAATACCATAATAGGGATCAACAAAAGGAATCTTTCTTATAAAACTTACCAAATGATCTATTGGTATGGATTTAACATTCCCTATTTGAATAGGTATAAATAATACAAATACGCCTATAAAACTAAATACAATAAACTTTAAATAAGATGATTTGGTATATAATTTAGTATTATTTAAAACGTTTTCTGAGTTCATAAAAATTTCCTTAAATATAGATTATAATTTAGAGAAACCTTAATGAAAATAATGAGTGTATAAAAATAAAAAATGAATATAATATTAGAAAACTTAAAAAAATATTTCCCTACACTGGCATTATCCAACAGGTTATAAGGGTCTAAGTTATTCAGATGAATTAAAACTTACTCTCAGCCTTTTAAAGCTCCCCTAATTTTTGTATATTATACAATAAAATTATAATTATTTCAAACTATTTTCCTTTTCTGCTGGCAAGAATATATGCAAAATTATCAAAATATTTCATAATTCTTTCATCTGTATTATATTCATTATCTCCAAGCAAATAATCGCATAATACTTCTCTTAATCTTGTAAACTCTTTTATGCTGTGTTTTTTATACTGTGCCTCTATTGTTATATCTATCAATTCCAATGCTCTGTAGGCTGAATTTATAGAATATTCTAAATTATTTTTATTTTTAAATTTTATTGCTCTATAAACTTCGCTTCCAATATTTGCCATTTGTTCTGCAAGACTTAAAGTTTTCCATCTTCCTTTTGATAAATCTTTATGCATATAATTCATAAATCTACCTTTATATAATCATCTAATTATTAAATTATTTACTATATTAATTATTTCTTTTCTAATATCATCATCTTCTACATATCTGCTTTTATTATTATCTGAAGGACGTATATTTATTAAAGAATCAAATTCCAAAAAATCTTCGCCATCTAAATTAGGATAAATATTAATGCCCCATAGGTCATTTTGCAAAGAACCATTCTCTATTAATAAAGATTCCAAATCGCTATGAAGCTCCGCATCCAATGCCAGTTCCTTTTTTCTAATATCAACAACTCCTTTAACCATATCTGTAAAAAAATTTCCAAGCATATTTTTTACTTCATCAATTTTTATACTTTCTTTAATAATTATCATAATATTAATACTCCGTGTAAATATTAACGGTAAATAAATAAAATTTAATCATAATGTTTTTTATGCTTATACATTCCGATAATTAATATGTATCTTTAATAATAAAATAATTATATAAATAAAAAAATTATAAAAAGATTTTAGATTATTACGAGAATGATAACGATATAATAATCACTTCTATATTAAAAACAGGAGATAAAAAATGAGAGTTACTGAACAAGCCCAATTTAATAGAACAGTTAGTACAATAAAAAGAAACTATAGTGAGATGGAAGCTTCTCAAACTAGATTATCTACTGGTCAAAGGGTGCAGTACCCTCACCAGAATGTTACATCAACTATTAATTCTATCTATTACAGAACTAGAATGTCATCCGTTGATAGATATCAAAACAATATAGTTGATGGAAAAGAAAAATTAAGCGTTGCTCATGATTCTATGTCTGGAATAACTGAAGCTTTAAATAGAGCAAGGGATTTAGCAGTACAAGGTGCAAACAGTACTTACGGTGCCGATGACAGAGCTAAAATGGCTATGGAAGTTGAAGAGATGATAGAAAGAATATATGACATCTCCAAAACTCAAAGTAAGGGAGAATTTGTATTTTCTGGTACAAGCACTAAAACTGCCCCATTCAGAGCTCTTTACGGATATGATGAAAAAGCAGGACGCTCAATAATAAGATCTGTTATATATGAAGGCGACGGCAATGCTCAAAACAGAGAAGTAGAAAACGGACAGGTTATTAATGTAGCAACTCCGGGTAATTATGCATTCTGGGGAACTGATATGGAAATTATATCTACTACAGATGCTTCTACATATATAGCTGCTGAAAATCAGGATATTATGATAGATGATATGGTTATCAATATTAAACAAGGCGATAATATTGAAGCTATAGTTCAAAGAATAAATGATGCTAATGGAAATGTAAGTGCAACTATAGGAGATTTAAGAGGCGGTGCTAAAGTTATACAATTAAAAACAGGAACACCTCATAAAATACTTTTACAGGATTTAGCAGGAGGAACAGTATTACAGGATATAGGTTTGGTTAGAGTAGGATCAGCAAATAATCCTGAAAATAACTATGAACCTAGTGCTTTAGTAACTGGTAAAAGTGTATTTGAAACTTTAATATATTTAAGAGATGCTATGCTTAATGATGATGTAAGAGCTATAGGAAGTGAGGCTTTAGGTTATATAGATAGTTCTTTGGATAATGTTGCAACTATACAGGCTAATGCTTCTTCTAAAGTAACAAGACTTGATATGGGTTATACCAGCTTTGAAAATCAAAAATTATCCATTCAAGAGGCTTTAGCTAAAAATGAAAATATAGATTATGCTGAAGAAATTGTTAACTTTAATATGTGGCAGTATGCTCATAATGCTTCATTACAAACTGCTGGAAGAATATTAGGCAGAACTCTTATGGACTATTTAAGATAATAAGTTTATAGTTTAATGCTTAAAAGATAATTAATTTTATAATATATAAAGGAAATAATTTATGCCTGAAATAGAATCTAGGATATTAGGAAAAGTTGAGGTTTCAGATGATTCTCTTTATCATCTAAATGGAACTATACTAGCCTTTGAAGACTATGATGAGTTTTATCTTGTTAATATGGATGAAGAAGGTACTTTTAAGATTCTTCAATCCAAAGATGACAAAAATATATGTTTTATTCTTATAGATCCATTTCTGGTATTTAAAGATTATGAACCTGATGTGCATGATGATGATATAAAATATTTAGGTATAGAAAACCATGAAGACTTATACCTATTAACAATAGTCAGCATACCAAATGATGATTTTAAAACTATGAGTGCTAATCTAATAGCACCCGTAGTTTTTAATATAAAAAATCATAAAGCAAAACAATGTACTGTTTCTGGAGATAAATACACCACAAGACATTTCATATTATCCGAAGAATCTGAAAATAATACGCATGAAAGGAGTTCATAAAATGCTTGTACTTTCTAGAAAAATAAATCAAAGCATAGTAATTGGTGATAATATAGAAATAATGCTTGTTGATATACGGGGAGATCAAATTAAACTTGGAATCAATGCCCCTAAAAATGTAAAAATCTTTAGAAAAGAAGTTTATGAAGAAATAGAAAGTCAGAACTTAGAAGCATCTAAAGAAGCTACAGCTGATAAATTGAATATATTAACAAGTTTTGTAAAAAATAAATTTGGAAAAAATAATAAATAATCCCCTACTCTTTATTTAAATCATTTTAATTACTGAATGGATTAATAAAACTTCCATTTCTTATTACATTAATAGGCGTCAGAATTATATATGATACTATTACATTAAATAATGATATAATACATGAAAATATCAAAAGCATGTTATAAGTAGTAAGAATCCTATTGATAAATACATAAAATGAACTTGGAATATCAAATTTAAAAAATACTTTCATAATTATTAAAAATGTATTAAATATTAATGAAACAGCAAAAATAACTATTATACCCTTCCAAGCATGAGAAATATCTGCAGGACTTAATTCCATGTGAGATGCTATTGCTATTGAAAAATATAAAAATATCCAAAATGTTATGCTTTTAAATGAAGAGTTTACAATAATATTTTTTATTATATTAACAAAAATATTATATGTATATATAAAAATACTTGATATAGTGTAGTATACAATAGACAAAATCTCTGAATTAAATACCTGTTTATATTTTATACTAGGCATTGCAAATACATTCTCTTTTAATTCTGGTGCTAATAATAGGAAAAGCAAATATACTATTAATGTTCCTACAATAATAGGACCTACTCCTATAAAAAAATTTCCTATCTGCTGATACCAACTTCTTGAATCATAGCTATGCAAAACATATCCTATAGTATCAGATTTGGTATTGAAAAGTTTAATATCATTGATTTTATGTCTGAATAATAAACAGAATAATGCATGTGAAAGTTCATGTATAGGAGTTCCTATCCATCCTGTAATATAAACCTCTATTTTTGAACCTAATGTTTTAGCAAATATTCTTCTCGTAATAGAAGATAATACATATAAAACAAATCCGAATATTATAATACTGCCGAATAATTGAAATAGATCAATTACAGTTTTAGAAAATATTATTATTATAAAATATAAAAAATCTTTTATCATTGCTAGATTTATCGGAAGAAAAAAATTTTAATTAATGTAAAAATATATAATACATGATTTAATAAACACTTGAAAAAATAGTATTTCTACTATAAACTATCCTGAAAAATATATTTTTATATAAAAAATAATAAGTGGAGAAGAAATGAAAAAAATTATTTGTTTATTGCTGCTGTTAAATTCTTTTGTATTTGCTATAGATGATATTGTAGATAAAGATAATATGCATAACTTAATAGAAGGAGTAACATCAACAAGATTTGGTACAGACAGAGTTAGTACAATATATGACTTTGCTCCGCTTATGAATCATAATACCCCTTTTAAATTGGGAGTATCATTATTAGATTTAACACATATAGTTGATAATAAAACAATAGGAACAGATGGAAAAAGAAAACTAGCATTTTTGCCTAAAGGTTTTGTAGGCTTAAGTTATGGAATGTTCGCTTTTGGTTATCAATTTAATTTATATAATGATATTACAAAAGGAGGTAATCCTATATCACATAGCCATTCTTTTTCATTTGGGTTCGCTAATGACAGATATAGACTATCTCTCCCTGTTTCATTCTCATTGTCAGACCCTAACTACTATGGAGGAAAAGCATCTATAAGCACAACTCCTAAGTTTTCATTTATGTTTAGAAGCGGATTACTGGATGAATTTACAATATCGCTCCATTATGGAATTCAGCTTTCTACCGTTACAAATCCTGTAGGAGGTACTAATATAGCACCTATGGTTATAGGAGGTTCTTTGTATGGAGATATAATGCTTACGAGATTTGATAATTATCCAGTTCAAATCAGCATACCTGCCAAAGTTGCTTTCTATTATGGTATAGGAGCTAGATGGGCTACTATAGATGCAGGATATGTAGAAGATACTTTAATAAATTATCTATATAGTGATACTGAACAAACGGAAAGGGCTACAGACAGTATGAGATTCTATGTACTATTGCCAGCCAAATTTGAGTCAAAATTAGGTGCTATATACTTTTATGTAATGCCTAGATTAATGTTTGAAGGAAGTATATATAAAACTGATGGAATTTATAATCTGCATTATGGTATGGAAGGAGAGTTACAGCTTACTTTAATCGAAAATTTAACATTTGGATTAACAGCTTATGCTGAAGGACAATATATAGCAAGAAAAAATGCTGATTTTAATATAAATAATGCATTTGGAGGCGGATTGGATGTTTGGGGAATATGGAGATATTAAAAACTGAAATAATAAAAGACTTATGCTAATTAAAAATAATAGCATATATCTAAAAATATAGAATTCAAAAATAGAACTCTATAATATATAGAGTTCTATTTTTATAAAACAAATATATTCAGGGAGTAATACAATGTCTAATAAGAATTTACCAGAAATTTTTGAAACATTTACAGATGCACGTAAAAAAGGTTTTCTTACTATGAAAGAAGAAAAAGATAAGGGAAGAAATGTAGTAGGAAGTTTTTGCACCTATACGCCGAAAGAAGTAATATATGCTGCTGATGCCATATCAGTATCATTATGCTCCACAAATGAAGAAACTATACCCGAAGCGGAAAAATATCTGCCTAAAAACTTATGTCCGTTAATAAAATCAAGCTATGGTTTTGCTATAACAGATAAATGCCCTTATATGTATTTCTCTGATTTAATAGTAGGAGAAACCACATGTGATGGAAAGAAAAAGATGTATGAGCTTTTAGGAGAAATAAAAAATACTCATGTTATGCAGCTGCCTCATTCAAAAAATGAATATGCTTTGGAACTTTGGAAAAATGAAATATCAGAACTTATAAAAAGACTAGAAAAAGAATTTAATATAAAAATAACAGAAGAAAAATTAAGAGATTCTATAAAACTATTTAACGAAGAAAGAAGGGCAATAAAAGAATTATATGAATTAGGAAAACTTAATCCTTCCCCTATAAGAGGAAGTGAAATGCATGAGGCTTTGCATTCATCTAATTATAAATTTAACAGAATAGCATACATAAATGAAATAAAACAATTAGTAAAGAGTATAAAAGAAACATATTTGCAAAGCGAACAAAAAGAATCTGATAAAAATAAACCTAGAATATTAATAACAGGATGTCCTACTGGAGGACTTGTTGATAAAGTTATAAGACAGATTGAAGAAGTGGGTGGAAGTGTTGTTTGTTTTGAAAGCTGTTTAGGAAGTAAAAATTTTGAAATGCTTGTTGATGAAGATAAAGATCCAATAGAAGCCATTGCTGAAAAATATATTAATATACCTTGTTCAGTTATGAGTCCTAATGACGGCAGAATGGATGTAATAAAAAAATATATAGAAGAATATAATATAGATGGGGTTATAGAAGTTACACTTACTGCATGTCATACTTATGCTGTAGAAACAGAAAAAGTAAGACGTACTGTAGAAGAATGCGGAAAATCATATTTAAATATAGAAACTAATTATTCTAACAGTGATGCTCCTCAGCTTAGAACTAGGTTAGAAGCATTTATTGAAATGTTATAGCTATATTTTTTTTAGAAAAATAAATTATTTAATTGACAAATAATTACATTTTTATTATAATTTCGGTTATGATTACTAATTTTGCTGTAAACAAATTGATAGTATCCATTTCATATCTATCTAAAAAATATACAAGACATATAATATAATATTCATTCTATAGGATATAGAATTTCATTTCTATTTTTATAAAACAAATATATTTTAGGGAGTAATGCAATGTCCAATAACGCTTTACCAGAAATTTTTGAAACATTTGCCGATGCACGTAAAAAAGGTTTTCTTGCTATGAAAGCAGAAAAAGATAAGGGAAGAAACGTAGTAGGGACTTTTTGTACCTATACGCCAAAAGAATTAATATATGCTGCTAATGCAGTATCTGTATCATTATGTTCTACAAGTGATGAAACTATACCTGAAGCTGAAAAATATCTGCCTAAAAACTTATGTCCGTTAATAAAATCAAGCTACGGTTTTGCTATAACAGATAAATGTCCCTATATGTATTTCTCTGATTTAATAGTAGGAGAAACTACATGCGACGGAAAGAAAAAGATGTATGAACTTTTGGGAGAAGTAAAAGATACTCATGTTATGCAATTGCCTCATACAAAAAATTATTATTCCTTTGAGCTTTGGAAAAATGAATTAAATATACTTATAAAAAAATTAGAAGAAAAGTTTAATGTAAAAATAACAGAAGAAAAATTAAGAGATGCTATAAAATTATTCAATGAAGAGAGAACTCTTATGAAAGAATTTTTCTCTCTTGCTAAATTAGTACCTTCTCCTGTTAAAGGAACAGAACTGCATGATGTTATGAGTTCATCAAGCTTTAAATTTGATAAAAAAGAATTCTTTGAAGAAATTAAAAAAGCTATTGCAGATACAAAAGCAAAATATGAAAGAGGAGAAACTCCATTTACTGAAGATACTCCTAGAATATTGATAACAGGATGTCCTACTGGAGGTGTTGTAAATAAAGTAATAAAACAAATAGAAGAAATAGGCGGTTCTGTTGTATGTATAGAAAATTGTTCAGGAACAAAAAATCATGAAATGCTAGTTGATGAAAATAAAGACCCAATAGAAGCCATTGCTGAAAGATATTTAAATATCCCTTGTTCTATTATGGTTAATAATGACGGGAGGATGGAAAGAATAAAAAGATATATAGATGAATATAAAGTTGATGGTGTTATAGATGTTACACTCACAGCATGTCATACTTACGCTATAGAAACAGAAAAAGTAAGACGTACTGTAGAAGGATGCGGAAAATCATATTTGGCTATAGAAACAAATTATTCTAATAGCGATGCTCCTCAAATTAGAACTAGATTAGAAGCATTTGTTGAAATGCTGTAATTAAATAATATAAATTATGAGTTTATAGCTTTAGTTATAATTATATTATAACTAGGTTATAAACTCAAATTATTAAAAATACTTTATATTTTAAATAAGTTAGTTTTAGCAATAATAATCATAAAAATTGTAAACTTTTAATAATTCATTTATTAGATAAAAAATGAAACTGTATTTATTAACACAAATAAAATTATAGCTTTAATTATAATTGGAATAAAGATAAAACTATGAGCATACGGTAAATTTATTAGCGATATATTTAAAGCGAACAATTTTTATTAGCAATAACAATATGAAAATTGTGAGCATACGGAAATTATTAGCTGTATAATTAAAGCGAACAATTTTTATTAGCAATAATAGGAAGGAATATGATATACTTTGATAATGCAGCAACAACATTAAAAAAGCCAGAAACTGTTGCTAAAGCAGTTTTCAATGCCATAAATAGTTTTGCAAATGCTTCAAGAGGGTCTTATGAATCATCTTTAAATAGTGAAAGAGTCATATTAGATACAAGAGAAAGAATTGTTAAACTTTTTAATGGCTACAGCCCTAATTATGCTGCCTTTACAAGCAATTCCACAGAAGCATTAAATACTGCGATTAAAGGAACAATAGAAAATCATAAAGATACTCATATTATAACAACTTCTTTGGAACATAACAGCGTATTAAGACCGCTTTATGAGATGCAGGAACTTGGTGCAGAACTAACTATAATAAAAGCAAATATAAAAGGTGAAATAAATTATTCAGATATAGAAAAGAGCATAAAATCAAATACTAAGGCTATTGTATGCACTCATGCCTCTAATGTAATAGGAGATGTTTTAGATATAGATTTTATAGGAAGTTTATGCTCCAAACATAATATATTATTTATTTTGGATGCATCACAAAGTGCAGGTTCAATAGATATTGATATGAAGAAAAGCAATATTGATATAGTATGCTTTACAGGACATAAAGGTTTAATGGGACCTCAAGGTACTGGAGGATTATGTATAAAAAAAGATATTAAAATAAAGCCATTGAAAAGCGGAGGCTCTGGTATAAAAACATATTCTAAAACACAGCCTGAAAATATGCCAACAAGACTTGAAGCAGGTACTTTAAATAGTCATTCTATAGCTGGACTTAATGCGGCATTAGAATTTATAGAAAATGAAACTGTTGAAAAAATACGAAAACGTGAAAAAGATTTGGCAGATTATTTTTATAATGGAATTAAAGATATAGAAAATATAAAGCTCTATGGTAATTATAATACGAAAAATAGAACATCAATAGTTGCTTTAAATATTGGGGAAATAGATTCGGCAAAGATTTCTGACATACTTGCAAATGAATATAATATAGCTACTAGATCAGGCGGACATTGTGCCCCTCTTATGCATGAATCATTGAATACAGTTAAACAGGGTATTGTAAGATTTAGCTTTTCTTATTTTAATACTGAAGAAGAAATTGAAAAAGGTATTAATGCAGTAAAACAAATTAGTAAAAAATTTTTATAAAATAAATTAAAATTAAAGGAAATTAAAATGTATTATATTGGTATAGATATAGGCTCAACAGCTTCAAAGGTTGCAGTTTATGATGATAATATTAATGATTTAAGAGAACTATTTATGATTCCTACAGGATGGTCTGGAATTGAGGCAGCTTCAAAAATTTTGGATATGCTGAAAGAGAAAAATATAAATATAGAAGATTCATACTTTGTGGGTACAGGATATGGAAGAGTATCAATAGAGTATGCTAATAAGACTGTAACAGAAATTACATGTCATGCTAAGGGTGCTAATTTTTTATTTAATAATTTGAATGGCACTTTAATAGATATAGGCGGACAGGATACTAAAATAATAAGCATAAAAAATGGAAAAGTTGATAATTTTATTATGAATGATAAATGTTCTGCAGGTACTGGAAGATTTATAGAGTTAATGTCTAATTCTTTAGGATGTTCTATACCTAGCCTTCTAGAAGAAGCAGAAAAATGTAAGGAAACAGATGTTATTATAAGCTCAATGTGTACAGTATTTGCAGAAACTGAAGTTATAAGTCTTAAATCAAGCGGAAAACAAAAAAGCGAGATTGCTTATGCTATAGTAAATTCTGTTGCAAATAAAGTTGCTTCACTTTGCGGAAAGTTTAAAGATGATACTTATTTTCTTACAGGAGGATTATGCGTATTCGATTATTTAGTTAAAACATTAGAAAAAACTTTAGGCGGTAAAGTTATTACAGACAGCAGAGGTCAGTATGCAGGTGCTATAGGAGCAGCTATTATCGGATTTGAAAAAAACTCTAATAATAAAAATATTACAAAAAATACCTCTGAAAACAGCAATATAAAAAAAGAAGAGAATAAAGAAAAAAAATTAGTTATAACTTTCAATACTATAACAGATGTTATGAGAGCAGAAAAAGCTTTTAAAGATATTATGTCAAAAACTAATGAAATACTTGGAAAAATAATATCTATACCAAGTGAAATATCTGCAGGATGCGGTATGTCTTGGGAAAGTGAAACCAATTTGAAAGATAATTTAATAAATATATTAAAAGAAAATGATATAGAATATGATAATTGCTATGAAATAGCTAAATAAATATAATATATTAGAGCTACTCTACAAGATTAATTACAAACATAATATTTTATATGTTGTATAGTTAATTATTTTTTATATATAAATATGCAGTCATTTGGCGGATGTTCATACTTTGGCAGCAAAATAAATATGTAGTAGTTCCAACAATTATAAATAAAATGAGTTTTGAAATAAGTCTAATAAATTTATAAAACATATTTGTTAAATAAAAAAGGATTCAGATATATATCCAAATCCTTTTTTAGTATCTCAGTATAATAACTATATACTGTAAACTATATCCCCATCAACTATAGTCTTTAACACCTTAATATCTTTTATTTCCTTAGTGTCAACCTCAAATATATCCCTATCTAAAACTATAAAATCAGCAAGTTTATCTTCTTCAATACTTCCTTTAACACCATCCTCAAAAGACATATAAGCACTTCCCATAGTATATAAATAAACTGCCTCTTTTACAGTGAGTTTTTCCTGAGGCATCCATCCTCCTTCAGGCCATCCTTTTAAATCTTCCCTATTAACAGCACAATGTATACCCTCCATAACATTAATACTATCAACAGGACCAGCAGAACCAAATCCTATATTAACTCCCATATCCATAGCTGTTTTATAAGCATAACTCGTAGAAGCCTTATCATAACCTACCCTATTTTCAACAACATGCATATCATAATTAAGAAATACAGGCTGATAATATATACCTACATTCAATTCTTTCATTCTTTCAAATAACTCTTTATCTGTAATCTGGCAATGTACTAATCCATTTCTTCTATATTTAAAATCTTTAGTATCTTTTATTTTTTCTATAGATTTTAATGCCATATCAATAGCACCATCTCCAGTAGCCTGTATTGCCAGAGAATAATCTAAACTGTTTGCATATTCAACTAACTCATCAAGTTCATCCTGCTTATATTGTGTAACGCCTCTGAAACCTTTTGAATCATTGTAATCCTCCCTCAAAAGAGCAGTTCTTGAGCCTATGCCTCCGTCTATTATCAATTTAATATGCCCTACTTTAAATCTATCATCATCTATATACTGATAGTAATAATACTGTCTAAAATCATCAATATCTTCTTTACTGATAAACTGTGCCTGCTCGCATACTCTTATTTTTAATTTCTTTTCTCTATGAAGTTTCTGATATGCATCTATAATTTTTCTATAATCTAAATCAGGCAAACTTCTCAAATCATCTGTCTGAACAGAAGTAATACCCATTTTGAAAAATATTTCCTGAGTATCAAGTATTAAAGACTTTAATGTATCAATTTCAAATGATTTAATCTTAGCTAAAATTAAAGTCATAGCTTTTGAACTTATTAAGCCATTATCAAAATCTATAGTATCGCTTTGCATATCACTTGTAATTCCGCATATCTCAAGAGCCTTACTATTTGCCACTATCATCTCTCCGCAGCATCTTCTAAAAGCAACAGGATATTCTCTGGAAATATTATCCAAATCATATTTATTAAGCATTCTCTTATCTTCAAAATAATCCTGATTCCATCCTCTTCCTATAATCCAATCATTATATCTTTCAGCTGCTTGTGAAATTTCTATTACTTCTCTTATAGACTTGCATCCGCTTAAATCAAGCATAGTATTAAAACGTGCATAAGAAACAAAATTTACATTGCTGTCATTAAATCCCGGTATAACAGTTCTGCCTTCTAAATCTATTATCTCTTCTGCATCGGCATACTTTTTTAATACCTCTTCATTACTTCCTGCAAAAGCTATTCTGCCATTATCAACAGCAACAGCTTCATAAATGTTATCATCTTTATCCATAGAATAAATTTTGGCATTTTTAAAAATTCTCATTACTTTTCTCCCTTTATAAAAGTATTTATAATGCAGACTTTATACTATCTATTTCTTCATTAGTTAAAAGCCATTCATTCTCAGTATCCTCAATTAACTTCTTAACCTCAAGCAGCCTCCTGCTTTTTTCATCATCATATCCTGATGAAGTTTCAAAAAACTTTAATATTTCAGCCTCTTCCTTTTTATAATCTTCAATCTGCTGTTCATGCTTCTTAAGTAAAGCCTCACATTTAGAGAGTTTATTTCTCATCTTTTTTCTCTCTTCATAACTATTTTTTTCCTCATTGCTATTTGAATTATTATCCTTATTTACAGCCTCTTTATTATTCTCCTGATATTTTAACTCTCTTTCCTCCTCTTCCAAAGCATCAAGCCTAACCCTATAAACATAAGCCTCATAATCTGAAGGATAAAGTGAAAGTTTCTTATCTTTCACTTCTATAATGGAATTGGCAAGCATACTGGCAAAAGTCCTGTCATGCGAAGTAAAAAATATTGTTCCGCCGTAATCTCTGAGAGAAGAAGCAAGTGCCTCAACAGTTTCAAAATCTAAATGGTTTGTAGGTTCATCCAAAATAAGTACATCAGCACATTGAGTTATAGCTGCAAGAAGCGAAAGCCTAGCCATCTCTCCTCCGCTTAAAACTTTAACATCCTTATTAACATCCTCCCCAGAAAATAAAAAACTTCCTAAAAGTGTTAACAATTCCTGACTGAGAAGCCCCTGTTTAGCATTCTTTTTTAAATATGACAATACAGTATCATTCGCTGTAATATTCTTATATGTATCCTCTCCGAAATATGCTATTTTTATGCCGTATGAATAATTATAGCTTCCAGATACAGGCTCCAGTCTTCCTGCTATAGTCCTTAAAAAAGTAGTTTTACCTTCTCCATTCTGCCCAAGAACAGCTACTCTGCTTCCTCTAGGTATCTCAATACGTCCGCTTTCTGCAACTATTTTTTCACCATATCCTACAGCCAAATCATCAGAAATAAGAGCAAAACCTTTTTTTTCAGGTACTTCAGGCAGTTTAATTCTAACATTTTTGGAAGGATGATTTATCTCTATAGTCTTTAATTTTTCTATCTGCTTTATACGCGACTGAACAGCTTTTGCCTTTGTAGCTTTATATCTGAATCTCTCAACAAATCTTTCTAAATGTGCTTTTCTCTCTTCGATATTTTTATTATATTTCTTTATTGTATATTCTTTTTCTTCTTTGTACTCAAAATAATCTTCTATATTACCCGGAAAATATGTTATTTTTCCATTTTCCATTTCTATAGTTTTTTCGCATGTTGTTTTTAAAAACTCCCTATCATGCGAAACTATTAAAAATCCTCCGTTATAATCCATCAAAAAATTCTCTAAATCTATCAATGTATTTAAATCTAAAAAGTTTGAAGGCTCATCTAATATCAAAAAATTTGGTTCATAAAGCATCATCTCAGAAAGCTTAACCCTCATTCTATAACCGCTTGACAAACTTCCTAAATTGTAATTAACTTTTATATGATCTATTCCGAATCTGCTGGCTATTTTAGAACATTTCCAAGACTCTTTTCCTGTAACTCTTACAAGATAATCTATAACTTTTTCATTTTCATCAAAATCACCCTGCTGACGCAAATAACCTATTCTTACATCATCAGAAAGTATTATCTCTCCGTCATCAGGCTCCTCAAGCCCCATAAGAATTTTTAAAAGCGTAGTTTTACCCGCACCATTGCGTCCTATCATGCCTATTTTAGATTTTTCTTCTATAAGCAAATTTACATTATCAAGCAAAACCTTATGAACAAATCTCTTGGATATATTTACTATGTTTATAATACTTCTAGCCATATTTTTACTTAAACATTTTTTATTTTTATTAGTCTACAATTCTATAATAATTTTAAAAAATATTCAAATACAAAAATACAATAATTTTTAAGAAATATTATTTAGCTTATATACTAAACTCTTAAAAAACTTCCCTCTTTCCTCATAATTTTTGAACATATCAAAACTGGCACATCCAGGTGAAAGAAGCACAGTATCACCGTCTATAGATATAGCAGAAGCATAATTAAAAGCATCAGTGAAATCTTTTACTATAATCTTATTTTCAAAATGCAGCATAGAATCAAGCGACTCAGCAGCCTCACCAATAAGTATAAGTTTTTTAAGTCTGTTTTCCATAATATTATTTAAAGAAGTAAAATCTATATTTTTATTACGTCCTCCCATTATAAGTATAATATCTTTATCAAAAGACTTCAAAGCACTCATAACAGCATTCATTGATGTGGCTTTAGAATCATTAATATATTTCACCCCATTTATAACAGAAACTAATTCTAATCTATGCTCTATTCCATTGAAATTATTAACAGTATTCTCTATATGCTCAATAGGTATTCCATCTTTCAAACATACAAGCACAGCAGCTAATATATTTGCTACATTATGCTTACCTAATATCTTCCTATCTTTTATAGAAAATAGCTTCTCATTATTATAATATATATATTCATCCTCTTCATTATAATAAATATCCGCAAATTTACTTTTTATAGAAAATGTTAAAAGCTTCATCTTGCAGTTATTAAGCAGTTCATTATAATATATATTGGTGTATATATTATCATAATTAAGTATAAGAAAATCATTTTTATTTTGATTAACACTTATATTTTTTTTGGCATTGAAATAATCTTCTATACTGTTATATCTGTCAAGATGATCTTCAGCAATATTTAGTATAACACCTATATGTGCATGAAATTTTTCAACTGTTTCTAATTGAAAACTTGAAAGCTCTAATACAACATCTTCACCTTCCTCTATATTTTCAATCTCTTTAGTAAATGTATTTCCTACATTCCCTAAAAGTTTAGCCTTTTTGTATGAACTTATTATTTTATGAATAAGAGTAACTGTTGTAGTTTTTCCGTCTGTACCAGTTACAGCTATATAATTTCTATTAGGAAGAAGGTTATATGCAAACTCAATTTCACCTATAATTTTTATTCCGCGTCTCTCAGCCTCAGCAACTATTGGAATAGTACGCGGTACTCCAGGAGAAATTATTATAAGAGTAATATCATCCAAAATAGATAATTCCTGCTTGCCAAAAAAAATCTTTACTTTTTTATCTTTTAATGCATTTATACTCTCTTGAAGTTCGCTTTCACTTTTACTATCGCTCAATGCATATTTTATATTAATATTCATAGAAGTATTAATATCATATATAACATTGGCAATACTTACTCCGCTTCTTAAAGCAGCACCAAGTATTAAAATATTTTGTTTCTTTAGTACTTTTATATACGTTTTATTTAAATTAAAAATCATTTTACAACACCAAATAAAAAATTATAAACTTAATTATCTTTGTATTCGTCCTGAAGCATCACCATTATAAACAGTCATAACTTCATCAACAGTTACAACATTAAAATCACCTTCTATAGAATGCTTCAAACAGCTTGAGGCAGCAGCAAACTCTAATGCCTCTCTGTCATCCTTTCCATTCAAAAATGAATATATCAAACCAGCAGCAAAACTATCTCCTCCGCCTACCCTATCAACTATCTTTATTAAATATTCCTTTGAAAAAAAATATTCATCGCCGTTATAAAGCATGCATGACCATAAATTCTCACTTGCAGAAATAGAACCCCTTAAAGTAATTCCTACTTTTTTTACATTGAATCTTTTTACAATCTCTCTTGCCACATCTTTATATCCTTCATGCGATAATTTTCCCTCTATAATATTTGAATCCTTTGCCTTTATTCCAAAAACCTTATCAGCATCTTCTTCATTAGCAACACATATATCAACATAAGGCATCAATTTACTCATAGTTTCATTGGCTTCTTTGGATGTCCATAATTTTTTTCTGAAATTTAAATCCAAACTTATAGTCAAACCTTTTTCTTTAGCCTTCTTACAAGCATCAATACAAATTTCAGCAACATTTTTTCCAAGTGCAGGAGTTATACCTGTCAAATGAAACCATTTAGCATTATTAAAAATTTTATCCCAATCAAAATCTTCTTTGCTGGACTTTGATATAGAAGAATTAGCTCTGTCATATATTACTTTAGATCCCCTCTGACTTGCACCTTTTTCCAAGAAATATATCCCTATTCTATCTCCTCCCAAAATTATATTTGAAACATCAACTCCATACCTTCTAAGCTCATTAATACAAGCCTGCCCTATATCATTATTAGGAAGTTTTGTAACAAATGAAGTATCTATACCAAAATTTGATAACGCAAAAGAAACATTAGCTTCTCCGCCTCCGAATCTAGCATCATAAGAATCAGTCTGAACAAATCTTAAATTTGAAGGCGGTGATAATCTTAACATTATTTCACCAAAAGTTATAACTGAAGACATAAAAAATTCCTTTATTATATTATTAACATAACTTTATTAACATAATATTATATTATGTTAATAATTATTTCAATCAAATAAATCATATTTATTATAAAATAATATAATTTTAAATAACAAAAAGGAGAAGTTAATATTTCTTCTCCTTTCTTATTCTTAAATATAAAAAATACTTTAAACTATAGAGTTATTTTTTTATTCTCTTCAACAGATTCCAATACTATACAGTTAGCACCTATAATAGCATTTTCTCCTATAACCGTATTTCCGCCGAATATTGAAGCATTAGCATATATTGTAACATAATCACAAACAGTAGGATGCCTTTTCTGCCCCTCTAAACTTCTTCCATTAGTTAAAGATAAAGCACCTAATGTAACACCCTGATACATTTTAACATGATGTCCTATTACAGTAGTTTCTCCTATAACAATACCTGTTCCATGATCTATAAAAAAGTAATCTCCTATAGATGCCCCAGGGTGAATATCTATACCTGTTTTTGAATGTGCAAATTCAGATATTGTTCTTGCTATTAAATACTCTTTTTGATTGTAAAATATATGTGCTATTCTATAATTAAATATAGCCCTAAAACCAGGATATGTTAATACTATTTCATCATAAGATTTTGATGCAGGGTCTGATTGAAAAAAGAACTCTAAATCTCTTTCCAAACTTACGGCAATATCATCTAGCTGCTCTATAAAATCAAGCAATGCAGAATCATCTGTAACCACTTTCATATAAAGTCTTGCTATGCTTTTTTTCACCATATCTTTGTTTTCAGATTCCCTAAAAAAATTTGGGAAAACATAATCTCTGACAAGCTTAATTATTTCTTTAATATCTTTCTGATTTGGCAATTCGCTAAAAGTTTTTAATTTCATAATTATATCCAATAATAAATTAATTCCAAGAATATCTTTCTCCTGTATCTGGTAAAATACAAAGAAGTTTAATATTTTCTTCTGATCTTTCCAGTTTTTTAGAAAAATCTACAGCAGCATATACACTGGCTCCTGATGATATTCCAACAAGCAAGCCCTCATTAAAACATATCTCTCTTGCTGTATTAATAGCATTATCATCTGATACATCCATTATCTCACTTACAACACTCAAATCCAAAATTTCAGGAACAAAATTAGGTCCTATTCCTTGTATCTTATGAGCTGCTGCTTTTCCTTTTGTAAGCAAAGGAGAAGATTCTGGCTGAACACCTATAACTTTAGTCTTTTTATTATTATCTCTTACATACTGACCTATTCCTGTTATAGTGCCGCCTGTACCAATACCAGAAAAAACATAATCAAGATTAGGAATATCTTTAAATATCTCTACAGCTGTTGTAAGATAATGTGCCATAACATTGGATGAATTTACAAATTGTCCAGGAATAATAGAATCAGGAATTTTTTTATTTAATTGATTAGCCCTTTCCACAGCAGCACTCATGCCTCCATCAACTAATTCTAATATGGCACCATAATCTCTTATTAATTTCCTTCTCTCTTCAGACATAGAAGAAGGCATTACTATTATAACATTGAATTTTAAATATCTTCCTATAGCAGCCATAGCTATACCTGTATTGCCTGATGTAGGTTCTATTATTGTAGAACCTGCTTTTAATTTACCATCTTTAAACAAATCCAATATAATTTGCTTAACGGCTCTGTCTTTTATAGAACCAGCTGGATTATTCTTTTCAACTTTTCCGTAAAGTTCTATTTTACTTTTCAAACCAAATTTTGATTCTATGTTTTTTAATCTTAAAATAGGAGTGTTTCCTATTAAATCAAGTATGCTGTTATATACCATTAAAAATCTCCCAAAATATATACGTATCAGTTAATATACATTAATATCATAATAAAAACAACATATAAAGATTCAAAAATAATAAATACAGTTATATTTTATCTATTATATTAATAATATCAATATTATCCATATTTTTTATCTTTTTATATGCTATCCATTTATTCTTGTAAATATAATTCATAAAATAAACAAGCCTTGTAAGTGCATCATCAAAAGAGTCATCTGTATTATATTTTTGCAATAAGGCTATCTCTAATATACTTCTTTCCCCGTCTATATTAAGCCAAGCAGATGTGGAAAGTTCATCAAATTCTATATCTTTATTTATATCCTTGTTTAACATCCAAGAAGAAAATTTTGTAATTATATTATGTTTATCCAATATTAATAAAACTTTTCCTTCATCATTTATTTTCCAATTATCATGTATTATTTTTGGAACATACATAACAAAATTATCATTATATTTATTTATATTACTCATATCTATTCTCTTTTGATCTTTTTACAATATATAAATACATTAATATAGAAAATAAAATATACATAATAAATGCCGCTAAATTTCCAAAACCAAATAAATTTTCAGCAAAATTAATATGTATATTAAAAGCAGCCATTACAGCAATAATTACTCCAGTTATAGAATCGCCTGCAACCAAGCCAGATGATAATAATATTCCTTTCTTTATAGCTTTTTCATTTGAATTATTATCATTTCTAAATTTATATTCAACAACTTGTCTAATTAAAGCACCTATAAATATTGATGCTGTTAATGTTATATTTAAATACAAACCTAAAGCAACAGCAAGAACAGGCAATCCTGTCATAGAGCAAAATACGGCTATAAAAGCCCCTATCACTACTAGAGTCCAAGGAAGCTGAGAGGACATTATACCTTCAGCTATAAGCTTCATTAATACGCCCTGAGGAGCAGGTACAGACTCAGTTCCAAGTCCGTAAACATTATGCATAAGAATGAGGGTTGCACCTGAAGCAAATGATGCCGTAATCAAAGATATAACTACACCTAATTGAATATTTTTTGGTGTACCGCCTATTATAAACGTAGATTTTAATGACTGAGTTGTGCCCCCTGATGCTGAAGTAGAAATTGATACAACACCGCAAACCAAAAGTGCAGTTCTTATTCCATCATCTCCTATATGTCCAGTAAGTTTGAATAAGGATGCCGCTATTAGAAGTGCTGCTATAGTCATGCCTGAAACTGGATTATTGCTTGCACCTACAATACCTACTATACTTGCAGATACAACAGCAAAAAAGAAGCAAAATACTACAGCTAATAATCCTCCTAATATACCGCCATTTATACTTGGAATAAGGCATGTTCCTGCAAAACCAATCAATGCCGACAATAGAATAATTGTAATAGGAGCATCCCTATTTATTCTATCAATATTAGATGAATTATTATTTATATTTTTTATTGATTTATACAATGAGCTTATAATAGTAGGTATAGATTTGCCTAATGATATAAAACCTCCCATAGCCAAAGCTCCTGCACCAATATAAACGATATAGCTGCTCCATACTTCCTGTGCCGTCATATTAATATCTGATCCAAAATATTTTATTAATGGTATAAATACAAGCCATGACATAATACCGCCTGCAAACATTATAGAAGAACTTTTTATACCGATAATGAATCCAAGACCAAGAAGCGAAATCAATGTATCAGCACCTATCATAGTGTTCTGGTATGAATGTATTATATAATTAGCCTTCTCCTTCCAGAAACCAAATCCTCCTGAAAGCAATTTATAAATAAAACCAGAAAACAAACCCATTAAAACATATTTTAATCCCTTTCCGCCCTCAGTACCTATAACTAAAACTTCTGACTGTGCCATAGCCTCAGGATATATTAACTTTCCATGCTCTTCTACAACTAAATACCTCCTTATTGGTGTAATGAAATAGCATCCCATTAAAGCAGCTATTATAGTAATTATAACTATAGTTAATATAGAAAGATCCATACCAAATAAAATAACCGCTGGTAATATAAATATAATACCTGCTGCTATTGACTGACCCGATGCAGAAAGTGCAGATGTTAAATTTGCTTCTAATATATTATTTCTTTTAAATAAAGTTTTAAATATGGCTATTGAAAGTATAGCCCCTGGTATTCCTGAAGATATTGTAAGTCCTACTTTAAGACCCAAATATGTATTTGCCGAAGCAAATATAACAGCAAAAATTACACCTAAAATTAAAGAATATACTGTCATTTCTGGCATTTTAATATTTGATGGTACAAATGGTATATAATCCTCTCCTTTTATACCGCCGTAAGCATATTTTGATAATTTCTTTTCTTTAACAATAGAATTTTCTCTAATATTATTTAATTTACTGCCATCATCCATAATAATTTTCCCCCTATAGTATAATTATATACAAAAAAGAGAGCAATTAAATATTAATATTATAATTCTCTATTTTTTTAAATAAAAATAAAGTTATAAACATGATAATCGGGAAGAATACCGCAAAGAAAATACCTGTTTTTATAGATAATTGAACGCTGTTATTATTAATCATAATAAAACTGAATTTATTAATAATGCTTTCATTATTTGAAACAAACCCTACTATTGCAGGACCTAATGAACACCCTACATCACCAGCTAAAGCAAGCATAGCAAACATAGCTGTGCCTCCCTTACTATAACTTTTTGATGCTAAACTAAATACAGAAGGCCACATTATAGCAACAGAAAGACCAGTAATACCGCATCCTATTAATGATAAAAAAGCATAAGGACTAAAAGCTGTTACAATATATCCAAAAACGCAAAATAAAGATGATATCATTAATGCTTTTTCTATATTTATTTTTTCCGAGTTCATAGCATAAATAAGCCTTACTATACCCATACAAAATGCAAACATACATGCCCCGAATATATCGCCTATACTTTTATTAACATTAAGCCCCAATTCAGCAAATAATGAAACCCATTGAGCTATTGACTGTTCGCTTGCTCCTGCACATATCATAAGAACTGCAAATATTAATACTATCTTTACTGATAATAATTTTCTAATTGAAACAGTATTATTATCATGCATATTATCTTTATGTGTTTTTAAAATATTGATAGGAACATTGGCAAATAAGAATATATTTACAAGAGGAATTAAAGCCCAAATCATAGACATATACCTCCAATTTTCAATTCCGAATATATTAAAATATAAAGTTGAAAATATCACCACAGCCATAGAACCCCAGCAGTAAAATGAATGCAGTATATTCATAGCTTTAGTTTTTTGTTTTTCAGGAAGTGCCTCTACAATAGGACTTATCAAAACCTCTATCAAGCCACCTCCTAAAGCATTAATAAAAAAGCATATAAGTATTGCTAAGTATGGATTTATATAAAAAGGAGTACACCAAGTAAAAATAAACCTAAAGCAGAAAATATATGAGCAGAAACTATAGGAAGTCTGTATCCTATTTTATCTATAAATTTAATTGCTAAAAAATCTATAATCATCTGAACAGCAAAATTAAATGATGATAATAAACCTATTTGAGTTAATGATATACCAAAGTATTTTTGAAACACTATAAAAATTAGAGGCGGAAATATATTTATCACAGCCTGTGTTATGTAGCCGTTATAGCTGGCATATAAAGTATGCGTATAATTTAATTTCATATTAACACCTTTTCATTTTATTTAGAGATTACTTTTCCATCTATTAATGAAAAATGTACATTTCCAAAATCTCTGCTGTCATAACCATAATCTCTGTTATCAGATAAAACAAAATATTCATTATATCCTATAATATAGGGACCGAAGTTATCTCTAGCAGAAACTTCTCTATCCAATATTCTGTCATCGCTTCCTATATTAGCCCAAGGTTCATTCAAAATCTCTCCATTTATATATACAACCTTATCTCTAATCTCTATAGTTTCATTTGGAAGACCAACAACACGCTTTATTAAATATCTAGTTCTTGATATATTGACTTTACCAAAAGATGCAAAATATACAAAATACGAAGCAAATCTTTTTAAAAAAAACTCTCTCTTCGTTCTCGGGTCTATCATAAATACAATATCGCCTCTTTTAGGTCTTGAAAAAACAATAGTTTTTCCAGTAAGAGAGGATACAAAAGGTCTTAATGCTACCGCATATTTTAGCTTTGAAGTAATTAATAAATCATTAGGTTCAATAGTATTCATCATAGTAGAGCTTTTCATCCTATCAAACCTTACAAATAAAGTAACAATACCAAAAATAATAAATGCTATAATAAAACCTAATACAAGTCTTGCAATAGCCCTATACAAAAGACTATTGCTCCTATAATATATAAAGATAAAAGGTTTAAAAATAGCCTTGATGGTATTTCTTTTTTCTTTTCTTATTTCTTCTTTATCATAAGAATAATTCATCTATTAATTGATGACCTCTGTAATTTTTATAACTTAAGATTTTTTAGCCTGATGTTCGCTGTTTTCCAAAGCTGCTGGAACTGCAGGTACTACTATATAGCCGTATTCTCCGCTGCGGCATAAATTCATTATTACATCATTACTCAATGTTTCACCAGCAACATCATCTCTCAAATATTCAGGTAAATCAATAACATGATATAAAGGTGCAATGCCATCAACATTAACTTCAAATAATTCTTCTATAAACTTTAAATCTTTATTTAATCTGTCTAAAACTTCATCTTTTTGATTTTCTTCTATTCTTAATCTAGTTTGATATAAAAGTGCTTCTAATTCTTCTCTGTCTGTTGTCATTTATTATATCCTTAAATATTATAGTATAAATATAATATACTAATATAAATAATTTTTCAATAGCATTATAAGAATGCATTATATTATTTTACTGCATTTTTATATTTATACTAAATTATTATAAAAATTATTTTATACTAATAATAAGCTCTTTCAAAAACTTCCACATTCTATCAACGGAAGATACGCTTAAATGTTCCTTTGGAGTATGAACATCATAAATATCAGGTCCCATACTTATCATATCAACATCATGCAAAGGCTTTTTTAATATGCCGCATTCCAACCCAGCATGTATAGCTTTTATTTCAGCATCTTTTCCAGTAACCTTTTTATATATTTGAACAGCTATATCCTTTATCTTTGAATTAGGATCATATTCCCAAGCAGGATATCCACTTGTTGCTTCAAAATGAGCATTTGTTCTCAAAGCAATATCCTCAACTCTAGCAACTATTTCCCTAGAAGAACTTTCCACAGAACTTCGTATAGATATAATTGAAGTTACTTTATTATTTTCTTCTTTCAAAATACCATTATTAGCACTTGTCTGCACCAAACCCTCAATATCTCTGCTCATATAAAGAACTCCGTCTGGGGCAAGCATAAGAAAATCTATTATATCATTAGTTAATTTTTTTGTGAAACATTCTTTTACAACATCACATTTAGAAACGGATATATTCATATCAGGGTCTTCAACTTTATATTCATTTTTTATATATTTTGAAATCACATCTATATCAGATTTTACTTTATCAATATTTTTTGCAGTTATTACCGCCTCAGAATGCTTAGCAATAGCATTTCTCTTAGATCCCCCGCATATAGAATATATATTAATATCATTTTTTATAGAATACAAAATCCTAGATAAAACTTTAATAGCATTAGCCCTCTGATTATTAATTTCCATACCAGAATGTCCGCCTTTAAGCCCTGAAACCTCTATCTTTAATGCCTCATTACTATTATCCTCTCTTACAATATCAAAATCAACTATTGTATTGATGCCTCCAGCACAGCTTACAAAAAATACTCCTTCCTCCTCAGCATCTATATTTATAAGCGTCTTTCCTTCTAAATGCTCAGAAGTAACATAAAAAGCACCATGCATACTAGTTTCTTCTGCCGTTGTAATTAAAACCTCTAATGCAGGATGCGGTATATCATTGGAATCAAGCAAAGCAAGTGCAAAAGCAACAGCAATACCGTCATCAGCACCCAAAGTTGTATCATTAGCCCTTAAAATATCACCCTCAAGTATAAGTTCTATAGGGTCTTTTCTGAAATCATGTTTGGATTCTTTTGTCTTTTCGCAAACCATATCCATGTGCCCCTGTATTATAATAGGCTTTAAATTTTCATATCCTGAAAAAGAATTTTTCTTTATAATTACATTATTTTCCTTATCCTGATAAACTTCTAAATTTCTATCTTTAGCAAACTTTACTAAAAAATCGCTAATCTCTTTTTCATGGGCTGACTCTCTTGGAATCTTACTAATCTCAGCAAACCATCTAAAAACCTCTTTGGAATCAAGATTTTTTAAACTATCTAAACTCATACAAAACCTCTTTAAAATATCTATAATCATGTAATAATATAATTTCTAATTTATATATTTTATCACGGTATAAACCTATGTCAATAATAACTTTATAATATTAAAATATAAGTATAAAATGTATCATAATTATATATATACCAATCAAATAAAATTCCTTGACAAATATAAAAAATAAAATTAGAATAACTAATTAAATTCTAAAATACATAAATAAATATAGAAACATATCGGAGATGCAGATGAAGGTAATTGATATAGATAAAAAGCCAGAAAATGAAAAAATATTTTTCGGTGATTTCGGACATTATATAAGAATCGACTCCGTAAGCCATGAAATAGCAAAAAAATTAAAAGAAGCAAGTGAGGGAAATACTTGGTTTACTAAAGAAGTTGATTATAAATCTGATAAAACTAGATTTTCATCTCTTCCTGAAGATGCCCAAAGAGCCTTTAAACTTAATATAGCATATCAAACTCTAATGGACAGCGGAGTTACAAGCGGATTTTCATCAATATTAAACAGAATAGTAACAAGCTCTATATGGTCAATACTATATGCCAGAATAGCAATAGAGGAAAATATACATGCAGAAAGCTATTCTTACGGACTTTCTGAAGTATTTGGACATGAGGCAACGGATACATTGGATTTAGTTTACAATGATGAGTTTGTAAAGCATAGGATGGAAAAAGAAGTTGAATTATTCGGAAATGTTGATGAATTATGTAATCTTGAAAGCTCTAATGCATCATTAGATGAAAAAAAACAAGCTGTATTAAAATTATTACTAGGAATATATTTACTTGAAGGTATAAAATTCCCATTTTCTTTTCTTGTAACTTTCACAATAAATAACAGCTATGATAATGCTATAGCAGGATTTACAAAAACTATTAAATTAATAGCACATGATGAGTTAAATGTTCACGTACCCACTGGTAAAAATGTAATGACCATTCTTAGAAAAGAGGATAATCAGGGTTTTTCTCATCTATTTAAAAGCGGATGGTTTAACGATACTGCTAAAGCGATGGTTGAATTTACTGTAAATGAAGAGATAAAATGGGCTAAATACCTATTTGATGATAAAGAGGTATTGGGCATAAACTCTTCTGTAAGCGAGCATTTTATTAAATATTGGGCTGGTGTGAGGTTAAAAGATATTGGAGTTGAAACTGAATATTTATCTGAAAAGAAATCTGATATAATAGATTGGTTTAACAGCTATAGAGATATAAATAAACAAAATGCAGCTTTGCAGGAAACTACTAATACATCATATCAAAAAGGTGCATTAAAAAACGATTTATAATAATTGGGGTAAATTATGATAGAATTTGGAAAAGGTAAAAAGCATATTATAATAAAGAGGGACGGACGGGAAGAACCATACAATGAAGAGAAACTTAGAAAGGTTATAGATTGGGCTACGGAAGGAAAGGAAGCATTTACCAATCAAATTTTAGAGGGCTTAAATATCAAAATTAATGATAAAATGAAAATAGAAGTATTATATGATGAACTCATAAATACTGCTGTTAATATGATAAGTCCTTTATACCCAATTTATGATACTATAGCAGAAAAATTATATTTGATGAAAATATACAAAGAAACATGCGGACTTAAAAAGATAGGTTCATATCCTCATATAAAAAATTTCTTAAAAAAAGGAATAAAATATAAAATATATGATAAAGATATTATAAAACTATTTTCTGATAAGGAACTTGATAAAATAAATTCTATGATAGAACCCAACAGAGATTTACTTTTTACATATAAGGGACTTGCAATATTCTATAAAAAATACTGCAAAAACATAGGAAATAAAAAGCTAGAACTTCCTCAAATAACATATATGGTAGCTGCTATGTTCTCATTTTATGATGATTATTATAAGGGCAATAATAAAGATAAATTAGAAATAAGCAAAACAGAAAGGTTAAAATATATAAAAAGAACATATGATATGCTGTCAAAACATGAAATTACTTTTGCAACTCCTAGAATAGCAAATAGCATGACAGTAAAAGCCCAGCTTGCAAGCTGCATATTAAATACGCCTGATGATGATACTTGGAGCTTGAATCAAACTGACAGCAATATGGCATTATACTCAAAATTTTCAGGAGGTATTGCCTACGATGCTTCTTATATACGTGCTTCAGGCTCTACTATACAAACTAACAGAGGACGTTCAGACGGTCCTATACCATTTATAAAAAGAGTAGAACAAACTATATCATCATTCAATCAAGGCGGTGTAAGAAAAGGGGCATGTGTTGTAACTTTTCCTTGGTGGCATTTAGATGTATTGGATTTGATTATGCTTAAAGATGCTGGCGGTACAGAAGATACAAGAGCTAGAAAATTAGTTTATTCTATTAGAATAAGCAATATATTCAGAGAACGTGTAAATAAAGACGGATATGTAACTCTTTTTGACCCTAAAGAAACTCCGCTTCTTAATGAAGAATATGGAGAAAAGTTTAATGTTGCTTATATGTATTATGAAAGCAAATCTTCTATTAGAAAGAAAAGAATAAGAGCCAAGGATCTGCTTTTTCAAATATTAAAGGTAAGACAGGAAACAGGAAACTTATATTTAACATTTGTAGATAATATAAATGAACAGAATATGGTTAATAGATTTGTAGGTGCTTCTAATTTATGTCAGGAAATAGTTATACCATCATATCCTTCAAAATTGATAAAAGAAAAATATATTATAAATGAAGACGGCGAATATGAAATAGTGCAGAGAAAGAAGAGCGGAGAGATAGGAATATGCAACTTGGTATCAGTAAATTTGATGTCATGGGTAACTTTTACTCCAGAAAAGAAAAAATCATTCTGCTATACACTTTTAAGGGGATGCGATAATATAATAGATACTCAGTATTATCCCGTTAAAGAGGGAGAAATAGCAAATAAGAAAAACAGACCAATCGGTATAGGAGTTATAAATTATGCAAATCTTCTTGCTTCTAATAAATTAAAATATACAGATAAAGAGGCTTTAGAGTTTACTAATCAGGTATTCGATGATTTATACTATCACATATATGAGGCTTCTAATATATTGGCAAAGGAAAGAGGAACTTATAAAACATTTAATGAATCAAAATGGAAAGAAGGATTGACTCCTTTTCATATATCATTATTAAACAAAAATAAGAATAATAAGCTTGATGTAAAACTTGATAAAGAGAAATGGGATAAACTTGCAGAAGAAATAAAAACAAGCGGAGTTCGTTTTTCATTTCATGGAGCTATTGCCCCAACAGCTACATCAGGAAAAAGCGTATCTGCCACGGAAAGTATAGAGCCTATAGTGGATTTATTTTTTGTAGAAGAAGGAATACAAACTCTTCCTAGTTTAGTGCCTAATATAAAAAAAAATAGGCAGTACTATGAAAGATGCTGGACTATACCTGCAAAAACTATAATAGAGCTTGCTGCGATTAGACAAAGATATATAGATCAATCTCAGTCATTAAATTTATACTATATAAAACCAGAATCCGCAAAAGAACTTTGGGATGATATTCAGTATGCTATGGATTTGGGGCTAAAAACATTATATTATATGAAAACCCCTAAATCTAATTTTGAATTGGAAGAAGTTTGTGAATCATGTACATAATTATATTTACTATATATTGTTTCAAGAATAAATTTATTAATGCTTATATTTTTTCATTATAGTTTGCACCTTAACGAAATTAATAAATATAAAAAATATATAATGTATATTGATTCTTGAAGCAGTTCTAATCTTTATAAAAATTAAGTGTACGAAATCATTTAATTCTATTTTTTTATTTTTAAGTTGTAATATATTGATAATATTATATCATAATCTTATAATAATATATCTTTAAGGCTTCAATTATGAATAAAAAATATCAAGAAGAAATCAAAAAATTAATGGAAGAATTAACATTGGAAGAGAAAGTTTCTCTTTTAAGCGGCAGAGATTTTTGGTCAACTAAACCAATATACAGACTAAAAATACATTCTCTATATTTAACTGACGGTCCTCATGGTGTTAGAAAACAGAGTACCGAATCTGATGAATTAAGTTTGCAAAAATCAATATCATCAACATGTTTTCCAACTGCATGCTGCAGTGCTTGTTCATTTGATCCAAATATAATGTATGAAATGGGAGAAGCAATATCAAAAGAAGCAAAAGCTAATAAAATTGCTGCTGTACTTGGACCTGGAGTTAATATTAAACGCTCACCTCTTTGCGGGCGTAATTTTGAATATTTTTCTGAAGATCCTTATCTGGCAGGAAAAATGGCAAGCGGATGGATTAATGGTTTGGAGGAAAACGGCATAGCTGCAAGTTTAAAACATTTTGCTGCGAATAATCAGGAAACTTTAAGACTTATAATTGATAGTGTTGTAGATGAAAGGGCTTTGAGAGAAATATATTTGCAGGCTTTTGAAATAGCTATAAAAGAATCAAATCCTTCTACTGTAATGTGTTCATATAATAAAGTAAATGGAGATTTTGCTTCTGAGAATAAATATCTGCTTAATGATATATTGAGAGAGGAATGGGGATTTGAGGGTATAGTTATTTCTGATTGGGGAGCTGTTAATGACAGAGTTGAAGCATTAAAGGCTGGATTAGATTTGCAAATGCCTTCAACTAATGGATATGATGATAAAAAAGTTTATGAGGCTGTAAAAAATAGCATTATTGATGAGAGCGTATTAGATAAGGTTATTATAAGACTGCTTAATTTTACTCTAAACCGTATGGATAATAAATATAAAAATTTTTCTTATGATAAAGAAGAAAATCATAATACAGCAAGAAAAATTGCAGAAAACTCCATAGTATTATTAAAAAACGAAGATAAAATACTCCCTGTCAAAAAAGAAAGCAAAATAGCAATTATCGGAGAGTTTGCTCAAAAACCTAGATATCAAGGCAATGGAAGTTCATTAATAAATGCTTATAAAATAGATACAGCAGAAGAATATTTCAAAGAAAATAATATAGAATTTAATTATGCCAAAGGATACGATTCTAATTCCCCTGATATAGATAATACTCTTACAGAAGAAGCTGTTAATATATCAAAAGATAAAGATTTGGTAATAATATTTGCAGGTCTTATAAACTCTTATGAATCAGAAGGCTTTGACAGAAAACATCTTAATCTTCCTGAAAGTCATAATCACTTAATAGAAGAGATTTCAAAAGTCAATAAAAATATAGTTGTTGTACTTTCTATAGGAGCTCCCGTTTTAATGCCTTGGATTGATAAAGTAAAAGGTATTGTCAATTTATATTTAGCTGGAGAAGCTGCAATAAGTGCTGCATTTAATATTATATTCGGTAAAGTTAATCCTAGCGGAAAACTTGCAGAAACATTCCCATTAAAATTAGAAGACAATCCAAGCTATAAATACTTCCCAGGAGGAAATAAGGCTGTAGAATATAGAGAATCAATATTCGTAGGATACAGATACTATGATAAAGCAGAAAAAGAAGTTTTATTTCCATTCGGATACGGTCTTTCATACACTACTTTTCAATTTTCTAATTTAATAATATCTGATGCCAATACGATTGCAGGGCTTGACAATATTCATGTTGTTTTTGATATAAAAAATACGGGTGATATGTTCGGATGCGAGGTGGCTCAGTTATACATTTCTGCACCAGAGAATAATATATTCAAGGCTAAAAAAGAATTAAAAGGATTTATTAAGGTATTTTTAGAACCTAATGAAACAAAAACTGTTATTTTGAAATTGAACAGAAGAAGTTTTTCTTTTTATAATTCTCAAACAAAGCAGTATGAAATAGAAAGCGGAATATACACTATATACATTGGAAACTCATCAAGAAATCTAATTTTAAGTAAAAATATGGAAATAATTTCTAATGATTATAATAATGAAAAATTAAACAGTTATTTTAATCTCAATAATGATATTAATATTTCTGATGAAGACTTTGAAAAACTATTAGGAAGAAAGCTAAAGCCTATTAATATAAAAGCGTCAAAACCTTATAATCTTAACAATAATCTTGAGGAGCTTTTACATGAGAAGGCAGCTAAAGATTTTTATAATAAGCTATTAATAGGGCTTGATGAAATGTTTAAAGATGATAAAACTGATACTAAAAAGATGTTTGAAAGCATGATGCTTGAAACACCGCTTCGCTCTCTTTATACTATGAGCGGCGGATTAATAAAAAGGGATGATATAGAAAATCTGCTTCAGCTTTTGAATAGTTAAAATGATAGTTTTTATTTGTAAATAAATGAAAATAGTTTATAATAGAGTATTACTATTTATTTAAGGATAATTAATTATGGGAAAACCAATAACAAAATACGGATATGAAAAAGCAAAGGCTAAACTTTTAGAATTAAAAGCAGAGTTTGAAACTTTGCCTGCTATTATTGCAGAAGCAAGAGAAAAAGGCGATTTAAAAGAAAATGCTGAGTATCATGCCGCTAAAGAAAGACAAGGGCTTTTAAATGCTCAAATATCAAAACTGGAAGGCGATTTAGCAGGTTCTGAAATAATAGACCCTGCTAGTTTGGATAAAGATACTGTAACTTTTGGGAAAAAAGTAAAAGTAAAAGATCAGGGAAGAAATACAGTTATAGAATATAAGATATTAGGCGAATTAGAAGCTGATATGACTAAAAATGAAATTACAATAGTAACACCTATTGCTAAAGGATTATTAGGCAAAAAAGTCGGAGATACAGTTACTATAAAAGTTCCTGCAGGAGATAAGATATTAGAAATATTAGAAATTAGTCTGTAAAATTATTAAAAGAATTCCATTATTATTTAGTATATTAATTAATGGAATTCTTTTTTATCATCATAGAAACTTATTTTACACTGCTGCCTTCTATAAATTGATAATCTATATAATAAATCTTATCAGTTTTATTATTATTTATTAATTCCAATAATGTATTGGCCGTGCGTACGCCTGCATTTAAAGAATCAAATTTTATAGTAGAAAGCTGCGGTTCTATTATCTCATCAATTTCATATCCTCCGAATGATATAACAGAAATATCATCAGGTATTTTAAGCCCTTTCTCTTTTAAAACTCTATATACACCATGTGCCTGTTTGTCTGTAGAGCATATTATTACATCAATCTTTTTATTAGCAAGAAGTTTATTTGTTGCAATTTTTGCACTTTCATAAGAAAAATCAGCCTTCTCAAAACTTATTTTTTTTACATTGTATTTTTTAAGCCCATCTATAACACCGTTTTTTCTAGTAATTCCAATAGCAATATCTTTTTCATCTACAGTAATATATCCTACATGTTTATGATTTCTCTTTCCTATATACTCCCCTATTTCTCTGCCCGCATTATAATCATCATTTATTATGCTTATTCCGTCAGAAAACTCCTGCCCATAAATAACAATAGGCAAATTCAATTTTTTTATTGCTTTTCTATGTTCATCGCTTATCTCAGTTGCACTTAAAACTATACCGTCTACATTTAATCTCTTTAATTTTTCTAAATACACTAATTCTAATTTTGAATCATGATTAGTGTTTATAATAATAGGTATATATTTTTTTTCTCTAAACACTTTTTCTAAACCAGTTAATACACGCGAAGCTACTATAGAATCTATAGCAGGTGTTATAATACCTATCATATAACTTTGCTTAGCTTTTAATCTGGCAAAAGTATTAGGCTCATAATTATATTTTTTTATAACCTTAGATATTTTATCTCTGGTTTCTTTTTTTACATATCCGCCATTAAAGTAACGGGATATAGTTGTTTTTGTAACATTACACAACTCAGCAATTTCTTTCATTGTAATTTTATTATTTTTCACTTAACATACCCTACCGTATTATTTAACGTTTAATTATACATTAAAAAAAAAAATTATCAAATTAAATTCAAACTTGACAAATAGCTAAATTTCTGTTATAATACATGAAACTGGTTACATATATGGATTTTTATGTCGTTAAATTATAAAAAAATAGCAAAAAGCATTATAGATGCTGTAGGTAAAGAAAATATATCATCAGCTGAATTCTGTGCCACAAGATTAAGACTTATAGTAAATAATAGAGAAAATATAAATGATTCAGATATAAAAAATATTGACGGAGTTAAAGGCGTATTATTTAATTCAGGTCAGTATCAAATAATATTAGGAACAGGAGTTGTTAATAAAGTCTATAATGAGCTTAGTAAATTACTTAACAATGAAGAATCTGTAAATAAATATGATTTCAAAAGAATTATAAGGATGTTCTCTGATATATTTGTACCTATAATGCCTGTAATAATAGCATCAGGATTATTCATAGGATTTAAAAATATTCTAATTAATGAAAGAATTTTAGTTTTTTTTAATTTGAAATTATCAGATGCAGCAGCATTCTCTGATATATTAACAAAAACTGTATTCATATTCCTTCCAGCCTTAATATGCTGGTCTGCATTTAAAGTATTCGGAGGCTCACCTATTATAGGCATAGTTTTGGGTTTAATAATAGTTTCTCTTTCAAATATTGTTTCTTTGCATGATATAAATAAAAATTGTGTGCTTCCTGCACTTGTTTCTGGAATAATAGGATCAAAATTGGAATTAAAGATAAGAAATATAATACCAAATATAATAGATATATTAGCAACACCTTTTTTAACTTTGCTAATAATGTCATTATTATCGTTTTTTATAATCATACCAGTATTCAGTATAGCTGAAAAATACATCATAATAGTTTTAAATTTATTTTTATCACTTCCTTTTGGTATAGGCGGATTTATATTTGCTTTTGGAATAATATTTATGGTTATAAATGGTGTTCACCATATAATAAATTTTTTAGAAATATCTCTGCTTGCTGCTACCTCATTAAACCCTATTAACCCTCTTATAAGCGTTGCTAATTTATCAGCAGGAGCTGTTTGTCTTGCAATCACATTAAAAACTAATAGAAAAAGCATTAAATCTATTGGATATAATGCTTCTTTATCAGCCTGTCTTGGTATAACAGAATCTGCTATATTCGGTGTAAATATAAGATATGGCATAAGACCTATAATTTGCGGAGCCATTGCTGCTGGAATCAGCGGTATATTTGTAAGAATATTTAATCTGCAGGCGGCTGCTAATGGAGTTACAGGCATACCAGCGGCTTTACTTTATATATATGATTCGAAACAATTTTTTGTATATATTTCTACGGCAATCGTTACTGTGATACTATCTTTTATTATTACATGGTTCTTTGGTGTACCTAAAGAATATATGCAAGAGGATTGAAAATAATGAAGAAAGTTTACTACAATTTCCACGTATAATCCAATAAAAACCATTTATTTTGCTTAATATCATATAGCTTTTACCCTTATTCTATATGATATTAAGCACCATTTTTAAGGATATTAAAATGAACCTAGTGAGTAAAATATTTAAAGAATGTATAGAAAAAATTGAGAGAGAATCTTTATTAAATAAAGACACGGATAAATGGAGATTAAAATTCCATATAATGCCGCCTATAGGATGGCTTAATGATCCAAATGGGCTTTCATATTTCAAAGGCAAATATAATATATTTTTTCAATACTCCCCTTTTGATATAAACGGAGGACTAAAATTCTGGGGACATTACAGAAGTTCAAATTTAATAGATTATGAATATATAGGTGTTTCAATTTATCCTGATGAAAAGTACGATTGTCATGGTGTTTATTCAGGTTCTGCTTTTATAGAAGATGACAAATTATATATATATTATACTGGAAATGTAAAACTTTTAGGAGAACATGATTATATAGACAGCGGAAGAGAAGCCAATACTATGCTTACAATTTCAGAGGATGGACTTAATTTCTCAGAAAAAGAATGCTTAATGGAAATGAAAGATTATCCTAAAAATGTTACCAATCATATAAGAGATCCAAAAGTTTGGAAAGAAAATGATAAGTATTATATGGTTCAAGGAGCTAGAATATATGGTATTAACAGAAATGAAAATAAGGATAATGATATAGGAGAGGTGCTTATTTTCTCTTCTAAAGATAAAATAAATTGGGAACATATAAGTACGATACATACAAAAGATGCATTCGGATATATGTGGGAATGTCCTGATTTATTTAATTTAAATGGTCAAAATATTTTAATTACATGTCCTCAAGGAGTAAAACAAATTGAAGGCATTTATGAAAATATATATTTATCAGGTTATTTTATGATTAATGATGATTATAAAAATAATGACTGCGAAGTTAATAATTTTCAGATACTTGACAGAGGATTTGATTTTTATGCCCCTCAGACTTTTTTAGATGAATATAATAATAGAGTTTTGATAGGATGGATGGGAGTTCCAGATACAGAAGAATATCATAAAAATTTAACAGTACAATATGGATGGCAGCATTGCTTAACAATAGCAAGAGAATTAACTTTCAAAAATGGAAAAATATATCAAATACCACATAGAAGTTTAAATAATTTAAGAATAAAAAAAATAGAAAAAGATTACAATAGCAAAAATCTCTCTGATAATATAATTGACAGCGATATTGGTGCTTATGATATTATTATTGATATTAAGGATAATAACAATTTTAAATTTATAATATCAGAAGGACTTTGTGCAAGATACGATAATAATACATTCATACTAGAGTTCACAGATACTATAGGAAAAAAAATAGGCGGAGGAAGAGATAAAAGAAAAGCATATCTTGAAAATTTATATAATATACGTGTTTTGATTGATACATCAAGCGTAGAAATATTTATTAATGACGGAGAAATGGTTTTTACAACTAGATATTATCCTGATGACTATTCATTTAAAATTTCAGGCAATTTATCATTAACTATATACGAATTAAAAAGTTTTAATATAAAATATAATAACACAAATATTTATGATTGACTTTAAGAATTAATGTTGTATCATATATCAATAATTATTTATTTAAGGAAAAAAAATGATTTTTGATTATAAAGGTATAACAAATAAAAATAAAGATTTAATATTCGTAGCTGGTCCATGCGTAATAGAAAGCGAAGAGATGACAATGTTTATTGCTAAAAAACTTAAAGAGATAAAAAATAAATTAAATATACAATTAGTTCTTAAAGGAAGTTTTGATAAAGCAAACAGAACTTCTCTTTCATCATTCAGAGGCTTAGGAATGAAAGAAGGACTGGAAATACTTAGCAATGCTGGAAAAGAATTCGAACTTCCTACATTAACTGATATACATGTTCCAAGCGATGCCGATGAAGCAGCAAAATATACAGACTTTTTACAGATACCTGCTTTTTTATGCAGACAAACAGATATGCTTAGAGCAGCATGCGAAACTGGAAAGGCTGTAAATGTAAAAAAAGGACAATTTATAAGCGGTTATGACTGCAAATATATAGCTGATAAATGTTCTGATGCTATAAATGAAAAAAGATTTTTCTTATGTGAAAGAGGTACTATGTTTGGTTATGGAAATCTAATAGTAGATATGAAAAACTTAGAAATAATGAAAAACTATGCACCTGTAATGTATGATGCTACTCACTCTCTTCAAATGCCTTCTGCCAATAATGGCATATCAGGAGGAGCTAGAGAGTTTATACCTGCCATTTTAAGGTCTGCGGTTGCTTTGGGTATTGATGCTGTATTTATGGAAGTTCATCCTAACCCTGATAAAAGCCCTTCAGATTCTGGTACTATATTTGAACTTGATAAAGTAGAAGAATTATGGAGTCAAATAATAAAAATAAATGATTTAGTTAAAAATATGCAGTTATAATTTATACAATTTAGAATATTATTTATAGTAAAATCATTTATACTTTTTTACATACCAATATATAAAAAAACTATAATATAATAAATTAGCAAAAAAATATTTATATAAAACAGAAACACAATTATTAGTATAATTTTATACTGAGAATTTAAATACAACCTATACAGTAAAATTATTTTCATTCATATATAATTTTTTATCAAAATAATATGCTAATAAGAAATATACTGCAAAAAATAAACCGCTTTTGTGGGATGAACAAAGCGGCTTATTACAAATATAGTTATTGGGGGGTAGTCCAATCAACTAAATATATTATCGGCTGAGAATATTTTAACTTTAATATTTTTTATAAATTTAATATTTTATTTTTAAATGATTTATTTATATAATAAAAAAACCGTCAGCACTCTGACAAAGAATGCTAACGGCAATTTTATACATAAGTAAATATTTTTAAGTCTAATTTAAGCAAGTGCCTTCTTAGCTACTTCAACTACAGCTTCAAATGCTTTATAGTCATCTATAGCCAAATTAGATAAAGCTTTTCTGTCTATTATAACATTAGCTTTTTTAAGTCCGTTAATGAACTTGCTGTAAGATATACCTAAAGGTCTGCATGCTGCATTGATTCTTAAAGTCCATAAACGTCTCATCATTCTTTTTTTCTGTCTTCTATCACGATAAGCGTATTTTAAGCCTCTTATTACAGCCTCTTTAGCCTGCTTCATTTGCTTGCTGTGAGAACCATAATAGCCTTTAGCCATCTTTAATATTTTTTTTACTTTTTTCTTTCTTACTACTCCGCTAACTACTCTCATTTTAATCTCCTTTATTATCTGCCGTAAGGCATCAATCTAGGCATTTCAGCCATATTAGTGTCATCAGCTATTCTAGCTTTACGATACTTTCTTTTAGTATCAGGTCTTTTGTTCAAAAATTTGTGGCTGCCGAATGCATGAGCAAATTTAACTTTACCGCTTTTAGAAAATCTAAAACGCTTTTTGGCACCGCTTTTTGTTTTTAACTTTTGTTTCATAAACTAATATCCTTTTAATCATATTTACTGTATGCTCAATCTATACGTATGATAAGTACGCATAGCTAGTGGGCTATTTACTATTCTGCTGATTCAGATGCTTCTTTAGAATCAGAAGAAGTCTTTTTAACTTTTATAGGATTAAGCACTGCAGATAAATTCTTACCTTCCAATTTGGCAGGTTTTTCTGTAGAAGCTTCATTTTCTAAATCCTGCATAATCTTTTCAATAAGGTCATAACCAAATTTAGTATGAGCCATTTCTCTTCCTCTAAACATTATAGTAATTTTAACCTTATTACCTTCATCTAAGAATTCACGAATATGCTTCATTTTAAAGTTATAATCATGTATGCTTATTTGAGGACGCATCTTGATTTCTTTAAGCTGTACTAATTTTTGCTTCTTCTTAGCCTCTTTACTCTTCTTTTGAATATCAAATTTATACTTACCATAATTGATAATCTTACAAACAGGAGGTTCTGCTGTAGGTACTATCTCAACCAAATCTGAACCTTCCTCTTTTGCTAGTGCAAGAGCATCCTTAATACTCATTACACCAAGACTTCCCCTCTCATCATGCACAACTCTAACCTCTGGTGCAGTAATAAATTGATTAATTCTCTCTCCTTCTTTTTTTACTGTTGCCATTATTTAGCTACCTCATTTAGTAGTAAATATAGAATCATTCATTCTCTCCTTAGATTCCTTTTTGAGTTTCTCTATAAACTCATTTAAATCCATATCTTTAATTTCTTGTGAAGAACGTGTTCTAATAGATAATTTACCATTAGAAACCTCTTCGGCACCTATTATAACTGTATATGGAGTTCTTTGCAAGCGGTATTTCTTAATCTTAGTACCCAAATTCTCATTATCTTCATCAACTTCTACTCTAAATCCTGCATCTTTCAATGCCTTAGCAACTTCATTAGCTCTATCAATTTGAGCTTGTTCATTAAGTACATTAACAACAGCCACTTGTAATGGAGAAAGCCATAGTGGGAACTTACCATTATAATGCTCAACCAATATACCTATAAAACGCTCCATTGATCCAAGTATAGCTCTGTGAAGCATTACAGGAGTATGTTTTCTGCCGTCTTTACCCTCATAGCTTATTTCAAATCCCATAGGAAGTGAGAAGTCAACTTGTAAAGTACCGCATTGCCAGTTTCTATCAAGAACATCTTTAATATTAAAATCTATCTTAGGACCATAAAAAGCTCCATCCCCCTCATTAATTTTATACTTTATACCAAGTTTGTCCAAAGCATTAATTAATGATTTAGTAGCAAGCTCCCAAATCTCATCGCTTCCGATTGATTTAGCTGGTCTAGTAGAAACAAATATTTCAAAGTTCTCAAAACCAAAGTCTTTATATACAGATAAATAATATTCAATAGTATTAATAATCTCATCGCCTAGCTGCTCTTCTGTACAGAATATATGAGCATCATCCTGAGTGAATGCTCTTACTCTGAAAAGTCCATGCAAAGCTCCAGAAAGCTCATGTCTGTGAACAAAACCTAATTCAGCAACTCTTAAAGGCAAATCTCTATAGCTATGTATATTAGAATTATAAACAATCAAACCGCCCGGACAATTCATAGGTTTTACAGCGTATTTAGTTTCATCAATCTCTGTAAAATACATATTCTCTTTATAATTATCCCAGTGTCCGCTTCTATGCCATAACTCTTCATTAAGTATAGCAGGAGTTTTTATTTCAACATATCCGCGTTTATCATTTTCATTTCTTATATAAGATTCTACTGCTTTATAAATAACCATTCCTCTAGGATGCCAAAAAGGAAAACCAGGACCTTCTTCATGGAAGCTAAATAAATTAAGTTCTTTACCTAATTTTCTATGATCTCTCTCTTTAGCTTCTTTAAGTTTTTTAAGGTATTTATCCAAAGCATCTTTGCTTTCAAATGCAGTTCCATATATACGCGAAAGCATTTTATTGTTAGAATCCCCTCTCCAATAACTTCCAGCTACAGACATAAGTTTATATGATTTTATATATCCAGTAGAAGGAACATGAGGACCGCGGCAAAGATCTATAAAATCGCCTTGCTCATAAAAAGATACTGTATCAGCATCTATGCCTTCTATAATTTCAACTTTATAAGGCTCATTTGTTTTTTTGAAATACTCTATAGCTTCATTTTTATTCATTACTTTTCTTACTACAGGTATATTCTCTTTTATAATTTTTTTCATTTCATCTTCTATTTTAGGTAAATCCTCTTCTGTGAAAGGCTTTTCTGCATCAAAGTCATAGTAAAAACCATCTTTGATAGCAGGACCTATAGTAACCTGAGTATTGGGATAAAGTCTTCTAACTGCCTGAGCCATTAAATGACTTGTAGAGTGTCTTAAAACTTCAAGACCTTCATCTGTGGTGGTAAGTATCAATTCTAAATCGCCGTCTGTTTCAGGCGTATATGTAAGGTCAACTTGTGTTCCATTAAATTTTGCTGCTACGGCATCTTTGGAATCTTTTTTAGCATTTTGTTTAAGGAAGTCTAGTAAGGACTCTCCTTTAGACAAGTCATAAGACTGTCCTAAATAATTAATTTTTGACATTATAACACCTCTTTGAATTGATACTTTTTATTTGAATTAAAATAATACAAATAATGCTATATATATTAACATATTTATATAGAATAGTCAATCAAATTATATATTTTTTAAAACCAAACAAAATATTATATTATAATTAGAAGATATGTTCATTTTTAATTTATTAAAAATACATAATAATCATTATATAATCAATAATCACATTTTTAATTTAAAATATAATTATAAAAAATCAGTATTTTTATTGAAAAATTATTGTTTTTACTATATTATTAGTGTGTACTTTTACAACTTAAAAAAGAATTAAGGAGAAAAATATGGTTAAATTCTCAGATTTAGGTCTTGTTAATAGTAGAGATTTATTTAAAAAAGCTATTACTGGTGGTTATGCAATACCTGCATTTAACTTTAATAATATGGAACAACTTCAGGCAATAATACAGGCATGCGTAGAAACTAAAAGCCCTGTTATAATTCAGGTATCTTCTGGTGCTAGAAAATATGCTAATCAGACTTTATTAAGATACATGGCACAAGGAGCTGTTGAATATGCTAAAGAATTAGGAGTAAATGTTCCTATAGTATTACACCTTGATCATGGCGACAGTTTAGAACTTTGCAAAAGCTGTATAGAATACGGATTTTCATCTGTTATGATAGATGGAAGTCATTATGATTATGATAAAAATGTTGAACTTACTAGAAGTGTTGTTGAGTATGCTCATAAATATGATGTTACTGTAGAGGGAGAATTAGGAGTTCTTGCTGGTGTTGAAGATGATGTTTCTGCTGAACATCATACTTATACTCAGCCTGAAGAAGTAGAAGACTTTGTTAAAAAAACAGGTGTTGACTCTCTTGCTATTTCTATAGGTACTAGTCATGGTGCTTACAAATTTAAACCTGGTCAAAAACCAGAAATAAGATTAGACATTCTTAAAGAAATTGAGAAAAAAATTCCTGGATTCCCTATAGTTTTACATGGTTCTTCAAGCGTACCTCAAGAATATGTTAAAATGATTAATGAAAACGGCGGAAAATTAGATGATGCTATAGGTATTCCAGAAGAACAATTAAGAGAAGCTTCAAAAAGTGCAGTTTGTAAAATCAATATTGACAGTGACTCAAGACTTGCTATGACTGCGGCTATAAGAAAAGTATTTCATGATAATCCTAAAGAATTCGATCCTAGAAAATATTTAGGACCTGCTCGTGATGAAATGAAAAAACTATACATGCATAAAATCAATAATGTATTAGGTTCTAATGGAAGAATATAATTTTATAAAAATAATAAAAAATTAATATAATAAATAAAAAGGAGATAATGTGGGAAAACAGCATAGAAAAGTAGTTAAACGCAAAAGAGCTTTAAGAAGAATAAAAAGACAAAAAGAAGCTCTAAATGCTAAAACTAAATAATAATTAAAAAACGCAATATTTAAGGGCATGAGAGTTTTATATCTTATGCCCTTAATTTTTACAATCATATCAATTTCAATCATATCAGCTTCAAAGGATATACAAATGAAAAAAATTATATTTATAATATTATTATCATATACAATATTAATATCTTGCGAAATTAAAACAGAAAAATCGGCTATTGCTTTACAAACAGACTTCGGAAGAAAAGATAATGCTGTTTCAAGTATGTACGGAGTAGCTTTAAGTGTTGATCCCAATTTAAAAATTTATGATCTTACACATGAAATACCTGCATATAATATTTGGGAAGCTGCTTTAAGATTGGATCAAACTGCAAGATATTGGCCTAAAGGTACTGTATTTGTAAATGTTGTGGATCCTGGAGTTGGTACGGATAGAAAATCGGTTGTAATGAAAACTACTAATGATTATTATTTTGTAACTCCTGATAACGGCTCTTTAACTTTTGTAGCTGAAAGTATGGGTGTAGAAGAGGTGAGAGAAATTGATGAGGCTGTAAACAGATTAAAAAACTCTGATGAATCATACACTTTTCATGGAAGAGATGTTTACATTTATACGGCTGCCAAATTGGCTTCACAGCAAATTAATTTTAAACAAGTAGGAAAATCTTTAGGAACAAATATAACAAAAATAAATTATGAAAAAGCAAGATTTGAAAATGGTAAATTTTTTGCTAATATTCCCATATTAGATATTCAGTACGGAAATATATGGACATTGCTTCCGCGTAAATTAATGCTTGATAATGGTGTGCAGGTTGGAGATACATTAAATATAGAAATTTATAATGATGGTAATTTAGTATGGAATGGAGATATTAAACTTGTAAATACTTTTGGAGATGTTCCTGAAGGTGAAAATATGGGATATTTTAATTCTGAGCTTAATTTTTCTATTGCTGTTAATATGGGAAATTTCTCTGATAAATATAAGGTTTACAGCGGACCTAAATGGAGCATAGAAGCAACTAAAAAATAATTATTATAAATAAAGGCATACTTGTTAAATAAGTATGCCTCTATTTATATTAAAATTTAGGGCCAAGTCTATATCCTATCTGCACTCCTATATCAACATTTCCATAACTTTCATCTTTTATAACATTAATCCTTGTTAAATTATCTGACCAAGAAAATCCCCAGTCATATCCTATATAAAGTCCTACATTAACAGCCATATTATCTTTAAAAAATATAGAATAGTTAAAAACACCTCTTATATATGTTCTAGGCTCGCTCATATATGTTATGCTTTTAGAATATGAACTGCTTTCATAATTTAATCTTGAAGGCAATGTAAATTTAGCTCCTACATTAATACCTATAGAAAATCCCTTTATATTAAATTTAGGGTAAAAACCTAAATAAATATCATTAATAGATGCTTTATAAATCTCCGACTTATTATTCTTTGAATAATTAAATCCCGTAAAATCATAGCCTAAAGAACCTAATAAACTAACTCCCATATCATCTCTTATCTGGAACATATATCCTACATTAGCTTCCAAACCTATTTGAAAATTACCTCCGCCCTTAGGGTTTCCAGCAACAGGAACATTTTTTTCAACCACCGTAATACCTGCCCCTATCGGAACATTAATCAGTAATTCAAAACCTCCTATTTCAGCATAAGAAACACTGCCGCATATAAATATTAATAAAAAAGCTGCTGTCATAGCTTTAAATAACTTAAACATATATATATCTCCTATAGTTATTGCAAGCTTCATTATATTTTATATCTCTATACAATAAACTCAACTATTTATAATTCCTTTTTATATATAAAAATATTTTATAGATTATCATTCTTGTAATATTTATATCTATTTTCTTTATAGCGTATCGATACATCCTTATTAAATATTGTAAATCTTATATAATTGTATTTATATCTTATTCTGCTATAATATTCTTTAATTGTATTGGATTCTATAAAAATAATAAACTCTTTAGAAAAATATTTATTATAATCATTTTTATCAATATATTTTAAAGTTTTATTTAAAGTATTTTTTATTATATTAAAAATTTTTCTCTCATCTTCTTCATTAAAATTTTTTGTTCTAAAAGCTAAAAATGCCTCGCCTTCTATATATTTTGCAAATGATAATGACTTGCTTTCCCAAAAATTATATTTTGTGTAGAAATCTTCTAATAATTCAAACCATTTTGGTATAGCCTCTAATAATATCTTTGGTTCTTTTACAGCTCTCTTAGAATCCTGTCCGGCTCTTTTAACATAATGATAATTAGTATTATACTCAAAACTAACATTTTTAGTATACATTAAAAGTTCATGTGAGAATATACCGTCTTCTCCAGGCTGAACATTTAGAGGATATCTTAAATATTTATAACTATCTAATATTGATTTTCTTATAAACATTGAACATGTGGGAAGTGCAGAATGATAATCTTTATTTACCCTTTTATCCAAATTCCAAAAAGTACTTAATACAACCAAATCGCTGTTATTTTTTTCAGCATTATGATAAAAAACTTCAATAAAATCATTATCTATATAATCATCGCTGTCTATACAAAATATATATTCGCCTCTTGATTTTTCTATACCGTCATTTCTAGCAGCAGATACCCCAGCATTTTTTTTATCTATTATTATTATTCTTTTATCTTTTACAGCATATTCTTTTAATATTTCAAATGAATCATCAGTAGAGCCGTCATTAATACATATTATTTCCAAATCTCTATATGTTTGATTAATTACGCTATCTAAACAAGCCCTTAAATATTTTGAAACATTATAAACTGGTATTACTATACTAATCATATTTATAGATTTTCTATATCCTCCAAACTTAATCCTGTTATTTTCATTATTTCTTTATTATCCATATTCATATTTTTTAGCTTTAATGCTATGCTTTTTGCCTTATTTATTTCTCCTTTTTCTATACCTTCTTTTATACCTTCTTTTATACCTTCTTTTATACCTTCTTCTTTACCTTTCTTAATTCCTTCTTCTATTCCTAATCTTCTCTCCTCATCAAGCATTATTTGATTTCCATATAAATATGCCTCTTTTTTCTCGTATTCCATCATCATTAATCTGCTTTTTACAAAATTATTATATTTTTTCTGTACTTCTTCCATTATAGGTTTTTCTTTTACTATTTCAGACATAGATGCCTCCAAATTTTTACTTGTAAATATTTTTAGCCAATAATTTAAATCTTTAGATAAAACATTCTTTTTAAACTTTTTTAATTCTATTATATGTATCTGAAGATGATCTGTTAAAAGTTTTTTATTATTCATCTCATAAAGCATATAACATGAATGTATATTCTTTGTTTTATCTAAATTAAAATTGAGAAGATTAATACTTATTACAGGAGTAAGTTCATCGTATCTTTCACCATGTTTTAATAATTTACTATAATTAGCTGCCCAATAATAAAGTATACGTTCTGGAAATCTTGAATTGCCTTGTAATTGTATCTCTATTATAACTACAGAACCATTTTGAGTAATACATTTTACATCAACTATTGTTTCCTTTAAATTCCTATTTTTCTTAAAATTAAATGGAGTAAGTATTTCGACTGAGCGAAAAGTCTTCATATTAGCATTAATCATTATAGAATTGATGAAATCCAAAAGTATAGCTTCGCTGCTCCCTTTATCAGTAAAAAGATAGCGTATGAAATAATCATTCAAAGGATTAAAATATTTTATTTGTTTTGTATTCAATTTTTGTACCATAAATATATTATAATAGAATAAGAATAAATTGTCAAAATTTGTTAAGTGATTTAGAAATTTTAAAATATAATTTTTATACATTATAAAATAATAATTTATTTTTTAAAATGTTTTTAATAAAAAAGAGATACTAAAAAATAGCATCTCTTTTATAAATTATCACTTATATTTAATTAATGTGTTTCATTTATATATGACAGCAAACTCTCATATTGAACTTTCATATTATCAGGAACTTTAGGATCATCTAATAATTTTTCTAAATACTTTTTAGGCTCATCCTTTTCTCCTGCAAGAACCATTATAACAGCTTTATAATAATGAGCAACATAAACTTCTTCAGATTGAGGATATGTTTTTATTATTGTATCAAAATATTCATTTGCTTTATCATAATCCTTACGCTGTGCTCTTATCAAAGCAAATCCAAGAAGATATTTAGCCATAGCATTTTCTGGTATAGCTTTTTTAGCTATTAAAGCATCGTATATTTTTCTAGATTCCTCTTCATTGCCTGACTCCAAATATAGATCCAATTTTTCTAAACTAGGTTCTTTACTTGCTAATACAACATTAATTTTATTCAATTTCTTTATAGCATTTTTCATATAAGGAACAAATTTTTCACCCTCAACGTATCCTCCTACATTTTCTAATACTAAGCCATCAGCATTGATAAAAAGTATTGTAGGATATCCTTGAACACCGTATTTTTGTGCTATCTCTGCTCCTTCATCAGATGTTTCAGGATTTAATTTTACTGATACCATTTTCTTTGCTATGTCCATAACTTCTTTATTGGCATAAGTGTTTTTATCCAATTCCTTACACCAAGTACACCAATCCGTATAAACATCTATCATTATAGGAAGATTTTTATCTTTGGCTTTTTTCATTGCTGTAGCTAAATCTTTTTCCCATTTTATTTCAGCTTCAGCTTTACTGCATGAAACTATAGATAATAAAGCTATTAAAATTGTTATTATATTTTTATTCATATATCTAAACTCCTTAATTGATATAAACATATTATAGAATATTTTTATCAAAAAACAATACAGATATAATTAATTAGTACTTGAAAAATAATCTAAAAAACTAGTATAAGCCTCCTTCATTTCCTCAGGTACTGTGTTAGTAAGATTTTCTATATATTTTATACTCTCATTTGTCTGTCCATTATTAATTATCATATCAAGACCTTTATAATAATAAGCTATATACACTTCATTATAATTACTATATTTATCAATCATTTCATTAAAATATTCCATAGCTTTATCATTATTATCAATATCTAAAAGCATAAGAGCAATTTTTGACATATATTTTGCCTTATTTTCTTCAGGAATCTTATTTTCTGAAGCTAATACATCATACATTTCAGAAGCCTCTTTTGTATATCCTGAATCCAAATATATATCTAATTTTTCTATACTAGGAGTTTCATCAGCAAATACTTTTTTAATATTTTCTTCTTTTTCTTTAATGCCATTCATTTCATTTACCAATTCATCACTCTCAACATAGCCTACTATTCTTCTTATAACAAATCCATCTCCATTCATAAAAAGCATGGTAGGAAAACCAATTATGCTGTATTTATTTAAAAAATCATTACCATTAGATACTTTCTCAGGATTAAATTTCAAAGCTATAAAATTAGAAGAGTTATCAATTACATCTTTATTTGCAAATGTTGTTTTATCCATTTCTTTGCATGCTCCGCACCAATCGGTATAAACATCCATCATTATTGGCTTATTTTCCTGCTTTGATATTTCCAATGCTTTTTCAAAATCGCTTTCCCAATTTATTTTTTTATTAGAACATGATACCAATAAAACAAAAATAAATGTTATTATATATAATCTATTCATTATATTTCCCTTAAAATATGTTTTTATAATAAAACAATTTATATTTAATAATGTAAATATTTATATGTATCATTTATTTTATCTGATTAAATCATGATTTTTATTGAACTAAAAAGTATGCTATTAATTAGAACAATAGCTTGTATTAATTCAAATATATGTTATAGTAATGTAAAATATTATATGGATATAAAAATGTTAACAAGACAAGA